>NZ_CP170445.1:2404244-3005305 GCF_042473625.1 Kineococcus sp. DHX-1 | reverse complement strand
CTCGGTTCGGCCACGGCGCCGAGGCCGAGCTCGGCGGGCCGCACGGACCCGTCCGGCTGCTCGGCAGCTACCACGTCAGCCAGCAGAACACCTCCACGGGCCGGCTCACCGAGGCCATGCTCGACGCCGTCGTCGCCCGCGCGGCGGCGGTCGGCCGCGGGCAGGACGGCCCGCACGGCCCGCTCGGTGCCGGCTCGTAGGCTCTGGCCGTGCTCCGGTCCGCCCCCACCCGCGTCCTCGTGGTGGGCGGCGGCCACGTCGGGCTCACCACGACGCTGCGGCTCCTGCGCCGCGCGCGGTCCGGCGAGCTGCGCGTGACGGTCGTCGACCCGCGCGGCTACATGACCTACCACCCGTTCCTGCCCGAGGCGGCGGCCGGTTCCATCGACGCCCGCAACGTCGTCGTCTCCTTGCGGCGCAGCCTGTCCGGCGTGGGGGACGGAGCCGAGGTCGTGACCGGGGACGTCGTCCGGCTCGACCACGCGCAGCGGCGGGCGGTCGTCCGCACCGTCGACGGCGCCGAACGCGACCTCGACTACGACGTCGTGGTGCTGGCCCCTGGTTCGGTGGCGCGGACGGCCCCGGTGCCCGGCCTGGCCGAGCACGCCGTCGGCTTCAAGAGCGTCGAGGAGGCCGTGCACCTGCGCAACCACGTCCTCAGCCGGCTCGACCTCGCCGAGGCGTCGACCGACCCGGCCGTGCGGGAGCGGGCGCTCACGTTCGTCTTCGTCGGCGGCGGGTACGCGGGGGTCGAGGCCATCGGCGAGCTGGAGGACATGGCGCGCTACGCGCTGCGCCTGCACCCCGGTCTGACGACGTCCGACCTGCGCTTCGTGCTCGTCGAGGCCACGGGCCGCATCCTGCCCGAGGTCGGGGAGGGGCTCGGGCGCTACGCCCTGGGCGTGCTGGCCGACCGGGGGATCGAGGTGGCGCTGGGCACCACGATGACGTCCTGCACGGACGGCTGCGTCGTGCTGTCCGACGGGCGGGCCTTGGAGGCCGGCACCGTCGTGTGGACGGCGGGGGTCAAGGCCCACCCCGTGCTGGAGGCGACCGACCTGCCCCTCGACGAGGACCACCGGCTGCGGGTGGGGGCCGACCTGCGCGTCGAGGGGGTCGTGGGCGCCTGGGGCGCGGGCGACAGCGCCGCCGTGCCGGACCTCACCCGGCCCGGCGCGACGTGCGCCCCGAACGCCCAGCACGCCGTGCGGCAGGCGCGCCGACTGGCGGACAACGTCCTCGCGGTGCTGCGCGGCGGACGGCCCCGCGAGTACCGGCACGCCGACGTGGGGTCCGTGGCCTCCCTCGGTCTGCACCAGGGCGTCGCCGAGCTGCGGGGAGTCCGCGTGCGGGGGTACCCGGCCTGGCTGGTGCACCGGCTCTACCACCTGTCCAAGGTGCCGACGCCGAGCCGCAAGGCCGGGGTGCTGCTCGGCTGGGTGCAGGCCGCGCTCTTCCACCGCGAGGCCGTGGCGATGACGGCGCTGTCGCACCCCTTCGCGGAGTTCGAGCGCGCGGCCCGGTCCTGACGACCCCGACCCGGCGGCACGACCGCTGCTGGCAGGATGAGCCCGACGCGGTGGTGGGCGTGAGCCCGGGTGGCGTAACTGGTAGGCGCACGGGGCTTAAACCCCCGGGCCGTTCGCGGCGTGCGGGTTCGATCCCCGTCCCGGGTACTCCATCGTGATGATCCTGTGACCGGACTCCGGAACCGTTCCAGGGTGCGGGGCGTTGGCACGGTCAACAGCACCCGCTCCGGAGGGGAGCCATGGAGAGCAAGAACCCGGTCTTCGCGCGCAGCAACGAGTGGAAGCGGAACGGTTACGCCACGTTCGACGCGCCCAGCTCGGCGCAGCGTCGCCCCGTCGACGCGCCCGACGCCTCCGCGCGCACGCTCGAGGACTGGTACCAGAAGCCGTCCGCCACCGCGGCGCAGTCGCGCCGCATGACCCTCGACGACGTCGTCCTGCGGACGGCGTCGCTCTTCGCCGTCCTGCTCGTCGGTGCCGGCGTCGGGTACCTCGGTGTCCGCAGCGGCATGGGCTTCGAGCTCGTCATCGTGCCGGCCCTCGTCGCCATGGTCCTCGGGATCTGGGCGCAGGTGTCCAAGAAGGTCCGTCCCGGCGTCATGTTCGCCTACGCGGCCCTCGAGGGCGTGTTCGTCGGCGCCATCTCGACGTTCTACGCCTCGCTGTACAACGGGATCGTCCAGCAGGCCGTCCTCGGCACGCTGGCCGCGTTCGCCGGGATGCTCATCGCCTACAAGACGGGCGTCATCCGGAACAGCCCGAAGTTCACCAAGATCCTGCTCATCGCGGGTGTCGGGTACCTGGTGTTCGGCCTCGCGAACCTCGCGTTCGCGCTCTTCGGGGGCACGAGCATCTACTCCGGCGGCGGGCCGCTCGCCGTCCTGGTCAGCGCGTTCGGCGTCGTCCTGGCCTCGCTGTTCCTCGTCCTCGACTTCGACTACATCGAGCAGGGCATCAAGAACGGGCTGCCGGTCAGGGAGTCCTGGCGCGCGGGCTTCGGCCTCATGGTGACGCTGGTCTGGCTGTACCTGGAGATCCTGCGCCTCATCGCCATCCTGCGGGGCAACGACTGACGCGCAGCAGCGTGAGCACCACCGACGAGCTCGGTGCGCCGGAGTCCCGGCGCACCGAGCTCTCGCGTCTCCTGGCCCTGCAGACCGACCGCATCCGGGGACTGCCCCTCACGCGCCTGGACCGCCCGCGGCCGGGGGAGAGCACGTCGGCCGCCGACGTCGTCCGCGCCGCCGCGCAGGACCTGGCCGACCTCGCGGCTGACGCCGAGGGACAGCCACGGCGCACGGTGCCGCGGCTCGCGACGCACGGCCTCGGCGACCAGCTCGCGGTCCTCGGAGCGGACGTCCTCCGCTGCGGGGACGCCACCACGCTGGACGCGGCCCACGACGTGCTCGTCCGTGTGCGGAGGGCCCTGTAGCTCCTGGGATGATGGCGTCCATGCGCTACGCCGAGACCGTCGTCGACCTCGTGGGCGGAACCCCGCTGGTCAAGCTCAACAAGGTGACCGAGGGCCTGGCCTGCACCGTCCTCGCGAAGGTCGAGTACCTCAACCCGGGCGGCTCCGTGAAGGACCGCATCGCCACCCGCATGATCGAGGCCGCCGAGGCCGAGGGGTCCCTCGAGCCGGGCGGGACGATCGTCGAGCCGACGAGCGGCAACACCGGTGTCGGCCTCGCCCTCGTCGCCCAGCAGCGCGGGTACAAGTGCGTCTTCGTCTGCCCCGACAAGGTCAGCGTCGACAAGCGCAACGTCCTCAAGGCGTACGGCGCCGAGGTCGTCGTCTGCCCGACGGCCGTGCCGCCGGAGGACCCGCAGTCCTACTACTCGGTCTCCGACCGCCTCGTCCGCGAGATCGAGGGCGCCTGGAAGCCGGACCAGTACAGCAACGTGCACGGCCCGCGCAGCCACTACGAGACGACCGGTCCGGAGATCTGGGCCGACACCGAGGGCAAGGTCACGCACTTCGTCACGGGGGTGGGCACCGGCGGGACCATCACCGGCACCGGGCGCTACCTCAAGGAGCAGGGGCCGGTCCGCGTCGTCGGCGCGGACCCGGAGGGCTCGGTCTACTCCGGCGGCACCGGCCGTCCGTACCTCGTCGAGGGTGTGGGGGAGGACTTCTGGCCCACGGCCTACGACCCCTCCGTCCCCGACGAGATCATCGCCGTCTCCGACGCGGACTCCTTCCAGATGACCCGCCGTCTCGCCCGCGAGGAGGGCCTGCTCGTCGGCGGCTCCTGCGGCATGGCGGTCGTGGCGGCCCTGCGCGCGGCCAAGGACCTCGGCCCGGACGACGTCGTCGTCGTGCTGCTGCCGGACTCCGGCCGCGGCTACCTCGGCAAGATCTTCAACGACGACTGGATGGCCTCCTACGGCTTCCTCGACTCCGAGGAGGGCGGCACCGTCGCCGACGTGCTGCGGCAGAAGTCGGCCGGGCTGCCGGCCCTCGTGCACACGCACCCGACCGAGACGGTCCACGACGTCATCGAGATCATGCGCGAGTACGGCGTCTCGCAGCTGCCCGTCGTCGGTGCCGAGCCGCCCGTCATGGCGGGGGAGATCGCCGGCTCGGTCAACGAGCGCGCCGTCCTGGACGCGCTGTTCACGGGCAAGGCGAAGATGTCGGACGCGGTCAGCGCCCACATGGGTCCGCCGCTGCCGCTCGTCGGGGCGGGTCAGTCCGTCGCCGACGCGCGCGAGGTCTTCTCCACCGCGGACGCGGCCGTCGTGGTCGAGGACGGCAAGCCCGTCGGCGTCATCACCCGGCACGACCTGCTGGCCTACCTGGCGCTCTCGCACTGACACGTGGGCTGCGGCCCCCGCCGGCTCAGCCGTGCGGGGGACGCAGCCGCGGGCGCTTCACGGGGGCCGGCCCGATCGACTCGCGCGGCAGGAACGTGTGCACCGACCGCGGGTCCGGCGCGGGGGGCTCCTCCCCGCGGATCAGCGCCACCAGCCGCTGGACCGCCTCGCGGCCCTGGCGCTCGACGTCGTTGGCCACCGTCGACAGGGTGGGTGTGCTGAACCGCCCGCAGTCGTGGTCGTCCCAGCCGAAGACGCTGAGGTCGCGGGGCACGCGCCACCCGCGCTCGACCGCGGCGCGCATCGCCCCGAGGCCGGAGTGGTCGTTGCCGGCGACGACGGCCGTGACCGGCGTGTCCCGCGGCAGACCCATCACGGCGTCGTGCCCGGACCGCCCCTTCCAGTCACCCGCGACGACGGTGGCGGACAGACCCAGCTCGGCCGTGGTCTCGAGGAAGACCTGCTGGCGGTTGCGGGCCGAGGCGTACTCGGCCGGGCCGCTGACGTGCAGGAAGTGCCGGTGCCCGAGGTCGGCGAGCGCCCGGACGATCTGCCCGCAGACGGCGCCGTCGGCCAGGGCCCCGCGGGTGCGCATCTCGTCGTCGTAGTGGGTCACCGCCACCACGGCCGTGGTGCCCGTGGCCTGCGGGGTGTGCGGTCCGGACCCCAGGGTGAGGACCCCCTCGAACTCACCGGAGTCGGCGACGTCCTGCCAGTGGTCGGCGCCGGCGCCGGGAGCACCGGCCGCGCCCTCGCGGCCGATGAGGTCGACGGCGTAGCCGGCGTCGTGGGCGCCGGACACCACGGCCGAGATCAACCGCAGCGGCAGCCCCGTCGTGGACGGCACGAGCAGGGCCAGGCGCCCCGTGCGTCGCGTGCGCATCGAGCGGGCGATGAGGTTCGGCCGGTAGTTCAGCTGACCGATGGCGGCCTCGACCCGCTCGGACGTGTCCGGCCGCAGACCGCCGTTGCCGCGCAGGTACCGGGAGACCGTCTGGTGCGAGACCCCGGCCAGCGCCGCGACCTCGTAGATCGTCGGCTTCTTCGCCGGCATGCCGGTCTGCGTGCTTTGTCGTACCACGGCCCACCTCTCGGGAAACCGCTTCCCGAATGTCGTTGACACCCCGAGTGATCGATAACTAGAGTACCCGCAGTCAACGAAGATTATCGATCACTCTGGTGGTCGACACCGCCTCCGAGATGGGACCCACGGTGAGCACTCCTCCCCAGGACCGACCCCTGCGGTTCGCTGCGGTCGGTCTGGACCACCCCCACGCGCTCGGGCAGATCGCCGGCCTGCTCGGCCAGGGCTGCGAGCTCGTGGGGTTCGCCTCCGACGACCCCGCGGCGGCCGTCGCCCGCACCGTCGCGCAGCGCTGGCCCGACGTGCCGTGGTTCGACGACGTCGACGCCCTGCTGACCCATCCCGACGTCGACCTCGTCGTCACCGCGGCCGTCCCCGACCGCCGCGGCCCGATCGCCGTCCAGGCGCTGCGCGGCGGCAAGGACGTCGTCGCCGACAAGCCCGGTTGCGTCACCCTCGACCAGCTCGAGGAGGTCGAGAAGGCCGTCGCCGAATCGGGCCGGTTCTGGTCGGTGACGTTCTCCGAGCGGTTCGAGGTCCGCGCGGCGGTCAAGGCGGGGGAACTGGTGCAGGCCGGACGGATCGGCCGCGTCGTGCAGACGATCGGGCTGGGTCCGCACCGCGAGGGCGACCGCGCCCACCTCGCCGGCGGCGAGGGCCGGCCGGAGTGGTTCTACGACCGGCACCGCACCGGCGGGATCCTCGCCGACATCGCCAGCCACCAGGTCGACCAGTTCCTCTTCTACACCGGATCGAGCACCGGCGAGGTCGTCGCGAGCACGGTGGCGAACTACACCCACCCCGAGTCCCCGGGGATGCAGGACTTCGGGGAGATGACGCTGGCCTCCGACCACGCCCACGGGTACGTCCGGGTGGACTGGTACACCCCGCAGGGGTTGCCCACGTGGGGCGACGGGCGGATGACGATCCTGGGCACCGAGGGCTTCATCGAGCTGCGCAAGTACGTCGACCTCGCCGGCCGCGAGGGTGGGGACCACCTGTTCCTCGTCGACGGGGAGACGACGCAGCGGATCGACTGCTCGGACGTGGACCTGCCGTACTACCCGGCCCTCGTCCACGACGTGCGCCACCGCACCGAGACGGCCTGCCCGCAGGCGCACACGTTCGAGGTGATGCGCATCGCCCTCACCGCCCAGCGCGACGCCCGGATGACGGGGGCGGCGCAGTGAACCCCGCGGGCGAGGACGTGCTGCGCGTCGGGATCGTCGGCTGCGGCGGCATCGCCCGCTCGCACGGCCGCGCCTACGCCGCCGACCCGCGCGTCGAACTCGTCGCGGTGCACGACGTGGACCCGGCGGCGGCGGAGGCGTTCGCGGCCGAGGTCGGTGCCCGCGCCTGCACCTCGCTGTCCGACCTGGTCGCCCAGGACGTCCAGCTGGTCTCCGTCTGCACCCCGCCCGGCACGCACACCGACACCACGGTCGAACTGCTCGGGCTCGGCGCCTGCGTGCTGCTGGAGAAACCCCCGACGGTCAACCTCGCCGACATGGACCGGATCGCGCAGGCGGAGGCGACGAGCCCGGGCGCGGTGTTCGTGGTGTTCCAGCACCGTCACGGTTCCGGGGCCAAGCGGGCCCACCGGCTCCTGGCCGAGGGAACCCTCGGGGTTCCGCAGGTCGCCGTGTGCGAGACCCTCTGGTACCGGCCGGACAGCTACTTCGACCCCGCCTGGCGGGGGAACTGGGCCGGGGAGGGCGGCGGTCCCACGCTCGGGCACGGCATCCACCAGATCGACCTCCTGCTGCACCTGCTGGGGGAGTGGCGGACCGTGGACGCCCGTGCGACCCGCGTGGCCCGGCCCGTGGAGTTCGAGGACGTCTCCACCGCCTCGGTGACGTTCGCCAGCGGGGCCGTCGCCTCGGTGACCACGAGCCTGCTCTCCCCGCGCGAGACGAGCCGGATCCGGATCGACACCACGGCGGGGACCCTCGAGGTGGAGCACCTCTACGGGTACACCGACGCCGACTGGTCGTGGTACCCGCTGCCGGACGCGCGGACCGCCGCGGCCAACGGCACGGACCCCGGTGCCGGGCAGCGTTCCACCGGTTCCTCGGCCGCGACGGACGTCTGGACCGCCTCGGCCGGACAGGACGTGCCGTCCAACCACGCCGCGCAGATCCACGACCTCGTCGGCGACCTGCTCGCGGGCCGGCCCCACCCGACGACCCTGGCGAGCACCCGTCCCACGATGGAGTTCGTCACGGCGCTGTACGCCTCCTCCCTCGAGGGGGAGACGGTGGCCCGCGCGGACCTCACGCCCGACCGGGGGTTCTACCACCGGCTCGACGGCGGGTTGCCCGCCGACCGCGTCACCGCCCGGATGTCCCGGGCCTGACGCCACCCGTCCCACCCCGTTCGACCAGCACCACCCCTGGACTCGACGACGACCGGAGAGGTGTGTCCATGTCCCACAGTCGGTCCCTGCGACCGTCGACCCCGCCCCGCGGGAGGTGTCCGCGGTGAGCGCCATCTCCGAACTGTCCACCCTGCGCTCAGGGCGCGGGCGGGCCCGCACGCCGCAGGAGAAGGCGGCGCTGCGCCGGGAGAACAACCGCGACAACAAGGCCGCGTACCTGTTCCTCGCACCCTGGTTCCTCGGCCTGGCCGTCATCACCATCGGGCCGATGCTGGCCAGCCTGTACCTGTCGTTCACCCGGTACAGCCTGCTGCAGCCGCCGGAGTGGATCGGCGTCCAGAACTACGTGGACATGCTGAACGACGACCGGCTGCACCACTCGCTGAAGGTCACGTTCACCTACGTCGTCGTCGGCGTCCCGCTGCAGCTGGCCTTCGCCCTGGCGGTCGCGATCGTCCTGGACCGGGGGATGCGCGGGCTGGCGTTGTACCGGTCGATCTTCTACCTGCCCTCGATGCTGGGCGGGTCGGTCGCGATCGCCCTGCTGTGGCGGCAGATGTTCGGCACCGAGGGGCTGGTGAACCAGCTGTTGGGGGCCGTGGGGATCCAGACCTCGATCGGGTGGGTCTCGGACCCCAGCTACGCGTTGTGGACGATCATCCTGCTGCACGTGTGGACGTTCGGGTCCCCGATGGTGATCTTCCTGGCCGGTCTGCGGCAGATCCCCGTCATGTACCACGAGGCCGCGTCGGTCGACGGGGCGACGCGGTGGACGCGGTTCCGCCGGATCACGTTGCCGCTGCTGTCGCCCATCATCTTCTTCAACCTCGTGCTGCAGCTCATCAACGCGTTCCAGTCCTTCACCCAGGCGTTCGTCGTCTCGGGCGGCACCGGTGGGCCGGCGGACTCCACGATGTTCTACTCGCTGTACCTGTACCAGAAGGGCTTCGGCCAGTTCGAGATGGGGTACGCCGCCGCGATGGCGTGGCTGCTCGTCCTCATCGTCGGCGTGCTGACGGCTCTCAACTTCCTGCTGTCGAGGTTCTGGGTGTTCTACGATGACTGATCTCCAGGAGAGCCCCGCCCCGCTCGCGGCGGTGCCCCAACGGCCCGCCCCCCGGCGTCGTCCCGGCCGGTCCCTGGCGCGCTCGACCGTGAAGCACCTGGTGCTCATCGCGGTCAGCGTCGTCATGATCTACCCGCTGCTGTGGCTGCTCGTCTCCAGCTTCCGGCCCACCGAGGTCATCTTCCGGACGCCGGGGTTGTGGATCAACGACCTGGTGCTGCAGAACTACACCGGCGGCTGGACCGCACTGGCGCAGCCGTTCGGGCACTACATCGTCAACTCGGCGATCGTCGTCGTGGGTGCGGTGGCCGGGAACCTGTTCGCGTGCTCGTTGGCGGCCTACGCCTTCGCCCGCTGCCGGTTCCGGTTCCGGACGCTGTGGTTCGCGATCATGCTGATCACGGTCATGGTGCCGATCCACGTCGTGCTGGTGCCGCAGTACATCCTGTTCAACAACCTGGGGTGGACGAACACGTTCGTCCCGCTGATCCTGCCGAAGTTCCTGGCCACCGACTCGTTCTTCATCTTCCTCATGGTGCAGTTCATCCGCGGGATCCCGCGGGAGCTGGACGAGGCCGCGCGCATCGACGGCTGCGGTCACGGCCGCATCTTCCTGCGGGTGATGCTGCCGCTCATGGGGCCGGCGCTGGCGACGACGGCCATCTTCACGTTCATCTGGACGTGGTCGGACTTCTTCACCCCGCTGATCTACCTGACCGACCCGAACGCCCACACCGTCCCGGTGGCCCTGAAGCAGTTCCTGGACGCCACCAGCGGCAGCAACTGGGGTGCCATGTTCGCGATGTCCATCGTGACGCTCGTGCCGCTGTTCCTGGTGTTCCTGTTCGGTCAGCGCTTCCTGGTCAAGGGGATCGCCACGACCGGCGGCAAGTGATCCCTGCACCACACCTCCTGCACGACCTCCCGCACCGCTCACCCTCGACGAGAACGGCCTCGCTGACATGACCGACGTGCACCTGACCCCTGCCACCCCCGCGAACCCCTCCGGCCCCTCCCGTCGCCAGGCCGTGACCGCCCTGGCCGCCGCCAGTTCCCTCACCGCCCTCGCGGCCTGCGCCCCCGGCAGCTCCGGCGGCTCCTCGGCCTCCGGGGACGGCACCCTGCGCGTCTCGACGTGGGGCAACGACTCGCGCCTGAAGCTGACGCAGCAGGCGGCGGCCGCGTTCGAGAAGGCCAACCCGGGCATCAAGGTGTCCGTGGAGAACTCCGAGTGGACGTCCTACTGGGACAAGCTCGCCACGAGCACCGCGGCCAACGACTCGCCCGACGTGATCCAGATGGACGAGGCCTACATCGCGGCCTACGGCACGCGCGGCGCCCTGCTGGACCTCGGGTCCGTCGAGGACGACCTCGACCTGTCGGCGATGGACACCAAGGTGCTCGACACCGGGAAGGTCGACGGCAAGCTGGTCGGTGCGCCCATCGGCGTCGGCAACTTCTCCGTCGGGGTGAACCCCGTCCTGCTGCAGCAGGCTGGGATCGCGATGCCCGACGACAAGACCTGGACCTGGGAGCAGTTCCGCGACATCGCCGCCCAGGTCTCCTCCAAGCTCGGTGCGCAGGGCGTCGTCGGGTTCGACGGCTACGGCTCGGGCACCGCCGAGGTCGGGGCCTGGGTGCGGCAGTTCGAACAGGAGATCTTCCCCAAGGACGGCCAGAAGGCCGCCGACGAGGCCACCGTGCGGGCCTTCTTCGAGTACGCCGACTCCCTGGTCTCGGCCGGGGCGACGCCCGCGGCCTCCGTCCAGAGCGAGAACAGCACCGCGGCGTTGGACGCCTCCCTCTTCGCGACGAACAAGTCCGCGTTCCACCTTCAGTTCCACACGCAGATCTCCGCCTTCGCCGCCGCCAGCGGCAACGAGCTCAAGCTGCTGCGGCTGCCGGCGCAGAAGACGGGCGAGTCCCCCCGCATGGTCAACAAGGCCTCGATGTACTGGTCGGTCTCGGCGCGCAGCAAGCAGAGCGCGGCTGCCGCCAAGTTCATCGACTTCATGCTGACCAACCCCGAGGCGACGAAGATCCTCACCACCGAACGCGGGATCCCCGCCATCCCGAAGGTGCAGGAGGACATCGCGTCCGTGCTGACGCCGCAGTCGAAGATCGCGCTGGAGTTCTCCCAGGCCATCGCCTCCGAGGTCGTCGACCCGCCGCAGGTCACCCCGGCCGGCGCGTCCGCGTGGAACACCGAGTTCACGACGATCGGCACCGAGCAGCTGTTCGGCCGGACCAGCCCGGCCGACGCCGCCTCGCGCACGCTGACGACGGCCAAGGGGATGCTCTGACCACGATCACCGACGCCCGGGTGGTCGTGAGCTCACCCGGGCGCAACTACGTGACGCTCGTCGTCGAGACGAGCGACGGTGTCGTCGGGGTGGGGGACGCGACCCTCAACGGACGTGAACTCGCGGTCGCGAGCTACCTGCGCGACCACGTCTGCCCGCTGCTGATCGGCCGCGACCCCGCGCGCATCGAGGACACCTGGCAGTACCTCCACAAGGGCGCGTACTGGCGGCGAGGGCCGGTCACCATGACGGCCGTCGCCGCGGTGGACGTCGCGCTGTGGGACGTCAAGGGCAAGACCGCCGGGCTGCCGCTGTACCAGTTGCTCGGCGGTGCCTCCCGGGACGGCGTGCTCGTCTACGGGCACGCCGACGGCCGGGACGTCCCCGAACTCCTCGACCGCGTCGCGGCGCACCTGGAGCGGGGGTACCGCGCGGTGCGGATCCAGGCCGCCGTCCCCGGTGTCGTGGGCACGTACGGCGTCAGCAAGCACGACGGGCGCATCTACGAACCGGCCAGCGGCGCGCGGCCGGAGGAGACGACGTGGGAGACCACGTCCTACCTCGACTTCGCGCCGACGGTGTTCGAGGCCGTCCGCGACCGGTTCGGGTTCGGCGTGCACCTGCTGCACGACGTCCACCACCGGCTGACGCCGATCGAGGCGGCCCGGCTCGGCAGGTCGCTGGAGCCCTACCGGCCGTTCTGGATCGAGGACGCGACGCCGGCCGAGGACCAGACGGCGTTCCGGACGATCCGGGCCCACACGACGACGCCGCTGGCCGTGGGGGAGGTGCTGAACTCGATCTGGGACGTGCAGACCCTCATCACCGAACGGCTCGTCGACTACGTCCGCACGTCCGTCTCGCACACCGGCGGCATCTCGCACCTGCGCAAGGTCTACGCGCTGGCCGAGCTGTACGGCGTGCGCTCGGGCGCGCACGGCGCGGGGGACCTGTCCCCGGTGGCGCACGCCGCCGCCCTCCACCTGGACCTGGCGATCCCGAACTTCGGGATCCAGGAGCACATGGGCCACCGCGACCCGGCGGGGGAGGTGTTCCGGTCCTCGTACACCTACGCGGACGGGTACATGCACCCCGGGGACGCCCCGGGTCTCGGCGTGGAGTTCGACGAGGAGGCCGCGGCCCGGTTCCCGTACGAACCGCGGTACCTGCCCGTCGCCCGGCGGCTGGACGGGACCCTGCACGACTGGTGAGGGTCCCGCCCTCAGGCGGTCGACGCGGTCAGTAGCGGATCGCGTCGATGACCCTCGCCCGCACGGCCATCGTCGCCGGGACGAGCCCTGCAAGGGCCCCGACGGCGGTGGCCGCCAGCAGTCCCTCGACGGCCGCGGAGACGGGGAACGGGGGGACGTCCTCCAGGGTCACCCCCGCTGGCAGGACCGCCTCCAGCGGGAAGTTCGACACGAGGATGATCGAGAGCATCACCGCGAGGAGACCGGCGACGAACGTGGCCGCCACCGATTCCAGCAGCACGGCGAAGAACACCCGGGCGCCCGTCGCGCCGAAGCTGCGGCGCACCCCGATCTCGCGGATCCGCTGCCGCACGGTGACCAGACCGACGTTCAGGACGCCGATGCCGCCGAGCAGCAGCGCGAACACCCCGACGCCGCGCACCCCGTAGGCCAGGACGGTGTCGACGATCCCCAGTTCGTCGCCGGCGTCCTGGCGCCACACCGAGATCGAGTACCCCGGCAGGCTGGCCTGCACCTCGGTCTGCAGGGCCGCCACCAGCGCGTCGGCGTCGGCGTCCGGGACCCACATCTCCAGGGTCGGCGGCGAACCGTTCGCCGGGTCGCCCGTGAGGTTCCACCGGCTGGCGTCGGCGTTGAGGACGTAGGCGCCGGGCGTCTGCTCGTCGTAGGTGGCCCCGGCCGCGATGCCGACGACGGTGGCCGTCACCGGTGTCTGGCCGCCGAGCACGACGGTCGGCGGGCGGGCAGCGTCGAAACCGCCGAGCTGGTCTGCGAAGGCCTGGTTCACGACGAGCCGCGGCGAGAACGCCTCGGTGTCGGCGCCGTCGAACCAGCGGCCCTCCTCGGTGACGACGCGGTGCATCGTGCCGTAGCTGGGGTCGACGGTGGAGGCCTGCACGTACTGCGTCCCCGCAGGGAACCGCACCGTGAGCTGACTGCCCCCCTTGGTGGCCAGGCCCCACCACGCCGTCTCGTGCCGGGCGGCGGCCTCACGCAGCGCGACCTGCGCCGTCCGGGTCGTCTCCGCCGACACGACGCCGTTCGGGTAGGCGTTGACGTTCAGCGTCGCCGGCCGGCCGGCCGCCCGTTCGTTGCCCTCGCCGACCATCTGCCGCGCCATGTTCCCCGCCGCCGTGATCGTGGTCATCGCGAACACCGCGAGGAACACCCCGACGAGGGACAGCACGACGCGGACGCGGTGGACGCGGATCTCGCTCCACGCCTCGGTGACGGCCGCGAGCAGCCCGGTCAGCACCCCCATCAGAGCGTCTCCCGGTGTGCGGTGGCGGTCGCCACGGCGTCGGCCGTGATCTCGGACAGGACGCCGTGGTCGAGCCGGAACTGCCGGTCGGCCCGCGCGGCGACGGACAGGTCGTGGGTGATGGTGACGAGCGTCGTCCCGTCGACGCGCACGAGTTCCTCGAGCACGTCCATGACGGCCGACCCCGTGTCGACGTCGAGGGCGCCGGTGGGTTCGTCGGCCAGCAGGACGCGGGGGCGGCGGACGAGGCTGCGGGCCAGGGCGACGCGCTGCTGCTCACCACCGGACAGCTTCTCCGGCATGGTGTCCAGCCGGTGGCCCAGCCCCACCCGCTCGAGCATCTCCCGGGCGGTGCGCCGGCGGCGCAGGAACTCCCGGCCCGTCCCGTAGAGGAGGGGGTTGGCGACGTTCTCCGTCGCCGAGCGGCCGGGCAGCAGGTTGAACTGCTGGAACACGAACCCGAACGTCTGACCCCGCAGCTTCGCGGTCCGGCGCGCGGACCGTCCCGTGACGGGGGCGCCGTCGAGCAGGTACTGCCCGCTCGTGGGGGCGTCGAGCAGGCCGATGATGTTCAGCAGCGTCGACTTCCCCGACCCCGACCGGCCGACGACCGCCACGTGCTCGCCGCGGGCGACGTGCAGGTCGACGCCGGTGAGGATGTGCAGGTCGGAGCCGTCGGGGAGCCGGACGCTGCGCGAGACGTCCGTCAACGACACGACCGGTCCGGCCGGACCGGGCCCGGGGGACCTCATCAGAAGCCCATCCCGTACATGCCGTTCGGGTCGGTCGGGGTGTCGGTGCCCGGGACGAACTGCAGGACCTGCTGGCCCTCGGTGACGCCGCCGGTGATCTCGACGTTCTGGCCGTCGGTCAGGCCCAGCGTCACGGGCGCCTCGGTCGTGCTGCCGTCCTCGGCGACCGTCCAGACCTTCCCGGTGCCGACGGTGCCCTGGACCGCCGTCACCGGGGCGAGCAGGACCCCCGTCGCCTGACCGGCCGTGACGTCCACCGCGGCCGACAGGCCCGGGAACACCTGGACCCCGTCCGGGACGGCGCAGGTGACCGTCGCGCCGGTCGTGGCGCTCGAGGGGTCGACCGGCACGCCGGAGTACGGGTCGACGCCGCCGGACCCGCCCGTGGACCCGCCCTCGCCGCCGGCCGTCGGGGTCCCGGTGCGCAGGCCGGTGCACTCGAAGGCTCCCGGGCCGCCGGGGACAGTCACCTGGGCGCTCGTCGGGGGCTTGAGGAGGCGGTACTGCTGGGCCTGCGTCAGCGGGGCCGAGACCGTCAGCGTCCCGGGGCTCACCGTCGCGACGGCCTGCCCGACGGTCACGTCCTGCCCGGCGAGCACGTCGAGGCTGCCCACGGTGCCGGGGACGGTGGACGTCACGGTGACGGTCTTCGTCGTGGCGGTGGGTGCGGGGGCCGGGGTGGCGGGGTCCCCGGTCCCGGTCGTGGTGGTGGCGGGTTCGACCGTCACGACGACCGTGAACAGCGGGGTGCCCTTCTCGACGACGTCGCCGACCTCCGCGCGCACCCTGCCGACCTGCCCCGCGGCCGTCGCCTTGACCGTCGTGGCCGGGTCCGCCTGGATCGTGCCCTGCAGGTTCACGGTGTTCACGACGTCGCCCTTGGCGATGGCGGTGGCGGGCGGCTGGACGACGGCCGACGGGTTCGCCGCGGCGTCGGCGTCCCGCCCCGACGGGCGCACGAACGCGATCCACAGCAGGGCGAGCGCGATGAGCGCCCAGACGACGAGCCTGAGCGCAGGGAAGACGACGGTCCGGACGACACCCACGGCGACACCTCTCTCGAACAGCCGGGGGTCGCTGGTGCACGGTGCCTTCGCCGTTCCCCCGAGCGGCTGGGCCGGAACGTAGCAGCGGCTGTGAGAGGGGTGGGGGAGGAACAGGGTCCCTGAAGTCAGCGCGTCGACGGTGCCGCGTTCAACCAGCCCTGCAGTGCCGTCGCCTCCCGCGCCAGGACGTCCGGATCGTCGTCGGTCACGAACTCCAGCAGGACGTCGTGGTCGCCTCCGGTGCGCCGCAGGGCGTCGAGGACCCGCGTCCACAGCGCCTCCCGGGTCCGCAGCGGGTTCCGCGTCGTGCCCGGGCCCCAGGAGAAGGCGTGGACGGTGCTGACGCGGCCGGTGAGCGCGGCCAGTTCGGCGAGCGCCTCCTCGTCGGTCGCGTCGACCGTCGGCTGCCAGTACGTGGTGAGGGCCGGCCGGCCGGCGAGGTCGTCGACCTCGGCCAGGAGCTGCAGGGTGGAGGCCGTCGTGTCGGTCAGGGTCCCGCCGTGGGACTCGGTGCCGAGCTGGAGGCCGAGGTCGTCGGCGCGGTGGACGGCGTCGGCCAGGGCGTGGACGACGGGGGACCGGTCGCCCGCAGCGGCCGAACCGGTGTCCCCGGCCCACACCCGCACGCGCGGGGCGCCGAGGGCCCGGGCCGTCGCCAGGACCGGCCCGACGTCCTCGGGGCCGGCGCGCCAGTAGGAGCCGTAGGAGGCGACGACCAGTCCGGCGTCGACGGTGCGGGCGGCGACCTCGCGGGCGGTGGCGAGGTCACCGACGGGCACGTGGACGTCGGCGCCCCACTCGACGGCGGCCAGGCCCGCGCGGGCGGCGAGGTCGAGGAGGGCGGACGGGTCGAGCTGTCGGAAGGTCACCGAGCACAGTCCCGGGGTCAGCACGCGATCGATCCTTGCACGCACGCGGTCCGCTGGCCTAGCCTTTGGAAAGCGCATTCCCAACGGAACAGGAGGAGGCCGCGATGACGCAACGCCTCGGGGTGGTCATGAACGGCGTGACGGGTCGCATGGGGTACCGGCAGCACCTGCTGCGGTCCGTCCTGGCGATCCGCGAACAGGGCGGGGTCGAACTGCCCGACGGTTCCCGCGTGCAGCTCGAACCGCTGCTCGTCGGCCGGTCGGAGGAGAAGCTGCGCGACATCGCCCGGCGCCACGGCCTGGAGAACTTCACCACCGACGTCGACGGCGCCCTCGCCGACGACGACTACCCGCTCTACTTCGACGCCCAGCTGACCTCGGCGCGGCAGGAGTCGATCCTCAAGGCGATCGCCGCCGGGCGCCACGTCTACACCGAGAAGCCGACGGCCGAGACCCTCGAGGGCGCCGTCGCCCTGGCCCGCGCCGCGACGAGCGCCGGGGTCAAGAACGGCGTCGTGCACGACAAGATCTTCCTGCCCGGGCTGGTCAAGCTCCGCCGCCTCGTGGAGTCGGGGTTCTTCGGCGAGATCCTCTCCGTGCGCGGGGAGTTCGGGTACTGGGTGTTCGAGGGGGACTGGCAGCCCGCGCAGCGGCCGAGCTGGAACTACCGCGCCGAGGACGGCGGCGGGATCGTCGCGGACATGTTCTGCCACTGGAACTACGTCCTGGAGCAGACCATCGCCCCCGTCGAGGCCGTCACCGCGCGCGCCGTGACGCACGTCCCGGTCCGCCACGACGAGAAGGGCGAGGCGTACAAGGCGACGGCCGACGACGCCGCCTACGCCATCTTCGAGCTCGAGGGTGGCATCGTCGCCCAGCTGAACTCCTCCTGGGCCGTCCGCGTCGACCGCGACGAACTCGTCGAGTTCCAGGTCGACGGAACCCTGGGCAGCGCCGTCGCGGGGTTGTTCGGCTGCAAGGTGCAGCCGCGCTCGGCCACCCCCAAGGCCGTGTGGAACCCCGACCTGCCCGAGGCGCACCGCTACCGCGACGACTGGCTGCCCGTCCCGGACAACACGACGTTCGACAACGGGTTCAAGACGCAGTGGGAGCAGTTCGTCTCCCACGTCGTGGCCGACACCCCGCACCCCTACGACTTCCTCTCCGGCGCCCGCGGAGTGCGGCTGGCCGAGGCCGGGCTGGCCTCCTCCGCGCAGGGCCGTCGCGTCGAGCTCGAGGAGATCGTGCTGTGACGGTCACCGCGGAGCGGGCGCTGCTCGGCGAGGTCGTGCGGTTGCCGCGGCGCTCGCCCTCGGGCGCCGTGGAACTGGTCGACCACACGGTCTCCGCGCCCGTGGCCTGGGAGGTCCCGACCGGGCCGGCGGCGTCCCGCGCGGTGTTCGCCGCGGCGCACGTCGTCCCGCGGGTGGACGCCGAGAACGTCCCGGGCGCCCCCGCGGTGCTCGACTGGGACGCCACCCTCGCCTTCCGCCACCGGCTGTGGTCCCTGGGTCTCGGTGTGGCCGAGGCGATGGACACCGCGCAGCGGGGGATGGGCCTGGACTTCGTCGCGACGGCGGAGCTGGTGCGCCGCAGCGCGTCGGAGGCCGCCTCGGTCGGCGGGCGGATCGCCGCGGGCGTCGGCACCGACCAGCTGAACCCCGGCCTGCACCCGCTCGCGACGGTCCGGGCCGCCTACGAGGAGCAGCTGGCCCTGGTCGAGGACGCGGGCGCCCAGCCGATCCTCATGGCCTCGCGCCACCTCGCGGCCGCCGCGGCCGGTCCGGAGGACTACCTCGAGCTGTACTCCGGCCTGCTCGCCCAGGTGCGCCGTCCGGCGGTCCTGCACTGGCTGGGGGAGGTGTTCGATCCGGCCCTGGCCGGCTACTGGGGATCGCGCGACGTCGCCGCGGCCACGGACGCGTTCTGCGACCTGGTGCAGGCCAACGCCTCCCGCGTCGACGGGGTGAAGGTGTCGCTGCTGGACGCGGACCACGAGCGGGCGTTGCGGCGCCGGCTCCCTGCGGGGGTCCGGCTCTACACGGGCGACGACTTCAACTACCCCGACCTCATCGCAGGGGACGGGGAGTTCCACAGCGACGCCCTCCTGGGGATCTTCGCGGGCATCCCGCAGGTCGCGGCGGCCGCGCTCACCCGGCTCGACGACGGCGACACCGCGGGGTTCCGGGCCGCCCTCGACCCGACGGTCCCGCTGGCCCGGCACGTGTTCGGGGCGCCGACGCCGTACTACAAGGCGGGCATCGCGTTCCTCAACTGGCTCGACGGTCGCCAGCCCGGGTACGCCATGGTCGGAGGCCTGCACGCTGCCCGCAGCGCCGTGCACCAGGCGCAGACGTTCGTGCTCGCCGACGAGGCCGGGGTGCTGACCGACCCCGTCGGGGCGGCCGGGCGGATGCGGCAGTACCTCGCGGTGCACGGGCTGGGCTGACGAGCTCGGGGGACAGGGCCCCGCGTCGAGGCCCCGCGTCAGGGCACCGGTCGGGGCTCGGGCGCGGGGCGCAGTTCCGCCCAGAGGGAGCCGGTCCCGCCCTCGGTGTGCAGGTCGGTCTCGACGAGCAGCCCCACCCCGCGCAGGTGCCCCAGTCGCAGCGCGGCCGCGACGGCGTCCGCCTCCTGCGCCGTCCCGTCGACCGACAACGTCGCCCACCGCCCCTGCGGCGGCAGGCGCAGCGTCACCCGCGCCGTCCCGCACGCGTCGAGCACGGGGGCGAGCACGGTGCGCAGCTCGGCCGTGAACCCGGCGGTGGGAACGGCGGTGGGAACGGCTGCGGGACCGCCGGCGCGGGAACCGTCGACGGGGCTCGCCGGGTCGCGCCGGTCGTCGACGACGTCGACCTCGCACCCGCGGTCGCGCGCCCGCCGCAGCGCCGCGCGCACGTCCTCGTCGAGCAGTTCGCGGGCCCGCAGGTCGTCGCGGACACGGCGTTCGACCGTGACCGCCGCCCGCGACAGCGTGGGCCAGACGGGCTCGTCGGGACCGGTGAGCGCGACCCGCCGCAGGAGCGGGACGACGTCGTGCTCGAGGTCCTCGCGCCGCTGGCGTGCGCTGCGCCCCCGGGCCTCGGTCGCCGCGCGCTCGGCGACGGACACGCCCTCGTCGAGGGTGTAGCGGGCCACGTCGCGGGCCGTCCGGTCGAACAGCAGGCGCACGCCGACGCTGGCGCTGAACCACACGATGGCCGGCTGGTTGAGCGCCGCGAACGCCACGGCGGGGTTCGGCAGGTCCGAGGAGAGGATGCACGCGCCGAGCACGGCGGCCGACGCGAGCTCGGCACCCAGGGCGACGAAGGCCCGGCGCCGGACGACGAGCGCGGCGACGACGATCTGCGTCAACCCCGGCCACCAGTTCCCGTACGTGCGCCACAGGCTCTCGTCGAGGAACGGGGTGACGGCCAGGCCGCTCAGCGGGACGACGACCGCCATCGCGACCGCCGCGCGCCGGGACAGCTCGATGGGCCCGCCCAGCAACGGCTCGACGGCCGCCGCGCTCACGGCCAGCACCGCGAGCAGTGCCGTCACGGCCAGCCACGGCTGCCGGTGCTGGTGCAGCGACAGCAGCGCGACGAGCGGACCGTGCGAGAACAACCAGATGACGGTGCCCAGCAGGCACGCCCGCTGCACCCGTGTCACGCGCGGACCCCCGCCGCCGTCAGCGGGACGCTGAGCAGGACCACGGTCCCCACCCCCGGCGCGGACCGGACGAGGGCCCGGCCCCCGACGACGGCCGCGCGTCGACGCACCGACACGGCCAGCCCCAGGCGCGGGCTGGACCGGCGGGTGTCGAAGCCCACCCCGTCGTCGCGCACCTCGACGCTGAGCCGCCCC
Source organism: Kineococcus sp. DHX-1 (assembly GCF_042473625.1). Classification (GTDB taxonomy): domain Bacteria; phylum Actinomycetota; class Actinomycetes; order Actinomycetales; family Kineococcaceae; genus Kineococcus. The sequence continues at coordinate 2,985,144 of NZ_CP170445.1, read as the reverse complement.
TGGACCTGCGCACCGTCCACGGGGCCGGGCGGCCCCGCCCCGTCGGCCCGCACCCGCACCCGCACCGTCGGGGGGACGCCCTGCCTCGCGCCGTGCCGCAGGGCGTTGCGGCACGCCTCGACCGTGGCGGCCTGCAGCGCCTCGAGGACCTCGGGGGGCAGCAGGGCCTCGGTCCGCCCGGGGACGAGCTGCAGGTCGGCGGCCGGGTGCGCGGTGAGGACGGCGTCGCCGAGGCGGCGGACCGCGTCGGCGACGGGCACGGGGCCGCCGGCGCCGGCGTCGCCGTCGGCCTCGCGCGCCACGCTGGTCAGCGCGCGTCCCGCGGCGAGCCGGGCCCCGGTCCGGTCGGCCTCGTCCCGCGCGTGCGCCGTCAGCGACAACGACGCGAGCACGTCGTCGTGGACGATGCCGTCCCAGCGCGAGTTCTCCCGCTCCACGGCCTCGGCGGCCGCCGCCTCGGCCGCCGCCCGTTCGGCGGCCGACCGGGCCGTCTCCAGCTGCCGGGCCGACCCCCGCACGGCCAGCACGGCGACCGAGACGGCGATGGCGATGACGACGAGTCCGGCGGCTTCCAGGACCGCCACGTCGGTCGGCACCGTCCAGACGCCCGACGTCTGCAGCGCCAGCCGGAACAGCAGGTGCACACCGGTGAGGGCCAGTGCTCCCCACAGGGACGACACCGCGACCGCCCCCGCCCCGACCGTCACCGGGGACAGCGACAGCACCCACGGGACGTCGTCCTCCGGGCCCCGGCTGACGAGCGGGAAGGTGGCCAGGGCGAGGTCGCCGAGCACCACGAGCGCCCAGACCGGCCCGGTGACGGCGCCGGCCCGGGCCGTCGGTCCTGCGGGGCGCAGGGCCTGGAGCAGCAGCAGGGCCAGGACGGCGGCGTACCCGCCCAGGACCGGCGCGGTCCAGCCTGCGGGGGCGTGCGCGCGTCCGCCGGCGACGTTGGTCGCCACCGTCGGGGCGACGGAGACGACGGCCAGGGCGAGCACGAGGGCCAGCAGTCGCTGGACCCCGCGCTGCGTCACCGGCGGCCCACGTCAGTCGGCGGCGCGGGGGAGGGATCCCCCGGGCGAGGTGGCGCCGGGCGCGGGCAGCGGGGCCAGGACCCCGTCCTCCACCGCGCGGCGGTACAGCTCCATCCGCGTGTAGGCCGGTCGGTCCACGGCGGCGTACTTCGCGCGGATGCGCTTGAGGTAGCTCTTGGCCGTCTCCAGCGTCACCCCCAGCCGCAGCGCGACCGAGCGCGCGGGCATCCCGCCGGCGTAGAGCTCCAGGACGCGGCGCTCCTGCGGGGACAGGTGCGAGGTCAGGGTGTCGTCGACCTGCAGGGCGGCCGCCGTCTCGGCGGAGGAGACGGTGTCCCCGTCGGCCACCGAGCGCAGCGCCTCGGCCACCGTGGCGACGGGCCGGTCCTTCAGCAGCACGCCCTGCGCGCCGGCCTGCATGGCCTCCAGCGCCTCGGTGTGCTGGCGGCCCTCGGTGTAGACGAGGACGTGCGATCCGCCGTCGACGAGCGCGACGACGTTCTCCGCGGGCGTGGAGCCGTCGCCCAGGCGCAGGTCGAGCAGCACGACGTCCGGGGGAGGACCGCCCGCCAGCTGTGTCAGCAGGTCCGGCACGGTGGGCGCCGTCGCGACGAAGACCAGGGAGTCGTCCAGCTTGGCCAGCTCCAGCTGGAGCCCGGCGAGCAGGGCGGGGTGGTCGTCGACGGCGGCGATGCGCAGCACCCGGAGCGGTGCGGCGGCAGGCCCCGCACCGTCCGGGCCCACGCCTGGACCCTCACTCAACCCCACGGGATCTCCTTCCCCCGACGTGAGAGTAGCGAGGTCGGAGCCCTCGGGGGGCCCGGACGGCCGTGTCGCCGCCCCCGAAAGGGGGGTGGCTGTGCGGTGTCCGGTGCTGCGGGCGTCTGTCAGGATTCCTGTGGGCACCCCGCCGGGGGGACGGGTGGCCCGGCATGCGCTGGGGGGCGTACGCAGGAGAGAGGGGACGGTGCCCACGGGCACCGTCCCCTCTCCGCGTCTCCGCCCACCGGGCGGGAACGTCAGTCGTCCGTGGTGACCAGGCCGATCTGGCAGGTCAGGCCGTTGGGGCCGTGGTTGCAGTAGCCGTTGGGGATCTTGTCCAGGTACTGCTGGTGGTACTCGTCGGCGTACCAGAACGGCCCCGCCTCGGCGGCCTTGCGGATCTCCGTCGTGATGCGGCCGTGGCCGTGTTCGGTCAGCTCGCGCTGGAAGGTCTCCTCCGTGCGCTGCGCCGCCTCGAACTGCTCGTCCGTCGTCGTGTAGACCGCCGAGCGGTACTCCGTGCCGCGGTCGTTGCCCTGGCGGTAGCCCTGCGTCGGGTTGTGGTTCTCCCAGAACACCTTCAGCAGCTGCTCCGGGCTCGTCACCGTCGGGTCGTAGGCCACCAGGACCGTCTCGGCGTGACCCGTGCGACCCGTCGTGGACTCCTCGTACGTGGGGTTCTTCGTGAACCCGCCCTGGAAGCCGACCGCCGTCGTCACCACGCCCGGCTGCTGCCAGAAGATGCGCTCGGCGCCCCAGTAGCAGCCCATCCCGAAGGAGATCACCTCGGTGCCCTCGGGCCAGGGGCCCTCGAGCGGGGTGCCGAGGACGGTGTGCGTCGCCGGGACCTCGAAGCGGCGCGTCTCCGAGCCCTGCAGGGCCTCCTCGGCGGGGACCATGGTCGTCTTGTACGGGTTGCCGAACAGCATCCGTCACTCCCTTCGAACGGTGTCGCTCATGTCAACCACGAGCGTCTCCCCGGGCTTCCCGCGTGTGACAACCTTCCCCGTGTGACTTCCGACCAGCTCCCCGGTTTCTCCACGCGCGCGCTGCACGCCGGTCAGGAGGCGGACCCCGCCACCGGTGCCGTCGTGACCCCCATCTACCAGGTGTCCACGTACAAGCAGGACGGCGTCGGCGCGCTGCGGACCGGGCTCGGCGCGGGCTACGAGTACTCGCGGTCGGGCAACCCGACCCGCACGTCGCTGGAGACGCAGCTGGCCTCCCTCGAGCAGGGCGCGGCGGGCTTCGCCTTCGCCTCCGGCCTCGCCGCCGAGGACGGCATCCTGCGGGCGCTGCTGAAGCCCGGCGACCACGTCGTCATCCCCAACGACGCCTACGGCGGGACCTACCGGCTGGTCAAGCGGGTCTTCGAGCCGTGGGGCGTCGAGCACACCCCCGCCGACCTCGCCAGCGTCGACGCCGTCCGTGCCGCGCTGCGGCCGACCACCCGCCTCGTCTGGGTCGAGACGCCCACCAACCCGCTGCTGACGGTGGCCGACATCGCCGCGCTCGCCGAGCTCGCGCACTCCGTGGGTGCGTTGCTCGTCGTCGACAACACCTTCGCCACGCCGTACCTGCAGACGCCGTTGACCCTCGGCGCCGACCTCGTCGTGCACTCCACGACGAAGTACGCCGGCGGGCACTCCGACGTCGTCGGGGGAGCGGTCGTCGTGCGCGACGGCGAGGACGGCCGGGGGAACTCCCTGGCCGAGCGGATCGGGTTCCACCAGAACTCGATGGGCGCCGTGCCGGGGCCGTTCGACTCCTGGCTCGTGCAGCGCGGCCTCAAGACGCTCGCCGTGCGGATGGAACGGCACTGCGACAACGCCGAGCGGGTCGTGGAGTTCCTGCAGTCGCACCCGCGGGTGACGTCGATCCTCTACCCGGGCCTGGCCGAGCACCGCAACCACGACGTCGCGTCGCGGCAGATGAAGCGCTTCGGCGGGATGATCAGCTTCCGGCTCGCCTCGGTCGAGGAGGCGCTCACGGTCTGCGGGGCCACCGAACTCTTCACCCTCGGGGAGTCCCTCGGCGGCGTGGAGTCCCTCGTGGAGCACCCGGGGAAGATGACGCACGCCTCCGTCGCCGGGTCGCTGCTGGAGGTGCCGGACGACCTCGTGCGCCTGTCCGTCGGCATCGAGGACGCCGACGACCTCGTCGCCGACCTCGCGCAGGCGCTCGGCTGAGGGCCCACCCGGCGCCCGCTCACGCGGGCGCCGGGGCGTCCGCCTCCTCGTCGGCGTGGGCCACGTGGCGCAGCGAACGCCAGACGAGCGCGACGAACACCGCCGAGCCGGCGAAGGCGAACCAGAACGGGGCCGTGACCCCGTGCTGCTGGGCGAGGACCCCACCCACGCCGCTGCCGAGGGCCAGTCCGCCGAACGTGCCGACGGTGTTGACGGCGGTCACCCGGCCCTGCAGCGCCTGCGGGACGGCGCGCTGGCGCACGGTGATCGACGTCGACCCCCACACGAACGCGTGGGCGCCGAAGACGAAGAACACCGGCAGCGCGAGCCAGGGCGTCCGGAGGAGGGCCAGGGCGAGGTGGGTCAGCGTCTCCACCACGAGCCCGATCCGCATGAGGTTGCCCAGCGAGACGTGCCGGGTGATCCACCCGTAGGTCAGGACGCCGACGATCCCCCCCAGCGCGCCCGTCGTCGTCACGAGGCCGAACCCCACCGAGCCCAGGCCGAGGCGCTGCGTCGCGTAGAGGACGAGGACCGACCAGGCCGCGCCGAACGTGATGTTGAAGATGAAGATCGTCGCGACGAGGACGCGCACGGCCCGGTGGTGCGCCGTCCAGCGGATCCCCTCGAGCACGTCGTGCCAGGGGGTGCTCGACCTGCGCTCGCCCTGCCGCGCAGGCAGTCGCAGGCGGCTGACCAGGACCGCCGCGAGCGCGCACAACCCCGCCTGCGCCGCGAACGGTGACGCCGCCCCCGCGGTGAACAGCACCGCCCCCAGCGGGGGACCGGCGAGCTGGTTGACCGTGACGAACCCCGTCTGCAGCCGGGCGTTCGCGACGGCGAGGTCGGCGCGCGCGACCAGCATGGGCGTGAGCGTCGAAGCCGTGTTGTCGGCGAAGACCTCGGCCGTGGCCAGCAGGAACAGCGCGGCGAGCACCAGGGGGACCGTCGCCGCTCCCGCCAGCACGAACGCCGCGAGCCCGCCCAGCAGGACCGCGCGCACGAGGTCGACGACGAGGACGATGAGCCGCCGGTCCACGCGGTCGGACAGGACACCGGCGCTGAGGCCGAACAGCAGCGGCGGCAGCCACGCCGCGAGCGCGGCGAGCGCGACCGGCAGCGGGTCGTGGGTCAACGAGGCGACGAGGAGCGGACCTGCGGCCAGCGCCAGGCCGTCACCGAGGTTGCTGGCCCAGCTCGAGGCGATGAGCCAGCGGAAGCCGGTGCCGAGCCGCCGGGGCAGGACGACCTCGACGACCCGGGCGGCGGTGCTCACCCGGGCACGCTGCCACAGCCCCGCCCCGCCCGGCCACGCCGTTTCCGCGGCCCGAGCGCACCGCCTGCGGCACGCCCGGGGTGGGGCGGGTCAGGACGCGCGGCGGGAGGACCGGCCGGCGCGCGAGCGCAGGTAGTCGTCGACGACGTACTGCCCGAGCCGGTCCGGGCTGGGGGACAGGACGCGGCCGCCGTTGCGGCGGGCGACGGCCTCGACGAACCGGCGCAGGCCCGGGTCCTCGCCCAGCATGAACAGGTTGATCGTCGCGCCGAACCGCGTCAGCAGGTCGACCTCGTGGACGGTGGCGCGGATCGTCGCGGCCGTCGGGGGCCACTGGAAGAACGACTCCGTCGCGTCGCGGCCCTCGACGAGGTGGGCCGTCGGCTCGCCGTCGGTGATGACGAGGACGACCGGCTCGAGGTCGGGGTGCCGGCGCAGGTGCCGGCGGGCGATGCTCAGGGCGTGCTGCAGGTTCGTCCCCTGCACGAAGTCCGGTTCCACCTCGGCCAGTTCCCCGACGGTCATGGGCAGGGCGTGCAGGCCGAAGCCGACGATCTGCAGCTCGTCGTAGGGGAACTTCGTCGAGATGAGGTGCGACAGCGCGAGGGCGGTCTCCTTCATCGGTCCCCAGCGGCCCTCCGCGGCCATGGAGAACGACAGGTCGACGCACAGCGCGACGGCGGCCCCGGCGCGCCGTTCGGTCTCGACGACCTCGAAGTCCTCCCAGGACAGCCGGACGGCGCCCTTCGCGCCAGTCGCGGCGCCGCGCTGCAGCGCGTTGGAGACGGTGCGGACGACGTCGAGCGGCTGTTCGTCGCCGAACTGCCAGCGCCGCGTGGCCCCGGTCGGCTCCCCACCCGCGCCCGCGTCGGTGTTCTCGTGGTCGCCGCGGCCGCCGGTGTCCAGCCGCCCCAGCACCTCCCGCAGCGCCGTCTGGCCCAGACGTCGCAACGCCTTGGGAGACAGGGTCAGACCGTCGGCCGAGCGGGACAGCCAGCCCTGCCGCTGCAGTTCGCGTTCGAGGTCGCGCAGGCGCTGCAGCTCGTCGGCCGCACCGCGACCGAGCTGCCGTTCCAGGGCGTCGACGTCGACGTCGTCGAGGGTCGCGCCGGGGTGCTCCTGCCCGAGCTGGTCGAGGAGGTCGTCGAGCTCGGAGATGTCCTGCAGGGCGTCCGCGGCCTCGCCGTAGCCGAGGGGTTCGCCCTGACCGCGGACGCGTTCGCCCCGCGCGAAGTCCAGGTCCGGTCGCAGGGCGCGCAGGTTGTCGTTCAGCCGCGCCATCTGCGCCTGCAGGTCGAGGTCGGAGCCGAGGGCCTGCTGCACGAGCGAGGACAGCTCGTCGCGCTGCTGCGGCGACAGCGAGCGCATGAGGCGGGAGGCGGCGGCGGCGCGCCGGGCGAGCGCGTCGACGAGGTCGTCGAGGTCCTCGACCCCCTCCTCGCCGAGGGTGTCCCCGTGCTTGGCCATGAACTCCTCGAAGTCCTCCGGGGTGTCCTCGCCCCGGGCCCTCTTGGCCAGCAGTTCGTTGAGGTCGCCCATCATCTCCTTGAGCGCCTGCATCGTCTCGGGGCTGCCGTTCTGCAGGGCGTCCTTCATGCCCTGGAACTGCTGACCGACGACGTCGTCGCGCAGCCGGTCGAGGATCTGCTGGTACTGCTGCCGCGCCTGCTCGCTGGCCCAGCGGTAGTCCTCGAGGTCCCGGACGGCCTGGGCGGTGGAGCGGGGGAGCGCGTCGAGGCGCGTCTCGGCGAAGCGGGCGTCGTCGTCGTCGCGGCCGGCGAGCTCGTCGCGTTCGGCGGCCAGGGCCTGGTCGAGCTGGGCGCGGGCCTGGGTGAGGGCACCGTCGAGGTCACCGCGGCGGGCGGCCTCGCGCCGCAACCGGGCGGCCCGGGCGCGCAGCTCGTCCAGCCCGGACCGGCCGTCGGGGCCGCGCCGCAGCATGTCCCGCAGCGCATCGCGCAGCGAACCGCCGGACAGCACCTCCCGGCCCACGCGGTCCAGGGCCGAGCGCACGTCGTAGGGCGGGGCCAGCGGGTCGGGGCCACCCGCCCACTCCCCGTACCGGTACCGGCCACCCCGTCGCCTGCTCCACGCGTCTCGAGCCACGTCCGCACGCTACGTCGGGGGTCCGACGCACGCCACGGGTCACCGCCGGAGCGTCGGCGGCCCGGCCACCTGCATGACAGTTTGTCTGGACAAAGAGGGTCGTCCGGGTGGCATGATGGCCCCCGACCACCCGGTGGGCCGCGACCCGCCGACCAGCTCCGCGTCAACGACGTCCGAGGAGGGCATCCCGTGACCACCACCACCGCCAGCACCGAAGCCGCCGCTGGTGCCACCGGCTCGAGCGGGGAGCTGCCGCACGTCGAGCACTGGATCGCCGGTGCCACCGCGGCCGGTTCCGGGGACCGGTCCGCGGACGTCTACGACCCCGCCACGGGCAAGCGCACCAAGACCCTCGCCCTGGCCTCCGAGGCCGACGTCGACGCCGCCGTCGCCGCCGCGAAGGCCGCGTTCCCCGGCTGGCGCGACACGTCCCTGGCCCGCCGCACGACGATCCTGTTCAAGTTCCGCGAGCTGCTGAACCAGCGCAAGCCCGAGCTGGCCGAGATCATCACCGCCGAGCACGGCAAGGTCCTGTCCGACGCCCTCGGGGAGGTCTCGCGCGGGCAGGAGATCGTCGAACTGGCCTGCGGCGTCAACCACCTGCTCAAGGGCGCGTTCACCGAGAACGCCTCCACGAAGGTCGACGTCTACTCGGTCCGCCAGCCGCTGGGGGTCGTCTCGATCATCTCCCCGTTCAACTTCCCGGCGATGGTCCCGATGTGGTTCTTCCCCCTCGCCATCGCGACCGGGAACACCGTCGTCCTCAAGCCCAGCGAGAAGGACCCGTCCGCGGCGAACTTCATCGCGCAGCTGTGGAAGGACGCGGGGCTGCCCGACGGCGTCTTCAACGTCCTGCACGGCGACAAGGTCGCGGTCGACGGGCTGCTGACCCACCCCGACGTGGCCTCGGTCTCCTTCGTCGGTTCCACCCCGATCGCCCAGTACGTCTACGAGACGGGCACGAAGCACGGCAAGCGCGTGCAGGCCCTGGGCGGGGCGAAGAACCACATGCTGGTCCTGCCCGACGCCGACCTCGACCTGGCCGCCGACGCCGCCGTCAACGGCGGGTTCGGTTCCGCGGGCGAGCGGTGCATGGCCATCTCCGCGCTCGTCGCGGTCGACTCCGTCGCCGACGAGCTCATCGGCAGGATCAAGGAGCGCGTGGCGACGCTGCGCACCGGCGACGGCCGCCGCGGCTGCGACATGGGGCCGCTGGTCACCGGCCCGCACCGCGACAAGGTCACCGGCTACGTCGACGCCGGCGTGTCCGAGGGCGCCGAGCTCGTCATCGACGGCCGCGAGGTCGTCCCGGACGGGGACGCGGACGGGTTCTGGCTGGGCCCCACGCTCTTCGACAAGGTCGGCACCGACATGTCGATCTACACCGACGAGATCTTCGGGCCCGTCCTGTCCGTCGTGCGTGTCGCCGGCTACGACGAGGGCCTGGACCTCATCAACAGCAACCGTTACGGCAACGGCGTGGCGATCTTCACCAACGACGGCGGCGCGGCGCGCAAGTTCCGCAACGAGGTCCAGGTCGGGATGGTCGGCATCAACGTCCCCGTCCCGGTCCCGGTGGGGTACTTCTCCTTCGGCGGCTGGAAGCAGTCGCTGTTCGGCGACACCCACGCCCACGGCGTCGAGGGCGTGCACTTCTTCACCCGCGGCAAGGTCGTCACCGAGCGCTGGCTGGACCCCTCGCACGGTGGCCTGAACCTCGGGTTCCCCCAGAACGACTGACGCCCGCCGCAGGGTGGCCACCGACCGGGAGGGCCTGCTGGCCCGGTACCGCGACCTCGTCGAGCACGAGCTGCCGACGGCCGCGGCCCGGGACCGGTGGACCCTGCGGGCGAACCACTGCTTCGGCCGCGTCCTGCTGGACGCGGCCGTCGGCGGCTGCTGGTACGACGTCCTGGACCGACGGGCCGGAGCGGCCTACCGCCAGCTCGACGACGACCGCCTCGCCGCGGCCGTCGCCCTGGGCGAACGCGTGCTGGCCGAGGGCGACGGGTTGCTGCGGGACCTGGACGCCCAGTCGTTGCGCTGGCGCGGGAAACGGCCGAAGGGGTCGTGACGGCGGGGCCCCGGAACGCTCACCGGGTGCGCGGGGGGCCGGTGATCGACACTGACCCGGTGCGCACCCTCCAGCGGTGGCGGGGTCGCGTCCACGGGGTTCCCCGCGGCGTCGACCTGGCCGTCCTCTACGTCCTCGTCGTGCTGGGCGTCTTCGTCGCCCTGCACACCCAGTCCCACCCCGACCGGGCGCGCTTCGTGCAGGAGTCGAGCACGAACCTCGTGAACCTGCGGCGCTCGCCGTTCCGGGTCCTCGTGCTGTCCTCGGTCGTCGTCCCGGGGAAGTCCGGGCTGCTGATCCTCGTCCCGCTCGCGGCGGGGCTGGTCCTCGTGCAGCGCTGGCTGGGACGGGCGGCCACCGTCGTCGCGTTCGGCTTCGGCCACGTGGGGGCCACCCTCGTCGTCGCCACCGTCCTCGCGGCCGGTCTGACCCACGGCCGGCTCGACCCGTCGGTGGCGCGGGCCCCCGACGTCGGTGTCAGCTACGGGCTGGCCTGCATGGTGGGGCTCCTCGTGGCGCGCGTCCCGCGGTGGGCGCGGCTGCCCACCTGCCTGCTGCCGCTCGCCGGGCTGGTGGCGGTCCTGCTCCTGGAACCGGACTTCACGGCGTTGGGGCACATCGTGGCGCTCGTCATCGGGTTCGGCCTCGCGGTCCTCGTGCACCGCGGGGCCCAACCCGTGACCCGGTCCTGCGCCGCCCCGGGGGCCTAGCTGCCGTAGACCGTCCGGCCGTCGTCGAGGACGAGCTTGTCGAGGCGGCGGGTCAGGTGGAGCGCCTCCAGCACGAACTCCACGCCGGCGGCCGCCCGGCCCGGGGTGGCGTCGGCCAGCCCGAGCCGCTCCAGCACCTGCGCGAGGCCGGGCACCGTCCCGACCTGCTCCAGGAGCCGCTCGGCGGGCACCAGGTCGCCCGTCTCGATGGTCCGGCCCTCGGTGACGAGCTCGGAGAAGCCCGACAGCTCCGCGCCGCCCAGCAACGAGCGGTACGTCTCGGCGATCGCCGTGCGCAGCAGGTGTTCCAGCACCTCGACCTCGCGGCCCTCCTCGCCCTGCTCGAACTCGACCTTGCCGCCGAGGACGCTGACGACGGTGTGCAGGTCCCCGACGCGGGCCACCGGACCGGTCTGCTCACCGGACAGGGCGTGCCGGCGGAGCGCGGCGGCCGAGACCGTCTCGGCGGCGGCGATGGAGAACCGGGCCGAGACGCCCGAGGCGGGGTCGACCGACGGGGACTCGCGCACGCCGCGCGTGAACCGGGCGATGACCTCGAGCAGGTGCTCGGGCACCTCGGCGACCGTCGCGGCCTCCTGCCGGACGAGGTCCACCTCCATCGACAGCTCGAGCGGGTAGTGGGTGCGGACCTCGGCGCCGAACCGGTCCTTCAGCGGGGTGATGATCCGCCCGCGGTTGGTGTAGTCCTCCGGGTTGGCGCTCGCGACGAGCAGCAGGTCCAGCGGGAGCCGGAGCTGGTACCCGCGGACCTGGATGTCGCGCTCCTCCAGCACGTTGAGCAGGGCGACCTGGATGCGCTCGGCGAGGTCGGGCAGCTCGTTGATCGCGAAGACGCCGCGGTTGGTGCGCGGGACCAGGCCGAAGTGGATCGTCTCGGGGTCCCCGAGCGTGCGGCCCTCGGCGACCTTGACCGGGTCGACGTCGCCGATGAGGTCGCCGACGGACGTGTCGGGCGTGGCGAGCTTCTCGCCGTAGCGCAGCGACCGGTGCAGCCAGCCGACCGGCAGGTCGTCGCCCTCGGCGACGACCCGGCGCCGGGACGCGGGGGTCAGCGGGGCGTAGGGGTGCTCGTTGAGCTCGGAGCCCTCGATGACCGGGGTCCACTCGTCGAGCAGGCCGACCAGGGAGCGCAGCAGCCGGGTCTTGCCCTGGCCGCGTTCGCCGAGCAGGACGACGTCGTGCCCGGCCAGCAGGGCACGCTCGAGCTCGGGGGCGACGGTGTCCTCGTAGCCGACGACACCGGGGAAGCGGTCCTCGCCGGCGCGCAGGCGCTCGACGAGGTTGGCCCGCAGCTCCTCCTTGACGGAGCGGTGCTCGTGGCCGGAGGCGCGCAGCGCCCCGAGCGTGCGGGGGAGGTCGGCGGGGGGTTGCAGGGGGAGCGTGGGAGTCTCGCGGGTGCTCACACGGGCGAACCTACGTCCGCCTGCGTCGATCGGCTACGGGTGCCGGTCCACCGGGCCGCACGGGCGCGTGTGACGGACTCGTGGCGGTGCGCCCCACGTCGCGCTCCGGGCCCGCCGGACGGGCAGGATGATCCCGTGGAACCGTCGCCGCCCGCCCAGCGCCCCTACGTCAGCCCCGCGATGCGGTTGGCGGCGGAGTGGTCCTGGCGCTTCATCGTCGTGGTCGCCGGTGTCGTGCTGCTGGCGTACGGGCTGAGCTTCGTCTCCGAGATCGTCATCCCGGTCCTCATCGCGATGCTCGTCACCGCGCTGCTCTCCCCGCTGGTCAACCTCCTGCACCGACGCGCCCGCTTCCCCCGCGGGCTGGCGGTCCTCGTGACGCTGCTGGTGACGGCGGGCGTCGTCGCCGGCCTCGTCACGATCGTGAGCTCGCAGGCCTCCGAGCAGTTCCCGCAGCTGCAGCGGCAGGCCACCCAGGGCGTCACCGAGGTGGAGAACTGGCTCTCCACCGGACCCCTGCACCTGACCTCGACGGCGATCTCTGACTACGTGCAGCAGGCGGAGAACGCCATCTCGGCGAACCGCGAGACCCTCATCGCCGGGGCGACCGGCGTCGTCGCGACGGCCACGCACGTCATCGCGGGCTTCTTCATCTGCCTGTTCGCCTCGTTCTTCTTCCTGCTCGAGGGCCGGCGCATCTGGTCCTGGCTGCTGCACCTGCTCCCGGTGCCCGCGCGCGAGCCGCTCGACGGCGCCTCGCGCCAGTCGTGGGTGACGCTGACGCACTACATGCGCGCGACGATCATCGTGGCGTTCACCGACGGCGTCGGGGTGGCGATCGGTGCGGCGGTCCTGCAGGTCCCGTTGGCCACGTCGCTGGGTCTGGTCGTCTTCCTCGGCGCCTTCATCCCCATCGTCGGGGCGCTGCTGTCGGGGACCGTCGCGGTGCTCGTCGCCCTCGTCGCGCACGACTTCGTGACCGCACTCATCATGCTGGGCGTCGTCATCCTGGTGCAGCAGATCGAGAGCCACCTGCTGCAGCCGTTCCTCATGGGCCGCGCGGTCTCGGTGCACCCGCTCGCCGTCATCCTCGCGGTGGCCGGCGGAGCGTCGGTCTTCGGGATCGTCGGTGCGCTCTTCGCGGTGCCGACGGTGGCGGTGCTGAAGTCGGGGATCTCGGCGCTGGCCCGCGGTGGCCGGCCCGACGCCGAGACCGCCCAGATCGCCGACTCCGACGCGCCCCTGGCACCGGACGAGCCGGATCCCAACGACGGCACCGAGCACGAGGACGCCCCCGGCGGCACGGAGGGCGAGGCCGTCAAGCGCTGAGGAGCCCGCCCGGACGACGTCAGGGCGGCTGGTGCGCCCGGACGCGACGTCCGGACGGGGTCCGTTCGTCAGCCGGAGTACGGCTTGGTGTCCACGACCTTGACCGGGAACTCCTTGCCGTTCGGGGCGGTGTAGGCGACCTCGTCGCCCGGCTCCCTGCCCAGGATCGCCGAGCCCAGCGGCGACTTCTCCGAGTAGACGTCGAGACCGGCGGCGTCGCCCATCTCGCGGCTGCCCAGCAGGAAGGTCATCTCGTCCCCGGCCAGTTCCACCGTCACGACGTGGCCGAGGCCGACCTCGCCGGAGGCGGACACGGGCGCCTCGCCCACCTGCGCGGTCTCGAGCAGGTGCCGCAGCTGGCGGATGCGCAGCTCCTGCTTGCCCTGCTCCTCCTTGGCCGCGTGGTAGCCGGCGTTCTCCTTGAGGTCGCCCTCCTCGCGCGCCTGCTCGATGCGCTTGGCGAGCTCCGTGCGGCCCTCACCCGAGAGGTGCTCGTACTCGCCCTTGAGCCGGTCGTAGGCGTCCTGGGTCAGCCACGTGGTGCTGCCGGTGGTCGTCTCGCTCACGGTCTGCTCCCTGTCACGTACCTGTCGGGGTGCCTCCTGCGCCCCGGCGCAAAAAACCGAGTCGCCCGGCCCCGCGACCGCGGGAGCGAGCGACTCGAAACGCCGATCCTAGCTCCGGAAGGCTCAGCGCTCCACCGCTGAGCAGGACTCGACGCCCACGGTGACGGCCCGCGACGTGGTCCTGACCTGCACCGACTCCTGGACGTCCGTCGCCGAGGAAGCCGGCACGTCGACCTGGACGAGGCCCACCTCGGACGACGACGCGTCGAGGGCGTGGACCTGGCAGCGGACCTCCGTCCCGGCGGGGCGGGTGACGCTGAAGCGGATCTCGGCCGTGCGGTCGTCCACGACCTGGTGGCTGATCTCGGTGAACGAGGGCCCCTGGGACTGCGACACCGCGAGCCAGCCGCCGTAGGCCAGGACCAGCACCCCGCCGACGACGGCCGCCGCGAGGCGGACCGGGCGCCGGTACCAGGGCCGGTCCGGGCGGGGACGCCGCCCGTAGCGCGCGGCCAGCACGTCGGGTGGCACGTCGGTCGGTGCGTCGGACCCGGAGGGACTCACAGGGTGGCTCCCGAGGTGGAGGGCGGTGCGGGCGCGGCGCCGCGGATCGGCGAGGATGGACGTCGAACGGTCGGCGAACGGTTGACACAGATGGTCGCACCCCACCCGTGGGGGTCGCGACGCTGGACAGTGTGAGAGGAGCCACGGTGGCGGAGACGTTGCGGCTCATGGCCGTGCACGCCCACCCGGACGACGAGTCCAGCAAGGGTGCGGCGTCCATGGCCAGGTACGTGGCCGAGGGCGTCGAGGTGCTCGTCGTGTCCTGCACGGGGGGTGAGCGCGGGGACGTGCTCAACCCGCGGCTGAAGGAGAACGCGCAGCTGAAGCGCGACATGGGGGAGTACCGGCGCCACGAGATGGCCGAGGCGGCCCGCATCCTCGGGGTGCAGCACCGCTGGCTCGGCTACGTCGACTCGGGGCTGCCCGAGGGCGACCCGCTGCCCCCGCTGCCGGCGGGGTGCTTCGCGCTGACGCCGGAGGAGTTCACGGTCGACGCCCTCGTGCACGTCGTCCGGGAGTTCCGCCCGCACGTCATGACGACGTACGACGAGTCCGGCGGGTACCCCCACCCGGACCACATCATGACCCACACGGTGTCCTTCGCGGCCTTCCACGCCGCGGCCGACGCCGACCGGTTCCCGAACGCGGGGCCCGCGTGGCGGACGTCGAAGCTCTACTACCACGCGAGCTTCTCGCGCGACCGGATGCGGACCTTCCACGAGGCGCTGCTGGCGCAGGGCAAGGAGTCGCCCTTCGCGGAGTGGATGCAGCGCATCGCCGAGGAGGAACCCGGCAAGCGTCGTGAGCTCGAGATCACCACGCGCGTGCAGTGCGGGGAGTTCTTCGAGACGCGCGACCGCGCGCTGCTGGCGCACGCCACGCAGATCGACCCCGACGGCTGGTTCTTCGGCGTCCCGCTGGACCTGCAGCGCGAGCTGTGGCCGACCGAGGACTACCACCTCGCCATCAGCCACGTGCCGACGACGACGCCCGAGGACGACCTGTTCGCGGGCCTGCGGGAGCAGTCGTGATCGCGGCCCTCGTGCTGGCCGCGACTCCGACGCCCACCGGCACCGCGTCGGCCACGCCCAAGGTGGACGCCGACCTCGTCACCCCGGGGCTGGCGGGTTTCGTCATGCTGTTCGCCCTGGCCGTGGCCGTGTACTTCCTGGGCCGCAGCATGGCCCGGCGCATCCGGCGGGTGAACCACCGTGCCCGGCTCGAGGAGCAGGAGCGCGCGGCGGCGGCCGCGCCCTCCGCGCCGACGGCCCCGTCGGAGGGCCGGGACCGACCGGCTCAGGACTGACGCGGGCGCACCGGGGTCGTGCCGTCGGGGCGCTGCAGGTGCGCTTCGACGGCCGCCAGCACCGCGACCGCGTCCCGGCCGTTCCGCACGTCGAGGGCGTCCGGGACACCCGTCGCCACCGCCGTGCGGAGGCGGTCGACGGCGCGCGCGAAACCCTGCGCGGCCGTGTCGTGGAACCTGGGGAGGTCGTGCCGGCCGCCCGGGCCCCACACCGTCGCGAACGACCCGCCCGCGCCCTGCGGGGCCGTGAGCGTCAGGGACAGCGTGGTCGCGGCGCCGCCCCGGTGCTGCAGCGTCGCCCCGACGGCGTCGCGCGGACCGCGGGCGGCGGCCACCGCGACGACCTCGTCGAAGAGGGACCGCACGATGGACAGCGCGTGCGGCCCGGTGTCCCACAGTCCGCCGCGTTCGCGCCGCCAGCGCGACTGCCCGTAGGGGTTCCCGGGCGCGTCGATCGACCCCGCCCACCGGAACACCCCGCCCTCCCACGGACCGTGCTCGGCGGCGAGCGCGGTCATCCGCTCCAGCCACGTCGTGATCTCCGGCATGAACAGGTAGGTCAGGAACTCCACCGACGCGGTCCCGTTGCGCTGCACCGCCTCCACCAACCGGTCGGCGGCGGCGAGGTCGGTCGCGACGGGTTTGTCGAGCAGCACGTGGACCCCGGCGTCCGCGGCGCGGACCGCGAGGTCGGCCTGCACGTCCGGCGGTAGCGCGAGGGTCACGGCGTCGACCCGGGCGAGCAGGTCGGCCAACCCGTCGTCCCCGTTCCAGGAGTCCGCGCCGAACTGCGCGGCGGCCGCCGCGGCGTGGCCGGCGTCGCGCCCCCAGAACCCCGCGAACTCGACGTCGGGGTGGTCGGCCAGGGCGCGGGCGTGCGTCGTGCGGGCCCAGTGACCGGTGCCGAGGACGGCGAAGCGGGTGGGCGCCGGGCGGGGCTGGGGGGCGGAGGGCACGGCCGGACGCTACCGGTCCCGGGCGGCCCGTGTCGGAGGTCCGTGGCACGGTGACGACGTGCCGAACCGACTCGCCCGGTCCACCAGCCCGTACCTGCTGCAGCACGCGCACAACCCCGTCGACTGGTTCGAGTGGGGACCGGAGGCGTTCGAGCACGCGCGCCGGCGCGACGTCCCCGTCCTGGTCTCCACCGGCTACGCCGCGTGCCACTGGTGCCACGTCATGGCGCACGAGTCGTTCGAGGACCCGGCGACGGCGGCGGAGATGAACGCCGGCTTCGTCTGCGTCAAGGTCGACCGCGAGGAACGTCCCGACGTCGACGCCGTGCACATGGCCGCGACGACGGCCATGACCGGGCAGGGCGGCTGGCCCATGACGACGTTCTGCACCCCCGACGGGGCGGTGTTCTTCGCCGGCACCTACTTCCCCGACCGCCCGCACCCGCAGCTGCCCTCGTTCCGGCAGGTGCTGGCCGCGGTCGGCGACGCGTGGCGCGAGCGGCGCGAGGAGGTCCTGGCCAGTTCCGGGCGCATCGCCGCGGCGCTCGGCGCGATGGCCCCGCCCGCCGGGGACGTCCCCGACGCGGCCGCGCTGGAGGCGGCGGTCGTGGCACTCGCGGCCGAGGAGGACACCGTCCACGGCGGGTTCGGGGGCGCGCCGAAGTTCCCGCCGTCGATGGTGTGCGAGTTCCTGCTGCGCCACGCGGCCCGGACGGGGTCGGAGCAGGCGGCGGGGCTGGCCGAGCGGACCCTGACCGCGATGGCCCGCAGCGGCACGGCCGACCAGGTCGGCGGGGGTTTCGCGCGCTACGCCGTCGACGCGGGCTGGGTCGTCCCGCACTTCGAGAAGATGCTGTACGACAACGCGTTGCTGGCGCGCGTCTACCTGCACTCCTTCCGCGCCACCGGGAACGCCGAGCACCGCCGGGTCGCCGAGCTCACGTGCGAGTTCCTGCTGCGGGACCTGCGGACGCCGCAGGGCGCGTTCGCGGCCTCCCTCGACGCCGACACCCCGGTCCCCGACGCCGACGGGAACCCGCACGCGGTCGAGGGCGCGACGTACGTGTGGACGCCCGGCGACCTCGTGGAGGTCCTCGGGATCGACGACGGGCCGTGGGCGGTGGACCTGCTGGGCGTCACCGACGCGGGGACGTTCGAGCACGGCACGTCGACGGCCCGGCTGACGCGCGACCCCGGTCCGGAGCGGGAGCGGTGGGAGCGGGTCCGGGAGCGCCTGGCCGCCGCCCGCGCCGACCGGCCGCAGCCGGCCCGGGACGACAAGGTCGTCCTGGCCTGGAACGGGCTGGCCGTGGCCGCGCTCGCCGAGGCCGGCGCGCTGCTGGGCCGCCCCGACCTGCTGCTCGCCGCGCGGGAGGCGGCGACCTTCCTGCTCGACGTGCACCGGGTGGACGGGCGCTGGCGGCGGGTCTCGCGCGACGGGGTGGTGGGTGCTCCCGCGGCCGTGCTGGAGGACCTCGCCGACCTCGCCGAAGGGCTGCTGGCGCTGCACGCCGCGACGGGGGAGGAGCGCTGGTCCACGGTGGCGGGCGAGCTCGGAGGGGAGGTCCGCGAGCGCTTCACGACGGCGGACGGCCTCGTCGACGTCGCGGACGTCGACCCCGCCCTGTCCGCGGCGCGCGCGGGCGCCGGGTCGCCGTCGGACCCCTCCGACGGGGCGACGCCGTCGGGCACGTCCGCGGCCGCGGGGGCACTGCTCTCCCTCGCCGCGCTGACGGGCGACGCGGGGTTCCGGGAGGCGGCGGAGCGGGCGCTGTCGGTGTCCGGAGCGGTGGCCGCGGCGGCCCCGCGCTTCGCGGGGTGGGGGCTGGCGGTGGCCGAGGCGCTCCTCGACGGCCCTCGGGAGGTCGCCGTCGTCGGCGCCGCCGGGGACGCGGGAACCGCTGCGCTGCACCGCACGGCGCTCGCGGGCACCGCGCCGGGTCTCGTCGTGACCCGCGGCACCCCGGGGACGACGGCGCCTGAGCTCCTGGCCCACCGGGGGCTCGTCGACGGCCGGGCCGCGGCCTACGTGTGCCGCGGGATGGTGTGCCAGGCCCCGACGACGGACCCGGCCGAACTCGCCCGGCAGGTGGGAGCGCGGGGGTGAGGCGTCAGCGCAGGTGGACGGTGGCGACCAGGATGGCGGCCACGTGCGCCGCGAACCCGAGCACGGTGCAGGCGTGGAACACCTCGTGGAACCCGAACCAGCGGGGGCTGGGGTTGGGCCGCTTGGTGCCGTAGGCGAGGGCCCCGAGGGAGTAGGCCAGACCGCCGGCGGCGACGAGGACGGCGACGGCCGTCCCGCCGCCGGCGGCGAAGTCCGGCAGGTACCCCACCGCGACCCAGCCGAGGGCCACGTAGACGGGGGTGTAGAGCCAGCGCGGGGCACCGATCCAGAGGACGCGGAACGCCACGCCGGCGAGGGCGCCGGCCCAGACGAGCGTCAGCAGGAGCCGCGCCCGGTCGCCCGGCAGCGTCGTGACCGCCAGCGGTGTGTACGTCCCGGCGATGATGAGGAAGATGTTGCTGTGGTCCAGGCGCCGCAGCACCGCGGCCTGGGACGGGGTCCACGTGCCGCGGTGGTACAGCGCGCTCGTGCCGAAGAGGGCGGCCGCCGTGACGGCGAAGACGACGGCCGCGAGCCGGGTCGCCGTCGTCGGGGACAGCGCCACCAGCACCGCGCCCGCGGCCAGCGCGGCGGGGAACGTGCCCGCGTGCAGCCACCCGCGCAGCTTCGGCTTCACCAGGTCCAAGGACGGGGCCAGGGGCCGGGTCGCGTCGTGGGGGAGGTCGGCCGACATGCCTCCGACCGTAACCGCGCGAACGCGCCCGCCGGGAGCTACCCGGGTACCACCCGCAGTACCTCCCGCAGTACCTCCACGGGGGCGTCACCGGGCGCGGGACCGGGTGCGGCACGGGTATACCGTGAGCGCCGATGGGCCTCCGCGATCTCCTCTACGGCGCGTACGGGCGGCGGCTGGAACGGTCGCTGGACCCGGACGTGCTGCCCCGCCACGTGGGGATCATCCTCGACGGCAACCGCCGGTGGGCCAAGGCGTTCGGCGCCTCCAGCTCGCACGGCCACCGCGCCGGCGCCGACAAGGTCCTCGAGGTGATGGGCTGGTGCGCCGACGAGGGCATCGAGGTCGTCACGCTCTACCTGCTGTCCACGGACAACCTCAGCCGCCCCGCGGACGAGCTCGAACCCCTCATCGCCATCGTCCAGGACGCCGTGGCCCGGGTGGCCGCGACGGGCCGCTGGAAGGTGCACCCCGTCGGTGCCCTCGACCTGCTGCCCGAGCCGACCGCCGGACGCCTGCGGGAACTGGCCGAGCAGACGGCCGGGATCACCACCGGCGTCGTCAACGTCGCCATCGGCTACGGCGGCCGCCAGGAGATCGCCGCCGCCGTCCGCTCGCTGCTGCTGGAGCACGCCGAGCGGGGCACCTCCCTGGAGGAGCTGGCGGACGTCCTCGACGTCGAGCACATCGCCGCGCACCTCTACACCAAGGGCCAGCCCGACCCCGACCTCGTCATCCGGACGTCGGGGGAGCAGCGGCTGTCGGGGTTCCTGCTGTGGCAGACCGCGCACTCGGAGTTCTTCTTCACCGAGGTGCTGTGGCCCGACTTCCGCAAGGTCGACTTCCTGCGGGCGCTGCGCTCCTACGCCGCCCGCGAGCGCCGCTACGGCGCGTGACCCCCTCCCGGCCGGGTGGGACGACGAGCCACCCCCGCCGGGCACGGAGGGTGAGGGCGGGGGAACGCGTCACCGAGACGTCACCCGTTCGTCAGACGGCAGCGCGTGTTCGTCCCGTGCGCGGGCCCCGCGGCGGCTAGCGTCGTCCTCAGACGGGGAGCGTCCGCCCCCCGCTCGGGAGGTCGCCGTGCGAGCTGTCCAGCGCAGCGGGGAGGCCCGGTCCCGGGTCGCCCGTGCACCGCGACCTGAGGTCCCGGTCCACCGCTGAGGGGGGTCCGGGCGCGGACGCGTCCCGGGCTCCCGAGAACGGGAGACGTTCGTGGTCGACAACGCCAGTTCGCAGGCCAGTTCGCAGACCAGCTCCGTGCCGACCCCCGCCCGCGCGGGCGCGCTCCAGCCCGATCCCGACCGCCAGACCTTCGTCCTGGACACCTCCGTCCTCCTGTCCGACCCCGGCGCGCTCTTCCGCTTCGCCGAGCACGACGTCGTCCTGCCGCTCGTCGTCGTGAGCGAGCTCGAGGGCAAGCGCCACCACCCCGAGCTCGGCTACTTCGCCCGCGAGGCCCTGCGCCGCCTCGACGACCTGCGCGTCGAGCACGGCCGCCTCGACGCGCCGATGCCCATCGGGGAGTCGGGCGGGACCCTGCGGGTGGAGCTCAACCACTCCGACACCGCCGGGCTGCCGTCCTCGCTGCGCTCCGGGCCGCTGGCCACCGCCGGGGACACCCGGATCCTCGCCGTCGCCGCGAACCTGGCGGCCGAGGGGCACCGCGTCACGGTCGTCTCCAAGGACGTCCCGCTGCGCGTCAAGGCGTCGGCCATCGGGCTGACGGCCGACGAGTACCGCGCCGAGCTGGCCCCCGACACCGGCTGGACGGGCGTCGTGGAGCTCACCGCGACGGCCGAGGACGTGGCGACCCTCTACGACACCGGCACCCTGGAGACGGCCGAACTGCGCGACCTGCCCGTGAACACGGGTGTCGTGCTGTCGTCGCCGCGCGGTCACGCGCTCGGCCGCACGACCGCGGACAAGACGCTGCGCGTCGTCAAGGGCGACCGGGAGGCCTTCGGGGTCCGCGGTCGCTCGGCCGAGCAGCGCATCGCCCTGGACGCCCTGCTCGACTCGACCGTCAGCATCGTCTCCCTCGGGGGCCGGGCGGGGACGGGGAAGTCGGCGCTCGCGCTCGCCGCGGGCCTCGAGGCGGTCATGGAGCGTCGCGAGCACCGCAAGATCGTCGTGTTCCGGCCCCTGTACGCCGTCGGCGGCCAGGACCTCGGGTACCTGCCGGGGACGGAGGCCGAGAAGATGGGGCCCTGGGGCCAGGCCGTCTTCGACACCCTCGAGGCCGTCGTCGACCCGCGCGTGGTCGAGGAGGTCTTCGCGCGGGGGATGCTCGAGGTCCTGCCCCTGACGCACATCCGCGGCCGGTCGCTGCACGACTCCTACGTCGTGGTCGACGAGGCGCAGTCGCTGGAGCGCAACGTCCTGCTGACGGTCCTGTCCCGCATCGGGCAGGGGTCCAAGGTCGTCCTGACGCACGACGTCGCCCAGCGCGACAACCTCCGGGTGGGCCGGCACGACGGCGTCGCCGCGGTCGTCGAAGCGCTCAAGGGGCACCCGCTGTTCGCCCACGTCACGCTCACGCGGTCCGAGCGCTCGCCCGTCGCCGCGCTCGTCACCGAACTGCTGGCGGACTTCGGCGCCTGAACAGGGGCGCCTGGGACGGGTGGGACGGGAGGGTTCCGGGTGCGGTCGGTGCAGGTTCCGACCCGCGACCCGGAACCGGACGCCTCTCGACTGCGTCGAAACACCGTCGAGACCGCCTCGTGATGTGAGATGTTCCACAAAAGTCGACAGAACGTCGCCAGTTCGTGACCTCACCGTGACGAAACGGGCTCTGGGCGTTTGCCCAGGCACCGCCCGCCGAGGCAGCGTGCCCTCCTGACAGCACCTGTTGGCCGTCGCCGCGAGCCACTGCTCCGGAGACGTCGACCGACCGGCCGCACGACGTGGCCGACGGGTCGTCCGGGTCCCACGGCGGCGCTCCACCGGAGCGCCGCGGCCCTGCCGGCAGGTGGTCGAGCTCGACCGGGCGTGGGCCGGGAGAACGTCGGAAGGCCCGGCTTGCCGCCCCACCGCACGAACGCGCTCACGGACGAGCAGACCAGCACCCCGCAGACCCCCGAGCGGCCCACCCGCCCCCGGCGCACCCGCGGCCGCCTCGCGGCCCGGCTGGCCGCACCGGCCGTCGTCGCCGTCTCGGCGTCCGTCCTCGCAGGCGCCGCCCTCACGTCGGGCCCCGCCCCCGAGGCCGAGGCCGCCGTCCCTGACCGTCTCCTGCAGGCCGCCCAGGCGGACCGCCAGCTCACGACGTCGGCCGCCTGGTTCGACCAGGTGAGCGTGCGCGCCGTCGCCGACCAGCGCGTGGCCGACGAGAAGGCGGCCGCGGAGGCCGCCGCCGCGGCCGAGGCCGCCCGGCTCGCCGAGGAGGCCCGCCAGCAGGCCGCCGCCGAGGCGACGCGCAACGCCCAGCGCGACCCCAGGAGCATCGCGCAGGTCATGGTCGCCGACCGCGGCTGGAACGACGCGCAGTTCTCCTGCCTGGACTCGCTGTGGACCAAGGAGAGCGGCTGGGACTACACCGCCGACAACCCCAGCTCCAGCGCCTACGGCATCCCGCAGGCCCTGCCGGGCAGCAAGATGAGCTCCGTCGGGGCCGACTGGGAGACCAACCCCGTCACCCAGATCACGTGGGGCCTGAACTACATCGAGAGCCGCTACGGCAACCCGTGCAGCGCCTGGTCGCACTCCAAGGCGAGCAACTGGTACTGAGCACTCCCGCCTGACGCACGAGAGCGCGTGACCCTCCAGGGGTCGCGCGCTCTCGTGCGTCCGGGCTAGTGGTCCTCGGGTCCCGTGGCGCGGCAGGGGCAACCGAAGACCCCGCAGAGGGCGCCGACGACGTCGCGGGGTTCGCGCACCGGTTCGGCGAAGGACGCCCGCAGCGTCGTCGTCCCCGACCCCACGGTCACGAGCACGTCGAGGCCGTGGCGGTCGGCCCCGACGACGGCGACCTCCCGCGTCTGCCGGGCGTCCTCCGCGGGCAGGGTGTCCAGGACCCAGCCCACGAGCGCGTCGCGGTGGTTGGCCTCCAGGTGCGCGACGAGTCCGTCCTCGTCGTCGTACAGCGGGTCGGGGGCGGCGGCGGTGAACTCCTCCTCGGGGACCAGGTGCACCCCGTCGGCCGTCGTGACGCGCACGTCGGCGACCTCGAGCCGCCACACCGAGCGGGTGCTGCCGACGTCCAGGAGCGCTCCCAGCGGGCGGACGGCCGCCGCGGTCTGGGCCACCCGGCGCTGGTCGGCCGGCAGGATCGACTCGACCCACCCCGTCACGCTGAGCCGGGCCCGCGGCAGCGCCGCCTGTCCCGGGGGCACGTCGAGGACGTCGAGGACGACCGGGACGCCGGTCCAGCGCGCGTCGGCCTCCAGGACGCGCAGGTGCGCGTGCAGGGCCGAGTCGTCGTCGACGAGGAGCAGCAGGCCGCCCCAGGCGTCGGTGAGGTGCTGCACGGCGTACGGCTGCGTGCGCGGCTCGGCGCCGCGGCGGGTGGTGGGGGCCGGGGCGAACGGGTCGAGGTGCCCGCAGGAGTGCGCCTCCCTGGGGAGGTGGAGCGTGCCGGCGACGGTGCCGACCGCGAGCGTGCGGCCCCACTGCGCCGGGGTGGGGCGCCGTGGGGCGGGGACCTGCGTGGTCGGGGGCACCGCCTCGGAGGCCGTAGGCTTGGACTCGGTGCGCTCCGGAGCCCCCGAACGTCGGGGGTCGGGTGCCGTGGCCCGGTCGATCCCCTGGATCCGGTGGTTCACAGTGCCTCCTCGGTGCGCGATCGTCCTGGCCAGTCGGGTCCACCTCGACTTTGGCTAGGCTCACCTTACGATCAGGAGAGTGGAATGAACAACGCCCGACCCAAGGTGCGCATCAGCCGCGCGCTCGGGGTGGCCCTCACGCCGAAGGCCGCCCGCTTCATGGACCGCCGTCCGTACCCCCCGGGGATGCACGGCCGCAAGCAGAAGAAGGCGTCGGACTACGCGACGCAGCTGCGTGAGAAGCAGCGTCTGCGCTACCAGTACGACGTCAGCGAGACCCAGCTGCGCCGTGCGTACGACCTCGCCAAGCGCAAGCCGGGCAAGACGGGTCAGAACCTGGTGCAGCTGCTCGAGACGCGTCTGGACGCCGTCGTGTGGCGTGCCGGCTTCGCGCGGACCATCTACCAGGCCCGCCAGATGGTCGTGCACCGCCACATCGTCGTCGACGGCCGTCGCGTCGACCGTCCGTCGTTCCGCGTCGTCCCCGGCCAGGTCGTCGAGGTCGCCCCTCGCTCCAAGGCCAAGACGCCGTTCATCGTCGCCCGCGAGGGTGGCTGGAGCGACAACGAGATCCCGGGCTGGCTGTCCGTGGAGCGCGAGGACCTCACCGCCACGGTGAACGCCCTCCCGGTCCGCGAGCAGATCCCCGTGACCTGCGACGAGCAGCTCGTCGTCGAGTACTACTCGCGCTGAGCCTGCCGCACCACCAGCACCACCAGCACCACCCGCACGACGCCACAGGGCGCCGGTTCCCGCGAGGGGGCCGGCGCCCTGTGCCGTTCCGTGCCGTTCGGAGAGCTCCTCACAGGCGGGAGGACCCGCGGTGCACGAGCGAGGCCTCGTCGAGGTCCAGCTGCTCCAGCACCTCCCGCACGGCGTCCTCGTCGAGGTCGCCGGACTCCTCGGCGGCGACGAGGGCCTGCCGCTGTGCGACGAGGACGGCCCGGCGCAGCTCCACGGCGCGCCGGGCGCGGCTCGTGCGGCCCTCGACCTCCTCGGCGTCCGCGGCCCGGTCCTGCGCGCTGCGGTCGGCGCGCGCCAGGACGGTGTCGACCCAGTGGCGTTCGGTCTCGTCGGTCGTCTCCTCGCGCGCGGCCCGCAGGACCTCGACCATGCTGTCGCGGACGAGGCGCTGGGCCTTGCGGTGCTCGGCGTCGCGCCAGGCCTCCTCACGGGTGGTGTCGAGGTCGAGGTGCCGGATGAGGGCGGGCAGCGTCGAGCCCTGCAGCAGCAGCGTGCCCACGGCGACGACGAAGGCGAGGACCTGCAGGTCGGCGCGGTGCGGGAAGTCCTCGGGCAGACCGGCCGCGGCGGCGAGGGTCACCACGCCCCGCATCCCCGTCCAGGCCAGCACGACGTCCTCGGCCGGGCTGAAGTGGCGGCCGCCGGGGGAGAACCTGCCGTGCAACAGGTTCCGCATGACGAACCCGCCGGCGACGATCCACGCGAGGCGCACCAGGACGACGGCCGCCAGCACGACGACCCCGGCGACGAGCAGCTCGACCGCACGGGCGCCGTCGGTGACGGCGTCGGCGAGCAGGAAGTGGAACTGCAGCCCGAGGTAGGCGAAGACGAAGGCCTCGAGCAGGACGTCGAGGATGTTCCAGAACTCCCGCTCCGACATGCGCGTCGCGTAGAGCGCGGCCAGGGAGTGCCGGGACAGGACGAACCCGGCCGTCACGACGGCGAGGACCCCGGACCCCTCGACGACCTCGGCGAGGCCGTAGGCCGCGAAGGGGAGCAGCACGGCGAAGGCCGTCATGAGCGAGGCCTCGGTCAGCCGGGCGCGGACCCACGCCGCGACGTGCCCCAGCGCGAACCCCGTCGCGACGCCGATCGCCGACGTCGCCAGGAAGAACAGCACGGGGTTCGACGGCAGGTGGTGGTCACCGGCGGAGTGGGTCGCCGAGGCGACGGTGACCGAGAACAGCGTCAGGGCGGCGGCGTCGTTGACGAGGCTCTCGCCCTTGAGGGTGTTCAGGACGCGCGTGGGCAGCCCGAGCCGTCCTCCGATGGCGACGGCCGTGACGGCGTCCGGCGGGGAGACGACCGCCGCCAGCACGAGCGCCATCGACAACGTGATCCACGGGATGGCCAGGCTCGCCACCAGGCCCACGACGGCCGTCGTGACGACGACGAGGACGACCCCGAGGTTGGTGATGGACCGCCAGCGGCGGACGAAGCCGGTGAGGGAGAAGTCCTGCGTCGTGGAGAACAGCAGCGGGGGCAGGACGACCGAGAGGATGACCTCCGGCGACAGCTCCACCCGCGGGACGCCGGGCACGAACGAGACGGCCGCCCCGGCGACGGCCAGCAGCAGCGGGGGCTGCCAGCCGCGCCGGGAGGCGACGATCGTCAGGGCGAGGGCGGCGAAGACGACGACGAGGAGCTGGGCGAACACCCGGCCCAGTGTCGTCGCTGCCCGTCCTGGGGGCGGGTCAGGGGTGGGTCATGGACATCACGTCCAGGGCGGTGTCGAGCTGCTCCTCGCTCACCTCGCCGCGCTCGACGAAGCCGAGGTCGACGACGGCCTCGCGCACGGTCGAGCCGGTTGCGACGGCGTGCTTGGCCACCTTGGCCGCTGCTTCGTAACCGATGACGCGGTTCAGCGGCGTCACGATCGAGGGGGAGGACTCGGCGAACCGGCGGCACGCCTCGACGTCGGCCTCGAGGCCGTCGACCGTCCGGTCGGCGAGCAGCCGCGAGGCGTTGCCGAGCAGGCGCGCGGACTCCAGGACGTTGCGGGCCATGACGGGGATCTGGACGTTGAGCTCGAAGGAGCCGCTGGCCCCGGCCCACGCGACGGTCGCGTCGTTGCCGACGACCTGCGCGCACACCATGAGCGTCGCCTCGGGGACGACGGGGTTGACCTTGCCCGGCATGATCGAGGACCCCGGCTGCAGGTCCGGCAGCCGCAGCTCGCCGAGACCGGTGCGCGGGCCGGACCCCATCCAGCGCAGGTCGTTGCAGATCTTCGTCAGGCTCACGGCGACGACCTTGAGGGCGCCGGACAGCTCGACGAGCGCGTCGCGCGCGCCCTGGGCCTCGAAGTGGTCGGCGGCCTCGGTCAGCGGCAGGCCGGTGTCCGCGGCGAGCAGCTCGATGACGCGCTGGGGGAAGCCGGGCGGGGTGTTGATGCCCGTCCCGACGGCCGTCCCGCCCAGCGGCACCTCGGCGACGCGGACGACGGTGGCCTCGACGCGCTCGATGCCGCGGGTCAGCTGCGCGGCGTAGCCGGCGAACTCCTGGCCCAGGGTCACCGGGGTGGCGTCCATGAGGTGGGTGCGGCCGGACTTCACGACGTCGGCCCACTCGGTGGCCTTGCGCTGCAGCGAGTCCCGCAGGTGCCTCAGGGCCGGGACGAGGTCGTTGACCACGGCGGAGGTCGCGGCCACGTGCACCGACGTCGGGAAGACGTCGTTGGAGGACTGCGAGGCGTTGACGTGGTCGTTGGGGTGCACGGCCGAGCCGAGGCGCTCGGTGGCCAGCGTGGCGATGACCTCGTTCGCGTTCATGTTCGAGCTCGTGCCCGAGCCGGTCTGGAAGATGTCGACGGGGAACTCCCCGTCCCAGCGACCGGTCGCCACCTCCTCGGCGGCGTCGGCGACGGCCTGGGCCAGGTCGCGCTCCAGGACGCCGAGCTCGGCGTTGGCCAGGGCGGCGGCCTTCTTGATGCGGGCGAGGGCCTCGATGTGGGCGCGCTCCAGCGGAGTGCCCGAGATCGGGAAGTTCTCCACGGCCCGCTGCGTCTGCGCGCGGTACTTCGCGGCCGCCGGGACCCTGACCTCCCCCATCGTGTCGTGCTCGATGCGGAACTGCGCCTCGCTGGGCGCGCCGGTCTGGGAGGGGGCTTCACTGGCCATGGGCCACATCCTGCCAACAGCCCCCACGGGACGGGGCACCCGGTGGTGTGGATCACGGTCCCTCAACGATCCTCCGAACGGGTCCCGCTCGGCGTGCGCCGTGTGGAGGACCGGTGTAGCTGTGGTCCACAGCAAGGTCACGAGCAAGGACGACGGAGTCGGAGGAGGGCCTGTGGCTGGCCGATGGCGGACCCGGCTGGGGATCCTGAGCGCTGCGACGGTGCTCGCGAGCGGTCTCACGGCGTGTGGCGGATCGAGCACGGCGTCGGGCACCCCGACGCTCAACTGGTACATCAACCCGGACAACGGCGGGCAGCAGAAGATCGCCCAGGAGTGCAGCGCCGCCTCGAACGGCGCCTACGACATCAAGGTCTCGATCCTGCCCAGCGACGCGGCCGCGCAGCGCGAGCAGCTCATGCGGCGCCTGGCGGGCAACGACTCCTCGATCGACCTCATGAGCCTGGACCCGGTGTTCGTGCCGGAGACCTCCGAGGCGGGGTTCCTGGCCAAGGTGCCCGCGGACCTGCAGCAGCAGTGGTCGAACGGCGTCGTCGACGGGGCCGTGCAGGGGGCCACCTGGAAGGACGAGCTGGTCGCGGCGCCGTTTTGGGCGAACACCCAGCTGCTCTGGTACCGCAAGTCGGTCGCCCAGGCCGCGGGCCTGGACATGACCAAGCCGGTGACGTGGGAGCAGGTCATCGCCGCGGCGAAGGCGCAGGGCACCGCCATCGGGGTCCAGGGACAGCGGGCGGAGTCCATGACGGTGTGGGTCAACGCGATGATCGCCTCCGCGGGGGGCAAGGTCATCGAGAACCCCGACGCCAAGGGACCGGACATCCGCCTCGGCATCGACTCCGACGCCGGCAAGGCGGCCGCGAAGGTGATGCAGGACATCACCGCCGCGGGGGTGGGCGGGCCCGGCATCGACAACCGCGACGAGGCCGCGACCGCGAACCTGTTCCAGCAGGGCGGCGCCGACTTCATGGTGAACTGGCCGTTCGTCTACGCCCAGGGCAAGTCCGCGGCCGAGGAAGGCACGATGGACAAGGCCGTCTTCGAGGACTACGGCTGGACGACCTACCCGGAGATGACGGCGGGCACGGAGTCGAAACCGCCGCTCGGCGGGATCGACATCGGGGTCAGTGCGTTCAGCGAGCACCAGGACCAGGCCTTCCAGGCGGTGTCCTGCATCATCTCCGAGAAGAACCAGGCGGCCTACATGGTCTCCGACGGGAACCCCGCCGCGCTGGAGTCGGTGTACGACGACCCGACGGTGCAGGAGGCGTACCCGATGTACGACACGATCCGGACGTCGCTGCAGGCCGCGTCGCCCCGTCCGCAGACGGCCTACTACAACGAGGTCAGCCAGGGCATCGCCGACCGGTGGCAGCCGGTCTCGTCGGTCTCGCAGGACACCCCGGCCTCCTCCCAGGAGTACATCACCGAGGTCCTCCGAGGGGAGAAGCTGCTGTGAGCTCTCAGATGGAGACGCGTTCGGCGGGGGACGTGGCCGTCTCCCGGCCGACGTCGAAGCGACGGGGGACCGACAAGGCGCGCGCCGAGGCCCGATTGGGCTGGTACCTCGCCGGGCCCGCGTTCGTCATCCTCGTGGCCGTCACGGGGTACCCGATCCTGCAGGCCCTCTACG
Source organism: Kineococcus sp. DHX-1 (assembly GCF_042473625.1). Taxonomy (GTDB): domain Bacteria; phylum Actinomycetota; class Actinomycetes; order Actinomycetales; family Kineococcaceae; genus Kineococcus. The sequence goes on along the minus strand of NZ_CP170445.1, from coordinate 2,955,773 downwards.
AGTCGCTGTTCAGCTACCGGCTCACCGCGCCGGCCGACCGCGAGTTCGTCGGACTGAAGAACTACGGGGTCATCCTCACCGACAGCCTGTGGTGGGGGGCGCTGGGGAACACGGCGCTCATCACCGTCGTCACCGTCGCGGTCGAACTCGTCATCGGGTTCGCGCTGGCCATGGTGATGCACAAGGTGCTGGGGTGGCTGCGGCCCATCGTCCGCACGGCGATCCTCATCCCGTACGCCATCATCACGGTCGTCTCGGCCTACGCCTGGCAGTACGCCTTCGGCCTGACGACCGGGTTCATGAACAGCCTGCTCGGGCTCGGCGACTTCGACTGGTTCGCCAACAAGTGGTCGGCGCTGTTCGTCATCTGCCTCTCGGAGATCTGGAAGACGACGCCGTTCATCTCGCTGCTGTTGCTGGCCGGTCTGGCGCAGGTCCCCGCGGACATGACCGAGGCCGCCAAGGTCGACGGGGCCACGGCGTGGGAGCGGCTGTGGAAGGTCACGCTGCCGAACATGAAGGCGTCCATCATGGTCGCCCTGCTGTTCCGCGCCCTCGACGCGTTCCGCATCTTCGACAACGTCTACATCATGACCAACGGCGCGGCGGACACGCAGACCGTCTCGTCGCTGGCCTACAACCAGACGATCAGCCGGCTGGAGATCGGGCTGGGCTCGGCGGTGTCGGTCCTGCTCTTCGTCTGCGTCCTGCTGATCTGCTTCATCGCCATCAAGGTGTTCAAGGTCGACCTGGCCCGAGCGAGGGGTGAAGGCTGATGGGCGCGATGACGCGCAAGGAGAAGGCGCTCTGGTACGTGGGGGCCCTGGTCATCGTGCTGTACGCGGTGGTCCCGGTCGCCTACATCATCTCCATGAGCTTCAAGTCCGAGGCGGCGCTGTCGGACAAGCAGTTCTTCCCGTCGCAGTGGACGTGGGCGAACTACGACGGGATCTTCCGGGGCAACGGGTCGGACCTGTTCCTGCCGGCCCTGCGGAACTCGATCATCACCTGCCTGGTGGCGACGCTCATCGCCGTGGTGCTCTCGATGTTCGCCGCCTACGCCATCGCGCGGCTGAACTTCCCCGGCAAGCGCGTGGTCCTCACCAGCGCCCTGGCCGTGGCGGTGTTCCCCGTCATCACGATGGTGACGCCGCTGTTCAACCTGTGGCGGCAGATCGGGCTCTACGACACGATCCCCGGTCTCATCATCCCGTACCTGGCCCTCACGCTGCCGATCTCGATCTGGACGATGTCGGCGTTCTTCCGCGGCATCCCGTGGGACATGGAACAGGCCGCGCAGGTGGACGGCGCGACCAGCTGGCAGGCGTTCCGCAAGGTCATCGTCCCGCTCGCCGCGCCCGGGGTGTTCACCACCGCGATCATCGCGTTCTTCATCGCCTGGAACGACTTCGTCTTCGGCATCTCGCTGACGTCGACGTCGGCCGCGCAGCCGGTCCCGGCGGCGCTGTCGAGCTTCACCGGGTCCAGCTACTTCGTCCAGCCGACGGGGGCCATCTCGGCCGCCGCCGTCATCGTCACCATCCCCGTCGTGGTCCTGGCGCTGGTGTTCCAGCGCCGCATCGTCGCGGGTCTCACCAACGGCGCGGTCAAGGGCTGACGCAGGAAAGGGTTGACCAGACATGGCTCGCATCGAACTCAAGAACATCGTCAAGAAGTACGGCGACGGCTTCCCGGCCGTGAACGACGTCAGCCTGGACATCGCCGACGGCGAGTTCGTCATCCTCGTCGGCCCCTCGGGCTGCGGGAAGTCGACGCTGCTGCGGATGATCGTCGGGCTGGAGGACATCACCGACGGCGACCTGCTCATCGACGGCAAGCGCGTCAACGACCTCGCCCCGCGCGACCGCGACCTGGCGATGGTGTTCCAGAACTACGCGCTCTACCCCCACCTGACGGTGGGGGAGAACATCGCCTTCCCGCTGCGGCTGAACCACTCCAAGGTGCCCGAGAGCGAGATCCGCGAACGCGTCCAGCGCGCGGCCGACATGCTCGAGCTGCACGAGCACCTCGACCGCAAGCCGGCGAACCTGTCCGGCGGCCAGCGCCAGCGCGTGGCCATGGGCCGCGCGATCGTCCGCGACGCCAAGGCGTTCCTCTTCGACGAGCCGCTGTCCAACCTCGACGCCAAGCTGCGCGGTCAGATGCGCACCGAGATCGCGCGCATGCAGCGGTCGCTCGCGACGACGACGGTCTACGTCACGCACGACCAGACCGAGGCCATGACGCTCGGGGACCGCGTCGCCGTCCTGCGCAAGGGCGTCCTGCAGCAGGTGGCGAGCCCGCGCGAGCTGTACGAACAGCCGGTCAACCTCTTCGTCGCCGGGTTCATCGGCTCCCCGCCCATGAACTTCCTCCCGGCGCGCGTCTCGGGGACGACGCTGCAGCTGCCGTTCGGCGAGGTCCCGCGCCCGGAGCAGGTGGACGGGTCCTACGAGGGCAAGCTGCTCATCGTCGGTGTGCGCCCGGAGCACTTCGACGACGCGGAGGTCACCGACGCGCCCGAAGGCGCCGCCACGTTCCAGGCGGACGTCGACGTCACGGAGTGGCTGGGCAACGAGCTGTACGCCTACATCCCCTTCGAGGCCGCCGAGGAGACGAAGCAGCAGCTCGCCGAGCTCGACCGCGAGCTCGACGGGGAGAGCCTGCGCTCCCAGCTCGTCGTCACGCTCGACGCCATGAGCGGTGTGCGCGACGGCGACCGGGCGACGCTGTGGTTCGACCCGAAGCGGATGCACGTCTTCGACCCCACGACGGGCGTGAACCTCACGCGCGACGAGGACAAGGCGAAGAAGATCGGCGAGCAGTCCGAGGCGCTGCGCAAGCGGTCCCTCGAGCGGGCCCAGGGCAGCGCAGGCCGCACGCCCGCCCACGCCGCCTCCTGAGGCTCGCAGCTTGGACCTCGTTGACGCAGCCGGCTCGCTCTACGAGCCGGCTGCGTCAACGATCCCACCCCCGGAGGGCCGCGTGGATCCGCTGCGTAGACGGTTCGTGACGCTGCGTCGACGGCGCGGCGGCGAGTGGGGGAGCGTCCGCGGTCCTGTCCGACGTCCCGGTTAACGTACGCGCACGAGTCCTCCACACGGGTCGGCTCGGCGGTGCGAGCGGGCGGAGGTGGGCGGTGACGGACCTCGTCGTGCCCGCCGCCGACGCCTCCGACGTCCCGCCCGGCGCGACGACCTCCGCCCCCTCCGACGCGGGGCTGGCGCTGGTCCACGACCCGGCCCACGGGCTGACGGTGACGGTCCGCCGCCACCTCGACAAGGCCCCCGTGCCCGAGTGGCGCGCCCTGGCCCAGCAGGGGGGCCACCCCCCGTTCACCGGGCCGGACTGGCTGCGTGCCGTGCACGCCCACGTCGGCCGGGGCGAGCCGCTGCTGGTCAGCGTCCGCCGGGACGGCCGACTCCTCGCCTTCGGCGCGTTCGCGCTGCTGGGCGGCCCACGGCCGCTGCTCACCTTCCTCGGTGCGGGGGGCAGTGACTACGCGGCCGTCCTCACCGACCCGGACGCCGACGTCCCGGCCGTCCGGCTCGTCGCAGCCGTCCTCGACGGCGCCGTGCGCGAGGCCCCGGGCGCGTTCCTCGACCTCGAGCAGGTGCCGGCGCAGGGGGAGCAGGCCGAGCACGTCGCCGCCTGGGCCCGGTTGCGCGGGTACGCCCTGCGCACGCTGCCGCAGGCCACCGTCCACTCCGTCGCCCTGCCCGCGACGGTCGAGGAGTACGACGCCTCCCTCGGCCGGCACACCCGCCACGAGGAGCGCCGGCAGTGGCGGCGCCTGGCCGAGTCGGGCGAGCTGGCCGTCGCCGACGACCTCCTCGAGCCCGTCACGGTGCTGCGCCCGCACGACCCGGAGGCCGCGGCCGACCGGCTGGAGGAGCTCGTCACCGAGCTGGCGGAGGTCGACGACGCCCACCCGCACGCCGAGCGCCGCCGCCGGCCCTGGCGCGGCGCCTCGGGCCGCACGCTCACCGAGGTCCTGTGGACGTCCCCACCGGGGACGGTCCAGCTGTCCGGGCTGCGCGTGGACGGCGAGCTCGTGGCCTACGCGTTCTGCCTGGCCGGTCCCGTCGCGCTGCACGGCTACGTCCAGAGCTACCGCTCGCGGTACGCGACCACGGGGCCGGGCACGCTGCTGCTGCTACGGCTGTGCCGCCGGGCGGTGCTGACCGGGTACCGCGAGCTGGACCTGCTGCGCGGGGACGAGGCGTACAAGCGGCGCCTGCACCCGGTCGCGCACCAGACCGTGCGGCTGGTGCTCACGCCCTCGGGGCGGGACGCGCTGCCGGCGCTGGCCGACCGGTTCGCGCTGCTGCGCCGCACCTACCGCGACGAGGTCCGCCGCTCCGAGCGGCTGGACCGGTCGTGGACGGTGCTGGCGGGCGCGCTGGAGCGGGCCCGCGACGAGGTCGTCCGGCGGCGCCCGGCCCTCCCCGCCCTACCGGCCCCACGCCTGCCGCGGGGACGACGGCGCCGCTGACGGTGCGCCCACCGGGGTGCGCCGGTGCGCCCGCAGCAGGAAGACGAACAGGACGACGAGCCCGACGACGGCCACGACGAGGTGGACGAGGTCGCTGCTCGAGGAGTCCCACGTCGCGTGCAGCACGACGGCCAGCAGGTACGTGCCGACGAACGCCCACACGGCCCGTCCCCGGCGCCGGGCCGAGGGGATGCGCCAGAGCATCGCCACGGTCATGCCCGTCCAGGCGATGTGGCAGGCGGGGGAGAGCAGGCCGCGCAGCAGCAGCTCCTGGTCGACCGCGGCGATGCTGCGCGCCCGCAGCAGCTCCTGGAAGCCGTAGCCCATCGTCTCCAGCGTCGCGAACCCCATGCCCGAGGCGACCCCCACGACGACACCCCCGCGCGGATCGCGCGGGCGCAGCACCAGGAAGACGGCGAGGGGGACGACGAGCTTGGCGAACTCCTCGATGAGCCCCACGAACAGCATCGGGACGGTGCCCAGCGTCCGCAGCGTGTCGAACTCCAGCGTCCCGGCCGTCACCGTGCCGACCACCCCGCCGGCGATCGCCACGGTGGCCACGAGCCAGCCGCGCACGGCCGGGCCGCGGCCACCCGTCTCGGCGAAGGCCAGGACGCTCACGGGGACGGTGATGGCCCCCAGGAGCAGCAGCGAGGGGAAGAAGTTGAGGTTCTCCGTGCGCACCATCACGCGCAGGACGACGACGTAGGCGAGCACGCCGGCGACGAGCACCCCCAGCCACGCGAGTCGGGCCAGCCGGCCGGTGCGGGGGGACCGGGAGGACGCTGTCGGGACGTGATCGTGGGCCACGCCCGACAGCGTGGCCGAGCTAGGCCCGGGCCGCCAGTTCCGCGCGCGTGGGCGGGTTCGCCCCGGCCCGCGAGCACGTGATCGACGCCGAGGCGATGGCCGTGCGCACGAGGGACTCCAACGTCCCCAGCCCGAGGTGCCGCAGCCGCGGCAGCGCGTCGCCCCCGAGGAGGTCGTGCTCGGCGAGGGCGTGCAGCAGCCCCGACATGAACGCGTCCCCCGCCCCGACGGTGTCGACGACGTCGACGCGCGGGGCCGGGACGTGCAGCGTGCCGGCACCGGAGACCGCGACGGCGCCCGCGCTGCCGCGCGTCACCACGACGAGCGCGGGGCCGCACCCCTGCCAGCGGTGCGCGACGTCCTCGACGTCCTGGCCCGGGAGCAGCCACTCGAGGTCCTCGTCGGAGGCCTTGACGACGTCCGCGGCGGCGACGAACTCCTCGACGCGCGCCAGCGCCTGGTCGCGGGAGTCGAAGAAGGCCGGTCGCACGTTGGGGTCGTAGCTGGTCGTGGCCCGCCCCCGCACCGAGCGCAGCAGCTCCAGGGCCGTCGTGGCCCCCGGATCCACGGCCGCGCCGATGGACCCGGTGTGCAGCAGGGCGAGGTCCTGCGGCAGCGAGGTCTCCGGCACCCGCCAGACGAGGTCGAAGTCGTAGGAGGCCTTGCCCTCGGCGTCGACCTCGGCGCGCGCGACGGCGGTCCGGTCGCCGTCGACGGCCCCCGGCAGCAACCGCACCCCGGCCCCCGCGAGGTGGCCGGTCAGCAGGCGGCCGTGGGCGTCGTCGCCGAGCCGCGTGAGCAGCGCGACGTCGTGCTCGAGCCGGCCCAGGCCGTAAGCGACGTTGAGCGGGGAGCCGCCGGGGTGCTCGGCGCTGGTGTCCCCACCGGCGCGGTGCACGACGTCGACGAGGGCCTCGCCGACGACGACGGTCGGGCGGGAGGGGGCAGGTCCCGCCATCAGCGCGGACCGGTGAAGTCGACGGCGGAGTACGCCTGCAGCTTGGACAACCGGTGCTCGCTCTCGACCTTGCGGATGGTGCCGGACTTGCTGCGCATGACGATGCTCGACGTCGAGATCGTGTCGCCGCGGTAACGCACGCCGTCGACGAGCTCGCCGTCGGTGATGCCCGTCACGACGAAGTAGACGTTGTCGCTGGCCACGAGGGTGGAGGTGTCCAGGACGGCGTCGAGGTCGTGCCCGGCGTCGATCGCCTTCTGCTTCTCCTCGTCGTCGCGCGGCCACAACCGGCCCTGGACAGCGCCGCCGAGGCAGTGCATCGCGCAGGCCGTGATGATCCCCTCGGGCGTGCCGCCCACGCCCAGCAGCAGGTCGACGCCCGTGCCCTCGCGGGCGGCCATCACGGCACCGGCGACGTCGCCGTCGGAGATGAACTTGATGCGCGCCCCGGCGTCGCGGACCTCCTCGGCCAGCTTCGCGTGCCGCGGGCGGTCCAGGATGCAGACCGTCACGTCCTCGACCCAGCGCTTCTTCGCGCGGGCCAGGCGCCGGATGTTCTCCCGCACCGGCAGGCGGATGTCGACGACGTCCGCGGCCTCGGGACCGACGGCCAGCTTGTCCATGTAGAACACGGCGCTCGGGTCGTACATCGTGCCGCGCTCGGCCACGGCCAGGACGGCCACCGCGTTCGGCATGCCGCGGGCGGTCAGCGTCGTGCCGTCGATGGGGTCGACGGCCACGTCGCACTCGGCGCCGCTGCCGTCCCCGACGCGTTCGCCGTTGTAGAGCATCGGGGCGTTGTCCTTCTCGCCCTCACCGATGACGACGGTCCCGTTCATCGAGACGGTGCCGATGAGGGTGCGCATGGCGTTGACGGCGGCACCGTCGGCCTTGTTCTTGTCCCCGCGCCCGACCCACCGGCCGCCGGCCATGGCGGCGGCCTCGGTGACGCGCACGAGCTCCATCGCGAGGTTGCGGTCGGGGGCCTCGTCGGCGACGACGAGGGAGGGCGGGAGCGTGGTCTGGTGGGACGGGGTGTGAGCCATGGGCGGGACCTCCTGGGCGACGTGGATCTGCTGGTCGGCGCTGCGGGATCCGGTGCCCCCGGGCGGGCGGCCGGCGACGCTCGTCGTCGGCTGCCGACTCTATCCGTCACCATGGGGGCGTGAGCACGACCGGTCGCCCCTCCGACAGCCCGTCCGTCGCACCGGGGGAGGACCCCCGCGGGGTCCCGCGGCAGCGGCACTCCGGCGGCAACGTCCGGTCGATGGTCCTCTCGATGGCGGTGATCCTCGGGATGGTCCTCGTCGTCGTGTGGCTCATCCCGCGGCCGAACGCCATCGAGCAGCCCGCGGTGGACGTGTCCAACGCCGCGCAGGGCGCCGCCTCCCAGCTGCCGTTCGCGCCCGTCGTCCCCGACGGCCCCGAGGGGTGGACCGCGACGTCGGCCAACGTCAACCGTTCCACCGACGGTGTCGTGACGTGGCACATCGGCTACCGCACGGACGGCGGGAAGTACCTGGCCCTGGAGACCGCTCGGGACACGACGCGCACCTGGCTGCGCGCCCAGACGCAGAGCGGGGACGCCCAGGGCGAGCAGACGATCGGCGGGGAGGTCTGGCAGCGGTACCTGCAGCCCGACCGCGAGCGCTACAGCCTCGTGCGCACGCAGGACGGCCAGACGCTGCTGGTGACGGGGGAGGGCGGCTACGCGGTGCTGACCGAGCTCGTCGAGGCCGCCGAGGCCGGCTGGACCAATTCCGGGACGCCCTGGGGCGTGCGCTCCTAGGACCCGGTACCGAGACCGGCGCCACCAGGTCGCCGCCGGGCCCCCGAGTGGTGCGTTCCGACCCACTCCGGGTCCCGAACGGGTTGCAACGCACCACTTCCGCGTGCGGCACGTTCCCGGGGTCGCCTCTCCAGCACTCTGGTCGCATGACCGGGCGGCCGAGGTGGCGGGCGACGAACCGTCGACAGTCGAAGACCTTCGCCCTCCTGTGGGGCGTCCTCGCGATCGTCTGGTGGCTCCTGCTCGCGTCCGGTGGGAACGCGTGGTGGCAGTACGTGACGGGGGCCGCGTGGACGGCCATGGCCATCGGCCACGGCATCTCGTGGCGCCTGTGGCGGCCGGAGTGGGACAGCTCGGGGAGTTGGACCAGCGGTCGGAACCGCTGAGGTCGCGCGACCACCCGGGCTCGATCGCCGACGAACGGGTCAGCGTGACGAGCCCCGGCCGGTCCTGACGAGCCGGCGCCCCGGGGCCCGCTGCCGTCCACCGTGGCGTCGACCGGCAAGAGTGCCGACCACTGCCGCATCCCGCGGCGACGGGTGCGACGCCGGGACACCTACTCCTCGTCGGCGTCGCTGCCGCGGGCCGCGTCCAGGCGCTCGCGGGCGCCGTCGAGCCAGTGCTGGCAGCGGTCGGCCAGCGCCTCCCCGCGCTCCCACAGCGCCAGCGCCTCCTCCAGCCCGGTCCCGCCCGTCTCCAGGCGCCGCACGACGTCGACGAGCTCGTCGCGGGCCTGCTCGTAGCTCAGCTGGTCGGGGGCGGTGGTGTCGTCGGGCACCCCGGGAGGTTACCCAGGGCGGCGACGGTCACCCGGCCGTGGCCGCGACCTCACCGTCGGCCAGCCGCAGGCGCAGCGCGGTACCGGCGGGCGCGTCCTGCGGTTCCCGGACGAGGCTGCCGTCCGCCCGCTGCACCACCGCGTAGCCGCGCAGCAGCGTCGAGCGCGGGGACAGGGCCCGCACGCTCGTGCGCAGGTGCTCCACGTCCACCGCGGCCCGGTCCAGGCGCCCCGACAGGGCCCGGCGGGCCCGCTCGCGCAGGCCGTCGACCTCCGCCGCCCGCGTGTCGAGCAGGACGTGCGGGGCGGCCAGCACCGGCCGGCTGCGCAGTGAGACCAGCGTGTGCTCCTCGCGTTCGACCCGGCCGCTGACGGCCCGGCGCGCCCGCGACCGCAGCTGGCGCACCCCGGCCAGCTCCTCCACGACGTCGGGGACGACGAGGCGGGCCGCGTCGGTCGGCGTCGAGGCGCGCACGTCGGCGACGAGGTCGACCAGCGGGGAGTCGACCTCGTGCCCGATGGCCGAGACCACCGGGGTGCGGGCCGCGGCCACCGCGCGCACGAGGGCCTCGTTGCTGAACGGCAGCAGGTCCTCGACGCTGCCGCCGCCGCGGGCCAGCACGACGACGTCGACGGTCGGGTCGGCGTCGAGCTCGGCGAGCGCGGCGACCACCTCGGTGACGGCGTTGGGCCCCTGGACGGCCACCTCGCGGACCTCGAAGCGCACCGCGGGCCAGCGCAGCCGCGCGTTCTCCACCACGTCCCGCTCGGCGGCCGAGGCCCGGCCGCAGACGAGGCCGACCGTGCGCGGCAGGAAGGGCAGCGGCCGCTTGCGGCCGGCGTCGAACAGGCCCTCGCTGCGCAGCACCCGCTTCAGGTGCTCCAGGCGCGCCAGCAGCTCGCCGACGCCGACGGGTCGCACGTCGTCGGCGGCCAGGCTCAGCGAGCCGCGCTTGGCGAAGAACTCCGGCCGGGCGTGGACGACGACGCGGGTGCCGTGTGCCAGACCGTCCGGGAGGGCGTCGCGCAACCGTCCGAGCACACGGCGGGCGATCGTCACCGGCAGGGACATGTCGGTGTCGGCGTCGCGCAGCGTCACGAAGACGACGGAGGAACCGGGCCGGTCGGAGACCTGCACGACCTGGCCCTCGACCCACGTCCAGGGCATCTTGGCGATGTAGGCGTCCATCTTGGCGGCGAGCAGCCGCACGGGCCACGGGTTCTCGGCGGTCGTCTCCCCGGCGGTGCTGGGGCGGCGCGGCGGCGGGTCGGCGGGCACCGGGCCATCCTCCCCGGCCCACCGTGCCGACCTACCATGGGGCGGTGAGCCAGACCGCGCAGACCGCACCCGTCCTCGACGCAGGCCTCGACGCGGGGGACGACTGCAACGACACGTCCCTGCTGTCCCGGCCCGCCGAGCGCGCGGCGTGGGAGGGCGGCAAGCGGGTCCTGCTCGCGGCCCCCCGCGGCTACTGCGCCGGCGTCGACCGCGCCGTCGTCGCCGTGGAGAAGGCGCTGGACCTCTACGGGTCGCCCGTCTACGTGCGCAAGGAGATCGTCCACAACAAGCACGTCGTGCAGACCCTGCAGCAGCGCGGCGCCGTGTTCGTCGACGAGACCGACGCCGTCCCCGAGGGCGCCCACCTCGTCTTCTCCGCCCACGGGGTGAGCCCCGCGGTGCGCGAGGCCGCCGCCGCGCGATCGCTGCAGACGATCGACGCCACGTGCCCGCTGGTCACCAAGGTCCACAAGGAAGCCGTCCGCTTCGCCTCCCAGGACGCCCGGATCCTCCTCATCGGGCACACCGGCCACGAGGAGGTCGAGGGCACGGCGGGCGAGGCGCCCGAGCACATCACCGTCGTCGACAGCCCCGAGGTCGCCGACACCATCGAGGTCGAGGACAACGGCAACCTCGTGTGGCTGTCGCAGACCACGCTCAGCGTCGACGAGACGATGGAGACGGTCCGCCGTCTGCGCGCGCGCTTCCCGCACCTGCAGGACCCGCCGAGCGACGACATCTGCTACGCCACCTCCAACCGCCAGGTCGCGGTGAAGAAGATCGCCCCCGAGGCCGAGCTCGTCATCGTCGTCGGCAGCGCGAACTCCTCGAACTCCGTGCGCCTGGCCGAGGTGGCCCTGGACGCGGGAGCCCGTGCGGCGCACCGGGTCGACAACGCCGGCGAGGTCGACGACGCCTGGTTCGAGGGCGTCACCACCGTGGGGCTCACCTCGGGTGCGTCGGTGCCGGAGGTCCTCGTCCAGGAGGTGCTGGCCCTGCTCGCCGACCGCGGCTACGGCGCGGTCGAGGAGGTCACGACGGCCATGGAGGACCTGCAGTTCGCCCTGCCGACCGACCTGCGCCGCGACCTCAAGGCGGCCGGCGCGAGCCCGACCAACGCGGCCGGACGCCGCTCGCTGCCCGTCACTCCCGTCTGACCCGCAGCGGGACGACCTGCTCGTCCAGCAGTTCCGGGGCGGTCAGCGGCCGGACGGCGTCCTCGAGGGGGACGAGCGTCGGCAGCGTCTCGTCGGCCAGGTCGAGTTCGCGGATGCGGCGGGCGGACACGAGGACGCGTCGCTCCAGCGTGCCCACGAAGCGGTTGTAGTCCTCCACGGCGCGGTGCAGGGTCCGCCCGAGGGAGGCGGTGTGCCCCCCGAGCGTCCCGAGCCGCTCGTACAGCTCTCGGCCCACCTCGAACAGCTCCCGCGCGTTCCCCGCGACCGCGTCCTGCTGCCACGTCAGGGCCACCGTGCGCAGCAGCGCCAGCAGCGTCGTCGGCGTGGCCAGCACGACCCGCCGCGACATGGCGTGCTCCAGCAGCGCCGGGTCCGCGTCGCACGCCGCGGCCAGGAACGCCTCGCCCGGCACGAAGCAGACGACGACGTCGGGGGAGTCCTCGACCGCGCTCGGGTACTCCTTGGCGGCGAGGGCGTCGACGTGGCCGCGGACCGCGCGCGCGTGGGCCAGCAGCTCGCGGCGGCGCTCGCCGTCGTCGGCCGCCTCGCCCGCGCGCAGGAACGCGGCGAGCGGAGCCTTGGCGTCGACGACGACGTGCTTGCCGCCCGGGAGGTTGACGACGAGGTCGGGCCGGACGCTGCGGCCGGCGCGCGTGGTGAGCGTCGTCTGCTCGACGAAGTCGACGCGGTCGAGCATGCCGGCGTGCTCGACGACGCGGCGCAGCTGGACCTCCCCCCACGACCCGCGCGAGCTGGAGGCGCGCAGCGCCCCGGCGAGGGAGGCGGTCTGGTCGCGCAGGGCGTCCGTGCCCTCGGCCACCGAGCGCAGCTGCTCGGTGAGCCGGGCGTACTGCTGCACGCGGTCCCGCTCCAGCGCCGCCACCTGGGCCTCGACCCGTTCCAGCGTGGCCGCCACGGGGGTCACCGTCGCCGTCAGCTCGTGGCCGGCCGCGACGCGGTCCTCGAGCTCGTCGACGCGGTCGCGCAGCAGGTCCCGCTCGGCGCGCAGGGCGGCCTGCTCGGGGGCGGCCCGGCCGCGCAGCACCCAGCGCAGCAGCAGGGCCCCGGCGACGACGCCCACGAGCAGGCCGAGGAGCAGACCGAGCAGGAGGGCGAGGAGGTCCATGCCGGGGACTGTGCCACCCACCTCGGACACCGTCCGGGACCTCCCCTCGGACACCCTGGGCACGGAGCCGGGCGGGTAGGCTCCTGTTCCCGTGGCTCTCACCATCGGCATCGTCGGACTGCCCAACGTCGGCAAGTCCACGCTCTTCAACGCACTGACCGAGAACGACGCGCTCGCGGCGAACTACCCGTTCGCGACGATCGAGCCGAACGTCGGGGTGGTCGCACTGCCCGACCCGCGCCTGGACCGGCTCGCGGAGCTGTTCGCCAGCGAGAAGACCGTCCCGGCCACCGTGTCGTTCGTCGACATCGCCGGCATCGTCAAGGGCGCGAGCGAGGGGGAGGGCCTGGGCAACAAGTTCCTGGCCAACATCCGCGAGGCCGACGCGATCTGCCAGGTGACCCGCGCCTTCGCCGACCCGGACGTCGTGCACGTCGCCGGGGCCGTCGACCCGGCCGACGACATCGAGACGGTGCACACCGAGCTGGTGCTGGCCGACCTGCAGACCCTGGAGCGCGCGGTGCCGCGCCTGGAGAAGGAGGTCAAGGGCAAGAAGGCCGACCCGGCCGTGCTCAAGGCCGCCGTCGCCGCGCAGGCCGTGCTCGACTCCGGCCGGCCGCTGTCGGCCGCCACGGCCGCCGACGACGTCGACGTGGCGCTGCTCAAGGAGCTCGGGCTGCTGACGACCAAGCCCTTCCTCTACGTCTTCAACGTCGACGAGACCGTCCTGGGCGACGAGGCCCGCAAGCAGGAGCTGCGCACCCTCGTGGCCCCGGCCGAGGCCGTCTTCCTCGACGCCAAGCTGGAGTCGGAGCTCGCCGAGCTGTCGGCCGAGGAGGCCGCCGAGCTGCTCGAGTCCGTCGGGCAGACCGAGTCCGGCCTCGACCAGCTCGCCCGGGTCGGCTTCGACACGCTGGGCCTGCAGACGTACCTGACGGCCGGTCCGAAGGAGTCGCGCGCCTGGACGATCCACCGCGGCTGGACCGCGCCGCAGGCGGCCGGGGTCATCCACACCGACTTCCAGCGGGGCTTCATCAAGGCCGAGGTCGTGTCGTTCGACGACCTCCTCGCCGCCGGCTCGATGGCCGAGGCGAAGGCCGCGGGCCGCGTGCGGATCGAGGGCAAGGAGTACGTCATGGCGGACGGGGACGTCGTGGAGTTCCGCTTCAACGTCTGAAACGGTCCGGAAGGGTCCGTTCCCGCCCGTCCGGAAACACCGCGGAAACATCGCGGACCCGAGCTGGAAACGATTGTGTCTCGATCTGCGCCGGAAGCCCGTGAACGGCTGGGCGGAACGGGTGGAGTGCGTCATGCTCACGGGGCGGTGAGGTCGACGGGGATCTCACCGCTCTCACGTCCGGGGCGTCGTCCCCGGCGGCCCGAGCTCCACCGGTGGCCAGACCGACACCACATCGTTACCTCAGGGCCCGATCGGCGTGATCACGCCCCTGACCTGCGACGACGTGTCATCCTTGATGCACGCTCGGTCACGCGAGGGGTGTCCGGCGCCGTAGTGGAGGAGGACACTGGGGGAGGACCGCGCCCCCGGCGTCCGTCAACCGTTCACGGTCGTCCGGAAATGCGTTGACCGGGTGTTAACGTGCTGCCCGACCTGTAGAGGTGGACATCCTGCTCGTCGGGAGTCGCCGTAGATGGGCAACCTGCCCACCCAGTTCCGCTTGCGAGGAGGAGTTCCACCTTGAGCAGCTTCGAGAAGGACGAGCGCCCGGCTGTCGAGCGCATCGGCATCGTCACCGGTGGCCTGCAGTCCCCGTTCAGCCGCCGCAACGGCCTCAAGGGCGCCCTGGGCATCGCCGCCCTGACGACGCTCGCGGCCTGCGGTGGCGGCAACGACGACAGCGGCAACGGCTCGGGTGACGGCGCCTCCGGCGGCAGCGGCGGCGACGTCGTCGTCAACGGCACCGAACCGCAGAACCCGCTCGTCCCGACCAACACGAACGAGGTCGGCGGCGGCCGTCTCCTCGACTCGCTGTGGGCCGGCCTCGTCTACTACAAGGCGGACGGCACCCCCGAGAACGACATCGCCGACTCGATCGAGTCGACCGACGCGCAGAACTACACCATCAAGATCAAGTCGGGCACCAAGTTCTCCGACGGGACCGCGGTGACCGCGAAGTCGTTCGTCGACGCCTGGAACTACGGCGCCCTGGGCACCAACGCGCAGCTCTCCTCCTACTTCTTCGAGCCCATCGAGGGCTACAAGGAGGTGCAGGCCGAGCCGCCGACCGCTCAGACCCTGTCCGGGCTGGCCGTCGTCGACGACACCACCTTCACCGTCAAGCTCCTGCAGCCGGAGTCCGACTTCCCGCTGCGCCTGGGCTACTCGGCGTTCTACCCGCTGCCCGAGTCGGCCTTCTCCGACATCAAGGCGTACGGCGAGAACCCGGTCGGCAACGGGCCGTACAAGCTCAAGGAGAAGGGCGCCTGGCAGCACAACGTCCGGATCGACTTCGTCCCGAACGAGACGTACACCGGGCCCCGCAAGGCGGCGAACGACTCCCTCGCCTTCGTCTTCTACGAGACCTACGACGCGGCGTACGCGGCCCTGCAGGGTGGCGACCTCGACGTCCTGGACAACGTCCCCAGCTCGGCGCTGCTGACGTACCGCGACGACCTGGGCGACCGCGCCGTCAACCAGCCGGCCGCCGTCTTCCAGTCCTTCTGCATCCCCGAGGGTCTCGAGGGCTTCGGCGGTGAGGAGGGCAAGCTGCGCCGCCAGGCGTTCAGCTACGCGTTCGACCGCAAGGCGATCTGCAAGGCCGTCTTCAACGACACCCGCACCCCGGCCAAGGACTTCACGTCCCCGGTCATCGCGGGCTACTCCGAGACCGTCCAGGGCAACGAGGTCCTCACGCTCGACGCGGCCAAGGCCAAGCAGCTGTGGGAGCAGGCCAACGCCATCAAGCCGTGGAACGGCAGCACCTTCACCATCGCCTACAACAGCGACGGCGACCACCAGGCGTGGGTCGACGCGGTGACGGCCAGCATCCGCCAGAACCTGGGCATCCAGGCCGAGGGCAAGCCGTACCCGACCTTCGCCCAGATCCGCACCGAGATCACCAACCGGACGATCAAGGGCGCGTTCCGCACCGGCTGGCAGGCCGACTACCCGGGTCTGTACAACTTCCTGGCGCCGCTGTACGCCACGGGCGCCGGCTCGAACGACGGTGACTACTCGAACCCGCAGTTCGACGAGCTGCTCACCAAGGCGTCCGGCACGACCGACCAGGACGAGGCCAACAAGATCCTGCAGCAGGCGCAGACGATCCTGTTCGCCGACCTGCCCGTCATCCCGCTGTGGTACTCCAACGCCAGCGGTGGTTACGGCGAGCAGGCCAAGAACGTGAAGTTCGGCTGGAACAGCGTCCCGCTCTACTACCAGGTCACCAAGTCCTGACGTGAGGTCCGGGGGTGGGTCGTGCCAGGCGCGACCCACCCCCGTTCGTGCGCCGGGACGCCGGCGCCACACTGTGTTCGATCGTGAAGCGTTCGACCGTGAGGGCCGGGGCGACCAGGGAAGGTCGTGCCGGCGAGGAGGCTCGTGATGGGTTGGTACATCGGGCGCCGTCTGTTGCAGATGGTTCCCGTCTTCTTCGGAGCGACGCTCCTGATCTACGCCCTGGTGTTCCTGCTGCCGGGGGACCCGATCCTGGCGCTCTTCGGGGACAAACCCGTCAGCGAGACGGCCCGGGCGACGCTGACGGCGCAGTACAACCTCGACAAGCCGTTCATCGTGCAGTACCTGCTCTTCCTCAAGGGCATCTTCACCCTGGACTTCGGGCAGTCGTTCTCCGGTCAGCCCGTGCTGTCCCAGATCACCCGCGCGTTCCCGGTGACCATCAAGCTCGCGGTGGTGGCGTTCGTCATCGAGGCGGTCTTCGGCATCGTCTTCGGCTTCGTCGCCGGGCTGCGCCGCGGCGGCGTCTTCGACTCGACGGTCCTGTTCCTCTCGCTCATCGTCATCGGCATCCCGGTGTTCGTGCTCGGGTTCGTGGGGCAGTACTTCGTCGGGGTGAAGTGGGGCATCGTCCGCTCCACCGTCGGTGGTGACCCCGCGCTCGTGGACCTGCTGCTCCCGGGCGCCGTGCTCGGGGCCCTGTCGTTCGCCTACGTGCTGCGCCTGACGAGGAACTCCGTCGCCGAGGGCCTGTCGGCCGACCACGTGCGGACGGCGACGGCGAAGGGGCTGTCGCGGCCGCGGGTCATGACGGTCCACGTCCTGCGCAACTCGCTCATCCCCGTCGTGACCTTCCTCGGCACCGACCTCGGCGCGCTCATGGGCGGCGCCGTCGTCACCGAGGGGATCTTCAACGTCCCCGGGGTGGGGAACCTGCTGTACCAGTCCGTCATCCGGCAGGAGGGGCCGACCGTCGTGTCGGTCGTGACGATCCTCGTGCTCATCTACCTCGTCGCGAACCTCGTCGTCGACCTCCTGTACGCCGTCCTGGACCCGAGGATCCGCTATGTCTGAGCCCACCACCGGACGTCACGCACAGTCGGGCGGTGCCGTCGTGCGCCCCGGCCAGGAGCGCTACGTCGCGCCGCTGGAGGAGACGCCGCTCGCGGCGGTCGACGCGGTCGACGAGTCCGCGCCCACCGGCGGGTTGTTCGCCGACGCGTGGAAGCAGCTGCGCAAGCGGCCGATCTTCATCGTCGCGAGCCTCATCATCCTGCTGCTGGTCGTCGTCTCGCTCTTCCCGTCGTTGTTCACCTCGACCAACCCGCGGTTCGTCGACCTGTCCGTCGCGCTGCAGGGGCCCTCGGCCGCGCACCCCCTCGGGGTGACCCGCGGCGGCACCGACGTGTACGCCCGTCTCATCTACGGCGCCCGGGCGTCCGTGAGCGTCGGGATCCTCACGACGGTCATGGTCGTCGTCGTGGGCGGCGTCGTCGGCGCGCTGGCCGGCTTCTACGGCGGCTGGCTGGACGCGATCCTGTCCCGCGTCGCGGACATCTTCTTCGCGCTGCCGCTCATCCTCGGCGCCATCGTCCTGCTGCAGACGGTCAAGAGCCGCAACGTCGTCACGGTGGCCCTCACGCTGGCCCTCTTCGGCTGGCCGCAGGTCGCGCGCATCATGCGCGGGGCCGTCCTGCAGGTGCGGACCAACGAGTACGTGACGGCCGCGAAGTCCCTGGGCCTGTCGCGGATGGCGACGCTCCTGCGGCACGTCGTGCCGAACGCCCTGGGGCCCGTCATCGTCGTCGCGACGATCTCGCTCGGCACCTTCATCGCGGCCGAGGCGACGCTGTCGTTCCTGAGCCTGGGCCTGCCGCCGAGCATCGTCTCCTGGGGCGGCGACATCTCCAACGCGCGCGCCACCCTGCGCACCGACCCGATGATCCTGCTCTGGCCGTCGATCGGGCTGTCGATCACCGTCCTGTCGTTCCTCATGCTCGGTGACGCCCTGCGCGACGCCCTGGACCCGAAGGGCCGCACCCGATGAGCCCGCAGAACACCTCGGCCGCGCCCGTCGACCGCACCAAGCCGCTCCTGGAGGTGCGCGACCTCGAGGTCGACTTCACCTCCGGCGGCCGGGCCGTCCACGCGGTCCGCAAGGCGAACTTCACGGTGTACCCGGGCCAGACGGTCGCCATCGTCGGCGAGTCCGGCTCCGGCAAGTCCACGTCGGCGATGGCCGTCATCGGGCTGCTGCCGGGCAGCGGGAAGGTCGTCGGCGGGCAGGTCCTGTTCGACGGCAAGGACATCGCGCACGCCTCGCGCAGCGAGTACGTGGCGCTGCGCGGCACGCACATCGGCATGGTCCCGCAGGACCCGATGTCGAACCTGAACCCCGTGTGGAACATCGGGTTCCAGGTCAAGGAGGCGATCGAGGCCAACGGCATCGCCAAGGGCGCCGCGGCCAAGAAGCGCGCCATCGAGGTCCTCGGCGAGGCCGGTCTCGGCGATGCCGAACGCCGCTACCGCCAGTACCCGCACGAGTTCTCCGGCGGCATGCGCCAGCGCGCGCTCATCGGCATCGGCCTGGCCTCCCGGCCGCGACTGCTCATCGCCGACGAGCCGACGTCCGCGCTCGACGTGACCGTGCAGCGGGGGATCCTGGACCACCTGGACTCCCTCACCGCCGACCTCGGCACGGCCGTGCTGCTCATCACCCACGACCTCGGGCTGGCGGCCGAGCGGGCCGAGCACCTGGTCGTCATGTACAAGGGGCAGGTCGTGGAGTCGGGCCCGGCCCTGGAGATCCTCCAGGACCCCCGGCACCCGTACACCCAGCGCCTCGTCGCGGCGGCCCCCTCGCTGGCCTCGCGGCGCATGCAGTCCAGCCACCGCGCCGAGATCCTCGAGCAGGCCGAGGCCCGCGCCGAGCAGGTGCACGAGCAGGTGGCGGCGCAGACGCCCGTCGACGTCCCCGACGCGCCCACGGCCGACGTCATCGAGGTGCAGGGGCTGACGAAGGAGTTCGTCATCCGCGGCGCCGGGGTGCGCGGGGAGAAGCTGCTCGCGGTCGACGACGTCAACTTCGCGGTGCGCCGCGGGACGACGCTGGCGGTCGTGGGGGAGTCGGGGTCGGGCAAGTCGACCGTGGCGCAGATGGTCCTCAACCTGCTGCCCGCGACGTCGGGCAAGGTGCTCTTCGACGGTGTCGACATCACGACGCTGAACCGCAAGCAGCAGTTCGCGTTCCGTCGCCGGGTGCAGCCGATCTTCCAGAACCCCTACGGGTCGCTGGACCCGAGCTGGAGCATCTTCTCCTCGATCGAGGAGCCGCTGCGGGTGCACGCGGTGGGCGACGCCAAGAGCCGGGAGGCGCGCGTGCGCGACCTGCTCGACAAGGTCGCGCTGCCGCAGAGCTCGCTGCGCCGCTACCCGAACGAGCTGTCCGGCGGGCAGCGCCAGCGCGTGGCGATCGCCCGCGCGCTCGCGCTGCAGCCCGAGGTCGTCGTCTGCGACGAGGCCGTCTCGGCCCTCGACGTGCTCGTGCAGGGGCAGATCCTCACCCTGCTCAACGACCTGCAGGCCGAGCTGGGGCTGACGTACCTGTTCATCACGCACGACCTCGCCGTCGTGCGGGAGATCGCCGACGACGTCGTCGTCATGCAGAAGGGGCGCCTGGTCGAGCACGCCAGCGTCGACGAGGTCTTCACCTCGCCGAAGCAGGAGTACACGAAGGCTCTCCTCGACGCGATCCCCGGTCGGACGCTGCAGCTGGGCGCCTGAGCCCCGCTCACCCCGGGCAGGCTCCTGGGAACCACCCCAGGAGCCTCCCGAGGGGCTGTGCCGCAGCGCCTTGCGGGTCTACGGTAGGCGGATGCACTACATCGCTGTGGTCGTGCTCGCCGTCGTCGTCGGCATCGCGGTCGTCTACTGGCGGACCAGTCCGCGCCACCGGGTGGCCGCCGTCGCCCGCGGTGACCACGGGGACCGCGCCCGGCGCGCCCGGGAGGCGGCGCGACGCCACGAGGTGTGACGCTCCTCACCCTCGGTGAGCACCACGGGGGTGAACGATCCCGTCGGCCGCGTCGTTGGACGACTGGAGGCACCACCGGGTGCCACGACGGGAAGGACCAGCACGTTGAGCCAGACGCCGTCCCCGGCGCCCGAGCCCTCGAGGGACCGCGCCGACCGGGCCGCCCGCGTCGCGGCCATGAAGAAGGCGGAGAAGGCGCACGCCCGTCGGCGCCGCGTCCTGGTCGTGGCCGTCCCGACCGTCGCCGCGCTGGCCGTGGCCGGTGGGGTCACGGCGGTCTTCCTGAACCGGCCGCAGCCCCCGTCGCTGGACGCGGTGAAGACCTTCGACTACCGGGGTGGCGAGCACGTCCAGACGCCGGTGACGTACACCGAGAACCCGCCCGTCGGCGGCCAGCACAACCCGGTGTGGCTGAACTGCGGGATCTACGACGCGCCCGTCGCCAACGAGAACGCCGTCCACAGCATGGAGCACGGCGCCGTCTGGATCACCTACCGGCCGGACCTGCCGTCCGCCCAGGTGGACGAGCTGAAGTCCGACGTCCAGGGCGAGACGTACACCGTCCTGTCGCCCTACGAGGGCCTGCCCGCGCCGGTCGTCCTGTCCGCGTGGAACCACCAGCTCCAGCTGCAGTCGGCCGACGACCCGCGGATCGAGGCGTTCCTGGCGAAGTACGTGCAGGGGGCGCAGACGCCGGAACCCGGGGCGCTGTGCTCCAACGGCACGGGGACGCCGACCGGCTGATGCGCGGCCCCACGGCCCGGCAGGTCCTGTTCGCGACGGCGGGTCTGCTCGTGGCCCTCGTCGCCGGCGTGCTCGTGGGCCGGGCGCTGCCGACCTCCCCGGGCGCCAACTCCGTCGACGTGGGCTTCTCCCGGGACATGGCCACCCACCACGGGCAGGCCGTCTCGATGGCGTACACGGCCCTGGCGAAGGCCCCGTCGGCGGAGGTCCGCCAGCTGGCCGTCGACATCGCCTCGACGCAGGGGAACCAGGCCGGCCGGATGCAGCAGCTCCTCCTGTCGTGGGACCAGCCGTTGTCCTCGGCCGGACGCCCGGTGATGGCGTGGATGGCCGGGACCGACCTGCACGCCCGGCACGAGGTCGAGCAGGCGCAGGGCCGGATCATGCCGGGCATGGCGACGGCGGCCGAGGTGGCGCGCTTGAACGCCGAGGACGGCGAGACGTTCGAGGTCGACTTCCTGCAGCTCATGCTGCGGCACCACGCCGGGGGGATCGAGATGGCCCGGTACGGCGCCGAGCACGCCACGACGGCGGAGGTCCGGGACCTCGCGGCGGCCATCGTGGCCAGCCAGGAGGCGGAGTCGCAGCTGTTGACGACCTACCTCACCGAGCGCGGAGCCGCGCCGCTCCCGGCGTCGGCGGCGGCGTCGTGAGGCTCGTCGTGGGGGCGGCCCTCGTCGACGACCTGAGCGCCCCGCGGCGGCTCCTCGCCGCCCGCCGCAGCGCACCGCCGGCGCTGGCGGGGAAGTGGGAGCTGCCCGGCGGCAAGGTCGAGCCGGGGGAGACGCCGCACCAGGCCCTGCACCGCGAGCTGGCCGAGGAGCTCGGGGTCGTCGTGCGGCTGGGGGACGAGGTCGTGCACCCGGACGGCGCGTGGCCCCTGACCCCCGACCTGGAGATGCGCGTGTGGTTCGGCGTGCTCGTGCGCGGGACGCCGGAACCCCTGCAGGACCACGACGAGCTGCGGTGGCTGGAACGCGGGAGCTGGGCCGGCGTCGACTGGCTGCCGGGCGACGTACCGCTCGTCGCGGCGATGGAGCGGTTCGCCCGGCCCTGACGGGCGCCGTCCCTGGACGCACGTCGGCCCCTCGCTCCCGGTCGACGAGAGCGAGGGGCCGACGGTCCGTCCCCCGGCGGGTGCGCCGGGGTCGCGCGCGTCAGCGGGAGGGTTCGGCGCCCGGGGCGGGCGGGGTCGCCTCGACGTGGGTCGGCACCGGGCTGTCCCATTCGCGGTCGGCGGCCGTCACCCGCGGGTCGCGGCGGTCACCGCGGCGGCGCTGCGGCGAGGTGATCTTCGGGTCGCGGGCGAGGTCCTTCACGAGCGCCACCGCCATGAGCGCCATGACCACGAGGAACGGGGCCGCGGCGATGATGGTGATGTCCTGCAGCGCTTCGAGACCACCGGCGAAGAACAGGACGATGGCGACGAGGCCCATGAGGCCACCCCACAGCGCGACCAGCCACTTCTGCGGTTCGTCGACGCCGTAGGAGCTCAGCGAGCCCATGACGATGCTCGAGGCGTCGGCGCCGGAGACGAAGAAGATCGCCACGAGCACGACGACGAGCACGGACGTGAATCCGGCCCACGGGAACTGCTGCAGGAACGTGAACATCTGCGACTCCTGGTTCGCGATGCCCGCGATGTCGGCCCCGCCGGCGCCGTCCACGAACTTGCGCTGCAGGTCGATCGCGGCGCCGCCGAGCACCGAGAACCACACCAGGCTGACGGCCGTCGGGACGAGCATGACGCCCACGATGAACTCGCGGATGGTGCGGCCCTTGGAGATCTTGGCCAGGAAGGCGCCGACGAAGGGCGTCCACGACACCCACCACGCCCAGTAGAAGAGCGTCCACGCGCTCAGCCAGTCGGTGCCGCCGAAGGCGCCCGTGCGGGTGGCCATCGTCGGCAGCGCCGCGAGGTAGTTGCCCGCCGAGGCCGGGATGAGGTTGAGCATGAAGACGGTCGGGCCGACCACGAAGAGGAAGAAGAGCAGCGCGAGGGCCAGCACCATGTTGGTGTTGGACAACCACTTGATGCCGCGCTCGATGCCGCTGATGGCCGAGACGATGAAGCACACGGTGAGGACGGCGATGATGACGACCTTGACCGTCGTGGAGTTGGCGATGCCGAAGACCTCGGTGAGGCCGCCGTTCATCTGCGCCGCGCCCAGGCCGAGGCTGACGGCCGAGCCGAACAGCGTCGCGAAGATCGCGAAGACGTCGATGACGCGCGCCGCGGACTTGCCGCGGCGGCCGCGCAGGAGCGGGGCGAAGGCCGCCGAGAAGCCGCCCGCCCGCTCCTTGCGGTAGCTGGAGTAGGCCAGCGCGAGCCCGACGACGGCGTAGATCGCCCAGGGGTGCAGACCCCAGTGGAAGAGCGAGTAGTTCATGGCCTCGGTGGCGGCGGCCTGCGAGCCAGGGGTCTGGTCGTTCTGCGGGACCGTCATGAGGTGGGTCACGGGCTCGGTCACGCCGTAGAACATCAGCCCGATGCCCATGCCGGCGGAGAACATCATCGCGATCCACGACGCCCGGGAGTGCTCGGGCCGGTCCTCGTCACGGCCCAGGCGGATGCGGCCGAAGCGGCTGAAGGCCAGGACGAGGGCGAGGACGACGAAGCCCGTCGCGCCGAGCACGAAGGCCCACCCGAAGTCGCCGACGACGACCTGGAGGACGGCGTCCGCACCGGACTTCAGCTGGGTCGGCCAGACGGCGCCGACGAGGAGGAAGAGGACCACCACGCCCGCGGCGACGGCGAACGTCCGCTTGTCCACGGGTGGCCGCGCGACCGCTCCGGCGGGGCCGGTCGAGGGGCCGGTCGAGGGGTCGGGCGACGTGTCGGTTCGGTGCTCAGGCGGTGCGGACATGAGGGCGAGGGTGGCACGGAATGGCTCGTCCGGGCCAGCTGAGGATGATCAGAACGGACTACTGGAGACGCGTTTGCGCAGGTCAGGGGGTCGTTCGAGAGTGAAGGACCGCACGCTCGTCCCGGGGGCCGGAGGGCGCGGATAGACTGTGGTGTCAACCCCTCCCGGCCCGGCCGCGCTCCCGACTGCGCAGCGGGGTGGAGCCCGTCGCGGAGCCGACGACCACACCACGAGAAGCGGATCGAGAACCTGATGCCCCTGAGCACCCGCGAGGACCTGCGCAACGTCGCGATCGTCGCCCACGTCGACCACGGCAAGACGACGCTCGTCGACGCGATGCTCTGGCAGTCCGGCGCGTTCCGCGCGGGCTCCGACGTCGCCGACCGCGTCATGGACTCGGGTGACCTCGAGCGCGAGAAGGGCATCACCATCCTCGCGAAGAACACCTCGGTCCGGTACTCCGGCCCCGGTGCTCCCGAGGGCGGCATGACCATCAACATCATCGACACCCCCGGCCACGCCGACTTCGGCGGTGAGGTCGAGCGCGGCCTGTCGATGGTCGACGGCGTCGTCCTGCTCGTCGACGCCTCCGAGGGCCCGCTGCCGCAGACCCGCTTCGTGCTGCGCAAGGCGCTCGCGGCCGGCATGCCCGTCGTGATCCTCGTCAACAAGGTCGACCGCCCCGACGCGCGCATCGCCGCCGTCGTGGAGGAGACGTACGACCTCCTCCTCGACCTGGCCGCCGACGTCGAGGGCATCGACGCCGACAAGCTGCTCGAGGTCCCCGTGGTCTACGCCTCGGCGAAGAACGGCCGCGCCTCGCTGAACCAGCCCGAGGACGGCGGCCTGCCGGACTCCGAGGACCTCGTCCCGCTGTTCCAGACGATCCTGGACACCATCCCGGCGCCGACGTACGACCCCGAGACGCCGCTGCAGGCGCACGTCACCAACCTCGACGCCTCCCCGTTCCTCGGCCGCCTGGCGCTGCTGCGCGTCTTCTCCGGCGAGCTCGTCAAGGGCCAGACCGTCGCGTGGTGCAAGCACGACGGCAGCATCGAGCGCGTGCGCATCACGGAGCTGCTGGTCACCGAGGCCGTCAGCCGCGTGCCCGGGGAGAAGGCCGGCCCCGGCGACATCGTCGCCGTCGCCGGCATCGAGGGCATCACCATCGGCGAGACCCTCGCCGACGCCGAGGACCCGCGTCCGCTGCCGCTCATCACCGTCGACGAGCCCGCCATCTCGATGGTCATCGGCACCAACACCTCGCCGCTGGCCGGCCGGGTGAAGGGCTCGAAGGTCACCGCGCGCCTGGTCAAGGACCGCCTGGAGTCCGAGCTCGTCGGCAACGTGTCCATCCGCGTCCTGCCCACCGAGCGCCCCGACGCCTGGGAGGTCCAGGGCCGCGGTGAGCTCGCGCTGGCGATCCTCGTCGAGCAGATGCGCCGCGAGGGCTACGAGCTGACCGTCGGCAAGCCGCAGGTCGTCCTGCGCAAGGACGAGAACGGCAAGACGCTCGAGCCCTTCGAGAACCTGACGATCGACTCCCCCGAGGAGTACCTCGGGCCGATCACGCAGCTCCTCGCCGCGCGCAAGGGCCGCATGGAGACGATGACGAACCACGGCACCGGCTGGGTGCGCATGGAGTTCTACGTCCCCTCCCGCGGCCTCATCGGGTTCCGGACCGAGTTCCTCACCGACACCCGCGGCACCGGCATCGCGCACGCGCTGTTCGCGCAGTACGACCACTGGGCCGGGGAGATCCGCACGCGCCAGTCCGGCTCGCTCGTCGCCGACCGCGCCGGTGTCGCCACCGCGTTCGCGATGACGAACCTGCAGGAGCGCGGGCAGATGTTCATCGAGCCCACCTCCGAGGTGTACGAGGGCATGATCGTCGGCGAGAACTCCCGCGCCGACGACATGGACGTCAACATCACCAAGGAGAAGAAGCTCACCAACATGCGCTCGTCGACGTCCGACGAGTTCGAGCGCCTCATCCCGCCGCGCCACCTGTCCCTCGAGCAGTGCCTGGAGTTCTGCCGCGAGGACGAGTGCGTCGAGGTGACGCCGGAGGCCGTGCGCATCCGCAAGGTCGAGCTGGACCAGACCCAGCGCGCCCGCGCCACGTCCAAGGCCAAGCGCAGCTGACGCCCTGACGTCCCCGCAGAGCCCCGCGAGCCCTCGTGCTCGCGGGGCTCTGCGCGTTCGGTGGGGCCGTGCGGTCGGAGGACACCCGTCGGGACACCGACGTGGGGTGAGCCGTGAGTGTCCTCTCGACGTCGCCCTGACGACGTCGAGAGGGCACCCACGGGTGTTTCCACGCCCGGTCCCGTGCCTGGTCCCGTGTGAGTGCACCGTGGGACCGGCGCGGCGATCGCTGGGACGACGTCGCCACCGGTCCCACGGCCGGTCCCACGTCGCTGCAGCCGTGGGTGCGGCCGTGGGACCGGGCGCGCGCGGCCCGGGCGGCGGGTGTGATCGCGGGCGCGCGCGGTCGAGGGGAGGATGGGCGCATGACGACGACTCCTCCCGAACGGCCCGACGACGCCGGGGCGGCGGTGGCTGGGAGCGACCCGCTGGAGATCGCGGCCGACGTCGTCGAGGACGCTCTGGGGGAGCTGGACCCCGAGGCGCTCGCGGCCATGGAGAGCCTGGACCAGCCGCGCCGCGTCCTCCTCGTCCACGCCCACCCCGACGACGAGACGATCGGCACCGGCGCCACGATGGCCCGCTACGCCGAGGCGGGGGCCACCGTCACGCTCCTGACGGCCACCCGCGGGGAGCTGGGGGAGGTCATCCCGGCCGAGCTCGCGCACCTGGACCCCGACGCCCTGGGTGAGCACCGCACGCACGAGCTGGCGACGGCGATGGAAGCCCTCGGCGTCACGGACCACCGCTTCCTGACGCGCCCCGACGGCTCGGGCTACCGGGACTCGGGGATGGTGTGGCTCGCACCGGGGCAGGCGGCTTCCACGACGGTCGACGGCGGTGAGGTCGACCCGCGGGCGCTGACGGCGGCCGACCCCGAGGAGGTCGCGGCGCAGATCGCGGCCGTCGTGCGCGAGGTGCGTCCGCAGGTGGTGGTCACCTACGAACCGGGGGGCGGGTACGGCCACCCCGACCACGTCCGGGTGCACGAGGCCACCGTGCGCGCCCTCGTGCTGGCGGCGGGTGACCAGCACGACGGGACGGTGCCGTGGCAGGTCGCCAAGGTCTACGAGATCGTCCAGCCCGAGTCGGCCGTCCGGGTGGCGTTGCGCGCCCTCGCCGAGACCGGGGCCGCGGGCGCCGGGGACCCCGACGGGACGCTGCCGAGCGTCGTCGTGCCCGACGGGGAGGTCACGACGGTGGTCGACGGCACGGGACAGCTGCCCGCCAAGCTCGCCGCGCTGCGCGCCCACGCCACCCAGGTCGAGCTCGACCTCGACGCCGACGTCCCCGTGATGCGCCTGTCCAACGGTGTGCCGCAACCGGTCTGGCCGACCGAGCACTTCCGCCTGCGGCACGGCGTGGCCTCGGGGCCGTTCGACGCCGACGGTCGGGAGACGGACCTGTTCGCCGGCGTCGCCCCCGCGGAGTGAGGCGGCGGTAGCACACCGCGGCGTCGTGCGCCGGGTGATCGGTTCGACACGTTCCGTTGCTCCGGGCGGGTGAACGCGATCGTCCGAACGCGTCACGGTGGGTGGCCGTGCGTGAGGGGCCGGGGTTGGCTGGACCCACGTCCGGAACCCGCCGGACGGGATCCGAGGAGGAGCGGCCCGTGGCCCACGTCCTGCGCGCCCCCGACGCCCGGCGCACGTCCGCGTCCGAGCGGTCCGACCGACCCGGCGCACCCCGCGTCGGCCGCGACAGCGCCGACGTCGGACGGCAGCGCGAGCGCAACCGCCGCCGCCGCACCCAGACGCTGCTGCTCGTCGTGCTCGCGGTGCTGCTCGTCGTCGACGTCCGCTTGGCCACCGGCGGGTCCCTCGTCCCGGCCTTGCCGGCCGTCGACCCCCTGTACCTCATGATCGGCGTCTTCTTCGCCTTCATGATCGCGCTGATGCTCGGCCAGACCCTCGTCTCCGGGCGCTCGCCGCACGTCGTGTACCGGCCCGAGCAGATCGACGTCTCCCTCGACGACGTCAAGGGCCTGGACCCCGTCAAGGAGGACGTCGAGCGCAGCCTCGACCTCTTCCTCGGCTCGCGCACCTTCCGCAGCCGCATGGGCGGCCGTCCGCGCCGCGGCCTCCTCTTCGAGGGCTCGCCGGGCACGGGCAAGACGCACATGGCCAAGGCCATGGCGCGCGAGGCGGGCGTCCCGTTCCTCTTCGTCTCCGCGACCAGCTTCCAGTCCATGTGGTACGGCGCGACGGCCCGCAAGGTGCGCTCCTACTTCAAGGCCCTGCGCAAGGCCGCCCGCCGCGAGGGCGGCGCCATCGGGTTCATCGAGGAGATCGACGCGATCGCCGGTGCCCGCGGCGGCATGAGCTCGATGACCGCCGCCACGACCGCGAGCGTCATGGGCTGCGGTGGCCTCACCAACCTGCCCATGTCCCTGCCGGGCACCGCTCCCGCGACGGGACACGCTGCGCTGCAGACCGAACGCCTCGCTTCCAGCGAGGGCGCCAGCGGCGTCGTCAACGAGCTGCTCGTCCAGATGCAGTCCTTCGACGAGCCCACGACGTCCGAGCGCCTGCACGGCTGGTTCGTCGACACGCTCAACCGGTTCCTGCCCGCCGAGCGCCGGCTCCAGCGTCCCGTCGGTGAACCCGTCGAGGTCCTCATCATCGCCGCGACCAACCGCGCCGACGCCCTGGACCCGGCCCTGCTGCGGCCCGGCCGGTTCGACCGCCGCATGACCTTCGGTCTGCCGGACAAGGCCGGTCGCCGTCAGCTCGTCGACCACTTCCTGGCCCGCAAGGCCCACGAGGCACCCCTCGACGAGGCCGAGCGGCGCGACGCCCTGGCGGGCATCACCAACGGCTACTCGCCGGTGATGATCGAGAACCTGCTCGACGAGGCCCTCGTCAACGCGGTCCGCCGCGGCGGTGACGGCATGAGCTGGGCCGACGTCGAGCACGCCCGGCTCGTCACCGAGGTGGGGCTCGGCCAGCCGGTCGCGTACACCGACCACGAGGCGCGCCTCATCGCGACCCACGAGGCCGGGCACGCCGCCGTCGCGTGGCTCGTCGCGCCCCAGCGGCGCCTGGAGATCCTCACGATCGTCAAGCGCGCCAGCGCCCTCGGGCTGCTCGCCCACGGCGACGCGGAGGACGTCTACACCCGCTCGCGCACCGAGCTGGCCGGGATGATCAGGATCGCCTTCGGTGGGCAGGTGGCCGAGGAGCTGTTCTTCGGCGACGTCTCCACCGGCCCGGCCGGCGACCTGCAGTCGGCGACGTCCGTCGCCGCGCAGATGGTCGGCTCCGCGGGGATGGCGGGCACCCTCGTGTCCTTCGCCGCCGTCCAGCAGGGCGCCTTCGCCGACGGCAACCTCGTCTCCCGCGTCCTGGGCGACTCCGAGGGCCGCCGCCTGGTGGAGAGCCTGCTGCGCGAGCAGAAGGAGGCCGTCCGCGAGCTGCTCGGCCGGCACCGCCACCTCGTCGAGGCGCTGCGCGACGCGCTGCTGGCGCGGCACGAGCTCATCGGCCACGAGATCACCGACGTGCTGGAGGCCGCACAGGCCGAGCACGCGTCGGCCGCCCCGCAGCGGGTCATCGACCTGCGCGACCCCGCCGACCGGCGGGTCTGACGGCTCGTCGCGACCGGGACCCGGAGGGGAGTCCCGGTCGCGACGCAGGACCTCGCGACGGCACCGGAGCCGGGGGGCTGGCTCCGGGGGGCGGTCGTCGCGAGTGGGCACGGGAGCGGGGCACCCCGGGGGGCTGGGGTGCACCGCTCCCGTTCGGCCGTCCGCCTTGAACCGGGGCGGCCGGTTCTGGTTTCCTGCTCCCAGGTCATGAGCGCCAGCGCGAAGCCCCGGCTCGCTGGCCGGCAACCCTCCTCGTCGTGGGGTGCCCCGGGTGACGACCTGACCCTGGTGCTCCGGCACGGGTAAGGACGAACGGTCCCCGCGCCGCCGGCCCCCCGCCCGGGCCCGCCGCGACCGAGGAGAACCCGTTGACCAGCGACACGCTGCCCGCCACCACCCAGTCCCCCGCAGAGCGCTTCGCCCCGCTCCTGGCCCGCTTCGCCGAGGGCGTCGTCGCCCGCGAGCAGGACCACGAGCTGCCGCGCGAGCAGGTGCGCGACCTCCTGCAGGCCGGGTTCGGCCGGCTGCGGGTGCCCGTCGCCGAGGGCGGGGAGGGGCTGGACCTCGTCGAGTTCGCCGACCTCCTCGTCGACCTGGCCGCCGCGGACTCCGCTCTGCCGCAGGTGTTCCGCGGGCACATCGCCTGGGTGGAGCAGGTGCTGAGCCTGCCGCCGGGGGAGTACCGCACGCGCTGGGTCGAGCGCATCGTCGCCGGCGAGCTCGTCGGCAACGCGTGGAGCGAGGTCGGGGACGGCGTCACGGGCCAGCAGCAGACGGTCGTGACCACCCGCGACGGGCGCACCAGCGTCAGCGGCCGCAAGTACTACACGACGGGCACGATCTTCGCGGACTGGACCGACGCCACGGCCCGCCGCGAACTGCCCGACGGCACCTTCGAGACCGTCACCGTGCTCGTGCCGGTCCACGCCGAGGGCGCGAGCGTCTCCGACGACTGGGACGGCTTCGGCCAGCAGCTCACCGGCACGGGCACCCTCGTCCTGGACGACGTCGAGGTCGACCCCAGCGACGTCGCCCCGTTCACCGACCGGTTCCGCTACCAGACGGCGCTCTACCAGCTCGTCCTGCTCGCGGTGCAGGCGGGCACCGCCGCCGCCGTCGAGCGCGACACCGGCGCGCAGGTGCGCGGCCGCACCCGCAGCTACACCCACGGACTGGCCCCCCTCGTGCGCCACGACGCCCAGGTCCTGTCGGTCGTCGGGGAGATCTCCTCGACCGCCTTCACCGCGCGGGCGCTCGTCCGGGCTGCGGCGCAGGCCGTCCAGGGCGCGGCCGACACCGCCCACCTGCCCGGCACGGACGCCGACCGCGAGGCCAACGTGCTGGCCGAGATCCGCACGGCGCAGGCCCAGGTCGTGCTGTCGGAGTCCGTCCCGCGCGCCGCGACGCTGCTCTTCAACACGCTCGGCGCCTCCGGCACCTCCCGGGCCAAGGACCTCGACCGGCACTGGCGCAACGCGCGCACGGTCGCCTCGCACAACCCCGTGATCTACAAGCAGCGGATCGTGGGCGACTGGTCGGTCAACGGCACCGAGCCGCCCTTCGTCTGGGACATCGGCACGCACGCCTCCGTGGACGCCGCCGCGGTGCGGTCGCAGGAGTCGGGCCGGTAGGCCACCTCGTCGGCGCCGACGTCAGCCCCGACGTCAGCGCTGCGGGGCGACCCGGTAGTGGTAGGCGTGGTGGACGGTGAACCCGACCCCCGCGTACAGCGCCCGCGCCGCCGCGTTGTCGCCCTGCACCTGCAGGTACGTCGACACGGCGCCGCGCGAGCGCGCCCAGTCCGCGACCTCGGCCAGCACCCGCCGGCCGAGGCCGCGGCGCCGGTGCGAGGGCAGCGTCTCCACGGCCGTCACACCGGCCCAGCCGGGGGACAGGGACCCGCGCGCGATCGCCACGGTCGCCCCACCGTCCAGGACCCGCACGAACAGCTGCTCGTCGGCCGAGACGAGGATCCGGCGGCCGGCCGGCGGCACCGACGGCAGCCCCTGGTAGTGGTACCGCTCCAGCCAGGCGTCGTCCGGCTCGGTGGCCGTCTCGACGCGCAGGCCGTGGGGCAGCGGGACCTCCGCGGCGCCGGGCAGGTCGTCGGTCGCCGAGGTCAGCACGACCGTCGGCGTGCGGACGGTCCACCCGGTGGCGCTCAGCAGGTCGACGAGCGGGGTGCCCTCGCCCAGCCCGTCGTCGGGGTGGGCGACCGCGACGAGCGGCTGCAGCCCGCGGGAGGTGTGGAAGTCCACGACGGCGGCGACCGCCTCGTGCAGCGGCAGGCCCGGGTCCCCGAGGGCCAGGGCGGAGTTGGCCCGGCCGGTGAACCCCTCGCTCGCGCGCAGGCGCCAGCCGCCGAGGTCGACGCGTTCCAGCGGCCGCCAGTGCTCGGCCATGACGCGTTCGAGGTCCTCGGTGCCGATCGCGGTGTGCGGCGGGCCCTTGCGCGCCGGCGGTGGCGGCACGGGCTTGGCGGCCAGGACGTCCGCGCGGGCCACGACGACCTCCCCGCGCCGTGTGCCGATGCGCAGCGACCGCTCGTCGGCGGCCAGCAGGTCCCCGAGGGCGTCGGTGGCCGAGCCGTCCGGCAACCGGTGGCGCACGACCACGCGCCCGCCGACGGTCAGCGGGCGCACGAGCCCCGTGGGCGTGGGGTCGGTGGGGTCGGTGGGGTCGGTCACTGCTCTCCCGGGGTGGTGCGTGTGCGGTGTGCCGCAGGCGTCGGCGATACTACGGAGGGCGTCCCGGCCGCCCGCCCGCCGGAGGAGGAGGACATCCCGTGACCTACGTCATCGCGCAACCCTGCGTCGACGTCAAGGACAAGGCCTGCATCGAAGAGTGCCCCGTGGACTGCATCTACGAGGGCAAGCGGTCGCTCTACATCCACCCGGACGAGTGCGTCGACTGCGGTGCCTGTGAGCCGGTCTGCCCCGTCGAGGCCATCTACTACGAGGACGACGTCCCCGAGCAGTGGTCGGCCTTCACGGCGGCCAACGTCGAGTTCTTCGACACCGTCGGCTCGCCCGGCGGCGCCGCCAAGATGGGCGTCATCGACGCCGACCACGCGGTCGTCACCGCGCTGCCCCCGCAGGCCGAGGGCCACTGACGTGAGCGTGCCGACCCGCCACGAGCCGGCGACCGGGGCCCGCGGCCGGGTCGGCGCGTCACTCCCGGACTTCCCCTGGGACTCCCTCGCGGGCGCCAAGGCCCGCGCCCTGGCCCACCCCGACGGGATCGTCGACCTCTCCGTCGGCACCCCCGTCGACCCGACCCCCGCCGTGGTCGCCGACGCCCTGCGCTCGGCCGCCGACGCCCCCGGCTACCCGCAGACCCACGGCACGGCGCCCCTGCGCGAGGCCGTCGCCGCCTGGTTCGCCCGCCGCCGCGGCGTCCCCGGTCTCGACCCGGACGGCGTCCTGCCCACCGTCGGCTCCAAGGAGCTGGTGGCGTGGCTGCCGTTCCTGCTGGGCCTGGGCGCGGGCGACACCGTCGCCCACCCCGCGGTGGCCTACCCGACGTACGACGTGGGGGCCCGGCTGGCCCGTGCGACCCCGCTGGGCGCCGACACCGTCGAGGAGCTGCAGGCCGCCTGGGACGCCGGCGCGCGCATCCGGCTGCTGTGGCTGAACTCCCCGTCGAACCCGACCGGCGCCGTCCGCACGGTCGCGGAGCTGGCGGCCCTGGTGGCGTGGGCGCGCGAGCACGACGTCGTCGTGGCCTCCGACGAGTGCTACGCCGAGCTGGGCTGGTCGAAGGCCCACGACACGACGGCCGGGGGGCTCGTCGCCTCCGTCCTGGACCCGCGCGTGTGTGGGAACGATCACACCGGACTCCTCGTCGCCTACTCGACGTCGAAGCAGTCCAACCTCGCGGGGTACCGGGCAGCGTTCCTGGCCGGCGATCCCGTCCTGGTCGCCGAGCTCCTGGAGGTGCGCAAGCACGCCGGGATGATCGTCCCGTGGCCCGTCCAGGTGGCCCTGCAGGCCGCCCTCAGCGACGACGAGCACGTCGCGGCGCAGCGCGAGGTCTACCGCGGGCGCCGTGAGGTGCTGCGGAAGGCGTTGCAGGGCGCGGGTTTCCGCATCGACGCCAGCGAGGCCGGGCTGTACCTGTGGAGCACCCGGGACGAGCCGGCGCGCACGACGGTCGACCTGCTGGCCGACCGCGGGATCCTCGTCGCCCCCGGTGACTTCTACGGTCCCCCCGGGGCGCGGCACGTCCGCGTGGCCCTCACGGCGACCGACGAACGCGTGGCCCGCGTGGGGGACCGGCTGGCCGACCTGGCGTGACCGTCCGCCCGTCGTCCACCGGTGGCGGACCTGTGTCGCGGGTGGACGATCCGGGCGGGTACGGTCGCGACATGGCTGACTCCGTGACGCTGAAGCACGCCGGTGGGGAACTGGACCTCCCCGTGTCCCCTGCCACCGAGGGCGCCGCCGGCTTCGGCATCGGCAGCCTGCTGAAGGAGACCGGGCTGGTCACCCTCGACGCGGGCTTCACGAACACCGCCTCGTGCGCCAGCTCGATCACCTACATCGACGGTGACGAGGGGATCCTGCGCTACCGCGGGTACCCCATCGAGCAGCTGGCCGAGGGGTCGACGTTCGTCGAGACGAGCTTCCTGCTGATCCACGGGCACCTGCCGTCGGAGTCCGAGCTGGCCGACTTCACGGCCCGCATCCAGCGCCACACGCTGCTGCACGAGGACCTCAAGCGGTTCTTCGACGGCTTCCCCCGCGACGCGCACCCGATGCCCGTCCTGTCCAGCGCCGTCAGCGCGCTGTCGACGTTCTACCCGAACTCCCTCAACCCGTTCGACGCCGAGCAGGTCGAGCTGTCCACCGTCCGGCTGCTGGCCAAGCTGCCGACGATCGCGGCGTACGCGCACCGCAAGTCCCTCGGCCAGCCGCTGCTCTACCCGGACAACCGGCTCGGCCTGGTGGAGAACTTCACCCGGCTCGCGTTCGGGAACCCGGCCGAGGACTACGAGCTCGACCCGGTCCTCGTGCGCGCCCTCGACCAGCTCCTCATCCTGCACGCCGACCACGAGCAGAACTGCTCGACCTCCACGGTGCGGCTCGTCGGTTCCGGGCAGGCCAACCTCTTCGCCTCCGTCTCGGCCGGCATCCACGCGCTGTCCGGTCCGCTGCACGGCGGGGCGAACTCGGCCGTCCTCGACATGCTCGAGACCATCAAGAACTCCGACGACGACGTCGACACGTTCATGACCAAGGTCAAGAACAAGGAGAAGGGCGTGCGCCTGATGGGCTTCGGCCACCGGGTGTACAAGAACTACGACCCGCGCGCCGCCATCGTGAAGAAGACCGCGGACGAGGTCCTGTCCAAGCTCGGCAAGCGCGACGAACTGCTCGACATCGCCATGCGGCTCGAGGAGATCGCGCTGAACGACGAGTACTTCATCGAGCGCAAGCTGTACCCGAACGTGGACTTCTACACGGGCATCATCTACAAGGCGATGGGTTTCCCGACGAAGATGTTCACCGTCCTCTTCGCGCTCGGCCGCCTGCCCGGCTGGATCGCGCAGTGGCGCGAGATGATCAACGACCCGGCCACGAAGATCGGTCGCCCCCGCCAGGTGTACGTCGGCGAGGGCGCGCGCGACTACGTGCCGCTCGGGTCGCGCTGACCCGGCGGGCTCACGCGCCCAGGCGCACCTGGACGCCGCCCCGGGGGACCCCGGTGGCGGCGCTCGTCCAGCCGCGCCCGGACTCCTCGCGCGACCAGCGCGAACCCTCGACGCTGACCTCGGTCACGTCGTAGACCGAGGCGCTGGCCACGGACCAGGCGGCGACCGCCCAGGCCAGGCGGGCCGGGTCGTCCCCGGCGAGCGTGTACTGCACCGCCCGCCCGCGCGTCCCCGCGACCACCTCCGGCGCCGACGTCGTCACCTGGGTGCCGGCGGCGTCGGCGAAGCGCTGCGCCGCCGGGGCGAGTTCCACGTCGTCCCCGGACTCCTGCGACACCGGCGCCGGGCGCAGGTGGCAGGTGAAACCGCCCGGGGTGTACCCGGTCAGGGCCGACGCGACGAGCCGCGCCTCCGGTTCGTGGTCGCCGTACGCGAGGGGGAAACCGCTGCGCTGCACGCGTTGCGCCGCGTCGGTGACGGGGAGGTCCCGGTACCCCTCGACCTTGACCAGGGCGTCGTAGAAGGCGTTCGTCGCGTACACCGGGTCCTGCACCTGCTCCGGGGAACCCCACCCCTGCGACGGTCGCTGCTGGAACAGGCCGAGGGAGTCGCGGTCGCCGTGGTCGAGGTTGCGCATCCCCGACTCCTGCACGATCGTCGCGATCCCGATCGTCGCGGCCCGCGCGGGCAGCCCCCGCCGGACGGCGATCCCGACGACCGTCGCGGCGTTCGCGGCCTGCTCGGGGGACATGGACGTCGACTCGCCGTCGACGCTCGCGCGGCAGCGCTCCACGACGACGGGCGCCTCCGGGTCGCGCGTCAGCCACACGACGCCGCCCGCGACGACGACCCCCGTCGCCACGAGCGCCGTCACCAACCGCAGCCGGCGGGTGTGCCGGACGCCGGGGGAGGGGCGACGCGAACGGGAGCGGGGTGGGGTGCCGGCCACCTCAGTTGGCGTGCAGCGCGGGGTTCAGCTCGACCCGGACGCCCTTGCGCGGCAGTGCCTCGACCTGACCGGTCTGGGAGTTGCGGCGGAACAGCAGTCCGTCCGACCCCGACAGCGTGCGCGCCGAGACGGTCTGCTGCACGGTGCCGTCCTCGCCCAGGAGGCTGACCTTCGTCCCGGCCGTGATGTACGTGCCGGCCTCCACGACGCAGTCGTCGCCGAGGCTGATGCCGGTGCCGGAGTTCGCGCCCAGCAGCGTCCGCTCGCCGATGCTGACGACCTGCTTGCCGCCGCCCGACAGCGTCCCCATGATCGAGGCCCCGCCGCCGACGTCGGACCCGTCGCCGACGACGACGCCCGCGGAGATGCGGCCCTCGACCATCGACGTGCCCGTGGTGCCGGCGTTGAAGTTCACGAAGCCCTCGTGCATGACCGTCGTCCCGGCCGCGAGGTGCGCGCCGAGGCGGACGCGGTCGGCGTCGGCGATGCGCACGCCCGTGGGCGTCACGTAGTCGGTCATGCGCGGGAACTTGTCGATGCCGAACACGGTGACCGGGCCGACGTTCGCCCGCAGCGCCAGCCGGACCCGCTCGAAGTCGGCCACCGCGCAGGGCCCGTGGTTCGTCCACACCACGTTGGCCAGGACGCCGAAGATCCCGTCGAGGTTCGCGCCGTGCGGGGCGACGAGCCGGTGGGAGAGCAGGTGCAGCCGCAGGTACGCGTCGGCGGTGTCGGCCGGGGCCGCGTCGAGGTCGACGTCGACCGTCAGGACGCGCTGCTTGGTGCGGCGGTGGATGTCGTCGGTCTCCAGCGAGGCCAGCTCGGCCGGCACGCCGTAGGAGCTCGTCGTCGGCGCGGGCCCCAGCCCGGGGAAGGGGAACCAGACGTCGAGCACGGTGCCGTCCTCGGCGTACGTCGCGAGGCCGTGGCCCCACGCCCGACGGCTCTGCTCGGGGCTGGTCTGGGAGGACGGGGTGCTCGGCTCGCTCACGCGCCTGACCCTACAAGCGGGGCCCCTGGCTAGGGTGAGGCGCGTGAGCGTCCCCACCTCCGCCCCGCCCACCGCGTCCGGTCCGGCCACGGACCTCAGCGACGTCCTGGGTGATCCGGCCCTCGACGTCGTCGAGCTGGTGCGGCGCGTCTGCGACATCCCCTCGGTCAGCGGGGACGAGCGTGCCCTGGCGGACGCCGTCGAGGCCGCGCTCACCGCCCTCGCTGGGGTGGAGGTCACGCGCGACGGGGACGCCGTCGTGGCCCGCACGACGCTGGGCCGCTCCGAGCGCGTCCTGCTCGCCGGCCACCTCGACACCGTGCCGCTCACCGACCCGCCGAACCTGCCGGTGCGGCGCGAGCAGCACCCCGTCGACGGCGACGTCCTCGTCGGGCGCGGCACGTGCGACATGAAGGGCGGCGTCGGCGTCCAACTCGCGCTCGCCCGCCGCGTGGCCGCCGCGGGGGAGGACCTCGCCCGCGACGTGACGTTCGTGTTCTACGACCACGAGGAGGTCGAGGCCGCGCGCAACGGCCTGGGCCGGCTCGCCCGGAACCACCCGGAGCTGCTCGCCGCGGACTTCGCCGTCCTGCTCGAACCGTCCTCGGCCGTCGTCGAGGGCGGGTGCAACGGGACGCTGCGCGCCGAGGTGACGACGACCGGCAAGGCCGCGCACTCGGCGCGGCCCTGGCGCGGGCACAACGCCATCCACGACGCCGCGCCCGTCCTGGCGCGACTGGCCGCGTACGCGCCGCGGGAGGTCGACGTCGAGGGCCTGGTGTTCCGCGAGGCGCTCAACGCCGTCCTGGTCAGCGGCGGCATCGCGGGCAACGTCATCCCCGACCGCTGCACGGTCACGGTGAACTACCGGTTCGCGCCGTCGCTGGACGCGGCCGGCGCCGAGGCGCACGTGCGCGAGGTCTTCGACGGGTTCACCGTCGAGGTCACCGACGTCGCCGAGGGCGCCCGGCCGGGGCTGCACCTGCCGGCCGCCGCCGACTTCGTGGCCCGCACGGGCACGACCCCGCTCCCCAAGTACGGCTGGACGGACGTCGCGCGCTTCTCGGCCCTCGGCGTGCCGGCCGTGAACTACGG
The DNA here is from genome assembly GCF_042473625.1 of Kineococcus sp. DHX-1. Taxonomy (GTDB): domain Bacteria; phylum Actinomycetota; class Actinomycetes; order Actinomycetales; family Kineococcaceae; genus Kineococcus. The sequence goes on along the minus strand of NZ_CP170445.1, from coordinate 2,917,879 downwards.
ACCCGGGGACAACGCGACGGCCCACGCCGACGACGAGCGGTGCCGCACCGTCGAGGTCGAGCAGTGCCTGGAGGTCCTCTCGGGCTGGCTGCTGGACGGCGCCCGGTGAGCACGATCTGCCTGTACGGCAGCGCCTCCGGCGGCATCGACCCCGCGCACGTCGACCTGGCCGCCACCGTCGGGCGCCGCATCGGCGAACGCGGCCACGACCTCGTCTACGGCGGGGGCGGCACGTCGGTCATGGGGGCGGCCGAGGCCGCCGCCCGGGCGGCCGGCGCCCGCACGACCGGTGTCATGCCGCAGGCCCTGATGGACCTGGAACTGCCGCCCGACGGTCTGGGCGAACTCGTCGTCACGGGCGACATGCGCGAGCGCAAGGCGGAGATGGACGCCCGCGCCGACGCGTTCATCGTCCTGCCCGGGGGGCTCGGGACGCTCGAGGAGCTCTTCGAGATCTGGGTCGCCCGCACCATCGGCCTGCACACCAAGCCCCTGGCCGTCCTGGACAGCGCGGGGCACTACGCCGGGCTCAAGGCGTGGCTGGAGACGCTCGTCGACTCCGGGTTCGCGCGGCCGCTGGTCTTCGACTGCATCTGCTGGACCGAGGACGTGGAAGAGGCCCTCGACCACCTCGAACGCGCTCCGCGGGAACGGGTGTCGCTCCCGAGCTCGGAGATCGTCGGGTCGTTCGCCGTCTTCCCGACCGACGGGGAGACCGGGCCCGTGGACGGGGGACCCGCGTCGTGACCCTGTTCCTGCTCGTCCTCGTGCTGCTGGCCGTCGGCGCGGTCGTGGCCGTCGTCACCGGCCGCGTCGGTGGCGGGCTCGGCCCGGCCACGTCCACGCGGCCCCACCGCGGCCTGCCCGAGGGGCCCGTGGTGGCCTCGGACGTGGACGCCGTGCGGTTCTCCCTGGGCTTGCGCGGGTACCGCATGGACGAGGTCGACGCGGTGCTGGACCGGTTGCGCGAGGAGATCCGCGAACGGGACGAGGAACTGGCGGCGTGGCGGACGGCCGAGGAGTGAGCGGGGTGCCCACCAGGGGACGGGTCGTGGAGTTCACGGCGTCCGCGGTCGTCACCGGTCGCGTCAAGCACGTCTTCGACGTCGTCACCGACTGGCCGCGGCAGACGGCGTGGGTTCCGGCGACGGTCGTCGCCCGGGCGCAGGACAGCCCCGTGGCCACCGTGGGCGAGCGGTTCGTCGGGACGACGACGTTCGGGCCGTTCGTCCTCGTCGACGCCATGGAGGTGGTCGAGCGCGTCCCCCCGGACGCGACCGAGGGGCCGGGCGCGGTCGGCCGGGTGCGCGTCGTCAAGACCGGCGACGTCTTCGGCGGCGACGTCGACATCGTCGTCGCCCCCGCCGGGTCCGGGCGCGTGCGCGTGGACTGGACGGAGCGGATCCTCGTCCGGCCGCGCTGGCTGGCCCGGCTCGCAGCCCTGGGCGGACCCGTCCCGGGGATCGTCGGCAAGCTCGCCTTCGAGGCGGTGCTGCGGACCGCCTCGGACGACTTGCGCGGTCCGTCGTGACGGCGGTCGACGCCTCGGGCGGTCTGCGGCTGGGGCTGCGCAGCCGCCTGCTGCTGCGCTGGCTGCGGCTGCCCGTGGCCGTGCGCGTCCTGGCCGTCTACGCGGCGGCGCGGCTGTTCTCGGCCGTCGTCCTCGCCGAGGTCGCCCGCTTCCAGCCCGAGAGCACGTGGACCCCGGCGAACCCGGGCTACGGCGACATGCTGGGGCTCTGGGACGCCACCTGGTACGAGAAGATCGCGACGCAGGGCTACCCCGGCGCGGTCCCGCTCGGTCAGGCCGGCGACCCGCAGCAGTCGGCGCTCGCGTTCTACCCCGTGGCCCCGCTGCTGGCACGGCTGCTCATGGCGACGGGGCTGTCCTTCGGCGCCGCGGGGGCGCTGGTCTCGCTCGTGGCGGGGGCGGCGGCCGCCGTGGGCGTCGAGGCGCTGCTGCGCCGGACGCTGAGCGCCCGGGTGAGCGCCACCCTGGCCCGTCGCGGGGCCTGGAGCGCCGCGGTCCTGTTCTGCGTCACCCCGCCCTCGCTCGTCTACCAGGTGCCCTACACCGAGGGCCCCGCCCTCGCCCTGCTCGTGGCGTTCCTGCTCTGCCTGCAGCGCGGCCGCCACCTGCCGGCGGCCCTGCTCGCGCTGCTGCTGGGGCTGACGCGGCCCGTCGCCGTCCCGCTGTCCGTGGTCGTCGTGGTGCACCTGGGGCTGCGCGCCTGGGCCGGCCACCGGGCGGGCACCGTCCTCGGCGGTCGCGAGGCCCTGCGCGGCCTGGGCCTGCTCGCCGCCTCCGGCACGGCGGGGCTGCTGTGGCCGTTCACGGCCTGGCAGCTCACGGGCCAGCCGGACGCCTACACGGCGACGATGGGCGCCTGGCGCGCGGGCGGGGAGGTCGTCCCGCTCAAGCCCTGGTGGGGGATCTCGCAGTACGTCCTCGGTCCCCTCGGGCCCCTCGTCCTCGTGGCCGCCGTCGCCGCCTACGCCGCCTGGCTGCTGTCGCGGCGCACCCGCGCGCTCGGGCCGGAGCTGTGCGCCTGGTGCCTGGCCTACGTCGGGTACCTGCTGCTCGTGCTCGACCCGTTCACCAGCCTGTTCCGCTACCTGGTCTTCCTCTTCCCCCTCGGGGCGCTCGTCGCGCTGCGCCCGGGCCGGCGCGTCCCGATCACGGGCTGGGTGGTCTGCTGCCTGGCGCTGCAGGTCGTCTGGGTCGCCTGGTTGTGGCGCTTCTCGCCCCCTGCGGACTGGCCACCGTGACCGGGGTGCACCCCTCACCGTGACCTGCCGGTGATCGTCCGGCGAGCCCCTGCGCCCGTCGGACCGGTCCGGTGGGGGATGATGTACGTCAACACGCTGTCCGCGGCACCCGGCCGCGGGTGGCGCGCGCACGCGACGACGAGAGGGAGCACGCCGATGGCGGCCATGAAGCCGAGGACCGGGGACGGTCCGCTGGAGGTCACCAAGGAAGGACGTGGCATCGTCCTGCGGATGCCGCTGGAGGGTGGTGGCCGGCTCGTGGTGGAGATGACGCCCGACGAGGCCAAGGCCCTCGGGGAGGCCATCACCTCGGTCGTGGGCTGAGGGACGGAACGGGGCGGGTACCGGAACGGGTACCCGCCCCGACCCGTCTCCCCAGCAGTCCGCACCGCGCCCCCGCGCCCGCCCGCGAGAGTCAGGAACCCCTGTGAGCACCGAGACCGTGACCGCCGCCGCCCCGGACCTGCGCCGCTGGACCCCGCCCACCGTCGAGGTGCGCCGCGGGGGTGTCCTCGGGGCGGACCTCGCGGGCTTCGACGTCCTGGCCGTCCCGGTCGCCGCGGGGCAGGGCGCCGACGCCCCGCTCCAGCCGCGTCCCGGCGCCGCCGACGCCGCCGTCCGGTACGGGATCGACCTGGCCGCCGCGTGCACCGCCGAGGGGTTCACCGGTCGCGCCGCGCAGACGACGCGCCTGCCGGTGCCCGCGCCTGAGGGCAGCCCGCGCCGCCTCCTCGTGGTCGGCGTCGGCGACTCCTCGCCGACCGCCCTGCGCCGCAGCGGGGCCGCCCTGGCCCGCGCCGTCGGCAGCGCCCCGGGCGACGTCGCCACGACGCTCGCCGACGGGGTCGGCAGCGCGGGTGCGCGCGCCTTCGTCGAGGGGTTCCTCCTCGCCTCCTACGTCCCGCCGGTCAGCGGCCGCCGCGCCGCGACCGCCCCGGCCCCCCGGCGCCTGCTGCTGCTCGGGGCCGTCGACACGGCCGACGTCCGGCACGCCGAGGTGAGCGCCGGGGCGACGGTCCTGACGCGGGACCTCGCCGCCACGCCCTCCAACCTCAAGGACCCGCAGTGGATGACGGCCCAGGCCCTCGAGGTCGCGGCCGGCCTGCGGCTGAAGGTCGAGGTGCGCGACGAGGACCGGCTGCGCCGCGAGGGGTTCGGCGGGCTGCTCGCCGTCGGTGCGGGGTCGGCGTCCTCCCCGGCCCTGGTGCAGGTCGGCTGGACCCCGCGTGCCCGGCCCGACGCCCCGCACGTCGTGCTCGTCGGCAAGGGCATCACGTACGACACGGGCGGGCTGGGCATCAAGCCGCGCGAGTCGATGGTCGCCATGAAGACGGACATGGCCGGGTCGGCCGCCGTGCTGGCCGTCGTCGCCGCGGCGGCCCGGCTCAAGCTGCCCGTCAAGGTGACGGGGCTGCTCGCCCTGGCGGAGAACGCCTTCGGCGCCGCGGCCTACCGTCCCGGCGACGTGGTGACGCAGTACGGCGGCCGCACGACGGAGGTCAACAACACCGACGCCGAGGGCCGGGTCGTGCTCGGTGACGCCCTGGCCTACGCCGACGCCGTCCTGCGCCCCGACGTCCTCGTCGACGTGGCGACCCTGACCGGCGCGGCGACGCTGGGGCTCGGCAAGCGGCACGCCGCCCTCTACTCCGGCGACGCCGAGCTCGTCGCCCAGCTCGAGGCCGCGGCGTCGGCGTCGGGGGAGCGCGTGTGGCACATGCCGCTCGTGGAGGACTACGTCTCCGCGCTGGACTCCGACGTCGCCGACGCCCGCCAGGTGACGACCACCCCCGGCCACGGCGGCGGGTCGATCGTGGCGGCGCTCTTCCTGCGTCCCTTCACGGGCGGTCGGCGCTGGGTGCACCTCGACATCGCCGGCACCGGGCGCGCCGACGGGCCCGAGCACGAGGTCGTGAAGGGCGCCACGGGGTACGGCGCCCGCCTGCTGCTGGAGTGGCTCGAGACGTCGGTCGCAGCCGGGGCGCGCTGAGGGTGCGCGTCAGCCGTTCTTGACGGCGAGCAGCAGCCCGTCGCCCGAGGGCACCAGCGTGGGGAACCAGTTGCCGTCCTCCAGGACGACGCGGGCGACCTCGCGCTGGGCGGCCGTCGAGGCGTCGCGCGCGGCGGGGTCGGTGACCCGGCCCTTCCACAGCGCGTCGTCGACGACGAGCAGACCGCCCGCGCGCAGCAACCGGTGGGCCTGCTCGAGGTAGGCGCTGTTCTCGCGCTCGTCGCCGTCGAGCAGGACGAGGTCGTAGGCGGCGTCGGTGAGGCGGGGCAGGACCTCCAGGGCCCGGCCGTTGATGAAGCGGGCGCGGTTGCTGCGGATGCCGTCCTCGGTGACCGCCTCGCGCGCGGCGCGCTGGGCCTCGCCGTCGGGGTCGATCGTCGTCACCACACCGTCCTCGCCCGTGCCGCGCAGCAGGCTGAGCAGCGACACGCCGGTGCCCGTCCCGACCTCGACCACGGTGCGGGCGCGCGCGGCGGCGGCGAGCACCGTGAGGGTGGCGGCGACGCCGGGCGAGACGGCTTCGACGCCCAGCTCGGCGGCCCGCGCCCGGGCCCGCTGCAGCACCTCGTCCTCGGGGACGAACTGCTCGGCGTAGGCCCAGCTGGCGGGCTGCTTGCTGGACGGGCGAGACGAGGGCGTCGGCACGTGCGCACTGTAGAGCACCGCCGTCCGTGACCCCCGGTGGCCGAGCCGTGGCTCCCCGTGAGGGCAGTCTCGAGGCGGGGTCCCGCCCGTGCCGGGACTGCGCAGGACCTGTGCAGGTCCTGCCCGCTCACCCGGTCGGCGGGTCCGGGGGCTGATCCGGGAACCGTGCAGGTCAGACCTCCGTTGGACCCTTCGACGCCGACCGGCTGGACCTGCCGGCGGTGACTGGCCGAGACGATGGGAGTGGGAGAGCATGGGAGCACTGGCGGTGCCGTTCGCGGCCCCCTTCCCCGCCCGTTCCAGGAGGAACCCCGTGAGCGACGACACCGGCGACACCGCCGGTCGACCGGTGCCCCTGGTGCCGGGACTGCCGCACGTCGAAGACCCTGCGACGCTGTCCCCGGCCGTCGCGGCCTCGACCTGGGTCCCGCCGACGTGGGAGGAAGTCGTCCGCGACCACTCCGCGCGCGTCTACCGCCTCGCCTACCGCCTCACGGGCAACCGGCACGACGCCGAGGACCTCACGCAGGAGGTCTTCGTCCGCGTCTTCCGGTCGCTGTCGAACTACCAGCCCGGCACGTTCGAGGGCTGGCTGCACCGCATCACGACGAACCTGTTCCTCGACCAGGTCCGCCGCAAGCAGCGCATCCGCTTCGACGCCCTGGCCGAGGACGCCGGCGAGAAGCTGGCCAGCACCGACATCGGCCCCGAGCGTGCCTACGAGCACCGCAACCTCGACGACGACGTGCAGCGCGCGCTGGACGCGCTGCCGCCGGACTTCCGGGCGGTCGTCGTCCTGTGCGACATCGAGGGCCTGTCCTACGAGGAGATCGCGGCGACGCTCGGCGTGAAGCTGGGGACGGTGCGCTCGCGCATCCACCGCGGCCGCGCCCAGCTGCGCGCCGCCCTCGCCCACCGGGCCCCGCGCCCGGGCACCGCCCCGCAGCTGGCCTACGGCGAGGAGCGACCGTGAGCGGACCGCACCTCGGCGCGCGGGTGACCGCACTCGTCGACGGGCGGCTCGCCACGGACGCCGAAGCGCGCGCCCACGACCACGTCCGGTCGTGCACCGACTGCTCGAACGCCTTCGAGGCGGAACGGCTGGTCCGGGCGCGCCTGCACGCCCTGGGTGATCCGGAGCTCTCGGAGGACCTCCTGGTCCGGCTCCTGCAGATCGGGGGTCCCTCCGGTCCGCTCCCGCCGCGCGACGCGCCCATGGCCAACCCGGCCCGTCCAGTCGTCGGGGTCGCGCCGCCGTCGCGCACCGACCCCGTGCGGTCGCGGTCCTCGCGCGGTCCGGCCGGGCGCGCCCTCCGGCGCGCGCGCCGCCGTCCCGTGGCGGCCGCGCTGGCCGGGACGTTCTCGCTCCTCGGAGCGGGCATCGCCGGGGTCCTCGTCCTGGGCGGGATGCCCGGTGGCGGTCAGGCCCCGGTGGCCGAACTGCGGACGACCCCGTCGGCCACGCCGTCGTCCGCCGTCCTCACGCCCGGGGCCGTCCTGCCCGCGACGGCAACGGTGAGCCGCGTTCAGCCCTCCGGCGCGGCGACGCCGACCGCGAGCCCCACGACGACCGCTCCGTGAGCGATTGGCACGGCTCCTCCCCGCGCCCGGACGACGGTCGCGGCGGGGACGGTCGTCAGGACCCGTGGGCGGCGCCCGGTCACGACGGCCGGTCCGCCGGTGGACCGTGGCGCTCGAGCGAGCCCTGGGGCCAGGCGCCCGCCGGTCCGCAGCAGCCCGCCGGCCACGACGCGTTCCCGCCCCCGTACGACCCGTACCGGGCCGGTCCGTCCGTGCCGGAGGCCGCCCGGCCCGAACCCTTCGGTCTGCTCCCCGCGCCGGGCTCCGAGCCGTGGCCGCCGCCGGCCCCGCGCTCTCGCCGGTCCCCGGCGCGCTGGATCGGTGCCGGGTCGCTGGTGCTCGTGCTGGGGGTCGTCGGCGGTGTCGCCGGTGGTCTCCTGCAGGACGAGCTGTCCGACGGCTCCGGCGGGACCTACCCCGGGGTGTCGCTGCCGTCGCCGTCGGCCGGGTCGACGCAGCGCCCCGCCGGGTCCGTCGCAGGCATCGCGGCCGCCGCGCTGCCGAGCGTCGTCGCCCTCCAGGTGCAGGGCTCGCAGGGGTCGGGCACCGGGTCCGGCTTCGTGCTGGACGCGCCCACCGACGGCGGCAGCTTCGTCCTGACCAACAACCACGTCGTGGCCGGTGCGGCCACGGACGGGATCGTCGTCGTCTTCCAGGACGGCCGGCAGGCCCGGGGCCGCGTGGTCGGTGCGGACTCCTCCTACGACCTCGCGGTCGTGCGCGTGGACCGGACGGGCCTGCGCGCCCTGCCCTTCGGCGACTCCTCCGGCGTCGTCGTGGGCGACCCGGTCGTCGCCGTCGGGGCACCGCTCGGCCTGCAGGGCACCGTGACCGAGGGGATCGTCTCGGCGCTGAACCGGCCGGTGACGGCGGGGGAGTCCCAGGACGAGACGTCCTACATCCAGGCCATCCAGACCGACGCCGCGATCAACCCGGGGAACTCCGGCGGGCCGCTGCTCAACGCGGCCGGCGAGGTGATCGGCATCAACTCGGCCATCGCCGCGCTCCCCGGTGCCGGGGGGCAGGCGCCGACGGGCAGCATCGGGCTGGGGTTCTCCATCCCGTCCGAGCAGGCCCGGCGCACCGCCGAGCAGCTCATCCAGACCGGTCGCGCCGTCCACCCCGTCATCAAGGTCTCCCTCGACGGGACCTACCAGGGGCAGGGCGTGCGCATCGTGGACCAGCCCGGCGCCGTCACGGCCGGCGGGCCCGGCGACCGAGCGGGGCTGCAGCCCGGGGACGTCGTGCTCGCCATCGACGGCCGGCCGGTCACCGATCCGGCCGAGCTGATCGTCGACATCCGCGCCCGCGAACCGGGCGAGACGGTGACGCTGTCCGTCCGCAGAGGTGGAGAGACGGTGGACGTGCCGGTCACGCTGGAAGCCGACGGTTAGGATCGCCCCGTGTTCGGCATCAACGGGGGCGAGTTCCTCGTCCTCCTCGTCGTGGCGCTGGTGGTCCTCGGTCCCGAGCGGCTTCCGCACTACGCCGAGCAACTGGCAGGCCTGGTCAAGTCCGCGCGTCGCTTCGCCAAGGGCGCTCAAGCCCAGATGCGCGAGGAACTCGGTCCCGAGTTCGACGACATCGACTGGCAGAAGCTGGACCCGCGGCAGTACGACCCCCGGCGCATCGTCCGCGAGGCGCTGACCGAGGCCTGGAACGACGACGACGACGAACCGGTCGTCAAGAAGTCGACGCAGGCCTCGACGTCCGGTGCGGCCACCGGTGGCGGGGTCGACCTCGGGAAGAAGTCGGCGGAGCCGGCCAAGGCCGCCCCGGCGCCCTACGACGAGGACGCCACCTGACGTCCCGTCCCCGGTGACCCGCCGGGGTCAGGCGACGCTGACACCGAGCCGGCGACCCGCGAGGCCGCGGGGTCGCCGGGCCAGCGTGCGCGCGAGGTCGCGCAGCACGACCGCGGCCGGCGAGTCCGGGTGCGACAGCACGACGGGGGTCCCGGCGTCCCCGCCCTCGCGCAGCACGACGTCCATGGGGACCTGCGCCAGCAGCGGCACCGACGTCCCCAGGCGCTCCGTCAGCGACGTCGCCACGGCCTGACCGCCGCCGGAGCCGAAGACCTCCAGGCGCTGCCCGTCCGGCAGCTCCAGCCAGCTCATGTTCTCCACCACGCCGACGACGCGCTGCTCGGTCTGCGAGGCCACCGACCCGGCGCGCTCGGCCACCTCGGCGGCCGCGACCTGCGGCGTCGTCACGACGAGGACCTCGGCCCCCGGCAGCAACTGGCCCACGCTGATGGCGATGTCGCCCGTGCCCGGGGGCAGGTCCAGGAGCAGCACGTCGAGGTCGCCCCAGTGCACCTCGGAGGCGAACTGCTGCAGCGCGCGGTGCAGCATCGGCCCGCGCCAGGCGACGGGCTGGTTGCCCGGCACGAACATCCCGATCGAGATGACCCGCACGCCGTGCGCCACGGGCGGGATGATCATGTCCTCGACCTTGGTCGGCGTGCCCTTCACGTCGAGCAGGCGCGGGATCGAGAAGCCGTGGACGTCGGCGTCCAGGAGGCCGACCCGCAGACCGTCGGCGGCCATGGCGGCCGCGAGGTTCGCCGTGACGCTCGACTTGCCGACGCCACCCTTGCCGGAGGCGACCGCGTAGACGCGGGTGAGGTTGCCGGCGTCGTTGAAGGGGATGGTGGGGGCCGCGCCCGTGGTGCCGCGCACCTTCGCGGTCAGCTCCCGGCGCTGCTCGGTGTTCATCTCCCCGAGGTGCACACGGACCCCGCGGGCGCCGTCCACCGTCCGCACGGCGGCGGTGACCTCCCGGGTGAGCGTGTCGCGCATGGGGCAACCGGCGGTGGTCAGCAGGATGCGGACGTCGACGAGGCCGGCCTCGTCGACGTCGACGCCGTCGACCATCCCGAGGTCGGTGATGGGGCGGTGCAGTTCGGGGTCGTCGACGGTGCGCAGGGCCTGCAGGACCTCCGCGCGCACGCTCTGGGGACCGGGCGTGGGCGGGGTGGTGGACATGGGGCCAGCCTACGTGGCGCCTTGACCTCGGCCCGGGCCGGTGGAAGGGTGTCCCGGAAAGCGCTTGCCCGTCGTCGAGGAGGACGTCCGTGCCCAGCCCCCGCCGCTACGCCCTGGTGGGCGCCGGCTCCCGCGCGACGATGTACGTGGACGCCCTCGCCGGGGCGCACGCCGGCGACGGCGAGCTCGTCGCCCTCGCCGACACCAACCCGGGCCGCGCGGCCGTGCACGCCGGCCGTCTCGTCGCCGCGGGCCGTCCGGCGCCCGAGCTCGTCGACCTCGCGCAGCTCGCGGACGCCGTCCGCCGCCTCGGGGTCGACCGGGTCGTCGTGACGACGCCCGACCACACCCACGCCGACCTCGTCGTCGCGGCCCTCGACGCCGGTGCGGACGCCGTCGTCGAGAAGCCCCTCACGACGACGCAGGAGGGGGTGCGCCGCATCGCCGAGGCCGTGGAGCGGACGGGCCGCGACGTGCTCGTGACGTTCAACTACCGGTACGCGCCGCGGAACACCGCGCTGCGGCGGGTCATCGCGGACGGCGGCATCGGGACGGTGACGTCCGTGCACTTCGAGTGGGTGCTCGACACCGCCCACGGCGCCGACTACTTCCGCCGGTGGCACCGGCAGAAGGAGAACTCCGGCGGGCTGCTCGTGCACAAGAGCTCCCACCACTTCGACCTCGTGAACTGGTGGACGCAGGGCGTGCCCGAGCGGGTCTTCGCCAGCGGTGGTCTGCGGTTCTACGGGGCTGCGAACGCCGCCGCGCGGGGCCTCGGGCCGCGGCCGGAGCGGGGGACGTCGGCGGCCGGACGCACCGACGCCTTCTCCCTCGACCTCGCCGCCGACCCCAAGCTGCGCGAGCTGTACCTGGAGAACGAGCAGCACGACGGGTACCTGCGCGACCGCGACGTCTTCGACGACGGCATCACCATCGAGGACAACCTCGCCCTCGTCGTCGACTCCGCCGTGCCGGGTGGGACGGCGACCCTGTCGTACGCCCTCAACGCGCACTCCCCGTGGGAGGGCTACGTCGTCGCGGTGAACGGCACCCGCGGCCGCGCGGAGCTGACCGTCGTCGAGCGCGGGGAGGTGCCCCTGGGCGAGGGCCGGCGGCAGGTCGACCCGAGCATGCACCCCGAGGACGTCGAGGCGGCGACGGGCGTGCGCCCGGTCTCCGAGCGGCTCCTCGTGCAGCGGCACTTCGAGGCGGCGCACGAGGTGCCCATCCCGGTGGGGGAGGGCGGCCACGGCGGTGGCGACGCCCTGCTGCTGCGTGACGTATTCGCCGGGCCCGTCCCGGACCCGTTGCACCGCACCGCCTCCTGGCGCGACGGGGTGCGCTCCGTCGTGGTCGGGATCGCCGCCAACTCCTCGCTGGAGTCGGGGCAGGCCGTGCGCGTCGACGACCTCGACCTCGGCCCCGCCGCCGCGGCCCTCGCCCGCCCCTGACCCGTCCCGTCCCGCGTGGAGGACACTCCCTCCGCCCTCAGGAATCGGTTTCCGAGGGCGGAAAGTGTGTGTCCTCCACGCGGGTGAGGGGGCCTGGGCGAGGGGTCAGCGGGAGGGGACGACCACGGCGCGGCCGGTGAGGGTGCCGGCGTGCAGCCGCTCGTACGCCTCCGGCGCCTCCTCGATGGAGAACGTCTCGGTGTGCACGTCGAGGACCCCCTGGTGGGCGAGCTCGACGAGCTCGATCAGCTCGCTGCGCGAACCCCAGTAGGGCACCGAGACCGACGCCTCGTAGGCCTGCCGGAAGAACCCGACCTGCGCGGCGGCCGGCTGGGAGGAGATCCCGACGATCGTGACGTCGGACTCGACGTCGGCGAGCGCCATCGCGGTGTCGATGGTCGGCTGCGCGCCGACGAAGTCCAGGACGAGCTGGGCCCCGCGGCCACCGAGCAGCGCGCGGACGTTCCGGGCGGCGTCGGCGTCGGACAGCACGACGTCGTGGGCGCCGACGGAGGTCGCGAACGCCAGCTTCTCCTCGCTGACGTCGAGGGCGACGACGCGGGCGGGGGACAGCACCCGCAGCAGCTGGATCGCGACGTGCCCGAGGCCGCCGGCCCCGATGACGACGGCCGTCGATCCGGCGCGCAGCTTCGGCAGCGACCGCTTGACCGCGTGGTACGGCGTGAGCCCGGCGTCGGTCAGCGGGACGGTCGCGACGGGGTCGAGGTCGCCGATCGGCACGAGGTGGCGCGGGGAGTCGACGAGCATGAACTCCGCGAGGGCACCGGGGGCCCCGAGGCCGGGCGGGGCGATGCCGAGGTCGGCGGCGCGCGGGCAGTAGTTCTCCTTGCCCTGCGCGCACTGGTGGCACGTCCCGCAGCCCCACGGGCCGTAGACGACGACGTTCGTCCCGACCTCGACGCCCTCGGCGCCGGGGCCGAGCTCCACGACGCGGCCGGCGCCCTCGTGGCCGAGGGTCAGGGGCAGGCCGTAGGTGTACTGGTCCTCGGGCAGCCCCATGACGAAGTCGTCGGAGTGGCAGATCCCGGCGGCGGTCACCTCGAGCAGGACCTGACCGGGCCCGGGCGTCGGCTTCTCGACCTCGACGACCTCGGGGGCCGCTCCGATCCGGCGGTACTGGACTGCGCGCACGACGGCGTTCCTCTCCTCGACGGCTGGTCCGTCGAGGCTACGCCGGTCAAACCGACAGGCGTCGGTCAGCCTGCCGTGACGCGGATGACCTCCTCGAAGGTCGTCTCGCCGCGCATGGCCTTGGCCAGCGCGGAGGCCCGCAGGTTCTTCATCCCGATGCGCTCGGCCTCGGCCAGCAGCGCCGACTCCGTCGCGTCGTGCATGAGGACCTTGCGCATGCTGGGCGTGACGTCGAGGACCTCGTAGACAGCGGTCCGGCCGCGGTAGCCGGTGCCGCCGCACTCCGGGCAGCCGGTGCCCTTCAGCGGGGTCGCGTCGAGGATGTCCTCGATCGTGAGGTCGAGCAGCGCCAGGGTGTTCTCGTCGGGGATGTACCCGTCGGCGCAGGAGTCGCAGGGCTTGCGGACGAGTCGCTGGGCGATCGCGGCCGTCAGCGAGCTGGCGACGAGGAACGGCGCAGCGCCCATGTCGACCAGACGCGTCAGGGCGCCCACGGCCGAGTTCGTGTGCAGCGTCGTCAGCACGAGGTGACCGGTCATCGACGCCTTGAGCGCCAGCTCGGCCGTCTCGGTGTCGCGCACCTCACCGATGAGGACGATGTCGGGGTCCTGGCGCAGGACCGAGCGCAGGCCGGCCGAGAACGTCATGCCGACCTTGGCGTGCACCTGGACCTGGGTGATCCCGGGCAGCTGGACCTCGACGGGGTCCTCGAGGGTGATGATGTTCTTCTCCGGCGACATCGTCGCGTGGATGGCCGCGTAGAGGGTGTTCGTCTTCCCCGACCCGGTGGGACCCGTGATGAGGACGAGCCCCTGCGGGACGCTGAGGGCCTTCTCGAAGATCTCGAGCTGCTCGGGCTCGAACCCGAGGGAGGGCAGCGAGGGGACGTCGTCGCCGCGCGTCAGCAGACGGATGACGATCTTCTCGCCGTGCAGCGCCGGCAGCGTCGAGACACGGCAGTCGATCGCGGACCCGTCGACCATGACGCGGGTGCGGCCGTCCTGGGGGATGCGGCGCTCGGAGATGTCCAGCCCGGAGATGATCTTGATGCGGCTGATGACGCTGGGCGCGACGCGCTTGGGGGCGCTCATGACGTCGCGCAGCAGGCCGTCGACGCGGAACCGCACGCGCAGCTGGTCGCGCTGGGACTCCAGGTGGATGTCGGAGCAGCGCAGCCGGACCGCGTCGGACAGGATCCGGTTGACGAGCTTGACGATGGGGGCGTCGTCGTCGACCGAGCCGTTGAGCGCGGCGAGCGGGTCCTCGTCCTCGTCGTCGGTGGCGTCCTCGACCATCCGCGAGACCTGCGAGGTGTCCTCGGTGAGGGACCACGCGCGGGCCAGGTGGTCGCGGATCTGGGAGTCCATCGCGACGACGACGTGCAGCTCGGGCGTGCGCGTGTAGAGCTTCACGTCGTCCAGGGCGAGGACGTTCGTGGGGTCGGCGGCCGCGACGAGCAGGTACTCCGGCGTCTTGTCCAGCACCAGGACGCGGCAGCGCTCGGCGACGGCGCGGGGCAGGATGCGGACGACGTCGGGCGCGAGGTTGATGCGGGAGAGGTCGACGTGCTCGAGGTTCAGCAGCTCGGCGAGGCACTGGGCGAGCTCGGCCTCGGAGACCATCCCGAGCTCGACGAGGATCTGTCCCAGGCGCCGGCGCGGGCCCTCGACGTTGCGCTGCTCGGCGAGCGCGACCTCGAGGTCCTCGGGGACCAGCAGGCCCTTCTCGACGAGGACGTCACCGAGGCGCTTGCGCGCCTGGTTGCCGCCCTGGGCGGGGACCTGGCCGGTGGTGGCGGGGCCGTCGTCGAGAGTCGTCACCCCTCTGGTGTCGGCACCTCACGCTCCGGACCTGAGTCCGGCTCCGCCACGCGGGTGGGCGCAGCCGGGTCGGTCACCCGCTTGCGCTTCTTGCCGCCCTTGCGCTTGGCGTCGCGTGACGGCGACGCCGAGACCGTGACGCCCTCCTCGGCGAGCTCCTCGAGGATCGAGCGCAGCTCCGAGCGGACGAAGTCGCGGGTGGCGACGTCGCGCAGCGAGATGCGCAGTGCCGCGACCTCGCGGGTGAGGTACTCGGTGTCGGCCAGGGCCCGCTCGTCGCGTGAGCGGTCCTGCTCGTTGAGGACGCGGTCGCGGTCGTCCTGTCGGTTCTGGGCGAGCAGGATGAGGGGGGCGGCGTAGGACGCCTGCAGCGACAGGATGAGCGTCAGCAGCGTGTAGTTCAGGGCCCGCGGGTCGAACTGCACGCTCTTGGGGGCGAACGTGTTCCACGCCAGCCACACGGCGACGAACACCGTCATGTAGACGAGGAAGCGGCCCGTCCCCATGAAGCGGGCGAAGCCCTCCGAGGCGCGGCCGAACGCGTCGGGGTCGACCTGCGGACGCGACAGCCAGGGACGCCGGCTCTCGCGGGGGGTGTCGAGGGACACCGCCTCGCGGCGCTGGCCGCGGCGGTTCTCGCGGGCTTCAGGCACGGTTGTTCTCCTGTCCGGTCGGCCCCTCGAAGACCTCCTCCTCCGCGTCGCGCCAGTCCTCCGGCAGCAGGTGGTCCAGGACGTCGTCGGCGGTCACGGCCCCCAGCAGGTGGCCGTCCTCGTCCACCACGGGTAGCGAGACGAGGTTGTACGCCGCCAGCCGACGCGTCACCGCCTGCAGCGTCTCCTCGGGGGCGAGGGGGTCGATGTCGTTGTCCAGCAGCTGCCCCAGCGGCGTCTGCGGCGGTTCGCGCAGCAGCCGCTGCAGGTGCGCCGTCCCCAGGAACCGTCCGGTCGGGGTCTCCAGGGGCGGGCGGCACACGTAGACGGCCGTGGCGAGCGGGACGTTCAGCTCGGTGCGCCGCACGTGCGCCAGCGCCTCGGCGACGGTGTCGTCGGGGGCCAGGACGACCGGGTCGGTCGTCATGAGACCACCGGCGGTGTAGTCGTCGTACGCCAGCAGGCGGCGGACCGGTTCGGCGTCCTCGGGGTCCATGAGGGCCATGAGCCGCTCGGCCTGCTCCGAGGGCAGTTCGGAGAGCAGGTCGGCCGCGTCGTCGGGCTGCATCTCCTCCAGCACGTGGGCGGCGCGGTCACCCTCCAGGCCGGAGAGGATCTCGATCTGGTCGTCCTCGGGCAGCTCCTCGAGGACGTCGGCGAGCCGCTCGTCGTCCAGGGCCGCGGCGACCTCGCGGCGGCGCTTGGGCGTCAGCTCGTGGATGACCTCGGCCAGGTCCGTGGCCTTGAGCTCCTCGAAGGCCGCGAGGAGGTTGGTCGCCCCCTGGTCCTGGTCCGGGGACGCCAGGCCGATGACACCGCCGAGGACGCCCTCGACGGGGATGGTCATGGTCTCCCCGCGTCGCCGCAGCCGGCCCGACAGCCCCCGCGGGGTGGTCCCGCGCCGCACGAACAGCCGGGTGAGGTGCCAGTCCCGGACGCGGACGGCGTCCAGGCCGAGGTCCTCGATCGTCGCCTCCCCGCTGCCGTCGGCGAGCTGGACCGTGCGGTCGAGGAGCTCGGCGAGCAGCAGCGTCTCGGCGCCGCGCTGCTCGAAGCGGCGCATGTTCACCAGGCCCGTCGTGATGACCTGCCCGGCGTCGATGGACGTCACGCGGGTCATGGGGACGAAGACGCGGCGTCGACCGGGGACCTCGACGACCAGACCGATGACGCGCACCGGCCCGCGCGGTCGCAGCATCCCCACGACGTCACGGACCCGGCCGACCTGGTCGCCCTGGGGGTCGAAGACCGATGTGCCCGCCAGGCGGGCGGCGAAGACACGCGTGGTGGGTCCGGTCACACGTTCCAATCTAGGGGTTGACTTCCAGCTCGCGGTGCGCGACGTGCGCTCCTACCGTGACGGCATGGCCAAGGAGAGCAAGAAGATGAAGTCCGAGGGCACCCCGCTCTACACGATCCCCGGGCTGACGGTGGAGCAGGGCGCCGAGATCGCAGCGCTCCTGCAGGACCGCCTCAACGCCCTGACCGACCTGCACCTGACGCTCAAGCACGTCCACTGGAACGTCGTGGGCCCGCACTTCGTCGCGGTCCACGAGATGCTCGACCCGCAGGTCGACGCCGTCCGCGAGATGGCGGACACGACCGCCGAGCGCATCGCGACCCTGGGCCTGTCGCCCGTCGGCACGCCGGGCGCGCTCGTCGCCGACCGCGGCTGGGACGACTACTCCATCGGCCGCGCGGGCGCCATCGAGCACCTCGGCGCGCTCGACCTCGTCTACAGCGGCGTCATCGAGGACCACCGCAAGGCCATCGAGGCCACGGACGACCTCGACCTCGTCACGCAGGACATGCTCATCGCGCAGGCCGGCCAGCTCGAGCAGTTCCACTGGTTCGTCCGCGCCCACCTCGAGACCACCGGTGGCCAGCTCACCACCGCCGGTGCCAGCACCGAGGTCGAGGCCAAGCAGCAGGCGGGCCGCGCGGGCGTCAAGCGCAAGTCCGCCTGAGCACTCCCTGGGAGTACGGTCCCGGCGGGCACTGAGCGAGGTCCCGCGGCGTTGACCAGGACGACGGCGGCCCCCGCGGGAGCGCCGCCGCCGATCCTGCGCCGACGTCGCGGGACGGGTCGAGAAGGTGAGGAAGTCTGATGTCGAACCTCGGGCCCATGGGTGGTCCGCGCCGGATCACCACGCCGACGCCCCCCTCGGGCGACACGATCGGCCGCTACGGGACCTACTCCGAGGCGCAGCGCGCGGTGGACTTCCTCTCCGACGAGCACTTCCCCGTGCAGAACGTGACGATCGTCGGCACCGGGCTGCAGATGGTCGAGCGGGTCACCGGCCGGCTGACCTACGGTCGCGCCGCGGGGGCGGGAGCAGCCTCCGGTGCCTGGTTCGGTCTGCTCATCGGGCTCATGCTGTCGGTGTTCGGCCCCGGCGGCAGCGGGGCGCTCCTCACGGGCATCCTCGTCGGCGCCGGGTTCGGGATGCTGTTCGGCGTCATCTCCTACGCGCTGACGGGCGGCCGTCGCGACTTCACGTCGTCGTCGCAGATCGTGGCGTCGGAGTACACCGTGCTGTGCCTGCCGCAGCTGGCGGGCCAGGCCCGCGAGGTGCTCTCCCGCCTGCCCAACGGTCTCGGCCGCGACAGCGGGACGCCGTCAGGTCAGTCCCCGTGGGGTGCGCCCGACGCGACGCAGCGGCCGTGGGGTCCGCCGCCCGGCGGCACCCAGCCGTACATGCCGCCGCCGCAGCCCGGCTCCGGTCCTGCCACCCAGCCGCCGCCCCCGCCGTCGTTCGAGAAGGCACCCGAACCCGAGCCGGTGCACGACCTGTCGGGCCCGACGTACGCCGAGAAGATGGAGGAGGCGCGTCGTCAGCGGCGCGCCGCCGAGGCCGCCGAGGCGAGGGCGCGCGAGGAGCAGGAACGCTCCGAGCGCTGACCGTCGACCAGGGACCGCCGTCCGACGCCTCGCGTCGGGCGGCGGTCCTGCGTCGTCCGGGGCCTCAGCGCAGCGACGCCATCCACGCCTCGACGTCGTCGGGCGTGCGGGGGAGGGCGGCGGACAGGTTCTCGACCCCGTCGGCCGTGACGAGCACGTCGTCCTCGATGCGGACGCCGATGCCGCGCAGCTCCTCGGGCGCCAGCTCGTCCTCGGTCTTGATGTAGATCCCCGGCTCGATGGTGAACACCATGCCCTCGCGCAGCTCGGCGTCGAGGTACATCTCCTTGCGGGCCTGGGCGCAGTCGTGGACGTCGAGGCCGAGGTGGTGGCTCGTGCCGTGCGGCATCCAGCGCCGGTGGAACTGCCCCTCCTCGCCGAGCGAGGTGGCGGCGTCCACGGGCAGCATCCCCCAGGCGGACAGCCGGTCGGCGACGACCTTCATGGCCGCCTCGTGCACCTCGCGGAACTTCACCCCCGGCTTGGCCACGGCGAAGGCGGCCTCGGCGGCGTCGAGCACGGCCTGGTAGACGCGGCGCTGGGCCGGGGTGAACGTGCCGTCGACCGGCAGCGTCCGCGTGACGTCGGCGGTGTACAGGGAGTCCACCTCCACGCCGGCGTCCAGCAGCAGCAGCTGGCCGGGGGCGATGGCCCCGTCGTTGCGGATCCAGTGCAGGGTGCACGCGTGGTCGCCGGCGGCGGAGATCGTCTCGTACCCGACGCCGTTGCCCTCGATGCGCGCGGTGCCGTCGAAGGCGGCCTCGACGACGCGTTCGCCGCGGGCGTGCCCGACGGCGCGGGGGAGGGTGCGCACGACCTCCTCGAAGCCGCGGGCGCTGGCCGCGACGGCGTCACGCAGTTGCGCGACCTCCCACTCGTCCTTGACCAGGCGCAGCTCGGACAGCGCCGTGACGAACTCCTCGTCGGCCTTCTCGTCCGCCGGGCCCCGCAGCGGCGTGACGAGCGCGGTGACCGCCGGGTCGGCGTCCGGGACGATGCGCAAGCCGCGGGCGCCCTCGAGCCCCGCGCTCACCTCGTCGGTGAGCGCGGCGACGTCGTGGCACGCGAGACCCGTCTGGGCGGCGAGGGCCGGCAGCGTCGTGCGCGGGCCCACCCACAGCTCGCCGTACCGGGCGTCGGCGAAGAACTCCTCGGTGTCGCGCGCGGCCTGCGGGCGGACGTAGAGGACGGCGTCGTGGCCCTCGGCGGTCGGGAGCAGCACCAGGACGGAGTCCGCCTCGCGGTCGGTGCCCAGACCCGTGAGGTGGGCGAACGCCGAGTGCGGCCGGAAGCGGTAGTCGCAGTCGTTGGACCGGCGCACCAGCGTCCCCGCGGGCACGACGAGCACCTCGCCCGGGAACAGCGAGGACAGCACCTCGCGGCGGCGGGCGGCGAAGGGCGCCACCCCGGCGGCCTCGAGGTCCTCGGCCGGGCGCGGACCCCAGCCCTGCGCGATGAACGACCGGAAGGCGGCCGAGCGCGGCGTCGAGCGGTGCGACGTCATCGTGCCGTCCTCGGCGGCCTCCGCACCCTCCACGACCGTGCCCTCGCCCTCGGGCGCCTGGCGGTCCAGCAGGTCCGCCACGGCCTGCTCGGTGGTCTGGTCGGTCGTCGTCTGCGAGCTCACCCGTTCATCATCGCCCCGTCCCCGGCGCGTTGTCGTCGCGCCCCGGGACTTCGACCGACGATCGGCCACGCTGCGTGACGAGAGGTTGACGACCGACCGTCACCGGGGCCACCGTGGAGCATGGGCGGTACAGCGCAGTGCCCCCGCTGCGACGGCGCGGTGAGGGCACCCAGCATCTGGCACTCCGGCTACACCTGTGCGGTGCACGGGGAGGTGGTCCCGCTGCAGCCGCCGCACCCGGCTGACGCCGAGCACCTCGACTGGATCGCCCGGCACGCCGCCGTGCCGGTGTGGCTGCCGTGGCCCCTGCCCGACGGCTGGCTCGTCACCGGGACGCGGTGCGTGCGCGACGAGAAGCACGAGGCGCAGGCCGTCGTCGTGGCCGTCTCGGGCCCGCACCACGGCCCGGCCGGCTGCTCCCCGGTCGCGGACGTGCTCCTGGTCGCCGAGCAGCCCGGCAGCGGGTTGGGTGCGCACCTGGCCGGGCGGGGTGACCTGGACCCGGGGGAGGACCTCGTGACGGGACGTCCGGCCGCCCGGTTGCACGCCGGTGGGGCCTCGACACCGCTGTGGTCGGTCCCGGCCGACGGCGACCGTGCCGTCCTGGTCGGGGAGGCGGGCGGCGTGTGGCTGTGGGCGCTGCTGTGGCCCGCGGCGGCGGGCGTCACGCTGCTCGACGACCTCGAGCTCGTCGACCTGCGCGACCCCGCCCACGAGCTGGACGTCCCGTGCGGCGCGTTGTCGCCCCGGCTGCGGTGGGCCGACCAGGGGGCCCCCGCCCGCGCCTGAGCGGTCGTCCTCGCACGACGGACGCGCGAGCGCACGGAGAGGGCCGCCACGGAGAGTAGGCTCGTGCGGTGCGCATCGACCTGCACACGCACTCCACGGCGTCCGACGGGACACAATCCCCGGCCGACGTGATCGCCTCCGCCGCACAGGCCGGACTCGACGTCGTCGCCCTCACCGACCACGACACGAGCTCGGGCTGGCCGGAGGCCACGGCCGCGGCCGACCGATCGGGACTGAGGTTCGTCCCGGGGGTCGAGATCAGCTGTCTGCTCCGTGGAGTGTCCGTGCACCTGCTGTCCTACCTCCACGACCCCGAGGACCCCGCCCTGGTGCGGATGCTGACCGAGTCCCGGACCTCCCGCGAGAGCCGGGCCCGTCGCATGGTCGACCGGCTCGGCCCGGACACGGGCCTGTGCTGGGAGGACGTCCAGGAGCACGTCCACGGCCCGGCGACCATCGGCCGGCCGCACATCGCCGACGCCCTCGTGGCGCGCGGTGTCGTCGCCGACCGCGACGAGGCCTTCGCCACCCTGCTGTCCGGCCGGGGCAAGTACTTCGTCCCGCAGACGGCGCCCGACCCCGTCGAGGCCGTCCGCGTCGTGCGCGCCGCCGGGGGGGTGCCGGTCATCGCCCACCCCGCGGCGTCCAAGCGCGGCAGCTGCATCGACGACGACGAGGTGGCGGCCATGGCGCAGGCCGGGATGGCCGGCCTCGAGGTCGACCACCGCGACCACTCCGACGCCGAGCGCGCGCACCTGCGCGACCTCGCCACCGCCCTCGGCCTGTTCGTCACCGGGTCCAGCGACTACCACGGGGCGGGCAAGCGGAACCTGCTGGGGGAGAACACGACCGAACCCGAGTCGCTCGCCCGCATCGACGAGATCGCCGCCGCGTCCCGCCTGGCGCACCCGGCGTGAACTGGCAGCTGTTCGGGGAGAGCTTCGTCACGCTCTTCGTCATCATGGACCCGCTCGGGACCGTGCCGATCTTCCTGGGACTCACCGCGAGCTTCAGCACCACCGAGCGGTCCCGCGCCGCCCGGCAGGCCGTCGTCGTCGCCTTCGGCGTCATCGTCGCCTTCGCCGTCTTCGGCCAGCGCATCCTCGACTACCTGCACATCAGCCTCCCGGCGCTGCAGGCCGCGGGCGGTCTGCTCCTGCTGCTCATCGCCCTCGAGCTGCTGACCGGCAAGGGCGACGAGCCGACGAGCACCGTCGGGGTCAACGTCGCGATGGTGCCGCTCGGCACGCCGCTGCTGGCCGGGCCCGGCGCCATCGTCGCCACGATGGTGTTCGTGCAGCAGGCGCAGGACTGGGGGGACCGCGCGGCCATCGCCCTCGGTGTCGTGGCGGTGCACGTGACGCTGTACCTGGCCATGCGCTTCGCCGGACTCGTGCACCGCGTCCTGGGCGACTCCGGCGTCCTGCTGGTGACGCGCGTGGCGGGTCTGCTGCTGTCGGCCATCGCCGTGCAGCTGGTCGCCGACGCCGTCCGGACGTTCGTCGTCGGGGCCTGACCCCCCTCGATGCACGAAGGGCCCCCTCCCGGTCGGGAGGGGGCCCTTCGTCGTGCCGGGGTCCGTCAGTCGGTGACGGGCTGCGCGCTCTCGCCGGTGGTGTCACCGGTCGTGTCGCTCGTGCGGGTGCGGCGACGACGGCGCGGGGCCTTCTCCGGCGCGGCCTCGGCGGCGGGCGGGGCCGTGTCCGTGGGCGTGTCCGTCGGCGTGCCCGGGGTCGCCTCCGTGCCCTGCTCCACCTCGACGCCGGAGCGCGTGCGGCGGCGGGTCCGGTTCCGCCGGGGACGCTCGACGCGTTCCTCGACGACCCCCTCCTCGGCCTGCTCGTCCGGGGCCGACGGCCGACCGCCGCGGCGGGAGGAGTCCGACCCGCCGCTCCCGCCGGACCGGGCGCGGCGGCCCTTGGCGGCGCCGACCTCGCCGAGGTCCTCGACCTGCTCGGCCTCCAGACCGGCGCGCGTGCGCTGGGTCCGGGGCAGCCGGCCCGTCGTGCCCTCGGGGATGGACAGGTCGTCGAACAGGTGCGGCGACGTGGAGTACGTCTCGACGGGCTCGCCGAAGCCGAGGCCGAGCGCCTTGTCGATGAGGCTCCACCGCGGCAGCTCGTCCCAGTCCACGAACGTGACGGCGACACCCGTGTTGCCCGCGCGGCCGGTGCGGCCGATGCGGTGCAGGTACGCCTTCTCGTCCTCGGGGCACTGGTAGTTGACGACGTGCGTGACGTCCTCGACGTCGATGCCGCGCGCAGCGACGTCGGTGGCGACGAGGACGTCGACCTTGCCGGTCCGGAAGGCCCGCAGCGCCTGCTCGCGCGCACCCTGGCCGAGGTCGCCGTGGATGGCGGCCGCGGCGAAGCCGCGTTCGACGAGCTGCTCGGCGACGGAGGCCGCTGTGCGCTTGGTGCGGCTGAAGATGATCGTCAGCCCGCGGCCCGTGGCCTGCAGCATGCGGGCCAGCACCTCGACCTTGTCGAGGGCGTGGGTGCGGTAGGCGAACTGCGTGATCGCGGCGACGGTGGCGCCGTCGTCCGTCGGGTCCACCGCGCGGATGTGGGTCGGCTGGCGCATGTAGGACCGCGCCATCGCGACGACCGGACCGGGCATCGTCGCCGAGAAGAGCATCGTCTGGCGGGCCGGGTTGGTCTGCGCCAGGAGCCGCTCGACGTCGGGCAGGAAGCCCAGGTCGAGCATCTCGTCGGCCTCGTCCAGGACGACGCACGCGACGTGCGACAGGTCCAGGTGACGCTGCTGGGCGAGGTCCAGCAGGCGGCCGGGGGTGCCGACGACGACGTCGATGCCCTTGGCCAGGGCCTCGATCTGCGGCTCGTAGGCGCGGCCGCCGTAGACGGTGAGGATGCGGGCCGGGTACGACCGGCTGGCCGTCGTCAGGTCGCCGGCGACCTGCGTCGCGAGCTCGCGCGTCGGGACGATGACCAGGGCCTGCGGCTTGCCCGGCGCGGGCAGCGCGTCGTAGTCGGCGTCGCCGGGGACGGCGGTGCGCTGCAGCAGCGGGACGCCGAAGCCGAGCGTCTTGCCCGTCCCCGTCTTGGCCTGGCCGATGATGTCGTGCCCGGTCAGCGCCACGGGCAGCGTCATGGACTGGATGGGGAAGGGGGTCGTGATGCCCGCCCCGGCCAGCGAGGCGGCGATGCGCGGCTCCACTCCGTGCTCGGCGAAGGTGCGCAGCGCCGGGGCCTCGGCGGTGGGGGCGACGGTGTCGGTCTCGTCGCTCGTCGTGCTCGTGTCGGTCATGCGTCTCCCGTGCGAGGGGCGAGCGCGGCCGCGTCCGCGGAGGACCCGCCCCAGCGGCTCGGCGAGAAGTCGGAGCCAGGAGCGGGGAACGTCGTCAGGCGGAGCGTGCAGCCGCGTCGCGGCAGTCGGCAGCCGATCGTGACTGGCGACCGGGCAACCCTGAACCCCGTCATGGTAACCGGCTGCGTCGCCGGTGTGACGCGCGGGCGTCCTGCGCGGCGCGCCGCGGGGGCGGTGGACGGTCCCGCCACCCCCGCGCCGTGCCCGCGCAGGGGGTCAGCTGAGGCCGAACCCCACGCGGCTCTTCT
Source organism: Kineococcus sp. DHX-1 (assembly GCF_042473625.1). GTDB lineage: Bacteria > Actinomycetota > Actinomycetes > Actinomycetales > Kineococcaceae > Kineococcus. The sequence goes on along the minus strand of NZ_CP170445.1, from coordinate 2,893,917 downwards.
CCTGCGCGCCGATGTCGACGTACCCGATCGAGGCCGCCGGGACCACGACCTGACGGCCCTTCTCGTCGAGCAGCGACAGCACCGTGCCCGCGGACAGCGCCTGCGAGACGGCGCTCGTGATCTCCTCGCTGGTCTGGGCCGACTCGAACACCAGCTCGCGTGCGACGTTCTGCACGCCGATCCGAACCTCCACCGCAGTCCCCTCCCGGGTCGCCGATCTGGACTTGCCGCCGCCTCGCCCGAGACGGCTCCGGCTCCACGCTAGTCGCCCGGCGCGGCACCCGGCCGCCCGGTTCGCTGCCGGCGGACGGTCGGGCGGCGACCGCGGGGGCGTGCGGGTCCCGGCCACACGGGTCCCGGCGACACGGGTCCCGAGCCACGCCGCGGGCGGCTGACATGCTGCGCGGGTGCCCGCCGCCGTCCCGACCCCCGCCCGCCGCGCCCTGCTGCTGGGGGGTGCCGGGCTGCTGCTCGCCGGCTGCGTGGAGCAGACCCCGTCCGACACACCCACCTCCACCACCGGGGCGGCGGGACCCTCGCCGTCCGCGTCGTCGTCCCCCTCGTCGTCCCCCTCGTCCTCCACCCCGTCCGCCACCCCGTCCACGCCCGCGCTGCCGCCCGGCCTGACGGCCGACGACGTCCGCGCCGGCGTGCTCGGCGCCGACGTCCCGCAGTCCGGCGGCGGGGTCCTGACCGTCGTCCCCGGTTCCTCCGCGGCGCCGCCCTCGGCCCGTGTCCGCACCGTGCGCGTCGAGGTCGAGCAGGACCTCGTCGCCGCGGGGCTGCTCGACCCGGTCGCCTTCGCCGACTTCGCCCTCGGCGTCCTCAACGACCCGCGCAGCTGGGGTTCCGGCGGCACGACGAGCTTCGCGCGGACCGACGGCGACGCGCAGATGCGCCTCGTCCTGGCCACGCCGGACACCTCGGCCGCGCTGTGCCGGCCGCTGCGGACGATGGGCACGCTCTCGTGCCGGTCCGGGGACGCCGCCGTCCTCACCTGGCACCGGTGGGTGCGGGCCATCCCCGACTACGGCCAGGACCGCACGGGCTACCGGCAGTACGTCGTCAACCACGAGATCGGCCACGTCCTCGGTCACGGGCACGAGCCCAACCCCGGCCCCGGGCGACTGGCGCCGGTGATGGTGCAGCAGACGAAGGGGCTCCGCGGCGCGCTGCCCAACCCGTGGCCCCACCCCTGACCCTCACCGCACCACCGTGCGCGGGCCGGTCCCGTCCCGCCACGACGTGATGCGCAGGCGCTCGCCGTCGAGCTCGGTGAGGACGACCGCCGTGGGGTGCAGGCGCACGAGGACGTACGGCTCCGGCGGGTGCCGGTCGGCCGTGTACGCAGCCAGGACGTCCTCGTCCGTGACCACCTCGGCGCGACCGGAGACCTTGGCGTCCCCGTCCGCCATCGACCCGTCCCCGGTGTGGGCGTGCAGGGCGAAGCGCGGGTCGCGGCGCAGGTCGTCCAGCTTGCGCGCCATGACCATCGACCCGAGCAGCAGGTCGCCGCGCCAGTGGTCGACCTCGGTGCCCCACACCCGGGGGGAGCCGTCCCGCGAGAGCGTCGCCAGCACGTGGTGGCGGGCGGCGGTGAAGCGCGCCAGCACGGCGGCGGCGAGGTCGGGGGCGCCGACCTCCACGTCGCTCCACCGCGGGCCGGGAGAGGGGGCGTTCGTCATGGCGGCACCCTGCACCGGGGGTCCGACACGAGCACCCCTCTGACAGGCTGCCGCTGTGGAGAACGCGCTGCCCGCCCGGGCCGAGGAGGTCCTCGAGGTGGTCCACGCCATCCCGTCCGGGCGGGTGCTGACGTACGGCGACGTCGCCGCGCGTGTCGGCGACCGCGGCCCCCGCTTCGTCGGCAACGTGCTGCGGCGCTTCGGGTCCGGTACGCCCTGGTGGCGGGTCCTGCGCGCCGACGGCAGTGCCCCGCCGCCGCTGGCCCCCGAGGCGCTGCACCGCTGGCGGACCGAGGGGACGCCGCTGCGCCGGCTGGCCCACGACCCCGCGGACGTGCGGGTCGACCTGGACCGCGCCCGCTGGGACGCGGGCTCCTGGACGGCCCCCTGGGAGGAGGTGCCCGCCCCGTGACCGCCCGCCCGACCCTGGTGGACGACCTGCGCGCGGCCCGCCGTCGCTTCTCCGTGGAGTTCTCGCCCGCCCACGACGAGGCCACCGCGCAGCGGCAGTGGCGGGCCGTGCAGCGCCTGGCGCCCCTCGGGCCCGTCTTCGCCTCGGTCACCTACGGGGCGGGCGGTGGCGACCGCGCCGGCAGCGTGGAGCTCGCCTCCCGGCTGGCGCGCGAGACCGCGATCCGTCCGCTGGCCCACCTCACGGCCGTCGGTCAGTCCACGGCCCAGCTCGCCGACGTCCTCGACGAGCTCGCCGCCGGTGGGGTGCGCGACGTCCTGGCGCTGCGGGGGGACCCCGACGGCGACCCCCGCGCCCCCTGGGAACCGCACCCGCAGGGGCTGCAGCACGCCGACGAGCTCGTGCGCCTCGCGCTGCAGCACGGCGCCGAGACCGTCGCGGTGGCGGCCTTCCCCCTGGGGCACCCCGACTCGCCCGACCTCGACACCGACGTGCGCCACCTCCTCGGCAAGTTCGCCGCCGGCGCCCGGTGCGCGATCGCCCAGCTGACGTTCGACGTCGAGGACTTCCTGCGGCTGCGGGACCGGCTCGCGGCCGCCGGCTGCGACGTCCCGCTGCTGCCGGGGCTGCTGCCCGTCACGAGCCCCCGCGTGCTGGAGGTGACGCGCCGGCTCACCGACGGCCACGAGCCCTCGTGGCTGCACCGCCGTCTGGACCCCTTCCTCGACGACCGCGGAGCCTTCCGGGAGGAGGGGATGCGGGTGGCGGTCGAGGACGGCCGTCGGCTGCTCGCCGAGGGCGTGGAGGTGCTGCACCTGTACTCCCTCAACGCCGCCTCCAACGTCGAGGCGCTCGTCGGTGAGCTGGGGCTGGCTGCGCCCGCCGGAGACGGCTGACGGTGGGCTCGACGCGCCGGGGCCCACCGGGAGGCGGCGTCCGGGGTCGTGTCGGACCCGTGTGGTCACATGACGGCGTGCTGAGGGTGGACGTGACGGACGCGGGTGCTGCGGGTGGCGCACAGGGTGGCGGGGGCGAGGGGCGGCGCCGGCCGCCGGTGCCGCGGCTGCGGCGCGCCGTACCGGTCGTCGCCGACGCGCCGGTGGCCGACGACCGCCAGGACGCCGTCGTCGCGACCCGTCCCGGCAGCGGCCCCCTGGTCGTCGTGGGGGCTCCCGGGACCGGCCGCACGCACACGCTCCGCGCGCTGGTCACCGCCCGCGTCGCCCGCGACGGCGTCGACCCCGACCGCGTCCTCGTCCTCGCGCCCACGCGCCGGGCGGCCGACCTCCTGCGCGACGACCTGTCCGACGCCCTGCGCCGCACGACCGGTCAGCCCGCGGCCCGCACCCCGCAGAGCTACGCCTTCGGCGTCCTGCGCCGCGTGCACGTCCACGAGGGGGCCCCGCCGCCCCGCCTGATCTCCGGCGCCGAGCAGGACGCGATCCTCGCCGACCTCCTGCGCGGCCACCTCGCGGTGACGTCGCAGGACGCGCCCTCCGAGCTGTTCGACCTCGACGCCGACGGCACGGTCACCCTCACGGGCGCGCTCGCGGCACCCGACTGGCCCGGGGACGTCCCGCGGGCCTCCTGGGGCCTGCGCAGCTTCCGCAACGAGCTGCGGGACCTCTTGATGCGCGCCGTCGAACGAGGGCTGCGCGCGGAGGACCTCGTCGAGCTCGGCCGACGCCACGACCGCCCGGAGTGGGTCGCCGGAGCCGCCGTGCTGGAGGAGTACCTGCAGGTCAACGCCCTGGGGCGGGCCGAGGCGTACGACCCCGCGGCCGTCGTGGACGAGGCCGTCGCCGCGTTGCGCGCCGAGCCCGAGCTCCTGGCCGCCGAGCGCGACCGCTGGGACCTGGTGGCCGTCGACGACGCCCACGACCTGTCCGAGGCCGGGCTCCGCCTGCTCGAGGCCGTGGCCGGCGGGCGCGACCTCGTGCTGACGGTCGACCCCGACAGCGTCACGCAGGGCTTCCGCGGCGCCGACGCGCGCACGGCCTCGGCGCTCGCCGACCGCTTCGCCGTCCGTGGCGCCCCGGCGCGCGCCGTGGTCCTGGGGGCCGACCACCGGCAGCGGCCGCCCCTGCGCGCGGTCACGCGTGCGGTGGCCGAGCGGGTGGGTGCCCTCGGCGGGGCGCCGCAGCGGGCGGCCGTCCCGGTGCGCTCCGGGGAGGGCCGCGTCGAGGTCGCCGTGCTCGGGTCCCCGACGCAGGAAGCCGCCTGGGTCGCCCAGCGGCTGCGCCGCCGGCACCTCCTCGACGGCGTCCCGTGGTCGCAGATGGCGGTCGTCGTCCGGTCCGCCGGGCACACGGCCGCGCTGCGGCGCGGGCTGACGCACGCCGGTGTCCCGCTGGCCGTGCCCCTGGCCGAGGTCCCCGTGCGCGACGAACCGGCGGTCCGGCCCCTGCTGACGGCCCTCGCGGTCGTCCTCGACCCGGCCGAGCTGACCGAGGCCGTCGCCCACGAGCTCGTGACCTCCCCCGTCGGCGGGGCCGACGTCGTGGCGCTGCGCCGGTTGCGGCAGTCGTTGCGGCGCAGCGAGAGAGCGGACGGCGGTGGGCGCAGCAGCGACGTCGTGCTCACCGCCGCGTTCGCCGAGGTCCTCGCCGATCCCGAGGCCGACCCGGGGGCCGACCTCGAGGCCGGCGCGGGCGCCGACGGGACAGTGGGGGACCGGGCGCGCGTGCAGGGCGACGACCCGGCGCTCCTCCCCGCCCAGCGCGTCGCCGCCGTCCTGCGTGCCGGCCGCCGCGCCGCCCTCGCCGCCGACGCCTCCGCCGAGACCGTGCTCTGGGCGGTCTGGGACGCCACCGGCCTCGCGACCCGCTGGCAGCGGTCGGCGCTCGCGGGCAGCACGCTCGAGGGGGCGGACGCCGGACGGGCCGACCGCGACCTCGACGCCGTCCTCGCCCTGTTCGAGGCCGCCGGTCGCTTCGTCGACCGCTTCCCCGGCGCGGGCAGCGCGGCCCGCTTCCTGGAGCAGCTGCAGAACGCCGAGGTGCCCTCGGACACGCTCGCCGACCGCGCCCCGGACGCCGGGGCCGTGACGCTGACGACCCCGCAGGGCGCCGTCGGGCGGGAGTGGGACCTCGTCGTCGTCGCGGGGGTGCAGGAGGGGGTCTGGCCGGACCTGCGACTGCGCGGGTCCGTCCTGGGAGCCCAGGCGCTCGTCGACGTCCTGGAGGGCCGCGACAGCGAGGGTCCAGGGGCCCGCCGGGCCGTCCTCGAGGACGAGCTGCGGTTGTTCCACGTCGCGGTCTCGCGGGCCCGTGAGGAGCTCGTCGTGACGGCGGTCCGCACCGAGGACGAGCGCCCGTCGGCCCTGGTCGACCTCGTGGCCGACCTCGCGACCGTCCCGGCGGCGGCGGGAGCCGACGGCGACGACGAGCGCCCGTTGTCGACGGTGCCGCGGGCGGTGTCCCTGCCCGCGCTCGTGGCCCGGCTGCGGCAGGTCGTCTGCTCTCCCGACGCCGTCGAGACCCCGCTGCGGCGCGCGGCCGCGGCGCGGCAGCTGGCCGAGCTGGCTCGCGCCGGGGTGCCCGGCGCGGACCCGGGCGACTGGTACGGGCTGGAGGAGCTGACCGACGACGGTCCGCTGCGCGCGCCGGAGGACCCGGTCGCCGTCTCGCCCTCGCGCGTCGAGAGCTTCGAGCGGTGCGGGCTGCGCTGGCTGCTCGAGAGCTCCGGCGCCCGGCCCGGTGATTCGACGGGGCAGTCGATCGGGAACCTCGTCCACCGCATCGCCGCCGAGGCGCCCGACGCGGACGCCTTGGAGCTGCGACGCCGCCTCGACGTGCTGTGGCCCACGCTCGGGCTCCCGGACGGCTGGGTGGCCGACACCGCCCGGGCCCGCGCCGAGCGCATGGTCGACAAGCTCGCGGAGTACTACCGCGAGGCCCGGCGCGAGGGACGCACGCTCGTGGGGGTCGAGCTCGACGTCGACGTCACCGTCGGACGGGCCCGCATCCGCGGCCGGGTGGACCGCCTCGAACGCGACGCCGCCGGCCGTCCCGTCGTGGTGGACCTCAAGACGGGCAAGACCCAGCCCTCCAAGGCCGACGTCGCCCGGCTGCCGCAGCTCGGCGTCTACCAGCTCGCCGCGCAGGAGGGGGCGTTCCACACGATGCCCACCCGCGCGCCGTCGTCCGGCGGGGCGGCGCTGGTCCAGCTCGGGGGCACGCAGAAGAAGGCGCCCCAGCAGCACCAGGTCGCCCTCGACGACGACGAGGACCCGTCGTGGGCCCGGGAACTCGTCGAGCACGCGGCCGAGGGCATGGCGGCCGGCACCTTCGAGGCCGTCGTCGGCCCGCACTGCGGGTACTGCCCGGTCGCCAGCTCCTGCCCGGCGCAGGACGCCGGCCGCAGCGTCGTCGAGGAGGGGGGCCGCTGATGCTCACCGCCCTGGAGATCGCCCAGCGGCTCGGCCGTCCCGCGCCCACTCCCGAGCAGGTCGCCGTCATCGAGGCGCCCGTCGAACCGCTGCTGGTCGTCGCGGGCGCCGGCTCGGGCAAGACGGAGACGATGTCGTCACGGGTCGTCTGGCTGGTGGCCAACGGCCTCGTCGCCCCCGAGGACGTCCTCGGCCTGACCTTCACGCGCAAGGCCGCGGGGGAGCTCGCCGAGCGCGTCCGCCGACGGCTGCGGGCCCTGCGGGCGCACGGACTCGCGCCCGGGGCCGAGGGTGCCACCGACGACCCGCTGGGGGAGGGCGAGCCGGTCGTCTCGACGTACCACGCGTACGCCGCCTCGCTCGTGAGCGACCACGGCCTGCGGCTCGGGATCGAGCCGCAGTCGACGGTGCTGTCCGACGCCGGGGCGTGGCAGCTCGCCTCCGAGGTGGTCGAGACGTGGCGGGGCGACCTGCCCGCGGTCGACGCCGCCCCGACCACGCTGGCCGCCGCGCTCCTGCAGCTCGCGGGGGAGTGCGCCGAGCACCTCGTCGACGCCGACGACCTCATCGGCTTCGTCGACGAGGTGGAGGCGTTCGTGCGGACGCTGCCCAAGGACGACAAGGCCGTGGCGAAGTTCGGCGCCGGCGTGCCCGGCGAGCCGTACGCCAAGGTCTCGGCCCTGCTCGCGGTCCAGCAGGCCCGCAAGCAGGTCGTCCCGCTGCTGCGGGAGTACCAGCGCCGCAAGCGCGAGGCCGACCAGCTCGACTTCGGCGACCAGGTGCTCGTCGCGGCCCGGCTGGCGCGCGAGGTCCCCGCCGTCGCCGCCACCGAGCGCGCCCGGCACCGCGTCGTGCTGCTCGACGAGTACCAGGACACGAGCTACGCCCAGCTCGCGCTGCTGCGCTCGCTGTTCGGCGACGGCCACCCCGTGACCGCGGTCGGCGACCCCCACCAGTCGATCTACGGCTGGCGCGGCGCCAGCGCCGGCAACCTCGTGAGCTTCCCCGCGCACTTCCGCCGCGTCGACGACACGCCCGCCGCCCGGCTGCCGCTGGCCACGAGCTGGCGCAACGACGTGGGCGTCCTCGCGGCGGCGAACGTCGTCGCCGGGCCGTTGAACGACGCCCTCGACGCGGGCAGCGTCGCCGTCCTGCGTCCGCGCCCGGGCGCCGGTACCGGCCGCGTCCGCACCGCCTTCGCCTCGACCGTCGAGGAGGAGGCCGCCGAGGTCGCCGCCCGCTTGTCGGAGGTCTGGCGCGCCGACTCCGAGCGCCTCGCCGCCGCGCGCCGGGTGCCCGGCGCCGAGGTGCGGCCACGACGGACCGCGGCCGTGCTGTGCCGCAAGCGGTCGCAGTTCGTCGTCCTGCAGCGCGCGCTGCGCGAGGCCGGCCTCCCCGTGGAGGTCGTCGGTCTCGGCGGCCTGCTGTCGACGCCGGAGGTCGCCGACGTCGTCGCGACGCTGCACGTGCTGCACGACCCCGGCCGCGGTGACCACCTCGCCCGTCTGCTGACGGGTGCCCGCTGGCGCCTCGGTCCCCGCGACGTGGCCGCGCTCGGCGCCTGGGCGCGGCAGCTGCAGCGCCGCCGGAACCACGGCGGCGACGGGGACGGCGGGGCCAGCGTGGACCTGGACCCGGTCGACGTCGTCGTCCTGCCCGACGAGGTCGAGGGGGTCAGCCTCGTCGAGGCGCTCGACGAGCTGCCGACCGCGGGCTGGACGGGGCCGGACGGTCGTGGGCTGTCGCCGCGTGCGCTGCGCCGGCTGGCCCGGCTCGCGGGGACGCTGCGACGCCTGCGCACCCGGACGCACCTGCCGGTGGCCGACCTGGTGGGGGAGGTGGAGCGCTCCCTGCTGCTCGACGTCGAGGTGGCCGCCCGGCCGGGCAGTTCGCCGTCCTTCGAGCGCAGCAACCTCGACGCCCTCGCCGACGCGGCGGCGTCCTTCTCGGCCGGGTCGCAACGACCGGGGCTGGGCGGGTTCCTGTCCTGGCTCGACGCCGCGGAGGTCCGCGAGCGCGGTCTGGAGCCGGGGGCCTCCGACGTCGCGACGGACGCGGTGCAGCTGCTGACGGTCCACGCCAGCAAGGGCCTGGAGTGGGACGTCGTCGCCGTCCCCGGGCTGGTGGAGAAGAGCTTCCCGGCCACGGGGGACACCGCCCCGGGGTGGCTGGGGGGCAGCAGCTCCCTCGGTGTGCTGCCGTACCCGCTGCGCGGGGACCGCACGAGCCTGCCGGAGTTCGCCATCACGTCCGCCTCGACGCAGCAGGAGCTGAACGCGGCGCGGGAGGACTTCCTCGCGGCCTGCGGGGACCACCAGCTCGCCGAGGAGCGGCGGCTGGCGTACGTCGCGTTCACCCGGGCCAAGGAGGAGCTGCTGCTGTCGGGCGCCTCCTGGGACGAGGCGACCAAGCCGCGGGAGCCGTCGCGGTTCCTCCTGGAGGTGCTGGAGGCACCGCCGGGCAGCGTGCCCGGGCTGGTCTCCCTCCCGCCGGCGCCACGGCCCGAACCGGACGCCGTGAACCCGCGCACGGCGAACCCGCAGCGCGTCGTCTGGCCCGTGGACCCGTTGGCGTCGCGCCGCGTGGACGTCGACGCAGGGGCCACCTTCGTCCGGGCCGCCCTGTCGGCCGCGGACCCGGGAGGCGACGACGGGCCCGTGGTGGACGAGGTGGAGGACGAGGAGGTCCGGTCCTGGCGGGAGCAGACCGCGCTGCTGCTCGCCGAACGCGCTGCGGCCCACCAGGCCCCGAGCGTGCTGCTGCCGGCGCACCTGTCGGCCTCCCGCCTGGTCGCCCTCGCCCAGGACCCCGACGCGCTCGCCCTGCAGCTGCGCCGCCCGGTGCCGCTGGAGCCGCGACCCGCCACCCGGCGCGGGACCGCGTTCCACGCCTGGCTCGAGCAGCGGTTCACGGCCAGCTCGCTGCTCGACCTCGTCGACCTGCCCGGATCGGCTGACGAGGACGCGGCGCCCGACCGTGAACTGGCTGCGCTGCAACGCACCTACCTCGCCTCCGAGTGGGCGTCGCGGGACCCGGTCGCCGTCGAGGTGTCGGTCGAGACGCCGGTGGCGGACCTCGTGGTGCGCGGTCGGATCGACGCGGTCTTCGCCACGACGGGTGCGGACGGCCGGACGCGCTGGGACGTCGTGGACTGGAAGACCGGCCGCCCCCCGGAGGGCGAGGGTGCCCGGGCCCGCGACGTGCAGCTCGCCGTCTACCGGCTCGCGTGGTCGCGCTGGCACGGCGTCCCGCTGCAGGACGTCAGCGCGGCGTTCTTCTACGCCTCCACCGGGGACACCGTGCGACCGGTCGACCTGCTCGACGCCGACGACCTCGAGCGGCTGGTCCGCTCGGTACCCGCCGCGCCGGGGCTGTGACCCCGGGTGCTCAACCGCCGGCTCCCCACGCCGGCGGCGGGCACGTCGCCACGTCCGTCCCGTCGTCCTCGACGGCGGCGGCGTGGTCCCTCGAGTCCAGGCGCGGGACGTAGCCGAGGTCGTCGGCGGCGAGCCGCAGGTCCCAGTGCGGGTGCTCCGCGCCGGAGACCGCGGGGTAGACGCCCGCGACGACCGGGGTCTGCAGCGCCCGCGTCACGAGGTCGCGCAGGTCCTCCGGGCCCAGCCAGCCGGCGAGCTGGCTGCGCACGGTGGGGACGGGGACGGTGGCACCCAGGCGCAGACCGATCGTGCTCAGTCCCCACCGGTGCGAGAACACCCCGGCGACGGCCTCGTCGAACGCCTTCGTGGCGCCGTAGGGGCAGCACGGGGCCGGGGCCCAGGTCGGATCGACGGGGACGCGACCGTCCGCCTCGTAGCGGCCCATCGCGTGCACGGAGCTCGCGTAGACGACGCGGCGCACGCCGTGCTCGGCCGCGGCGCCGAGCAGGGCGGCGAACCCGTCGACGTTGGGGCCGCGCAGGTCGTCCCACGTCGCGGTGGGTCTCGGATCGCCCGCCAGGTGCACCACCGCGTCCACCCCGTCCACGGCCCGGGCCAGCAGGGTGCGGTCGGTCAGCTCGCCCGTGAGCACCTCGGCGTCCGCGGGGACCTCCGACCGGTCCGCCGGCGCGGTCCGGTCGAGGAGTCGCAACGGCCGGTCCCGCAACGCCGGCAGCAGCAGGCGGGCCACGCGCCCGGAGGCGCCCGTGAGGAGCAGCGGTGCGGTCACGCCACGACCCTGGCACGCGGGGTGGACCGTGGCGACCGGGTCCCGGAAGGGCTCAGAAGTGCAGGTCGACGACGACGGCCCGGTGGTCGCTGCCCCCGACCTGCTCGATGCGGGACTCGACCCGGACCTGCGCGTCCAGCCCGTCGGCGAGGGCGTGGTCGAGCTGCACCTTCGGCGCGGGGGCCGGGAAGGTCGGCCCGGTCACGAGCGGACGCCACGGCAGGACGCGCCGGACGATGCCCGGCGGCAGGTTCAGGTCGCCCAGCAGGACGAGGGGGCGGGGCAGGGTCCGCGCGAAGTCCCGGACCATGCGCAGCTGCCGCCCGGCGTGCCAGGGGGTGAACGACAGGTGGGTGCCGAGGACGCTCAGCGGTCCGGCCGGGGTGTCGACGACGGCGGCCACGACGACGCGCTGCTCGTCGGGCACCAGTCGTGGTCCGGACGCCGGGTCCAGGACGGGCAGGCGCCCACGCCCGGCGGGCATGCGCAGCTCGCGGAAGCCCAGAGCGGTGTCGTGGCCGCCGCGCACCAGGAGGGCGATCCCATAGGACGGCTCCTCCGGGACGGTCCGGTGGGCGTCGCGGATCCCCTGCGCCGCACCGGGAGTCCCGTGGACGGTGGCCGCGAACCAGCCGTGCGCGCCGAGTCCGGCCGCCAGCAGCGCGGTCTGGTCGACGCCGCCGCTGCGCGGGAGCAGGTGGTCGACCTCCTGGACCGCGACGACGTCGGCGTCCAGGCGCGCCACCGCCTCCACCAGGGCGGGCGTGTCGACCCGGCCGCTGCGCAGGTCCCGGCCCGAGGCCGCGTTGACCGAGGCCAGCCGCAGGCGCACGCCGATCAGCCCAGCGGGGTCGCGTCGGCGTGGGCGGCGAGCTCGTCGAGCATCCGCCGCGCGTCCTCGACGATCTCCGGGTCCTCGATCCGCAGCCCGAGCAGCAGCCATCGCGCCAGCGCGAGCTCGCCGGCCAGGCGCGCCCGCAGCAGGAGGTCGGGGTCGGGGGGTTCGGGCAGGGCGTGGGCGTACGCCTCCAGGACGGACTCCAGGGCGTCCGGGTCCGCGCCCACCGCGAGCCACGCGAAGTCGTCCGCGGGGTCGGCGATCTTGGCGTCGACCCAGCCCGTGACGCCCGTGACCGCCGCGCCGTCGGTGCGCACGTGCTCACCCACGAGGTCGCCGTGGACGGGGGTCGCCGCGAAGCGCCAGTGGGTCACGTCCTCCATGAGCGCCTCCCACCGGGTCAGCAGGCGCGGGGGGACGTGGCCGGTCCCGGCGGCGCGGTCCAGCTCGGACAGCCGCCGGCGCCGGTACTCCTCGGCGTCGTAGACGGGGACGCCGGCCTCGCTGAAGACGGAGCCGTCGATCTGGTGCAGGGCCGCCAGGCCCGTCCCGAGGGAGGCGGCCAGCCCGGGGCCGGGGCGCAGCGTGCCCGGGTCCAGCGGGTGGCCGGGCAGTTCGGGGTGCACGACGCACCGGCCGCCGTCGGGCAGCGCCAGCGTCCCGGCGACCGAGGGCACGGCGAAGGGCAGCGGGTCGTGCAGCCCGTGGAGCCCCGTCAGGAGCTCGACCTCGGCGTCGAGGGCGGCCGCCGCCGCCGCCCGGCGGGGGGCGCGGACGACGTAGCGCGTTCCGTCGGCGCCGACCGCGAGCGCCACGTCGAAGTCGGCCCCGTCGTCCTCGGCCGGACCGGCCGCGACCACGTCCAGGTTCCGCACGGCGGCGGTGGCGAGGGCGGCGAGGACACGGGGCGAGCGGGCTGGCACGCCCCCACGGTATTGCGCGGGGGCCTGCTTAGGGTGCAGGTGTGACCCCCGTGCCGCTCCCGAGCCCTCCGCTGCGCAACCTCGCCCTGTCCCGCCAGCACCTCGACCGCAACGGGGTGGACCGCACGCCGGCCTCGCGGCTGGCCGAGCTGTGGGCCTCGCCGGACACCCGCGTCCTGCAGGTGCACGCGGGCCGGGCACCGGTCGTGGACACGCCGGAGGGGCCGCGGCTGGTGCTGCGCGCGCCGGGCGAGGTCGCCGCGCCGGGTCCGGAGGACCTGCAGCTGTACCTCGGCGTGGAGGACGGCGTGCACCACGTCGCGGTCGTCTCGACCGACGCCGAACCCGAGAGCACCGACGGCGCGGCGGGCGGGGAGGAGTGGCGCGGGCTCCGCGAGGTGGGCGAGCAGCTGCCGGCGCGCGACGCCGGACTGTTCACCGAGGCCCTGGCCATGGGCAACTGGCACGCCGTCACCCGGTTCTCCCCCCGCACGGGCCAGCCGCTGACGGCGACGTCGTCGGGCTGGGTCAAGGCCGAGCCGGACGGCAAGGAGCACTTCCCGCGCACCGACGCCGCCGTGATCATGGCGATCGTCTCGCCGGACGACCGGCTGCTGCTGGGGCACCAGCCGATCTGGCCGGCGAACCGCTACTCGGTGCTCGCGGGCTTCGTCGAACCCGGGGAGTGCTTCGAGGACACCGTGCGGCGGGAGGCGTTCGAGGAGGCCGGGATCGTCATCGGCACCGAGCTCGACGACGTCCGGTACCTGGGCAGCCAGCCGTGGCCGTTCCCGGCCAGCCTCATGGTGGGTTTCGCGGCGCGCGCCACGACGACGGACATCAGGGTCGACGGCGACGAGATCGCCCTGGCCCGCTGGTTCTCCCGCGAGGAGCTGGCCGAGGAGCTGCGGACCGGCGGCGTCCTGCCGCCGCCGGGCGTCTCGATCGCGCGCCGGCTCATCGAGGCCTGGTACGGCGGGCCGCTGCCCGTCGAGGACCGGCCCTGGGTCTGAGCGTCCCGCTCAGTCCGGCAGCAGCTCGGCGGGGTGGCGGGGGTCCTCGCACCGCAGGACCACCGTCGCCGCGTCGGCCGGGTCCTCGGTCGCCAGGTACCGCTGCCACCCGCCGACGACGCGGTCGGCGTCCTCCTCGGGGACGCGCCGGCGGATCGCCGCCTCGGACGTCGTGAGGTGCACGACGGCGTCGAACCCCCAGCGCAGGGTGTTCGTCAGCAGGAACGACCCCGCGAGCACGAGGACCGCGTCGTCGGGGACGTCCTCGCGCCGCGCGCGGGAGGCGCGGTCTGTCTCGGGGTCGTACAGCGAGGGCACCCACCGGCGCCCGGTCCCCGCGTCGAGCGGTTCCAGCACCTCCCGGTACAGGCCGGGGACGTCGAGCCAGCCGTCGAGGTAGGCGTCGGGGTCGTCCCGGCCGAACTCGTACCGCAGCGAGCGGGGCCGCCAGAACCCCCGCCACGTCGTCAGCAGGACGGGCCGCGCGGCGTCGCGCAGCGCCTGTGCCAGGTGCTCGGCGTACCAGAGGGTGTCGGCGTCGACGGCCCCGTCCACCCCGACACGGGCCGCCGCCGGCAACGACGCGGCCCACCGGTCGGCGAACTCGCGCGGACCGGTGGGCCGGAAGGTGCCCGTCGTGGACCCCGTCAGGAGAGCTTGGCCTTGACCTCGGCGAGCGAGGGGTTCGTGGCCGCCGAGCCGTCGGGGAAGAGCAGGGTCGGGACGGTCTGGTTGCCGCCGTTGACCTGCATGACGTACTCGGCCGCGTCCGGGACCTCCTCGATGTTGACCTCGGAGTAGCTGATGCCCTCGCGGTCCATCTGCGACTTCAGACGGCGGCAGTACCCGCACCACGTCGTGGTGAACATCGTCACGCTGCCGGCCGCCGGGGCCTCGATCGTGGACACGTCCGCTCCTTCGTTCGTCGTCACCACGGGGTGTGGATCCCTGACGCCGCCTTCAACCGCGGCGGCGGCCCCGATCTTCCCCGGTCCCGCGTCGCCCGACCCGCCTGCCCCGGCCCGGCCACCCGTGCGCCCACCCACCCCACGGGCCCCGTCGTCCACAACGCGCCGCCCCGGGTGCGGCGGAGCACCGCCGGCGTGGGGGAAGATGCCCGGGCGATGACGGACCTGATGGCGGACGTGATGACGGACCTGGCGACGAACCCGACGAGCGCGCGACCGGACGCCGACGGCGTGCTGGAGGGGCTCGATCCCGAGCAGCGCCAGGTGGCGACGACGCTCGACGGTCCGGTCTGCGTGCTGGCCGGCGCGGGCACGGGCAAGACGCGGGCCATCACCCACCGCATCGCCTACGGCGTGCACTCCGGCGCCTACGTCCCCAACCGCGTCCTGGCGGTGACGTTCACCGCGCGCGCGGCGGGGGAGATGCGCACCCGCCTGCGCGACCTGGGGGTCGGCGGCGTCCAGGCCCGCACCTTCCACGCCGCGGCGCTGCGGCAGCTGCAGTTCTTCTGGCCGCAGTCGATCGGCGGCACCCTGCCGAACCTCGTGGAGCACAAGGCCTCCCTCATCGCCGACGCGTGCCACCGCCTGCGGATCCAGGCCGACCGGACGCGGGTGCGCGACCTGTCCGCCGAGGTCGAGTGGACCAAGGTCATGCTCGTCGACCCCGACGACTACGTCCGCGTGGCCACCGCGGCCGGGCGCGGCGAGCCCGGCGGGCTCGACCTGGCGACGGTCGCCCGTCTCGTGCGCACCTACGAGGACGTCAAGACCGACCGCGCCGTCATCGACTTCGAGGACGTCCTGCTGCTGACCGCGGGCATCCTCGACGAGCGGCCCGACGTCGCGGCGACGGTCCGCGAGCAGTACCGGCACTTCGTCGTCGACGAGTACCAGGACGTCTCCCCGCTGCAGCAGCGCCTGCTCGACCTGTGGCTCGGCGGCCGTCAGGACCTGTGCGTCGTCGGCGACGCCAGCCAGACGATCTACTCCTTCGCGGGCGCCACCCCCGAGCACCTGCTGGACTTCCCGCGCCGGCACCCGGGCGCGACGGTCGTGCGCCTCGTGCGCGACTACCGCTCGACGCCGGAGGTCGTGCAGCTGGCGAACTCCGTGCTGTCGCAGGCGAGCGGCCTGCACGCCCGGGCCCGCCTGGAGCTCATCGCCCAGCGCCCCTCGGGGCCGCCGCCGTCGTTCACGGCCTACGACGACGACGTCGCCGAGGCGTCCGGGATCGCGGCCCGCATCGCCGCGGAGGTCCGCGCGGGCCGCTCGGCCAAGGACATCGCCGTGCTGTTCCGCACCAACGGCCAGTCGCAGGCGCTGGAGTCCGCCCTGTCCGACGCCGGGGTCGGCTACGTCGTCCGCGGTGGTGAGCGCTTCTTCTCCCGCAAGGAGGTGCGCGACGCGGTCGTGCTCCTGCGTGGCGCGGCCCGCGCGGCCCTGCCCGGGCACGACCTCGGCGAGGAGACCCGCGCCGTCCTGGGGTCCGTGGGCTGGGCGCCCACCGCCCCCACCGCCGCCGGCGCCACCCGCGAGAAGTGGGAGTCGCTGCAGGCCCTCGTCGTCCTGGCCGACGAGCTGGCGCAGAAGCGGCCCGGCTCGACCGTGGCCGACCTCGTCGACGAGCTCGTCGAGCGCAGCCAGGCCCAGCACGCCCCGACCGTCGACGGCGTGACGCTCGCCTCCTTCCACGCCGCCAAGGGCCTGGAGTGGGACGTGGTGTTCCTCGTGGGGGTGAGCGAGGGGCTGCTGCCGATCTCGTTCGCCGAGACCCCGGAGGACGTGGAGGAGGAGCGCCGGCTCCTGTACGTCGGGGTCACCCGCGCGCGGGAGGGGATCCACCTGTCCTGGGCGAACTCCCGGACCCCCGGCGGCCGGGCGACCCGCAAACCCTCCCGGTTCCTCGACGCCGTCCGCCCGCAGGCCACCCCGGCGGGTCGCCGACCGGCGGGCGGCGGGTCGGCTGCCAAGAAGAGCAGCTCCGGTCCCATGACGTGCCGCGTCTGCGGCGGCGCGCTGAGCGTCGCGGTGGACCGCAAGCTGCGCCGGCACGCCGACTGCCCCGCGAGCTACGACGAGGCGGTCTTCGAGAAGCTGCGCGAGTGGCGCAGCGCGACGGCCAAGGCCGCGGAGGTCCCGGCCTACGTCGTCTTCACCGACGCCACCCTCATGGCCATCGCCGAAGCCGTGCCCACCAGCACGTCCGACCTGTCCCGCATCGGGGGGGTCGGCCCGGCCAAGCTGGAGAAGTACGGCGACGAGGTCCTCGAGGTCCTCGCCGGTTGACGTGTGACCCGTTGCGCGGCAACGGGTCACGAGGTGGTTGAAGCCGGTCGGGAAACTCGTCCGGACGACGCGCGGAAAAAGACGTTGTCGTCCTCGCGCGGGTACCCCTAGAGTCAGGAACACCACAGCGCGGCCACCGGGCCTGCGCGGACGTGCACGAGAGGGGGGCGGACCGATGGACAGCAACACCACGATGCAGATCGCGATGACGCAGATCTCGCCGATCACCGTCCCCGTCGCCCTGCCCGTCCGCACCTCCGTCCCGGCGTCCGCCTGCGCTCCGTGGGAGCGCAGCCACGCCTCCACCCCGGTCGTCTCCACGGGTGGAGTGCGTCTGCTGCCGGTCACGGATGGCCGGCTGCGCAAGGACGCCATGGGCGTCACGGGTGCCTACGGCGCCTCCCTCTTCCCGTCTGCGGGACCCTCGACCTCGAGTCCACCGGTCTAGACCTCTCGACCGGCAGCCTCCAGGCCGCGGATCCCGACACCTCGGGTCCGCGGCCATTTTGCGTTCGTGGGCTCTTCGACGCCGAACCACCACCGCCGGAGAAACAGTTGAACACCCAGCCCACGATCCGCCGGACCCGACCGAGCACCCGCACCGACCGCACCACCGGAACCACCGGACGAGAGAGGGAGGTGAGCGGCGTGAGCCGCCGCCACACGCCGGACCCGCTGCCCTGCCGCCGCTTCGACTCCGAACTCTGGTTCGCCGAGAAGCCCGAGGACGTCGAACTCGCCAAGTCGCTGTGCCAGGAGTGCCCGCTCGCGAACGCCTGTCTCGCAGGCGCTCTCGAGCGCGCCGAACCCTGGGGCGTCTGGGGCGGGCAGCTCGTGCTCGCCGGGGTCGTCGTGCCCCGCAAGCGCCCGCGCGGCCGTCCCCGCAAGCACCCCGTCGCCGCCTGAGCGGACGGGGACCCCACGTGAGAACACCAGGAGTCGCCATGTCGTACGTCGAGGAACAACTGCTCAGGGAACGGCTGGCCGCCGCGCACCGCGACGCCGCCCGCATCCGGACCGCCCGCGCCCTGCGGGCCCGTCGGCGGGCCGAGGTCGCCGCCCGCCGGGCGCTCGTCCTCGCGGTCCGCGCCGACCGCGCGGCCGAGCTGGCGGAGAGCACCACCAGCGAGGACCGCGAACTGCTCGCGGTCTGACCCGACCGCGACCTGCCCGCCCCCGTCAGGGGACGGGCAGGTCGGTGCACCCGCACGCCGGGTGCGGCCGCCACCAGCGGTAGCGCACCCGGCCCTCGGGCAGCAGCACTTCGAGCGTCGCCCCGACGGTCGCGGCCCGGCCGCCGTCGAGGTGCGTCAGGGCCTGCAACCCGGCCAGGCCCGCGAGCACCTGCGCGGACGCCGTGTCGGCCGGACGCGCGGCCGCCGCCAGGAGCCCGGTCCGCACGGCCGGCCACAGCGGGTCGTCCTCGCTGCGCCACCGGTCCAGGCAGCGCAGGCACGCCGACCGCCCGGGCAGCACCAGCGGCCCGACGAGCGCGTCGGTGTCGCGCAGCACGACCGACAGGTGCGGCACCCCGTCGGCCTGCACCCCGTCGCAGGCCACCGGGTCGGCCGCGTGGTCGGCGACCAGGACCAGGAGGTCGGCCGGGCCCTGCGAGGGTGTCGTCCCGGTCAGCGGCCGGTCGCACAGGAGACGGCCCACCCCCGAGGCCGCCAGCAACGGCACGAGGGCGTCCACGACGGCGGGGGAGCCGGCGACCGCCACGGTCGCGCGCGCCCGGCCCCGCGCGCGCTGCGCGGGAGACGGGCCGGCCGGGTCGTAGGCGCTCCACGCCAGCAGTTCCTCCGGTGTCCCCGCCCGGCGCCCGGACCCCGGGGTCGTGCGGACGTCGGCGGACAGCAGTGCGGTCCGCGGGGAGGATCCGACCTGCAGCAGGCCGTCGGGCCGCCGCACGACGGGGACCCCCGCGGGGACGGGCGACGCCGGTGGTGCGGGAGTCGTCAGCGGGGGACGGAGCGGGGGACCGGGCACGCGGCCACTGTGCCGCAGCCGGTCCACCACACCCGCGCGTCGTCCACAGGCCCGCTTCGTCCACAGGCCCGCGTCGTCCACGGGCCGGCTCGACCCCGGACCCGCGGCCGGGCCCCGAGGGCTCGGCCGCGGGAGCCGGTCAGCTCGCCTTGCCGAGGATGCGGTTGAGGTTCGTCCCGCACACGGGGCACTTGCCCTTCGCCATGCGCCGGCCGTTGGTCTCGACGACCTGCCCCTCGGCCTCCCGCTTCTCCTTGCACTTCACGCAGTAGAACTCGCCGCTCCAGGTGTCGGCCATGTGCACTCCTCTGTGTCGGTCCCGGACCGGTGCGGTCCGGGGACGGCCGGTCCACGGTGGTGGGCCGTGCTGCTGTCGGCATGGTGCCGCGTGCCGGCCCGCGGGGCGCGTCGGCGCGCCCGGGCGGTGTGCGGACCGGGGTGCGGACCGGGGTGCCGCGGGGCGACCTTTGGCGGAAGGTCGCGAGACGGACACGGCGCGTCCCGGTGATCACTCCACGCCCGCCGCGCGGGGGCGCAGGGTAACCTGCCGGAGGTGAGGGCTCACCAAGAGGGTGCTGCGGTCCTCGGCACGGCGTCCCCGCACGTGGACGGTTCCGTCGCCGAGCGCCCCGTCGAGCCCCCATCCGGTGACCCCGCCGTGCAGCCCGTCATCGATCTCCGCGACGTCGACGTGCGCCGCAGTCGCCGCCGCACCCGCACCGTCTCGGCCTACCGCGACGGGGACCGCACGGTCGTCCTCATCCCGGCCCGGTTCAGCTCCGTCGAGGAGCGCGAGTGGGTCGAGCGGATGGTCACCCGGCTCGAGGCCGCGGACCGGCGCCGCAACCCGCTCGACGGCGACCTGCTCGACCGGGCGCGGGAGCTGTCCCGCCGCCACCTCGACGGCCTCGCCCGTCCGCAGTCGGTGACCTGGGTCGACAACCAGCACCACCGCTGGGGGTCGTGCACGCCCGCCGACGCGAGCATCCGGCTCTCCAGCCGGCTGCAGGGGATGCCGAGCTGGGTGCTCGACTACGTCCTGCTGCACGAGCTGGCGCACCTGCTCGTGCCCACCCACTCGCGGCAGTTCTGGGGGCTGCTGGAGTCCTACCCGCGCACCGAACGGGCCCGCGGCTTCCTCGCCGGCATCGACCACGCGACGGGACACGAGGGCCCGGGGCACCACGACCAGGACGACGAGGTCGACGGTGAGGTCGACGGAGGTGCCGTCGACGAGCTCGGCGGTCCCGGCGCGGGCTCCGCGCCCGACGTCCTGCCCACCACCGGCTGAGCCTCTCCTCCCACCTGCACCTCCCGACCGGACCGGCGCCACGCGGGTCCGGCCCCTGCGCGCGCCCCCGGTCGGCCGGACGGGTGCGCGCAGGTCACAACACGGTCACGGACCTGGTCAGCGCGGGCGCGCGAGCGTATGTTGCGGCGCACAACTTACTTCCGGCGACGACCGCCGGGAGAGGAAGATGCGAAGGGGCATCCATGCGCACTCGATCCTCCGTCCTGCTCGCGACCGCGGTCGCCGGCGTCCTCCTCGTGTCGGCCTGCGGCGGCAGCGACGCGGGTTCCTCGAGTTCCGCCTCGGGGGGCAGCGGGGGTTCCTCTGCCGCCGAGGTCGGCGTGATCCTGCCCGACACGAAGTCGTCGGCCCGCTGGGAGTCCTTCGACCGCCCGCTCCTGCAGAAGGCGTTCGAGGCGGCCGGGGTGAAGGCGGACATCCAGAACGCCCAGGGCGACGCCTCGAACATGCAGACCATCGCCGACCAGATGCTCACCGAGGGCGTGAAGGTCCTCGCCATCGTCAACCTCGACTCCGACTCCGGCGCCGCGATCGAGGCCAAGGCCAAGAAGCAGGGCGTCCAGACGATCGACTACGACCGCCTCACGCTCGGCGGTTCCGCCGACTACTACGTCTCCTTCGACAACACCAAGGTCGGCCAGGAGCAGGGGCAGGGCCTGGCCCAGTGCCTCGGCAGCGGGGACAAGAACATCGTCTACCTCAACGGTTCCCCGACCGACAACAACGCCACCCAGTTCTCCAAGGGCGCGCACAGCGTCCTGGACCCCATGACGAACTACAAGGTCGTCGCGGAGCAGGCCGTGCCCGACTGGGACAACCAGCAGGCCGCCACGATCTTCGAGCAGATGTTCACCCAGCAGGGCGGGAAGATCGACGGCGTCCTCGCCGCCAACGACGGCCTCGGCAACGCGGCGATCTCGATCCTGTCCAAGAACGGCCTCGCCGGGAAGGTGGCCGTCACCGGCCAGGACGCCACGACCCAGGGTCTGCAGAACATCCTCGCCAAGTCCCAGTGCATGACGGTCTACAAGCCCGTGGACCAGGAGGCGAAGGCGCTGTCCGACATCGCCATCGCCCTCATCAAGGGGGAGACCCCGAAGACCACCGGGACCGTCCAGGACACCACCGGCAAGCGCGACGTGAAGTCCATCCTGCTCGACCCGCAGCTCATCACCCGCGACAAGGTGAAGTCCGTCGTCGACGCCGGCTTCGTCAAGGCGTCCGACCTGTGCACCGGTGACTTCGCCGCCGACTGCACCGAACTCGGCATCTCCTGACCGGACCGTCCGACCGTCCACCCACCGGGCCCCCGCGGCCCGGTGGGTGGGCCGTGCTCCCGAAGGAGGGGCCATGAGTTCCACCACCGAGAACTCGCCGCTGCTGTCGTTGCGCGGCATCGACAAGAGCTTCGGTGCCGTCCAGGTCCTGCACGGCGTCGACCTCGACGTCCGGGCCGGCGAGGTCACTGCCCTCGTCGGCGACAACGGCGCGGGCAAGTCGACGCTCGTGAAGTGCATCGCCGGGATCCACCCGACGGACGCGGGGGAGTACCTGTTCGAGGGCCGCCCCGTCACCGTCACCAGCCCGCGCGACACCGCCGCGCTCGGCATCGAGGTCGTCTACCAGGACCTCGCGCTGTGCGACAACCTCGACATCGTCCAGAACATGTTCCTCGGCCGGGAGAAGCTGCGCGGCCCGCTGCTCGACGAACCGGCCATGGAGGAACTCGCCCGCCAGACCCTGGCGAGCCTGTCCGTCCGCACCGTCCGTTCGGTGCGGCAACTGGTCTCCAGCCTCTCCGGCGGGCAGCGGCAGACCGTCGCGATCGCCAAGGCCGTGCTGTGGAACTCCCGGGTCGTGCTCCTCGACGAACCCACGGCCGCCCTCGGCGTGGCCCAGACCCGGCAGGTCCTCGACCTCGTCCGCCGTCTCGCCGACAACGGCCTCGGCGTCGTCCTCATCTCGCACAACCTCAGCGACGTCTTCGAGGTGGCCGACCAGATCACCGCGCTCTACCTCGGGCGGTCCGCCGCGACCGTCCGGACCCGCGACGTGACGAGCAGCCAGGTCGTCGAACTCATCACCACGGGCCGTTCCGGGGACCTCGGTCTCGCGCCCGCCACCGCTTCCGCCCCGGTCTGAGGAGACCCATGTCGACCACCGGACACCTCCCGCCCCAGGGGCCGGAGGGAACCGCCCAGCCGAGCACCGCGGGGGACCCCGACGGGGTTCCGCTCACCGAGCAGGAGCGCATCGTCCAGCTCGCCCGCGCCACGGGCAGCGGCGGGAGCACCCTGGCCCAGCCCGCCGCCGAACCCACCTTCCGCGAGGGGATCGCGGCCTGGGTGGCCCGGCTGCGCGGCGGGGACATCGGCTCCCT
This sequence comes from Kineococcus sp. DHX-1, assembly GCF_042473625.1. Classification (GTDB taxonomy): domain Bacteria; phylum Actinomycetota; class Actinomycetes; order Actinomycetales; family Kineococcaceae; genus Kineococcus. The sequence continues at coordinate 2,871,551 of NZ_CP170445.1, read as the reverse complement.
GCCCGCCGTCGCGGGCCTCGTCGTGCTGTTCGTGCTGTTCTCCGCCCTGCGCCCGGACACGTTCCCGACGCCGGGGAACATCGCGAACCTGCTCGTGCAGGCGTCCTCGATCATCGTCCTGGCCATGGGCCTGACGTTCGTCCTGCTGCTCGGCGACATCGACCTGTCCGCCGGCGTCGCGGGTGGTGCGTCGGCCGCCGTCATGGCGCTCGTCCTGCGCTCGGGCGGGGTGAACTGGGTGATCGGCCTGCTGGCCGCGCTGGCCACCGGCCTCGTGCTCGGCACGCTCATCGGTCTGCTCGTCTCCCGGGTCGGGATCCCCAGCTTCGTCGTGACCCTCGCGTTCTTCCTCGGGGTGCAGGGCATCACGCTGCGCCTCATCGGCGAGGGCGGCACCATCGCCGTGCGCGACGACGTCATCGTCGCCATCGCGAACTCCAACGTCCCCGTCGGCCTGGGCTGGGTCCTGACCGCCGTCGCCGGCCTGGGCTACGCCGTCGTCAGCCTCGGCCGGTGGGCCGGGCAGCGCCGCCGCGGGCTGTCCCGGGACAACCTCGGCGTCGTCGTGGCCCGGCTCGTCGCCGTGCTGGTGGTCCTCGTCGTCGTGACGGCGGTGCTCAGCCGGAACCGGGCGCGGGTCGCCAGCATCCAGCTGGCGGGCATCCCGTGGTCCGTGCCCGTCATCGCGGTGCTCCTCGTCCTGCTGACCCTCGTCCTGGGCCGCACCCGCTACGGTCGGCACGTGTACGCGGTCGGCGGGAACCCGGAGGCGGCCCGCCGGGCCGGCATCTCCGTGCGCGGCATCCGCATGTCGGTCTTCATGATCGGGTCCTCGCTCGCTGCCCTGTCCGGCGTCATCGACGCCTCGCGGCTGAACTCCGTCGCCCCCGGCTCCGGCGGGGCGAACACGCTGCTGCTCGGCGTGGGCGCGGCCGTCATCGGCGGCACCAGCCTGTTCGGCGGCAAGGGCCGCGTGTCCAACGCGGTCATCGGCGGTCTGGTCATCGCGGCGATCGCCAACGGCCTCGGCCTGCTGGGCCAGGCCCAGTACGTGAACTACCTCGTGACCGGTGCCGTCCTGCTGCTCGCCGCGACGGTCGACGCCGTCTCGCGGCGCCGTCGCGCGTCCTCGGCCGTCTGAGCCCGTCCGTGGACGGGCCGGCGGGTGGGGGTGTGCGCGGTCGGGGCACCGAGGACGTCCGGCGGCACAACCTCTCGACGCTCCTGGGCCTCGTCCACGCCCGCGGCGGCGTGACCCGCGCCGAGGTGACCCGTGAGCTCGGCCTCAACCGGTCGACCATCGGGGCCCTCGTGGGCGCTCTCGTCGAGGCCGGCCTGGTGGTCGAGCAGGCCCCCGCGGACGGCGCGCCGGGACGGGTGGGCCGCCCCTCGCTGGAGGTCCGCCCGCGTGCCGACGGTGTCGAGGTCCTCGCCGGCTACGTGGACGTGCACGCCGTCCAGGTCGTCCGCGTGGGCCTCGGCGGCACGGTGCGCGGGCGGCGCACGGTCGCCACCTCCGCCCCGCCGAGCCCCGCCCGCGCCGCGGAACTGCTGGCCGCCGCGGCCCGCGACCTCCTCGCGGACTCGCCGCCCGGGCTGCTCGCCGGCGTCGGCGTGGCGGTGCCAGGCCTCGTGCGCACGGGCGACGGCGTCATCGCCCACGCCCCCAACCTGGAGTGGCGCGACGCCCCCTTCGCGGACGAGGTCGCGGCCGGTCTGGTGGCCGCGACCGGACACCGCCTGCGGGTGGACGTCGCCAACGACGCCGACCTCGGCCTCATCGCCGAGCACCGCCGCGGGGCGGCCGTGGGGCTGAGCGACGTCGTCTACCTCTGCGGCACCTACGGTCTGGGCGGTGGCGTGCTCACCGGTGGGCACCCGCTGACGGGCCACCGCGGGTACGCCGGGGAGGTCGGGCACGTCAGCGTCGACCCCGACGGACGGGCCTGCCGCTGCGGGAGCCGGGGCTGCTGGGAGAGCGAGACGCTGGCCGCGGCCTGGGCCGAACCCTTCGACCTCGACCCGGACGCCCCCGACGTCGCCGACCTCGTCCTCGCCCGGCTGGCCGCCGGCGGCGTCGTCTCGCGCCGCACCCGCGACAAGCTCTCGCGGGCCTTCGCCCGGGGGCTGGCGAACATCGTCCACCTCTTCGACCCGCAGGCCGTCGTCCTCGGCGAGGGGCTGTGGCACCGGCTGTGGCCCGAGGTCCGCGACGACGTCATGCCGTGGGTCGACCGGCTCGTCATGCCCGCCATGCGCGCCGGGGTCACGGTGCGGACGTCCGCACTGGGGGAGGGGTCGACCGTCCTGGGCGCGGCCGAGCTCGCGTTCACCCCGTTGCTGCAGGACCCGCTGGCCCTGACGCAGACGAGCCCGGACCCGGACCCCGTCCTGCAGGGGTGACCGGGCCCGGGCTCGTGAGGCCGGGGGAGGGTCAGGCCTTCGGGTCCTCGCCGGACCCCTCGGAACCACCCGCACCGCCCGACCTGCCGTCGAGCAGCTCGCGCAGCGCCGCGTCCATGTCGTCCTCGACCGGCTCCCCGCCACGGGGGCCGGACCCGTCGAGCCGGCGGTCCACGAACCGCGTCGCGGCGTCGGCGTCGTCGAGGTCGCCCGCCACGGGCAGCAGGTCGGGGTGGTCCCAGACCGCGTCCCGCGCGCTGCGGCCCCCGCGCGTGAGCAGCTGCTCCCACAGGGCGCTCGCCTCGCGCGCCCGACGCGGACGCAGCTCCAGCCCCACGAGGACGGCGAACGCGTGCTCGGCCGGCCCACCCGTCGCGCGCCGGCGGCGCATCGTCTCGCGCAGCGCGTTCGCGTGCGGGAGGACGTTCCCCGCCGCCTCGTGGGTGACGTGGTCGACCCAGCCCTCGACGAGGGCGAGCGCCGTCTCGAGGCGGGCGAGGGCGGCCTTCTGCTCCGGGCTGCTCTCCGGCTCGAAGATGCCGGACTGCATGGCCTCCTGCAGCGACTCCGGGTTCGAGGGGTCCACCTGGCGCGCGGCCTCGGCGATCCGGTCGGTGTCCACGGAGATGCCGCGGGCGAACGACTCCACCGAACCCAGCAGGTGCGAGCGCAGCCACGGCACGTGGGCGAACAGGCGCTGGTGGGCGGCCTCGCGCAGCGCGAGGTAGCGGCGGACCTCGTCGATCGGCACCTCGAGCCCGTCGGCGAAGGCGCGCACGTTCTCGGGCAGCAGCGCGGCGCGACCGGTGGGGGACAGGGGGAGCCCGACGTCGGTCGTCGACAGCACCTCGCCGGCGAGCTGGCCGACGGCCTGCCCGACCTGCATCCCGAACACGCCGCCGCCGACCTGGCGCAGCATGGCGCCCGCCGACCCGAGCATCGCCGCCATCTCCGGCGGGGCCTGCGAGGCCATCGCGTCCCCCATGGCCGAGGCGACGTTGGCGGCGATGGGCTCCACGAGCTGGCGCCACACCGGCATCGTCTTCTCGACCCACTCCGCCCGGCTCCACGCCTCCAGCGACGTCGCGGCCTGCGCGAGGTCGGTGACCCCGTCGAGCCACAGGTCCGCCACGCGCAGCGCGTCGTCGACCTCGCGGCGGTCGACCGCGTGCGGGGTCGGGTCGCCCTTGGCGGCCGCGGCCTGCCGGGCGAGGTCGTGGGCGACCTCCCAGTTCACGGGCTCGTCGGAGGGGTTGGACAGGAACTTCTGCAGCTGCGCCAGGATCTGGCCCATCATCGCCGGGTCGAAACCCGCGTCGCCGAAGCCCGGGATGCCCTGGGGCAGAGCACCACCGGGGAACCCGCCCGGGAAACCTCCCGGGAACTGCCCGCCGAAGAGGGGGCCGAGGAGCTCCTCGAGGGGGTTGGCCGGACCGCCGGAGTCCCCGCTGCGCGGTTCCGGCTTCTTCCCGGGCGTCCCGGACGGTCGGAAGCCCGGCTGCCCGCCACGCTCCTCGCGCCCGCCCTGGCCCTCCTGGCCGTCCTCGGGGCGGTCGCGCCCCTCCTCCGGCTCTTCGCCCGGCGTCACGTCGTCTCGCTGGCCCACCGTGTCCTCCGCTCGTCGACCTGCGGGTCCATCATGGCCTCCCGCCCCTGGCCCGACGAGCGGCGGGTGGCGCCCGTTCCGCCGTCGGCGCCGGTTGCGCCGTGGGCGAACGGCCCGGACGGGGGCGCGGCGGACGTCCGGCGCCCTCCCAGCCGGCGACCGTAGGGTGACCGTGTGTCGAGCGACCCCGCACCGGACCCGGCCACGGACCCCGCGGGGACGCCCCCCGGAGGACCGTCCGCGCAGGACCCGTCGTCGCCGGACCCGACCGGAGCGGCCGTGCGCAGCAGCACGATGGGGGCGAGCAGCACCCTGCTGTCGCTGTCGGCCTTCGTGGCCATCGCGCTCGCCGCGGTCTTCGGGATCGTCCACGTGCCGTACGTCGCCCTCAGCCCCGGCCCGGTGACGGACGTCCTGGGCGGCCCGTCGGACGGCAAGGGGCTCGTCGAGATCTCCGGACGGCAGACCTACCCGACCGACGGTCAGCTCGACCTGACGACCGTCTCCCTGCGCGGTGGTCCCGGTCTGGAGATGGGTCTGGGGGAGACCCTGCTGGACTGGATCGACCCCGACGTCAACGTCGTGCCGCGAGAGCTGTACTTCCCGCCGCAGCAGTCCCAGAAGGAGGCTGACGCGCAGTCGGCCGCCGAGATGACGGGCTCGCAGACCAACGCGAAGGTCGCCGCCCTGACCGAGCTCGGGATCGACGTGCCGAGCACGACGACGACCCAGGTCGAGGAGGTCGACGCGCAGGTCCCCGCCGCCGAGGTGCTGCGCCCCGGGGACGTCGTCAGGAGCGTCGACGGCCGCGACGTCGCGGACTTCCCCGCACTGCAGGCCGCGGTCCGGGCGCTGCCCGGCGACGCCGAGGTGCGCCTCGGCATCACCCGCGGCGGGCAGGCGCGGACGGTGACGACGCGCACGGTGGTGGCCAACGGGACGACGCTGCTGGGGCTCACCCCGCACGTCGACTACCGCTTCCCCTTCACCATCGACATCGCCATCGACGACGTCGGCGGCCCGAGCGCGGGGACGATGTTCGCGCTCGCGATCGTCGACGAGCTGACCCCGGGAGCCATGACGGGCGGTCAGCACATCGCCGGGACGGGCGCGATCGCCGCCGACGGCACCGTGCAGCAGATCGGTGGCCTGCGGCAGAAGGTGATCGGCGCCCAGCAGGACGGGGCCCGCTGGTTCCTCGCCCCCCGCGCGGAGTGCTCGCAGGTGCGCGGGGCCACGCCGTCGGGCATCACGGTCGTGCCGATCTCGACGTTGCACGAGGCGCGGGTGGCCGTCGAGGCGATCGGGAAGGGCCAGGGGTCCACGCTCACGACGTGCGAGCAGTCCTGACCCGCGTGCCGCTGGTCCGGCCCTGATCCTGGTCCCACGGCCGGTCCGACCTCGGACCGGGTCTGGGAACGCCGTCGACGTCGCCCCCACGACGTCCGCGCCGGTCCGACGGCTGCACCCACGCGGGACCGGGCGTGGGACCGGGCGGGGGACGGGCGTGGGCACAGCCGTGGGTGTCTGCTCGACGTCGTGGGGGTGACGCGCTGGGGACACCCACAGCTCACTCCACGTGGGTGTCCCGACGGGTGTCCCCCCAGGTGCGCGGGCGCGCCGGACCGGGCGGGACCGGCGGGCCGGCAGCCCGGCGACCTCAGTCCTGGAGCGTGGCCGCGAGCGCCCCGACCAGACCCGGCACGAGGTCGGCGCCCGTGGCGACCTCCCCGTCGGAGTCCTTCGAGCGGGAGCGGACAGCGCACTCGTGCCGCCCGTCGCGCAGCACGCCCACGGCGATGCGGACGTCCTCGGCGAGGGGGTGGGCGGCCAGCGCGCGGGCCCGGCCCTCCTCGTCGTCGCCGGCCGTCGCGGCGCGCACCTCGGCCTCCGCGTCCGGCGGCACGAGGATCTTCTCCACCACCAGGGCGGCGCCGTCGACCCCGGCGGGCCAGGCGAGCTGACCGAGCAGCTCGTCGAGGTCCTCGACGGCCGGCACCCCCTCCTGCTCGACGGAGGTCAGGTGGTCGGGGTCGGCGCGGGCCTCGTCGAGGACGTTCGGCGGCAGCCGGCGCGCGAGGCTCGGATCGCGGTCCAGAGCGTCGGCCGTGCGCACGAGGGCGAAGAGGCGCAGAGGTGCGCCCCAGCCGTCGGAGGCCACGTAGCGCTCGATCTCGGCGACCGTCCGCCACAGGCCGGAGGGGCCGGGGGATACGGGGGCGGACCGGGTGCTGGCGTCGGAACTCACGGCCCCGATGGTCCCACGGCCCGTCGGGTGGACGCCGACGTCGCTGCTGCAGTGGCCCGAGGTGACGATCCGGTCACGATCGCGCCGCAACGCTCGACGGGGGGCACCCGGACGGGGGCTTGTAAGTTGCCTGGCTGTGAGCTTTCCCCCACGCCGTCCATCGCGGCCGGTGCTCCGGCGTCGTCGCCGGGGCGCAGCCCTGCCCACCGTCCTCATCCTCGTGGCGCTGCTGGTCGCGGTGGTGGTGGGCACCCGCATCACGGCCGACGTGTGGTGGTTCGGCGAACTCGGGTTCCTCTCCACCTTCACCACCAAGCTCTGGCTGCAGCTGGGGCTCTTCGTCGTCGGGGGGCTCCTGCTGGCCGCGGCCGTCGGGGTCTCGCTGACCATCGGCTACCGCAGCCGCCCCGTCTACGCCCCCATGTCGACGGAGCAGGCGGGCCTGGACCGGTACCGGGAGTCCCTCGAACCGCTGCGCCGCGTCGTCGTCATCACGTTGTCGGTGGCGGCGGGCCTGTTCGGCGGGTCGGTGGCGATGAGCCGCTGGGAGACGGTGCTGCTCTGGCTCAACCGCACCGACTTCGGCACGAAGGACCAGCAGTTCGGCATCGACCAGGGGTTCTACGTCTTCACCCTGCCGTGGCTGACCTTCGTCGTGAGCTTCCTCACCGCGGCCGTCGTGCTCGGCGGCATCGCCGGTCTCGCGGCGCACTACCTCTACGGCGGGCTGCGGTTGTCCGGTGGGGGCCAGCGCACGACGCGCGCCGCGCGCATCCACCTCGCCTCCCTGGCCGCCGCGTTCCTGCTGCTGCGGGCCGTGGGGTACTGGCTGGACCGCTACGAGACGCTCGTGAGCCCGGCGGGTCACGTCAACGGCGTCGTCGGCCCGACGTACGTCGTCGACCACGCGGTGCTGCCGTCGAAGGCGATCCTCGCGATCATCGCCGTCGTCGTGGCGCTGCTGTTCATCGCGGCGGCCGCCGGGCTCTCGTGGCGGCTGCCGGCCATCGGCACCGGCCTGCTCGTCGTCAGCGCGATCGCCATCGGTGGCATCTACCCGTGGGCCGTGCAGCGGTTCCAGGTCACGCCGAACCGGCAGGCGCTCGAGGCCGAGTACGTCGGGAAGAACATCGAGGCGACGCGGACGGCGTACGACCTCGCCGACGTCGACGTGCAGTCCTACCAGGCCGACACCACGGCCGAGTCCGGCCAGCTCAGCCAGGACGCGCAGACCATCCCCAGCGTCCGGCTGCTCGACCCCTCGGTCGTCGGTGCGGCGTTCCAGCAGACGCAGGGCCAGCGCGGGTACTACAAGTTCCCCGACATCCTCGACGTCGACCGGTACCCGACGGGGGAGGGCGGGGCGTCGCAGGACGCCGTCGTCGCGGCCCGCGAGCTGAACCTCGCCGGGCTGGCGCCGAACCAGCGGACCTGGGTCAACGAGCACACCATCTACACCCACGGCTACGGCGTCGTCGTCGCGCGCGGCAACGACCGCGCGCCCGACGGCAGCCCCAGCTACCTCGAGTCGAACGTCCCCACCACGGGCGAGATCGAGGTCGACGAGCCGCGCATCTACTTCGGCGAGGGGACGACCGACTACTCCATCGTCGGCGGCCGGGACAACGAGATCGACTACCCGGACGGCTCGGCCGGCGGGTTCGCGACCACCCAGTACGACGGCAGCGGTGGCGTGGACGTCGGCAACCTGTTCGAGAAGCTCGTGTACGCGCTGAAGTTCGGCGACCAGAACATCCTGCTGTCCAGCTCGGTGAACCCGGACTCCAAGATCCTCTACGACCGCACCCCGCGCGAGCGCGTCGAGAAGGTCGCGCCGTGGCTGACCATGGACGGCGACGCCTACCCCTCGGTGGTCGACGGCCGCGTCGTCTGGATCCTCGACGGCTACACGACCTCGTCGTCCTACCCGTACGCCGCGCAGACCGAACTCGGCGAGGCCACCGCGGACCGGCTGACGCAGACGCAGGGCAGCAGCGTGCAGGCCCTGCAGGACCGGACCGTGAACTACGTCCGGAACTCGGTGAAGGCCACGGTCGACGCCTACACCGGCAAGGTGACGCTCTACGAGTGGGACGAGTCCGACCCCGTCCTCAAGGCGTGGATGAAGGCGTTCCCCGGGGCCGTGAAACCGCTCTCGGGCATCAACGCCTCGCTCATGGCGCACCTGCGGTACCCGCAGGACATGTTCAAGGTGCAGCGCGAGGTGCTCTCCAGCTACCACGTGACCGACCCGGCGTCGTTCCTCACCGGTCAGGACTTCTGGAACGTCCCGGCGGACCCGACCGCTCCCGAGGGCCCGAACGACGCCCGCGCCGCGCAGCCGCCGTACTACCTGACGCTGCGGATGCCGGACCAGAGCGCCGCCCGGTTCAGCCTGACGACGACCTACGTGCCGGCGTCCACGCAGAACAACTCCGGCACCCAGGTTCTGCGCGGGTTCGCGGCCGTCGACTCGGACGCGGGGACCTCGGACGGCCGGAAGAGCGAGGACTACGGCAAGATCCGGCTCCTGGAACTGCCGCAGTCCACGACCGTCAACGGTCCGGTGCAGATCCAGAACAACATCCGCTCCGACACGGCCGTCGCCGACCAGGTCCGGCTGCTGAGCGTCGGCGGTGGGTCCGAGGTCATCTACGGGAACCTGCTGTCGCTGCCCGTCGGCGGCGGGATGCTGTACGTCGAACCCATCTACGCGCGCAGCACGGGGGACAACTCCTTCCCGCGCCTGAGCCGGGTGGTCGCGGTGTTCGGCGACAACATCGCCATCGCCAACACCCTGGACGAGGCCCTCAAGGAGGTCTTCGGCGGGGACTCCGGCGCGACGGCCGGGGACGCGGGCAGCGGGTCCACCGACGGCGCCACGGGTACGCCGACGCAGACCCCGACCGGGTCGCCCTCGGCCACCCCGACCGACGGGTCGACGGCAGCGCCGTCGGGGTCGCCGCAGCAGCAGCTGCAGTCCGCGCTCGCCGACGCCAAGCAGGCGATCACGGACTCCTCCGAGGCGCTGTCCCGCGGCGACTTCACCGCCTACGGCCAGGCCCAGGAGCGGCTCCGCACGGCGGTCGACGCGGCCACCAGCGCCGAGGCCCGGCTCGAGGAGGGCCAGGCGCCGGAGTCCACGTCCACCCCGTCCGCGAGCAGCGCCCCGCCCACCGGTGGGGACACCCCCTCGGGGACGCCGACGCCCTGACGGTGAGGACGGGAGGCCGCGATTTGGCCTCCCGTCCACCACCGCGTAAGGTTGGTCTCACGACGCGGGGTGGAGCAGCTCGGTAGCTCGCTGGGCTCATAACCCAGAGGTCGCAGGTTCAAATCCTGTCCCCGCTACTGGTGAAGACGAAGGCCCGGACCACACGGTCCGGGCCTTCGTCGTTCCCGGGTCGGGCTCGTCGTCACGACCGGCTCGTCCTAGGAGCCCGTCGTGACGACGATCCCGCCACCGGGGCGGCCGACGAGGTGGACTCGTAGCGGCAGCCGGCTCACCCTAGGAGCCCGTCGTGACGACGAGCCCACCCTCCGGGCCCACCTCGCGGCCGCGGCGCGAGGGGCTGCGCGGCAACCGATTTGCCTCGACCGACACGGACGCGTAGTGTTCATCTCACCGACGCGGGGTGGAGCAGCTCGGTAGCTCGCTGGGCTCATAACCCAGAGGTCGCAGGTTCAAATCCTGTCCCCGCTACTCGCACGGCGAAGGCCCGGACCACACGGTCCGGGCCTTCGTCGTTCCCGGACCAGTTCCCCCGGCAAACCGCCTGCGCCCGAGGGCCCCGCCGTGATCAGCTGAAGCGTGATCCTCACCCTGACGGCCAGGCGGCCGGCCTCCGGGGTCCCCGCGGGGGACCTCGGGTTCCTGCTGCACAAGCACCCCGACCGCGTCCACGTCGCCGAGCACGGCGCCGTCACGACGCACGTCCTGGCGCCCGTGAGCGGACCCGAGGAGCACGAGGTCGCGGTCGTCCTCGACGTCGACCCGGTCGCGCTCGCGCGGGCGGGCACCGGAGCCCTGGCCGGAGACCACGTCAACGACCGGCCCTACGCCGCGTCGAGCCTGCTGTCCGTCGCCCTCGGGCGGGTCTTCGCCACCGCGCTCGCCGGCCGCTGCACGGCCCGTCCCGACCTCCTCGACGTGCGGTGGCCGCTGCGCATCCACGTGCCCGCCGTGCCGTGCGCGGGGGACCGCGGCACCGGTGGCGAGGAGCTCGTGCGCCGGCTCTTCGGCCCGCTCGGCTGGACGGTCGAGACCACGGTCGTGCCGCTGGACGAGACCGTGCCCGACTGGGGTGCTTCCCCGTACGTGGACCTCGTGCTGACGGGGGAGTCCCGCCTGGCCGACGCCCTGGCCCAGGTCTACGTCCTGCTGCCCGTCCTCGACGACGCCAAGCACTACTGGGTCGGCCAGGACGAGGTCGACAAGCTGCTGCGCCGCGGCGGGTCGTGGCTCGCCGGGCACCCCGAGCGCGAGCTCGTGACCCGGCGGTACCTGCGGCACTCCCGGCCGCTCGTCGCCGACGCCCTGGACCGGTTGCGGGAGGCCGAGGGCGCCGGGGCGGAGGTGGAGGAGGCCGTCGACGCGCCGACCCCGCTCGCCGTCCAGCGCCGGCACGCCGTCCTGGCCGTCCTGCGCGAGCTCGGCGCGGCGCGGGTGGCCGACCTCGGCTGCGGACAGGGGCAGCTGCTGGCCACGCTGCTCACCGACGCGCGCTTCACGGCGCTCACGGGCGCGGACGTCTCCGTGCGGGCCCTGCGGCAGGCGTCCCGCCGCCTGCACCTCGACGAGCGCCACGACGACCGGGTCACGCTGTTCCAGAGCTCCCTGACGTACCGCGACGAGCGCCTGCGCGGACACGACGCGGCCGTCCTCATGGAGGTCGTCGAGCACGTCGACCCGCCGCGGCTGGCCGCCCTCGAACGCGTCGTGTTCGGCGAGGCGGCACCCACCCACGTCCTCGTCACCACCCCGAACGCGGAGCACAACGTGCACTACCCCTCCCTGGAGGACGGCGGGTTCCGCCACCCCGACCACCGGTTCGAGTGGACCCGGGCGCACTTCGCCGACTGGGCCGGCGCCGTCGCGGCGCGGTGGGGGTACTCCGTCCGCTTCCTCGGCATCGGCGCCGCCGACGCGGTGACCGGCGCCCCCACCCAGCTGGCCGTGTTCTCGCGCACCGACGGGGAGGTGGCGGTATGAGCGAGGTCACCGTCCCCGAGCTGAGCCTCGTCGTCCTGGTCGGGACGAGCGGTTCGGGCAAGTCCACGTTCGCCCGCACCCACTTCCTCGCGACCGAGGTCCTGTCCAGCGACGTCTGCCGGGGCCTGGTCGCCGACGACGAGAACGACCAGTCCGCGACGGCCGACGCGTTCGACGTGCTGGGGTTCATCGCCGGCAAGCGGCTGGCCGCCGGCCGGCTCACGGTCGTCGACGCGACCAACGTCCAGCCGTCCGCGCGCCGCTCCCTCGTCGACCTGGCCCGGTCGCACGACGTCCTGCCCGTCGCGGTCGTCCTCGACGTGCCGCTCGACGTCTGCGCGGCCCGCAACGCCGAGCGGACCGACCGCAGCTTCGGCGCCCACGTCCTGCGCCGGCAGCGGGCGGACCTGCAGCGCGGGCTGAAGAGCTTGCAGCGCGAAGGGTTCCGGGTCGTCCACGTGCTGCGCGGGGTCGAGGAGGTCCAGGCCGCGACGATCGTCCGGACGCGGTTGTTCACCGACCTGCGCACCGAGACGGGACCGTTCGACGTCGTCGGCGACGTCCACGGCTGCCGCGAGGAGCTCACCGACCTCCTCACCGAGCTCGGCTACCGGCTCGTGACCGACGGGCAGGGCCGGGCCGTCGACGCCGTGCCGCCGGCCGACCGGAAGGCCGTCTTCGTCGGCGACCTCGTCGACCGCGGCCCCGACACCCCCGGCGTCCTGCGCCTGGTCATGGGCATGCAGGCCGCCGGGCACGCCCTCGTCGTGCCCGGCAACCACGAGGACAAGCTGCTGCGCGCCCTGCGGGGCCGGCAGGTGCAGGTGAGCCACGGCCTCGCGGAGTCCCTGGAGCAGCTGGCCGCCGAACCGGAGGAGTTCCGGGCCGAGGTCGAGCGGTTCCTCGACGGCCTGGTGTCCCACTACGTCCTGGACGGCGGCCGCCTCGTCGTCGCCCACGCCGGGCTGCTCGAGCGCTACCAGGGGCGCGCCTCGCGCCGGGTGCGGGCGTTCTGCCTCTACGGCCAGACCACGGGGGAGACCGACGAGTTCGGGCTGCCCGTGCGGTACCCCTGGGCGCAGGACTACCGGGGCGCGGCGACCGTCGTCTACGGCCACACGCCCGTCCCGACCCCGGAGTGGGTCAACGGGACGATCTGCGTCGACACCGGCTGCGTCTTCGGCGGGCACCTCACGGCGCTGCGCTACCCCGAGCGCGAGCTCGTCGCCGTCCCCGCGCGCCGCGTCCACCACGAACCGGCCCGCCCCTTCCTCCCCGCAGGACTCGAGGGGGACGCCACGCGGGCGGCCGTGCGCGACCCCGACGTCCTCGACGTGACCGACGTGCTCGGCAAGCGCGTCGTCGAGACCGCCGACCACGGCCGCGTCACCGTCCGGGAGGAGAACGCGGCCGCGGCCCTGGAGGTCGTGTCGCGCTTCGCCGTCGACCCGCGCTGGCTGCTGCACCTGCCGCCGACGACCGCACCCGTCCTGACCTCGCGCCGACCGGGGCACCTCGAGCACCCCGACGAGGCGTTCGCGGCCTACGCGGCCGACGGCGTCGGCGAGGTGCTGTGCGAGGAGAAGCACATGGGGTCGCGGGCCCTCGCCCTCGTCTGCCGCGACGAGCGCGTGGCCCGGGAACGGTTCGGGGCCCCCGGTGACGCGCTCGGCGCCGTCTGGACCCGCACCGGGCGCAGCTTCTTCGACCCCGCCGCGACGGAGGTCCTCGTCGGGGAGCTGCGCACGGCGCTGGAGACCAGCGGGCTGTTCGACGAGCTCGGCGACTGGGTCCTGCTCGACGGCGAAGTGCTGCCGTGGGACGCCAAGGCCCGCGAACTCCTGCGCGGTCGCTTCGCCGCGACGGGTGCGGCCGGCCGGGCGGCCCTGCCCGTCGCGGTCGGCGCCCTCGAACGGGCCGCGGGACGTGGTCTCGACGTCACGGACCTGCTGTCCCGCACCCGGTCGCGCGCGGAGAACGTCGAGCGGTTCACCGACGCCTACCGACGGTACTGCTGGCCCACCGACGGCCTCGACGGCGTCCGGTTCGCGCCGTTCGCGGTGCCCGCCGCGAGCAGTGCGACCTTCGCCGACCGTCCGCACGACTGGCACCTGGGCGTCGCGGACCGCCTCGTCGCCGCCTCCGACCGCTTCGCACCGACGCGCCGCCTGCGGGTGGACGTCACCGACGCCTCGTCGTGCGCCGCGGGGACCGCGTGGTGGGAGGAGCTGACGGCCGCCGGCGGGGAGGGGATGGTCGTCAAACCCCTGGCCAACCGCGTGCGGACCGGCAGGGGGATGGTCCAGCCCGCGCTCAAGGTCCGCGGCCGGGAGTACCTGCGTCTGGTCTACGGGCCCGACTACGCCGAGCCCGAGCACCTCGAACGGCTGCGACAGCGGAGCCTGGGACGCAAGCGCTCCCTCGCCCTGCGCGAGCACGCCCTCGGCCTGGAGGGGCTGGAGCGGGCGGTGCGCGGCGAACCGCTGTGGCGGGTGCACGAGTGCGTCGTGGGCGTCCTGGCGCTGGAGTCCGAACCGGTCGACCCCCGCCTCTGACCCCCTACCGGGGAGCTACGCCCGCACGCCGCCCCCGGAGTGACGACCCGGGGCTGGTGCGTGCGGTGGACTGGACCCATGGACTCCTGGACGGGGCTGCTGCACGGGCCCTACGCGGCGCTGCTGCCGGCGATGGTGGCCGAGGGGCCGGTGGCGACGTTCGCCGGCGGTGCCCTCGTCGGCGCCGGGCAGGCGGCGCTCGTGGCGGTCTGGCTGCTGGCGTTCGGCACCGACCTCGTCCTGGACTCCGGGCTGTTCCTGCTGGGCCGGCTCACCCGCCGTGCGGGCCGCGCCGGGCGGTTCGGGCGGTTCGGACGTTGGGCCGCGGCGCTCGCGGCCCGGCTGGGGCTCACGGCCGACCGGCAGGACGCGCTCGCCCGCCGGGCCACCGACCACCTGCCCGCCCTCGTCGCGGGCGCCAAGCTCGTCGACGTGGGGGCTGTCCCCGCCTTCCTCGCCGCCGGCTGGGCCGGGGTCCGGTACCGCCGCTTCGCCGTCTGGGTGGCCCTGTGCACCGCGGTGCGCGTCAGCGTCCTGCTCGGGCTGGGGCTGGCAACCGGGGAACGGCTCGCCGCCACGGGGCCGGGGACCGTCGCCGACCTGCTGTCCCGTCCGTGGCTGACGGTGCTGGCGGGGCTGGCGCTCGGTGGGGCGCTGCTGGCGGTGCGGGCGCTCGTCCGCGCCGCCCTGCGCGCCGTGCGCGAGGGGGGTGGGCTCCTTGCGGCGTCGCTCGCGGGCTGAGCTCCCGTCGGCCCCCCGGGCCTTCCGGGCTCCTCGGGTGCGCCGGGCCCGCGCCGCGCTCGCCCCGTGGGCCACGGGCCGCACCCTCGTCGTGCTGCTGGCCATCACGCTCTACGCGGTCGGCGCACCGGTCAGCGCGGCCGTGCACGGCGTGGCGGCCGAGCTCGCCCTCGTCGCGGTGCTGCTGCAGTGCGGCGGGCTGGTCACGGCGCTGTGGCGTGCCGAGCTCGGCGCCGCCGCCGCGCTGCTCGGTGTCGTCCTCGTCGCCGTGGGCGCCGATCCGGACCGCGGACCGTGGCCGTGGACGGTCCCGAGCCTGCTGACGTTCGCCCTCGTCCTCGGAGTGCTGGGGGCGCGGCGGTTGTTCCGGACGGCGGTCACGGCGTGGCTCGGCAGCCTGCTGGTGACGATCGTCGTGGCCTGGGTGCTCAACAACTCCGACGCCGACGTCGTGAACCTCGTCGTCTACACGTCGAACTCCGCCCTCGTCCTGGGCGCGGGCTGCGCGATCGGGGCCCGCCGCCGGGTCCGCGAGGAACTGGCCCGCTCGCGCCGCGACACCGAACTCGAGCAGGCGCGCCGCGTCGTCGTGGAGGAACGCAACCGCATCGCCCGTGAACTGCACGACGTGGTGGCGCACAGCATGTCCGTCATCGGCGTGCAGGCCACCACGGCGCAGTACCGGATCCCGGACCTGTCCCCGCAGGCGCGGGCCGAGTTCGACGACATCGCGGCGCAGTCGCGCACGGCCATGGCCGAGATGCGCACCCTCCTGGGGGTCCTGCGGAACTCCGCCGACGGAGCGGAACTCGCCCCTCGCGCGGGGCTGGAGGGGTTGTCCGACCTCGCCGAGGGCGCCCGGCGGGCCGGGTCGACCGTGTCGCTGCACGTCGCGGACACCCTGCAGCGCAGGGCCGTCCCCAGTGCCGTGGGGGTCGTCGTGCACCGGATCGTGCAGGAGGGCCTGTCGAACGTCGTCCGGCACGCGACGGGGGCCGCCGTGCTCGTGGACGTGGCCGTCCGGGTCGGGGTGGACGGACCGGTGCTCCTCGTGGAGGTGCGCAACGGGCCGGTGCCGGTGACCGACGGGACCGCCCCCGTCGTGCCCGCCGACTCGGGGGGCCACGGCCTCGTCGGGGTGCGGGAGCGCGCAACTCTGCTCGGCGGCGCCGTCGAGGCCGGGCCGACCGAGGACGGCGGGTTCTCGTTGCGGGTGGCGCTGCCGTGGGAGGGTGGAGCGTGAGCCTCCAGGACCCTGCTGCGAACCCCGCCGAGCGCCCCGTCCGCGCTGTCGTCGTGGACGACCAGGCGATGATCCGCGCGGGGTTCTCCGCGCTGCTGTCGGCCCAGGACGGCATCGAGGTCGTGGGGCAGGCCGCCGACGGCGAGGAGGCGGTGCGCGTCGTCTCCCGCGAACGTCCCGACGTCGTCCTCATGGACGTGCGGATGCCCGTGCTCGACGGGCTCGAGGCCACCCGGCGGATCGTCGCCGCGGGCCTGGACCCGGCGCCGCGCGTCCTGGTGCTCACGACGTTCGACGTCGACGACTACGTGTTCTCCGCGCTGCAGGCCGGGGCCAGCGGTTTCCTCCTCAAGGACGCCACCCCCGAGGCGCTCGTCGACGCGGTCCGGGCCGTGGCGGCGGGGGACTCGCTGCTCTCGCCCGTCATCACCCGCCGGCTCATCGAGCACTTCGTCTCCACGCGGCAGCGGGCCGCGCACGCCCCGGCCGCGGTCGCCGACCTCACGCCCCGGGAACGTGAGGTGCTCGTCTGCATCGCCCGGGGCCTGTCGAACTCCGAGATCGCCGCGGAACTGTTCATCGCCGAGCAGACGACCAAGACGCACGTCAGCCGCATCCTCACCAAGCTGGGGCTGCGCGACCGCGTCCAGGCCGTCGTGCTCGGCTACGAGATCGGTCTGGTCAGCCCCGGCGCGTGAGCAGGGGTTCCACCAGGCCGCGCAGCACCGCCGGCCCGCCGAGGGTCAGCACGGACTCGGGGTGGAACTGGATCCCCGCGAAACCCTCCCCGCGCACGGCGACGACCTCGTCGGCCGGTCCCGTCGCGACCTCGACGCCCTCGGCCGTCAGCCGGGCCGCGGCGGCCTCGTCGAGGCGCGCGGTGAACGAGTTGTAGAACCCGACGGTCACGGGGTTCCCGAACAGGTCCACCTCCAGCTGGGTACCCTGGTGCGGGGAGTCCTTGCGGCGCAACGGCAGGCCGAGCGTGCCGGACAGCAGCTGGTGACCCAGGCAGACGCCGAGCAGCGGGTTCCCGCCCGAGCGCGCGGCGGCCGAGAGGTCCCGGGCGAGCCCCTGCAGACGGGCGATGCGCGGGTCGGAGGCGTCCTCGGGATCGCCGGGGCCGGGGCCCAGCAGGACGAGCCCGTCGTGGGCGGCCAGCACGTCGTCGAGGGCCGGGTCGTCGTACCGCAGGACGCGGGCGCGCAGCCCGGCGGCGGCGAGCAGGTGGACGAGCATCGCGGTGAACGTGTCCTCCGCGTCGACGACGAGCGCTTCCCCGAGGACCGGACCGGTGGGGGCGGCCTGCGGTTCGAGCCAGAACGTCGCGAGCCGGTCGCGCCGGGAGGCGAGCAGGGTGGCGATGCGCGCGTCCGAGGCCAGCGGGACGCGGCGGACGGGGGCGCCGTCGGTACCGGTGCGCGGCGGGAGCGGGGGCAGCGCACCGAGGGCGCGCAGGACGCCCGCGGCCTTGGCGTGGGTCTCGGCGACCTCGCCCTCGGGGGTGGAACCCCGCACGAGGGTGGCGCCGACGGAGACGCGCACCGTCGCGGAGCCCCCCTCGGCGGGTTCGCGCACGTCCGCGGTGCGGATGAGGATGGGGGAGTCGAGGGTCTGCGCACCTTCGCCGTCGTGGCCCAGCAGGGCCAGCGCCCCCGCGTAGTAGGCGCGCCCGGAGGGTTCGAAGCGGCGGATGACGCGGCATGCGCTCTGCACCGGGCTCCCGGTGACGGTGGCGGCGAACATGGTCTGCCGCAGCACCTCCCGGGCGTCGAGCGTGGACTGCCCGCGCAGCTCGAACTCGGTGTGCGCGAGGTTGGCCATCTCCCGCAGGTACGGCCCGTGGACGACGCCGCCGAGGTCGCCGACGGAGCACATCATCTTGAGTTCCTCGTCGACGACCATGAACAGTTCCTCCACCTCCTTGGGGTCGGTGAGGAACTCCACGAGACCGTCGGGGTCCGGGCCGGTGGCGGGGTAGCGGTACGTGCCGGAGATGGGGTTCATGACGACCTCGCCGCGCGCCATCCGGACGTGCACCTCCGGCGAGGCGCCGACGAGGGTGCGCGAGGACCCGTCGGCCCCGGGGACGTGGACGACGAACGTCCAGTACGCACCCTGCTCGGCGACGAGCAACCGGCGGAACAGGCTGAGCGCGGTGCGGGCGGAGAACCCGTCGATGACGCCGTCGACGTCGCGGCGGATGACGAAGTTCGCGCCGCTGCCCTCGGCGATCTCGGCGTCGATGATGCGGCGCACGACGTCGGCGTAGTCCTCGTCCGACAGGTCCGGAGCGACGTCGCGCAGGGCGACCTCGTCGTCGGGCAGGGCGCGCAGCGCGTCCTCGAGCGCGAGGTCCACGGCGGACTCCACGCGCAGCACCTGCAGCGGGGTGCCGTCGTCGTGGACCTCGAAACCCCGTTCCCGCAGCTGCCGGAACGGGACGAGGGCCAGAGCGTCGCGGCCGACCCGCTCGGCTGCCGGGCGCAGCGGGACGTCGGCGAGGCGCTCGACGACCTCGACCGGACCGCGCAGCAGTTCGACCGGGCCGGGCAGGCCCGTGCGGGGGTCGAGGCGGCGCAGCAGGGCGAAGGGTCCGGCGCCGGGGGACAGCAGGTCCGCGATCGACTGGTCAGGGGTCTGGCCGGGTGTCATGGGTTCTCCTCGAGGGGCTGGGGGAGCCGTCCGTCGAGGGGGCGTCCGCTGTCCGGCCTCTCGACGAGGGCGGCCACCGGGACGTTGGGAGCGTCAGGCGACCGCCGACACCCACCACCACGCACCGCTGCGCAGCGCGCGGGCGGTCCCCTGACGGGGAGCGGTGGTGGTCACGGGCGACACCCTAGCGGTACTGGCGCGGCGTCGGGGTGGGACTGGTCCCCGCCCCGCCCCGCCCGGTGCGTTGGACATCCGGGCCGTGGTGCCTGGTCGGATGCCGGCCACGTTCCGCGGGGCGGAGCGCCAGCGTCCTCTCCGCCACGGGTGTCGCGGTGCTCGGCCTGAGCTCCGGTCGGGCGCGCCCCTCCGGTGGGTGAGACCGGTCCTGGTCCGGTGAGCCGTGGGCGGTGGGCACGGGACGCCGCAGCCGGACCCGGTGCGCGCCGCCGGGGGGCGGGCAATACGGTGCCGAGTGTGAGCCAGAGCGCAGAGCAGCCCGGACAGCAGTCCGAGGCGACCGACCGCCCGACGATCTTCCTGGTCTACGGGGCCACCGGGGACCTGTCCCGCCGGCTGGTCTCGCCGGCCTTCTTCGAACTGGCCCGGCTCGGCCGATTGCCGCAGCAGTGGCGCCTCATCGGCAGCGGCCGCGGGGAGAAGTCGCACGAGGAGTTCCGCGACTTCCTGCGCGAGGCCCTCGAGGAGTTCGGCCCGCAGCCTTCCGACGGCCCCTGGGACGAGTTCGCCGCGAACCTGCTGTTCGCCGGCGGCGGGTTCACGGCCGACGACCCGGGGCAGCTGCTCGACGTGCTCGGTGAGGCCAGGGCGGACCTGGGCGACGACGTCCAGCTCGTCCACTACCTGGCCATCCCCCCGGGGGCGTTCCTCGACACGACGAAGGCGTTCGCCGCCCACGGCCTCGTCGAGGGGTCCCGCGTCGTCTACGAGAAGCCCTACGGGACCTCGCTGGAGACGTTCGAGCAGCTCGACGCCGAGGTCCAGCGCGTGTTCGACGAGGAGCAGGTCTTCCGCATCGACCACTTCCTGGCCTTCGAGGCGCAGCAGGACGTCATCCACGCCCGGTTCGCGAACCCGTGGCTGGCGGGGATCTGGAACGCCGAGCACGTCGCCCAGGTCCAGGTCGACATCGCCGAGACCCTCGACGTCGCCCAGCGCGCCAGCTTCTACGACGCCACCGGCGCGTTCCTCGACATGATCGTCACGCACCTGTTCCAGATGGCCGCCACGGTCGCCATGGAACCGCCCGCCGACCTCGGCCCGGGTGCCCTGCAGGCCGCGCGGGACGCTGCGCTGCAGGACTTCCGCGAACTCGATCCCGCCGAGGTCGTCCTCGGGCAGTTCGACGGGTACACCGACATCGACGGGGTTCCCGACGACTCCAGCACCGACACCCTGGCCGCCTGCCGGGTCTGGGTCGACAACGACCGCTGGCGCGGGGTCCCGTTCCTCCTGCGGTCGGGCAAGAAGATGGCCGCCGACGAGCAGCGCGTGACGCTCGTCCTGAAGGAACCCGCCGACGGCCCGTACGCCGGTCAGGACGTGGAACCGTCCACGATCAGCTTCTCCCTCCTGGAGGGCGGCGCGTTCGACGTGGCCGTCACGGTCCGCCGTCCCGGCGTGGCGGGGGGCCTGGCGCAGGGCACCGCGACGCTGCCGCTGGACTCCTTCGAGGGCACGAGCCCCGCGCTGCCGTACGTGCACCTCATCGAGCACGTCCTGACGGGCGACCGGTCGCTGTTCACCGGGGTCGAGGGGTTGCGGGCCGCGTGGACCTGCATCGAGCGGTTCTCGCAGAACCGTCCGGAGGTCCAGCCCTACGCGCCCGGCACGTGGGGTCCGCAGAGCGTCGACGAGCTCGCGGCGCCGGGGCAGTGGTTCCTGCGCTGACGGAGCACCCGACGGCGGGGGACGTGCGGGTGCGGCCCGCGGTGGACGGTGACGCGGGGGAACTGCTCACGGTCCAGCGGGCCGCGTTCGTCGCCGAGGCCCAGCGCTACGGCGACCCGTTCCTGCCGCCCCTGCGCGAGGACCTCGACGCGGTGCGGGCCGTCTTGGCCGACCCGGGCGTCGTCGTCCTCGTCGCCGCGACCGCGAGCGGGCGCCTCGTGGGCGGCGTCCGCGTCCGCCTCGACGGCGACGTCGGCCACGTGGGCCGGCTCGCCGTCGCGCCCGACCGGCAGCGCGAGGGGATCGGCACCGCGCTGCTGACCGCTCTGGAGGACGCCCTGCCGCCGTCGGTCCACCGGCTCGCCCTGTTCACCGGTGGACGGTCGACGGCGACGGTCGCCCGCTACGAGCGGGCCGGGTACGTGCGGGTGGAGCGCGAGCCGGCGGTCGACGACCGGGGCGTTCCCCTGGCCCACCTGGAGAAGGAGCTCAGGCCGCCAGCGTGAGCGTGGCCCGGCGGGCCAGCACGAACGGCCGCACGAGGAGCTGACCGGGCACGCCGAAGCGGCCGGCGTGCAGGGCGCGGGCGACCGCCAGCGGCGGGCAGCGGCGGGACAGCACGATCCCCGCGAGCACGACCGTCACGGCCGAGCAGACCACGACCGATCCCTGCCCGGTCGTCAGGCCGTAGACCGTCCACAGCGTCGCGGACACCTGGGTGAGGACGAACGTCGAGGGCGCCAAGCCGGTCAGCGGGGCGCGACGCAGGACGGTGACGATCTGGGGCAGCATCTTCACCAGGGAGACCGACGTCGCGAGCATCCCCACGACGACCACGCCGCCGAGCACGAACGCGACGGCCACGACCGGGACCCAGGCGCTGACCGCGGCCACCGCGTGGCGCAGCGGGACACCCAGGCGACGGCCCGCGAGCACGACCGTGACGACCGCGCAGACCACCCCGGGGACGTTCGCCAGGAGCTGCGCCGGGTCCAGCAGGGCGATCCCGTAGCTGAGCCAGGTGCCCGACGCCAGGGCCCCGAGCACCGCGGAGGAGTACGACAGACCGGTCGCGTCGGGGTCCTTCAGCAGACGCAGGACCTGGGGGACACCGGTGAGGACGCCGAGACCGGCGGCGAGCAGACCGAGCAGGGGGATCAGGGACGCGACAGGCACGTGCCTCTGCATCGACCGGGACCCGGTCCCGCCTTGAGGGTGCCCTCGGCCACCCGGGTGAGAGCTGGCTCACACCCGGGTGGCGGAGTGGTCACGAACGGTGCGAGAACCCCTGGGCCGGGACGCGGACGGGCGCGTCGGGGCCGGGGGAGACGAGCCGGACCTTGGGCAGCGCGTCGGGGTGCTCGCGCTGCAGGAACCCGACGAGGTCCTCGCGCACGGCGCAGCGCAGGTCGAACAGCTCCCCGCCGGAGTCGGCGCTCACCAGGACGCGCAGCGTCACGGCGCGCTCGGACGTCTCGGTGACGGCGACGGAGAACGTCTGGCCGTTGAACAGCTCGTGCGCGC
Source organism: Kineococcus sp. DHX-1 (assembly GCF_042473625.1). Lineage (GTDB taxonomy): Bacteria > Actinomycetota > Actinomycetes > Actinomycetales > Kineococcaceae > Kineococcus. The sequence goes on along the minus strand of NZ_CP170445.1, from coordinate 2,849,456 downwards.
GGACGAAGCGCTCTGCGCGCGAACGGACCTCCTCGACCGGGACGGTCCAGTCCACCTGCAGTTCCACGGCGCCGATGATGTCGGCGGAGTTCCGCGTCCAGTTCACGAACGGCGTCGTCGTGAAGTAGGTCGAGGGCAGGATGAGCCGGCGCTGGTCCCACAACCGCACGACGACGTACGTCAGCGTGATGTCCTCGATGTTGCCGTACTCGTCCTCGATGACGACGACGTCGTCGACGCGCACGGCGTCGGTGAAGGCGATCTGCAACCCCGCGAACACGTTCGCGAGCGAGGTCTGCGCAGCCAGACCGGCGACGACGGACAGCAACCCGGCCGAGGCCAGGACGCTCGTCCCGATGCCCCGCGCGCCGGGGATCGTCAGCAGCATGGCCGCGACGGCCACGACGATGATGAGGGCGACCACGAGCCGCTTGACCAGCGCCACCTGCGTGCGGCGCTGACGCTGCCGCCGGTTGTCGGCGACGTCGATGCGGTAGCGCAGCAGGAGCACGTCCTGCACGACGTTCGCGGCCACGATGGCCAGCCCCGCGCCGAACGCGACGGCGAGCAGCCCCAGCACGGTCAGCGTCGGTTGCTTCCAGGCCGCGTCGGAGGTGTAGACCTGCAGCGAGAGCAGCGCCGCGATGGTGCTGAGGAACCCGGCGAGCGGACGGCGCCCGCGCTGGGCCAGCGTGGCGAGGATCTCGTGCTTGCGTCCCAGCCGGCGCACGCCGAGGGCGACGAGCTCGCCGACGGTCGCGGCCAGGGCGGCGGCCACCAGGGCGACGCCGATCGTGAGCCAGACGGAGGTGCTGATCGAGAACGGGATGGGAACTCCTGCGGTCGGTCGAGTGTGGACATCGACGTCCTGCGGACCCGCCCCACCGTAGGCGAGGTTCAGCCGGGCAGCCAGCTCACCTTCCCGACGAGCGCCGCGTACCCGACGAAGGCGACGACGTCGATGGCGGTGTGCGCCACGACGAGCGGCGTCGTCCGGCCCCACCGCTGGTAGACCCAGCCGAAGACCAGACCCATCGCGACGTTGCCCACGAAGCCGCCGACGCCCTGGTACAGGTGGTAGGACCCGCGCAGCAGCGCGCTGACCAGCAGCGCCGGGAACCAGCGCAAGCCCAGCTGGGACAGCCGGTGCAGCAGGTACCCGGCGACGAGGACCTCCTCGAGGATCCCGTTCTCGGCGGCCGCCATGACCGAGACCGGCACGGCCCACCAGGTGTCCGGCAGGGTCGAGGCGGCGACGTTGGTGTTCAGCCCCGCCGACCGCGCCCCCAGGTAGAGCACGAGGCCGCAGCCGCCGATGACGGCCGCCAGCCCCAGGCCCGCGAGGACGTTGCGGCCGAGCCGCCGGCCGTCGAAGCCCAGCGTGCGCAGCGACCGCCCGTCGCGGGCCATCAGGTAGCCGACGAGGAAGACCGGCGCCAGCCCGGAGGCGATGGCCACCAGCTGCAGCGAGAGGTCGAGCCACGGCCGGTCCGGCGCGTAGCTGCCCAGGACCGTCGACGTCTGCGCGTTGATCGCCTCCGGCGCCGTGAGGATGCCCACGAAGCGGACCAGCGCCCGCACCCCGCTCATCCCGAGCGAGACCGCGAAGACCGCGACGACCTCCCACACGAGGAGCCGGCGGGCGCGGGCGTCGGTGACGACGTCCGCGCGCGGCCAGGCGGCGGGGGCGAGGTTCACGACCGCGTCACCGCTCGCCCAGGTGCTCCAGGGCCGCCGCGTGCAGCAGCCCGTTGGACGCGACGGCGTTGCCGCCGTGCGGCCCGTCCACCCCCGCGCGCGACGTGAAGCGGCCCCCGGCCTCGGTGACGATCGGCACGAGCGCGGCCATGTCGTGCAGCGCCAGCTCCGGTTCGGCGGCGATGTCGACGGCGCCCTCCGCCAGCAGCATGTACGACCAGAAGTCCCCGTAGCCACGGGTGCGCCACACCGCGCGCGTCAGGTCCAGGAAGCGGTCGAGCGAACCGCGGTCCTCCCAGCCGGACAGCGAGGAGTAGGCGAGGGAGGCGTCGGCGAGGGAGGACACCGAGCTGACCGAGATGCGGGTGGCCGAGGACAGGCTGCGGCCCGTCCACGCGCCCGACCCGGTGGCCGCCCACCAGCGGCGCCCCAGCGCAGGGGCCGAGACCACCCCGACCACCGGGACGCCGTCGTCGAGCAGGGCGATGAGGGTGGCCCACACGGGCACCCCGCGGACGAAGTTCTTCGTGCCGTCGATGGGGTCGACCACCCACTGCCGGGCCCCGTGCCCGACGAGGCCGAACTCCTCGCCGAGGACCGCGTCGCGCGGACGGGTGCGCTTGAGCTGGGAGCGGATGAGCTCCTCGGCCGTGCGGTCCGCGTCGCTGACGGGCGTCAGGTCGGGCTTGGTCTCCACCTGCAGGTCCTGGGCCTTGAACCGGTCGGTCGTCAGGCCGTCCACCTGGTCGGCGATGACGTGCGCCAGGCGCAGGTCGTCGTCGTAACGTGGCCGGGTGGGGGAGGCGGGGGGTTGCGACACGCCGCGAACCTACCCCCCGGCCGGGTGCGGACCGCGGTCCCGCGCGGGCTGACCCGTTCAGGTGACGCCCAGGGCTGTCGAGGATCCTGGGGACCGGGTGGACGCACCCGGTGGACACGACCGCACGGACGAGGACGGACAGAGGGGGACGGCGCATGGCCGGCACGACCGACCGGGTCGAGGAGCTGCCCGAGGACCACGTCGAGGACGGCCCGCTCGCGGGGGACGAACCCTCCGGGCACCTGTCCGCCCTGCCGGTGTCCCCGCGCACCCGCGGTCTGCTGCTCCTGCTCGGCGGGGTCCTGGGCTTCGTCGCGGCGTTCACCCTGACGGTCGAGAAGATCAAGCTCCTGCAGGACCCGGGCTACGTCCCCAGCTGCAGCATCAACCCGGTCATCTCCTGCGGCAGCGTCATGGAGACCCACCAGGCCGCGCTGTTCGGCTTCCCGAACCCGCTCATCGGGATCGCGGCCTTCGCGGTCTCGACGTTCCTCGGGGTGCTCGTGCTGTCGCGCGTCGCCCTGCCGCGCTTCGTCGAACGCGGCTACCTCCTCGGCATCACGCTGGGGATGGTCTTCGTCGGCTGGCTCATCAGCCAGAGCCTGTACTCGATCCACGCGCTGTGCCCGTACTGCATGGTCGTCTGGGCCGTCGTGATCCCCACCTTCTGGACGCACGTGGCCGACGCGCTGGACCGCGGGCTGCTGCCCGTCCCGGTGGGGGCCCGCGGCCTCGCCCGCGTCGTCGTCGACTACCGCGTCCTGCTGATCGTGCTCAGCTACGCCGCCGTGCTCGTCATGGTGGGCACGAAGTTCTGGAGCTACTGGAGCACGCTGCTCTGAGACCCACCGGGGGACCGGGAGGGTCAGGGCGCGACGACGACGACGTCGCGCCCGGCGTCCTTGGCCCGGTAGAGCGCGGTGTCGGCGCGCGCGAGCACGTCGGTGAGCTGCTCGCCCTCGCGCAGCACGGCGACGCCCACGCTGACGGTCACCTGCAGCTGCTGGCCGCGGACCTCGACGGGCGTGCGGCGCACGCCCTGGCGCAGCCGCTCGGCGACCTCGCGCGCGTCGAGCGTCCCGTGCGCCTCGTCGGCCGGGCTCGTGACGACGACCGCGAACTCCTCGCCGCCGTAACGGCCCAGCACGTCGGTCTCGCGCGTCTCGTGCTGCAGCCGGCGCGCCACCGTCGTCAGGACCTCGTCGCCGGCGGCGTGACCGTAGGTGTCGTTCACGGACTTGAAGTGGTCCACGTCCACCATGACGACGGCGACGGTGCGGCCGACCGCGGCCCGGCGAACCCGCTGCTCGCCGAGCCGGAGCAGGTGCCCGCGCGTCGCGACGCCGGTGAGGGAGTCGGTCCGGGCCAGGTGCTCGACCTGGGCGAACAGGCGCGCGTTCTCCAGGCCGATGGCGGCGGGCGCGGCGAGCGCCTCGGCCACGTGCGAGCGGGCGGCCGGCCCGTCGGGCCCTCCGCCCAGGACGAGGGCCTCGGCCACCTGGCCCGTGCGGTCCTTCAGGGGCACGACCAGCCACGACGTCGGCAGGTCCTCCCCGGGCTCGGGCCGCTCGCCCCCCGGTCCCGCCGCGAGGTCCAGCAGACCGGCCAGCCGTGAGGGCAGCCGCTGCTCACCGGTGCCGTCGCCGGTCACGGCCTGCGAGCTCTCCAGCAGGGCGGCGCAGTCGGCCTCGCCCTGCCAGTCCCGGCTCCAGGCGACCTCGCGGACCGACGGGCCCGTCGCGGCGGTGACCAGGGCGGGCGGGTCGGCGTGCAGCGCCGGGCCCGCGGCCACCGGGACGAGGGCGGCGCGCCGGCCACCGAGCTCGGTGAGTGCGGAGCGCACGAGGCGCCGCCGGACGGTGGGCAGGTCCAGGCTGCCGGAGACCTCCTCGGTGACGCGGCGGACGGCCTCGGCCAGGTCGCGCTCGCGCTGGGCGCCGTGGACCTCGATCTCCAGCCGGGCGGCGCGCGCGGTCTCCAGCGACGCGGCGACCTGACCGGCGATGAGCTGCAGCAGCTCGACGTCGCCGCGCCCGAACGCCCCCTGCGCCACCGTGCTCACGGCCGACAGCACGCCCGTGCGGCGACCGCGGACCAGCAGCGGGACCGCGACGACACTGCGGGCCACCTCGTCGGCGCTGTGCGCGCCCCGGGCCGAGGCGGCGGCCGCCGACTCCAGCGCACCCCGCACGACCGGCCGGCCGGTGCGGGCCGCCCGCGCGGCCGCGGGGTCGACGGGGCCCTGGTGCGGCAGGTCGGTCCCGGCGCGGGTGCGGCCGGCGAAGACGACGAGCTCGTCGTCGGGGTCGAGCACGGCGAGCACGGCGCGGTCGGCCCCGAGCACCTCGCAGGCCTGGTCCAGCGCGAGGCGGACGACGTCCTGCGGGTCCAGCACCTGGGCCGCGTGGCCCACGTCCCGCATGGCCGACAGCAGGCGTCGGCGCCGCCCCGGCGCGGGGGTCCAGGAACCCCCCGCCGGTGCCCCGGGCCCGGACGGCTGGGTGGGGGCGCGGTCGGCGCGACCGCGCTGCACGAGCGTCACCCAGCCGTGCTTCTCGGCCAGGGCCGTCGCCATCCACCGCAGCCGCTCGGCGTCCGGGTGCGCCCCCGTCTGCTCCAGCACCTCGGCCCGCAGCAGCAGGACGTGGTGGTCCACGAGCGGGGCGTCGAGCCGGCTGGCCCTGACCTCGGCGCGGCGCAGGAGCAGCCGGGCCCGGGTGGGGGACCCGAGCGCGTGCAGCGCCGCGGCGCGCACGGCGTCGACGTGGGCGGCCTGCACGGCGCTGCCGCGACCGGCGTGGCGCACGCCGCCGCGGGCCAGGGCGCGCAGCGCCTCCCGCAGGTCCCGCTCGCGGTCCTGGACCCGGGCGGCGTCGCCGGCGTCGGCCGCGGCCCGCAGCTGCGCGAGCCGCCCGCGGACGACGAGGACGAGGGCCCAGCGCACCTCGCTCGCCCCGCGCAACGGTGTGCGGCGGGCCGCGCGCAGGACCTGCCGGGCCACGGCGTCGAAGCGCTCGGTGAGGTCGACCTGCTGCACGAGCCAGTTCGTCGTCGCCAGCAGCAGGTACCAGGAGTGCAGGGGCGAGGGCTCCGGAGCGCTGCCCCCGCTTGTCTCGCCCGCCCTGCGCTGCAACGCGTCCAGCACGTCACCGGCCTCCCCGGGGCGCCCCTTGGCGCCCAGGACGGCGGCGCGCAGGAGCTCCAGCTCGGCCGGGACGGCGGTGTCCTCCCGCACCCGGCGCACGGCGCGCTCGTGCCAGGCCGTCGCCGCGCCGAGGTGCCCGGCCGCCAGCCGTTCGACGGCGACGGCGAGCGTCCCGGCCACGTGGGCGGGCAGGTCCAGCCACTGCCCGTCCTCCTCCAGCACGTCGGCGACGGCGCGCCAGGTCCCGCGCCGCCGCAACCGCCGGACCCCGTCCGCCAGCCGCAGCGACGCCAGGATCACCGGGTCCACCTCGGCCGCCCCGCGGGGGCAGGCCGGGGTCAGCGGGCGGCCGACGAGACTGCCCGTGCCCGGCAGCCGGACCGGCAGCAGGGTGAGCCGGCCGGTCGCGGCCTGCAGCAGCGCGGCCCGCAGGGTCCAGCGGGCGTCGCGGACGAGGTCGGCGCGCCGGGCCCGCAGAGCGTGGACCCAGGACGCGACGGCGGTCGGGGCGGCGACCCGCGGCCGGCCCAGCTGCAGGTCGGCGGCCGCGGCCTCGCGCAGCAGCACCGCGTGGGCGCCTTCGAGCGTCGCCTGCTCGACCTCGCGCGCCGAGTCGAGGCGGTGCCGGCTGTCGTGCCGGTGGGCGCGGCGCAGCACGGTGGCCAGCAGCACCGCCAGCGACGTGAGGGCGAACGCGCACCAGCCCGCCGGACCGGTGGGGCGCGGGCTGTCCAGCGCGTCGAGCCCCTCGGCCGCCGCGCGCAGGGCGCGTCCGGGGCCGGTCGCGGTGCGTTCGTGGCGGTGCACGGTGGCCAGCTCGCCGAGCACGACGGCCCGGTCCACCGGGTCGCCCTCCGCGCCGGCCAGCTCCTCCAGGTGCGCGCGGGCCTCGGCGTGGCGGCCCTGCCGGGCCAGGCAGGCGGCCAGGACCCGGCGCAGGCGCGGGTCCAGGTCCAGACCCGCGGTGGCGGCCGTCTGCACGGCGTGCGTCAGCAGGGCGACGGCCGTCTCGGGGGCGGACCGGCGGGCGGCCTCGACACCGGCGACCGCGCAGGCGTCGACGACGTCCGCCGGGGCCACGGCGTCGCCGGCGCGCAGGTGCTGGTGCGCGCAGGCGAACAGGGCGTCGCGGTCGACGGGGAGGCTCTGGACGCGCGGGTCCGGACGGTTCTCGGAGCGGGTGTCGGCGCGCAGGACGCGGGCCAGCCGGGCGTGCAACGCGCGACGCTCGACCTCGTCGACGCCCTCCAGGACGGCGTCGACGACCTGCTGGTGCCAGAACTCGTGCCGTCCGTGCGGCAGCGCGCGCAGCAGCCGGGCCGCGACCCCGGCGCTCAGCCCGGCGTGCACGGCGTCGGCGCCCAGCTGCGGAGCCGCGGCGCGCAGCACGAGGTCGTCGTCGACCGACCGTCCGCACGCGGCCGCCAGCCGCAGCACGTGCCGGTGCCCGGGCGGCAGCTCGTCGACGCGGCGCAGCAGCGCGCTGAGGAGCCGCGGCGCGACGGGGACGGCCTCGAGGGCGGCGTGCTCGAGGCGCCAGTGGCCCCAGTCCGGCAGCAGACCGCCCTCGTCGAGCAGCGTCGTCAGCAGGGCCAGCAGGGCACCCGGGTTGCCGGCGGCGCGCGAGACGAGGGCCGTGGCCACGGAGTCGGTCACGACCGCGCCGGGCAGCCGGCGCCGCACGACGGCACGGGCGGCGGCGTCCGACAGCGGCGGCACCTCCAGCACGAGCGCCCGGGCGGTGTCGAACCCCGGGATGCCGTCGAGGTCGTCCTCGGAGGTGCGCACGCGGTCGACGAGGACCACGAGCAGCGGGAGGTCGGAGCACTCGCCCGCGACCCAGCGCAGCACGGCCAGCGTCGAGGCGTCCGCGTGCTCGGTGTCGTCGAGGACGACGAGCAGCGGGCCCGTGCGCGCCGCGTGCTGCAGCAGCTCCTCCGCGAGCGCCTGCGGGCGCGGTTCGTCCTCGCCCGTGGCCTCGGACGACACGTCGGCGCTCGACAGGCCCGCGACCGCCATCGCCCGGCGCAGGGCGCTCAGGGGCGAGCTCGGGGACGTCGTGCTGTCGAGCACCACTGCGGCCCCGCCCTGCGCGACCGCCCTGCGGCGCAGGCGGTCCACCAGCACCGACCGGCCGGAGCCGGCCGCGCCCCGGACGAGGACGAGACCACCGGACCCGGCGCGGGCGCCGTCCCAGGCGGCCTCGAGCGCGACCGTCTGCCGACCCCGCTCGAGCAGCGGTCCGTCGGCCGGGCTGGTCCAGGTGCGGCGCCCCAGCGCGATGTCGGGGGCGGTGTCGGACGCGATGCGCGCGAGCTCGTCGGCGACGGCCGCGGCGTCGTGCGGCCGGTCCTGCGGGTCGCGGGCGAGCAGCCGGCGCAGCAGGACGCCGAGCGGGCGCGGCACGTCCGGGCCGAGTCCGTCGAGGTCGAGGGGGCGCAGCCGCGAGAGGCGGCGCCGCACCTGCGTCGCGTCCGCACCCTCGACGGGGGTGCGGCCCGTGAGGCACTCCAGCAGCACGGCACCGACGGAGTACAGGTCGGAGCGGTGGTCGACGGGGCTGCGCACCACGCCGGCCTGCTCGGGGGAGCGGTACAGCAGCGCGCCGGCCTCGGCGTCGGAGCCGTCGGCCCCGCCCACGGCCCCGGGTTCGTGGCGGCGGCGGTCCGGACCGTCGGGACGTGCGCCCGGGCCGGTCCCGGTGTCCCGCGGCCCCGTGGTCAGGGTCCCGGTGTCGAGGTGCGCCACGCCGAGGTCCACGAGGACGCCCCGGCCGGTGCGCGTCACGAGGACGTTGGCCGGTTTGACGTCGCGGTGCACCAGACCCGTGGCGTGCAGCGCGTGCAGCGCGTCGCACACGTCGACGAGCAGGCGGAGGGTGGCGGGCACCGACAGCAGCCCCGACGGCAGGTCCGCCGGGTCCGCGCCGGTCCCGCTGGCCGTCAGCGGGGGGGAGTGCAGCAGGTCCGCGAGGGACGTCCCGTCGTGGGCGTCCATGACCATCGCGAGCCGGCCCTCGACCTCGGTCACCGCGTGGACGCGGGTCAGGCCGGGGTGGTGGACGCTGGCCAGCAGGGCCGCCTCGCGGCGCAGGGTCCGGTCGGCGTCGGCGGACTCGAGCCGGTCGCCGCGCTGGGGCCTGGTGCCCGCCCCGCCGCCCGTGCCGTGGCCCGTGCGCTGGCGCTTGACGGCGTACTCGCGGTCGCCGCGCACGGCCAGGTGCACGACCGACCCGGCGCCCCGGCCGAGCTCGCGCAGGACGGTCCAGGGCGGTTCGGTGGTCTCGACGGCCAGCGGGGGCGGCGCGGTGGCCGGTCCGGGCACGGAGGGACGACCGGGCGCCGCGGGCCGTCCGGGGGCGACGGTGCCCTCGGGCACGGCCGCTCCGCGACCGCGGGGCCAGGTGGAGCTCACATCCCCCATGAAGAGCCGTTTCCTCGTCGCCGACCGGTCGACGGTCACCCTAGGGCATCACCTGTGGACGGCGAGTGGCCGGGGATCATGGCGCCGCGGCGTCGTCGCGCGTGCTGCGCCGGGCGGCCAGCAACCGCCGGAACGACTGCAGCCGAGCGGGCCCCGCCGCGCCGGCCCGGCCCTGCTCCACCCAGGCGTCCAGCGCGCAGTCCGGTTCGTCGTGGGTGCACCCGCGGGGGCACTCGACCTCCCCGGGCAGCAGGTCCGGGAAGGCCCGCAGCACCGACTCCGGGGCGACGTGCGCCAGCCCGAAGGAGCGGACCCCCGGGGTGTCGACGACCCAGCCGCCGCCGGGCAGCGCCAGGGCCGCCATCGACGTCGACGTGTGCCGTCCCCGGCCGGTGACGGCGTTGACGTGGCCCGTGGCGCGCGCGGCGTCCGGCACGAGCGCGTTGACCAGCGTCGACTTGCCCACGCCGGAGTGCCCCACGAGGACGCTCACCCGGCCGACCAGGCGCTCGCGGACCTCGTCCAGGCCCAGCAGCCCCTCGTCGCCGCGGGAGGTGACGACGGCGTCCAGGCCCAGCGGGGCCCACGTGTCCAGCACCTCCGACGCCGGCCGCAGGTCCCCCTTGGTCAGGCACAGCAGGGGCGTCATCCCGGCGTCGTAGGCCGCGACGAGGCAGCGGTCGACCAGGCGCGAGCGCGGTTCGGGGTCGGCGACGGCCGTCACGACGACGAGCTGGTCGGCGTTGGCCACCACGACGCGCTCGATCGGGTCGGTGTCGTCGGCCGAGCGCCGCAGGGAGGTGCGGCGCTCGTCGATGCGCACGATGCGCGCCAGGGTGTCGGTGGCGCCCGTGACGTCGCCCACGAGCCCGACGCGGTCGCCCACGACGACGCCCTGGCGGCCCAGCTCCCGCGCGCGCATGGCCGTCACGAGCCGTGCGTCCGCGGTGCCCTCGCCGACCAGGCACGTCGAGCGGCCGCGGTCGACCGCCACGACGAACCCCGCGACGGCGTCGGCGTGGGCCGGGCGGTCCTTCGTGCGCGGCCGCGAACCGTGCCGGTTGGGCCGGATGCGGACGTCGTCCTCGTCGAAGCGACCCACCGGACCGCGCTGGCGCGGGCTCAGGCGCCGACCCCCGCGAGCATGGCCGCCCACATCCCGGGGAAGTCGGGCAGCGTCTTGCCGGTGGTCCCGATGTCCTCCACCAGGACGCCCTCGACGGCGAGGCCGAGGACGGCACCGGCCGTGGCCATCCGGTGGTCGGCGTAGCTGCGGAACACCCCGCCGTGCAGCGTCGCCGGGTGCACCAGCAACCCGTCGCTGGTCTCCTCGGCGCGGCCGCCCAGGGCGTTGACCTCGGTGACGAGGGCCTTGAGCCGGTCGGTCTCGTGCCCGCGCAGGTGCGCGATGCCGCGCAACCGGGTGGGCGAGCTGGCCAGCGCGGCGAGCGCCGTGATGACGGGAGCCAGCTCGCCGGCCTCGTGCAGGTCCAGGTCCAGCCCGTAGAGCTCACCGGTGCCCTCGACGAGCAGGCCGTCGCGGTCGAGGGTGACCTCGGCGCCCATCTGGTCGAGCACGTCGCGCAGGACGTCCCCGGCCTGCGTCGTGGACTGCGGCCAGCCCGGGACGCGGACGCGACCGCCGACCGCGGCGGCCGCGGCCAGGAACGGGCCGGCGTTCGACAGGTCCGGTTCGACGTGGACGTCCAGGGCGCTGATCTCGCCCGCCTCCACGAGCCAGCGGCCGGGGGTCGCGTCGTCGACGACGACGCCGGCGTCCCGCAGGACCTCCACCGTCATCTGGATGTGGGGCAGGCTCGGGATGGGCGGGCCGTCGTGGACGACCTCCAGCCCCTCGCGCGTGCGGGCGCCGACGAGCAGGAGCGCGGAGACGAACTGGCTGGAGGCGGACGCGTCGATGCGGACGGTCCCGCCGCGCAGGCCGTCCTGCGGGCCGTGGACGGTGAAGGGCAGCAGGCCCCGTCCGCCGTCCTCCACCTGCGCGCCGAGCTGGCGGACGGCGTCGACGACGGCACCCATGGGGCGCTCGCGGGCCCGCTCGTCGCCGTCGAACTCCACGGGGGAGGAGGCGAGGGCCGCCACGGGCGGCAGGAAGCGCATGACCGTGCCGGCCAGACCGCAGTCCACACGGACGCCGCCGGTGACGGGACCGGGCCGCACGACCCAGCACTGCTCGCCCGGGCGGTCGCCGCGGTGGCCCCCCTCGGCGATCTCGGAGACGTCGGCGCCGAGGCTGCGCAGGGCGTCGGCCATGAGGGTCGTGTCCCGGGAGACCAGGGGGTCGCGCAGGACCGAGGGCCGGTCGGCCAGGGCGGCGACCACCAGGTAGCGGTTCGTCAGCGACTTCGAGCCCGGCACCGGGACGACGGCGTCGAGGGGGCCGGCCGCGGTGGGGGCGGCCCACAGCTCGCCGTCACCGCGCGCACCGTCACCCAGCGCACCGTCACCGGCGACCGGGCTCGAGGGTCTGCTGGACGAGTCGTTCGATGTCACGGGGGCATCCTCGCAGCCGCCCCCGACACGCAGCGAGCCACGCACCGGTGTCCTGGGACACCGGGCGTGGCCCGGGGCGTCGAGGAGCGGTCCTCGGGCGGCTCAGCTGAGCTTGGCCGCCGCGAGCTGGACGTCCTTCTTGCCGAGCTCGGCCGCGTGCACGGCCTCGTGGGCGGCGAGGCGGGCCAGGCGCTGGGCGTCGCGGCCGGCGCGCTTGCCGCGCCACAGGGCCCCGGGCTTGCCCGCGGTGTCGGCGGCGGCCAGCAGCGCCGCCCCGAGGAGGCCGACGTCGACGAGGAAGTCGTGCAGCACCTCCTTGCGCACCCCGGAATCCTTCTCGGACCAGAAGGGGTGGTTCACGTAGGCGCTCGGGGCCGCCGTGGCCGCCAGGACGGTCGCCGCCAGCCGCGGAGCCTTGCCGAGCGCGAACAGGACGCCCGCACCCGCCATGGCGGCGCCGTTGAGCCGGACCAGCAGGACCGGGTCGTCGGGCAGGCGCAGCGGGCCGGCCGCGCGGTGCACGAGCGGTTCGGCCGAGGGGGCGAGGTCACCGGCGTGCCGGAGCTGGTCGATGCCGTTCTTGATGAAGATCGCCGCCAGCATCGGTCGGGCCACTCGTCGCACCACAGTCATGGGAGTTGCCTACCGCAAACCCGTGATCACCGCGAACGCGGGCCCGCCCCGGGGCGCGTGTCGCAGGCGCCTGCCAGGGTGTGACGCATGTGCGGTCGCTACGCCCTCCGGAGAGACGTCGACGACCTCGTCGAGGAGTTCGAGGTCGACGAGGACACCCTCTCGCCGAGCGGGTCGGGTCCCGGGCCCGTCGCGACGCTGTCGACGAACGTCGCGCCGACGACGACCCCGCCGGTCGTGCTCGAGCGCTTCCGCAAGGACGACCCGGACGCCCCGCCGACGCGGTCCCTGCGCGCCCTGCGCTGGGGGCTCGTGCCGAGCTGGTCCAAGGACGACTCGGGCGCGGCGCGCGTGGTGAACGCGCGCGTGGAGACGCTGCTGTCGAAGCCGGCCTTCGCCAAGGCCGCGGTCGCCCGGCGCTGCCTCGTCCCGGTCGACGCCTGGTACGAGTGGCAGACGAGCGGCACGGCGACCGAGGGCGGCAAGCCCCGCAAGCAGCCCTTCGCGGTCGGGGCGGCGGACGGGTCGGTGCTGTCGCTGGCCGGGATCTACGAGTTCTGGAAGGACCCGGCCAAGGCCGAGGACGACCCCACGCGCTGGCTCGTCTCCTTCGCGGTGGTCACCACGGCCGCCGAGGCGGGCCTGGACCGCCTCCACGAGCGCATGCCCGTCGTGGTGCCGCGGGACCTGCGCGACGCCTGGCTGGACCCCTCCCTCGACGACGCCGACGACGTGCAGTCGCTGCTCGGGGCCGTCCCGCGCGACCTCTTCCTGGGCGGTGCGCTGGAGGCGCACCCTGTGTCCCGGCGGGTCGGGAACGTCCGCAACGCCGATCCCGGCCTCCTCGACCCGGTGCCGCTCGACGAGCTCGAGGGCGTCGTCGACCTGCGGACGGGGGAGCTGCTGGGCGGCTGACCGGGGGAGGACGAGGTCGTGCCCGGCCCGGGAGCGGGCCCCGGAACCGGGCGACCGCCCGGAATGGTGGCGCCGGTCACGGCGTTGCCCAGGACATGCCGTTCGCCCCAGCTCTCGAACCCGCACGCGAGTCAGCGCGCCGGATCGAGCCGCCCTCCCCGTCGCGGGGTCCGCTCGGCCCACCCGGTCGACGGCCGGCGGGCAGGCCACCGCGCGGGGGCGGAGCACCCCGGCAGGGCCTAGGCTCGAGCGCGATGACCGAACAGACCGCACGGGTCGCCACCGAGGACCCGGCCGAGCTCCTGGCCCAGGAGACGGCGGACGAGCGCGCCGCTCGCTTCGAGCGCGACGCCCTGCCGTTCCTGGACCAGCTGTACTCCGCCGCGCTGCGCATGACCCGCAACCCGGCCGACGCCGAGGACCTCGTCCAGGACGCCTTCGCCAAGGCCTACGGCGCGTTCCACCAGTTCACGCCGGGGACGAATCTCAAGGCCTGGCTGTACCGGATCCTGACGAACACCTACATCAACACGTACCGCAAGAAGCAGCGCGAACCGCAGCAGTCCCACTCGGACGAGATCGAGGACTGGCAGCTGGCGCGGGCGGAGTCGCACACCTCCCGGGGTCTGCGCTCGGCCGAGACCGAGGCGCTGGACCACCTGCCGGACTCGGACGTGAAGCGGGCGCTGCAGCAGGTGCCCGAGGACTTCCGCCTCGCCGTCTACCTGGCCGACGTGGAGGGGTTCGCGTACAAGGAGATCGCCGAGATCATGGGCACGCCCATCGGGACGGTGATGTCCCGGTTGCACCGCGGTCGTCGTCAGCTGCGTGAACTCCTGCGCGACTACGCCGTCGACCGCGGCGTCTCGGGGGCTGCGCCCAGCACGGAGGGAGCGTCGTGAGCACGTCCGAGGAAGTCACGACCGACGAAGTCACTGCGGACGAGGCGCAGACCGAGGTGTCGCGCTGCCGCGAGGTGCTGGACCGTGCGTTCGAGTACCTCGACGGCGAGATGCCCGACCTGGACTGCGAGAAGCTGCGGGCCCACCTCGAGGACTGCGCCAGCTGCCTGGCCCAGCTGGCCGAGGACGAGAAGCTGAAGCAGGTCATCCGGGACGGCTGCCCGTGCGAGGAGGCCCCGCAGACGCTGCGGGCGCGCATCCTCGTCTCGATCACCGAGGTCAGCGCGGTCTCGACGAGCACCCCGCTGCGCTGAGGACCCCGCACGGCGCACGAGGGCCCCGGATCCGTCGGATCCGGGGCCCTCGTCCTTCTGCTGCGCGCTCTCAGGCGTTGGGGCGCTTGCCGTGGTTCGCGGCGTTGCCCTTGCGCGAGCGGCGCTTGCGGCCTCGCTTGCTCATGGCGGTCCTCCTCGTCGTGCGGTCGAACGGTCCGTGCAGGGGCTGCGGTGGTGCTGGTGCAGACCTGCTCCGCCGTCCATCGTCCCACGGGGTGAGGAGTGCTCAAGGTCACCCCCGCCCCGCCCGATGAGGCAACGGTGACGATCACGCAGGGGACCGAGGAGTCGCGCAGCGCCGGGCACGTGGCCGCGCCGACGGACGTGCTCATCACGCCGTACCTGCGGGCCCTGGTCGACCTGCGCGGGTCCGACCTGCACTGCAAGGCGGGGTCCCCGCCCCGCATCCGGATCGACGGCCGGCTCCGCTCGCTGCAGGCGCCGCCGCTGACGCCCGACGTCACCGAGCGGATGCTCGAGCAGATCCTGCGCCCCGACCTCGTCGAGGAGTTCTCGCGCACCAACGAGGCCGACTTCGCCTACAGCCTCCCCAACGGCGCCGGCCGCTTCCGCGTCAACGCCTTCCGCCAGCGCGGGTCCGTCGGCCTCGTGCTGCGGCGCGTGGCCGCCCAGGCGGTCCCGCTGTCCGGTCTCGGCGTCCCGCCGGTCATCGAGCAGCTCGCCCTCGAGCACCGCGGGCTGCTGCTCGTCACGGGTCCGACCGGCTCGGGCAAGACGACGACCCTGGCCGGGATGATCGACCACATCAACAAGGTCCGCGAGAGCCACATCGTGACGATCGAGGACCCGATCGAGGTGCTGCACACCGACAACCGGTCGATGATCAGCCAGCGCGAGGTGCGCCTGGACACCGCCGACTTCACCACGGCGCTGCGCGCGGCCATGCGCCAGGACCCCGACGTCATCCTCGTCGGGGAGATGCGCGACCAGGAGACGGTCAAGGCGGCGCTGTCGGCGGCCGAGACCGGCCACTTCGTCATGTCGACGCTGCACACCATCGACGCGGCCGAGACGATCTCGCGCATCATCGACTTCTTCCCCCCGCACGAGCAGAAGCAGGTCCGGCTGGCCCTCGCCGGCTCCCTGCGCGGCATCGTCTGCCAGCGCCTCGTCCCGCGCGCCGACGGGGCCGGCCGCTGCGTCGTCATGGAGATCTGCATCAACACCGGCCGCATCGCCGACGCGATCACGGACCCGGACAAGACGAGCCTCATCACCGACCTCATCAAGGAGGGCCAGTACTACGCGATGCAGACGTTCGACCAGCACCTCGTCACGCTGGTCCGCGACGGTGTCGTCACCCTCGAGGACGCGCAGGGCGCCGCGTCGAGCCCGCACGACCTCGCCGTCGAGCTGCGGCGCCTGGGCATCCTGGCCTGAGGGTCCCCGCCCTCACCCCCGCCCTCACGGCGTGAGGGCGGCGGACAGCACGTCCGCCGCGCGCTCGCGGTCGCCCGTGACGACCAGACCCGGGTCGGTCGGCGGGGTGCGGCCCCAGAGCAGCCGCAGGAGCGCGGCGTCGGGGCCGGCCACCTCGGCGACCACGGGCCCGGAGCCCAGCACCCACCGCCGCGAGCCGGCGAGGCGCACCGCCACCTCCAGCGCCGCGGTGCGCCCGAGCCGGACCTGGCGGGGCAGCAGCGTGTCGAGGACTTCCTCGACGGCGTCCGCGACCTGCGCCCTGGAGCCGGTGCGCGGAGCGCCGGCCGCGTCGGCGAGGTCCCAGGCGTGCAGGAGCGTCTCGTGGGCCTGCCGGCGGTACCAGTCGCCGGCCGTCCCGGCGCCGGTGAGGGTGGTGCACGGTCGAGAGGGGTCCTCGTCGAGCGCGACGAGCAGGGCGGCCGCCGCGGCCGCGTAGGCCGCGGCGGGGTCGTCCGCCGGGGCGGGGTCGTCGTCCGGGGGGACCGCGGCACCCGGTGGGGTGCGGCTCAGCGCCGCCGCCCAGCGGTGCACACCCGTGAGGTGGGTGACGACGTCGAGGGCGGTCCACCCCGGGCACCCGGGGACGACCGCGGTCGGCGGAGCCCGTCGGGCGAGGGCCAGGAACTCGGCCTGCTGAGCGGCGAGCGCGTCCCGGTGCGCAGCGTGGGGGATCACGGGCGGGGCCTCTCGACGGGACCGTCGTCGGACCACTCGCGCGAGGTCCGGGTGTCGGCGCCGAGGAAGGGTGCGGCGAGGGCCAGCACCACGAGCACGATCAGCACCGCGAGGGCGGTGAGGTCACTGGACACGCGTCCAGCGTCGTCCGGCGGCCCCGGCCGGACGAGTGGCAGCTCTGCCGAGGTTCGCTCAGATCCTGCCAAGGTCGCCGGACGCTGGCAGACTGCTCGGCATGGCGACCAGCGGTGACCTGCACGACGTGGCGGTGGTCGTCGACGAGGGGTTCTCGGCGTTCGAGTTCTCCGTCGCCTGCGAGGTGTTCGGCATCGACCGCACCGAGGAGGGCGTCCCGTCCTTCCGGTTCGCGGTGTGCACGCAGGAGGAGGGCCCCGTCGCCTCGCGGCAGGGCTTCAGCCTGACCGCCGACCACCGGCTCGACCGGCTGGACGAGGCCGACCTCGTCATCGTCACCCCGACCAAGAGGGGTTTCGGCCCGCCCACCCCCGAACTCGTCGAGCGGCTGCACGCGGCCGTCGACCGCGGCGCGACGGTCGCCAGCTTCTGCAGCGGGTCCTTCACCCTGGCCCACGCCGGCCTGCTCGACGGCCGGCGCGCCACGACGCACTACCTCTACGCCGCGGAACTCGCGCGCCGCTTCCCGCTCGTCGAGGTCGTCCCCGACGTGCTCTACGTCGAGGACGGGCCGATCGCCTCCAGCGCAGGGACGTCCGCGGGCATCGACCTGTCCCTGCACCTGGTCCGCGAGCACCACGGAACCGCCGTCGCGACGGCCATCGCGCGGCGCATGGTCGTCCCCCCGCACCGCGACGGCGGGCAGGCCCAGTACGTCGAGGCGCCCGTGCGGCCCTGCGCGGACGAGTCCCTCGCCGCGGCGCTGGACTGGGCCGCGGGCCACCTGCACACCGAGATCGACGTCGCGGCGTGGGCGCGCGCGGCGGCGATGTCCCCGCGGACGTTCGCCCGCCGGTTCCGGGCCGAGACGGGGGTCACCCCGCACCGCTGGCTGCTCGAACGCCGGGTCGCGGCGGCCCGGTTGCTGCTGGAGGAGGGCGACCAGAGCGTCGACGACGTGGCCCGCCGCTGCGGTTTCGGGTCGGCCGCCATGCTGCGGCAGCACTTCCTGCGGCTGGTGGGGACGACCCCCACCGCCTACCGGCGGGCGTACCGGGGCGCGCGGTCACCGGCTGCGGTGCGGCTGCTGCCGGCCGGCGCATGAGGTTCCTGCGCCGTCTGTTCGCCGACGTCCACACCCGCCTGCAGGGCCACGACCTGTTCCTGGTCTCGGCGGGCGTGACCTTCTACGCGGCCATCGCGCTCGTGCCCTCGCTGGTCGTCGTGGTGCGCTTGCTGGCGGCCCTCATCGGGCCCGACCAGGTGCTGCGCCTCGCCGACGCCGTCGGCCGGGCGCTGCCCACCGCGCAGGGCGCGGGGGTCGTGGTGCGCGACCTCGCCGAGACGGCCGTCGACGTGGGCTGGGTCGCCGTCGTCGTGGCCCTCGTCCCGGCCACCGTGTACGGGGAGGGGCTGCGCCGGGGTTTCGCCCGCATCAGCGTCCGGCACCCCGAACCCGCGCCCGTCGCCGTGCGGGGACGGGTCGGGGCCTGGGCCGTCCGGGCGCGCGCCCTGCCGCTGCTGCTGCTCGCGCCCGCGGGTTTCCTCGCCGTGCTGGAGGTCGCGCCGTTCCTCGTGCGGTTGTTCGGGTCCGGCACACCCGGCAGTTCCGCCCTCGCCGTCTACGTCGCCCTCAACGTCGACTGGCTCGTCGTCTCACCGGTGCTGCTCTACGTCTACAAGGTGCTGGGCCCGGTCGGGACGGGGTGGTGGGCGGCGCTGTGGGGCGCCTACTCCACGGGGGCGTTCGTGTCGGGTTTCCTGCAGGGTTTCGTGCTGTTCCTCGCGATCCCCGTCGACCTCGGCGCACCCTTCGGCGGGTACACCCAGGTCGGCGCGGCCGTCGCGGTCTGCCTGTGGCTGTGGGTGTTCACGGCCCTGACGGTGTACGGGTACGCGGTGACGCTGGAACTCCAGCGCCACCGCGACCGCCGGCTCGGCCGGGTCGGGGACCCGCTCAGCGCAGGGTGAACTGACGCACCTGGTCGTCGAGGGACCCGGCGACGGCGGCGAGTTCGCCGACCGAACCCCGCACGGCGCGGACCTCCTCGGTGGTGCCCTGCACCGCACCGGCGGTGCCGGCGAGCGCCGAGGCGATGCCCGAGGAACGGCCGGCCGCGGTGTGCAGGGTCCCGCTGACCGACGTCGTCGTGGCGAGCTGCTCGGCCACGGCCGCCGCGATCGTCGCCTGGAGTTCGTCGATGTGGGCGATCGTCTCGGTGATGCGGGCGATGTCCGAGCGCACCGCGGCGGCCTCGGACTGCACGGCCGTCAGGGTCGGCGCGATCTCCTCCGTCGCCTGCGCCGTCTGCCGGGCGAGTTCCTTGACCTCCTCGGCGACGACGGCGAACCCGGCGCCGGCCTCGCCGGCGCGGGCGGCCTCGATGGTCGCGTTGAGCGCCAGCAGGTTCGTCTGCGCGGCGATGGCGGTGATGGTGCGCAGCACGTCCGCGATCTGCTGGGAGCTGTCACCGAGGCGCTCGACGGTCCCCGTCGCGGTCTGGGCGAGCTGGACGGCGTCGGCCGCGACGACGGTGACGTTGCTGGCGGTCGCGGAGACCTCGTCGGCCGCGGCGCGCAGCTGTTCGACGGCCGCCGAGACCTCGTGCACCCCGTTGGAGACGGTGGTGGCGTCCCCAGTGACCTGGGTGATCTCCGAGGCGGTGCTCTCCGCGGCGCCGGCGAGGCGGTCGCTGGCGCCGTCGAGGGAGCCGGCGGCCTGCGTGACGCGGGCCGCGCCGGCGCTCACGGCCGCCAGGGCGTCGCGGACGGCGTCGGTGGCCTCGTCGAGGGCGCGGCCCATGGTGCCGATCTCGTCGTCGCCGTGGCGCTCGCCCGCGTCCAGGGTGGTCGCCGACAGGTCGCGGGCCGCGACGCGGCGCAGGACGTCGGTGAGGCGGCCGATGCGGCGCACGAGGGTCCGGGCGAGCAGGGCGATGACGGCCGCCATGAGGACGGCGATCCCCAGGCCCAGCAGCGCGGTGTGCCGCACGAGGGCGGCCCCGCCCTCGGTGACGCGGCCGGTGACGGCCGCGGTGTCGGCGTCGGGGAGCCAGCTCGTGACGACCCAGTTGTACGCGGGGTAGCGCGAGACGCCGACGGTGTAGCTGCCCGAGGCCAGCCGCACGTCCGTCGTCGTGGTGCCGTCGGCGGGCAGCGCCTTGGCGGCGGCGAGGATGTCCGCGACGTAGGCCTTGCCGTCGGCGTCGGTCGCGTCGGCCATCGGCTGGCCGTCCTGGGCGCCGTCGGGAGCCACGACCGCGGTCCCGGCGCTCGCGGCGGCGTCGGAGAACACCGCGTAGAACCCGTTGCTGCCCAGGGTGGACGCGGACAAGGCCTGGCGCAGCGACGCCGTGACGTCGGCCTGCGGGAGCCCGACGAAGACCGCACCGACGACCTCGTCGCCGACCTTCAGCGGGGCGTAGACCGTGACGTACGGCTTGTCCACGACGGTCGCGGTGCCGTGGTAGGTGTTCCCGGCCAGCAGCGAGGCCACGACGGCGTTCTTGCTGCCGTCGGCGCCCGTGGCGGGGATGTAGGTCCCGATGGCGCGCGAGCCGCTCGTGCCGACGACGGTCGTCGCGACGCGGAGCATGTCACCGGCGTCGTTCATCTTCTGGAAGACGGTCACGGCGGCGCCGGTCAGGCGCGCGGACTCGTCGATGCCCGGTACCGGGGCCTTCGGGTCCGCCTGCTGCCCCAGCCAGGTGCCACCGAACTCCAGGCGCGGCAGCGTGACGGTGGTCTTGTCCTTGGTGACCTGGTTCGTCGCGGTCCACGTCGCCGACTCCCCGGTGTCCAGCCCCGCCGCACCGAACTGGCCGAGCCGGTCGGAGGTGACGCGCAGGTCGGAGTCCAGCCAGTTCTGCACCGCCGCAGCCTGCGCCGCGACCGTCGTCTGGACCTGCGCCCCGGTGTCACGCAGGGACCGTTCGGACATCGCCCGCACGTCGCCGGACGTGTCGCCGGACAGGTCGTGCACCTGCAGGGCCGACAGGCCGCTCATCAGACCGGCGGTGACGACCACGGCGCCCACCCCGGGCAGGAGCAGTTGCGAACGCAGCGAGCGGGGACGGAGGGAGAAGGCCACGGACACTGGATCGGCCGCGATCAGCTAGAACTCAAGTGGAACGTCCCACGTTGCGGGACCGGGTCCAGGTCAGTGCGCGGGTGTCGTGGCGTCGCGGTGGTCCCCGGTCCGGCCGTCGACGAGTTCGCGCAGGACGTCGACGTGCCCCGCGTGCCGCGCCGTCTCCTCGACCATGTGCAGCAGGACCCACCGCAGCGTGACCGTCGCCCCGTGCCAGGCGGTGCCCCGTTCGGTGACCTTCAGCTCGCGCACGACCTCGTCGGCCGCCGCGCGGGCGCGCTCGTAGTACGCGAGGACGCCCTCCGTCGTCTCCCAGGGGTGGATGCGCCAGTCGGCCTGCGGGTCCTCGTCCAGGACGGCGGACGGGATCTCGTCGCTGGGACGCCCGAAGGTCGAGCAGAACCAGCCGTACTCGGCGTTGGCCAGGTGCTTCACCGTCCCGAGGAGGGTGGTCTCCGAGCCCACGACCCGTCGCCGCAACTGCTCGTCGTCCAGGCCCTCCAGCTTCCACAGGACGGTCTCGCGGTGGCGCTGGAGGCTGGCCACGAGGCTCGGCTTCTCTCCCGCCGTGTACGGAACGAGCGTCATGCCGGCGAATCTACGGGGGCGCCCAGGGCTCGGCCACACCTGCCGGTGTCGGGGACGATGGCTGCGTGACCCAGTCCGGCGGGGACCGCGCAGCGCGCGCCGTGGCGCACGTCCGGGCCCGCGCCCGGGGTGGCCCGCTCCCGCCGGACGTCCGCGTGACCGTCCACTTCCACCCCGACCGCCCGGCCGGTGCGGACCCGTCCGGCCGGCCGCGGGCGACGCTCGAGGCGATCGCGGCCGACGGCGTGTACCTGTCGCAGTTCGCGACCGGCACGAGCGGTGGCGGGCTGACCGCGCACCCCGGCGGCGACCGGTGGGTCTGGGAGAGCCGGCTCTTCGGTGGCGCCTACGACGACGCGCCGCCGCGGGAGCGTCCGGTGTACGGCTCGCTCGACCACCGGCACCGGCCGGCCGGGGGTTCGGTGCGGTTCGGCTCGGCGCACCTGCGGTTG
This sequence comes from Kineococcus sp. DHX-1, assembly GCF_042473625.1. Taxonomy (GTDB): domain Bacteria; phylum Actinomycetota; class Actinomycetes; order Actinomycetales; family Kineococcaceae; genus Kineococcus. The sequence goes on along the minus strand of NZ_CP170445.1, from coordinate 2,827,688 downwards.
CGGCCGGACGTGCTGCGCCGCAGCACCTCCTGCTGGCCCGACTCCGCGTTCGGCCCCGTCGCCGTGGGGACCCTCGACCGCTGCGACCTCCTCGATTGGCTGGACTCGGCGGCGGACCTGCTGGATCCGCTGCAGGACCCGCTCGACGGCTACGTCGAGGCGCACGTCCACGGGCCCCTGGTGCTCGTTCGCGACGTCGAGGCGCTGGTGCTCGACCCGTCGTACCGCGGTCCCGTCCCGCCGGGGGTCAGGATCGAGCGGCACGCCGGGTTCGCGTTGCGCCGCAGCGACTTCACCCGCCCCGAGGTCGTCGCGTACCGCGGGCCGGACGTCGCCGCCGCGGGTGCCGCGCTGGCGCAGCGGTCGGGCGGGACGCTGGACCCGGCGGGGATCGGGGCGGCCGCGTGGGCGGGGGAGGTGGACGGCCAGACCCTGAAGCGGGTCTGGCACTGCCTCGCGCGCTTCGGGTTCCGGGGGTGAGGGCTGACAGGAACGCGGGGTCGGGACACCCACCGGGACACCCACGGGGACACCCACGGGGACACCCGTGGAACGGGGCGTGGGTGCACCCGTGGGTGTCCGCTGCGCGTCGCCGGGGCAGCGTCGCCGGGACACCCACGCCTCACCCCACGTGGTGACACCCGTGGGTGTTCCGAGCGCGCGTGGTGGTGACACCGGTGGGTGTCCCGAACCCGCGCGACGCGACGGACCACCGGGCGTGCGCACCCGTAGGCTGCCCCCGTGACTGCGCACGTCGACGGGCTGTTCGTCCACCCCGTCAAGGGGATGACGCCGCAGCCCCTGGACCGCGTGACGCTCACCGCGGGCCGGGGCGTCCCGCACGACCGCACGATCGCGCTCGCCCGGCCCGGTGGGGCGTACGAACCGGGCATGCAGCACGGCATCTCCAAGGGCGAGTTCTTCGTCCTCGTCGCTGAGGAGCGGCTGGCGGCGCTGACGACGCACCTGGACCCGGCGACGGGGGAGTACACCGTCGACGTCCGCGGGCACCGCGTCCTGACCGCCGACCTCGGCACCGCAGAGGGTGTCGCGCAGCTGCGGGAGTTCTACGCGCGCGTCCTGGACCTGCCGGCCGGGACCGAACCGGTCCTCGCCCGCGACCCGGGGCGCCGGTACACCGACACCGCCCACGGCTCGGACGAGGCGATGGAGTGGATCTCCGTCCTGAACCTCGCCTCGGTGCGCGACCTCGCCGAGCGCACGGGGACCGTGCTCGACCCGCACCGGTTCCGCGCGAACGTCCACCTCGACGGGCTGCCGGCGTGGGCCGAGCTCGACCTCGTGGGGCGGGAGTTCTCCCTCGGCGGGGTGCGGTTGAGCGGGACGTCCCCGACCGTGCGGTGCGCCGCGACGGAGGTCGACCCGGCCACCGGCCGGCGCGACCTGCCCGTGCCGCAGCTGCTCTCGCGCACCTACGGCCACGAGGTGATGGGTTTCTACGTCGCGGTCGTCGACGGCGGCGACCTCGCGGTGGGAGACACCCTTGAGTGACGTGCAGCCCGACCCGATGCGCCTCGTCGTCGCGGACCGGAGCGACCTGACGGCCGCCGTCGCCCGGTTCGTCCTGCGCGACCCCGACGGCGCCCCGCTGCCGGCCTACCGCGGCGGGGCGCACGTCACCGTCACGACGCCGTCCGGGGAACGGCGCAGCTACAGCCTCGTCGAACCCGGCGGCCGCCGGCCGCAGGAGTACGTCGTCTGCGTGCGCCGCGACGCCGGCGGCCGGGGCGGTTCCGTCAGCCTGCACGACGACGTCCGCCCCGGGGACACCCTCGAGGTGACCTGGCCCGCGAACGGGTTCTCCCTGCAGCGCGCGAAGCGCTACCTGTTCATCGCCGGCGGGATCGGCATCACGCCGGTCCGGGCGCTCGTCGCCGAGGCGCGGGCCCGCGGGGGCGCCGACGTCGAGCTCGTCTACCTGACCCGCACCCGCGAGGACACCGTCTTCCTCGACGAGTTCGACGGGGCGGACGGCACACTGCTGCACCACAGCGCCGAGCGCGGCCGCCTGGACCTGTGGCCGCTCCTCGAGCACCCCGACGACGACGCCCGCGTCTACTGCTGCGGGCCCACCGCGCTCGTGGACGAGGTGCTCGCCCTCACCGCCCACTGGCGGCCCAGCCGCGTCCACGTCGAGGACTTCGCCGGCGTCGACCCCCTGGGCGGTCGGCGCACCCCCTTCACCGTCGTGTGGGCGCCCACGGGCGCGCGGGTCGAGGTCCCGGCGGACCGGACGATGCTCGCGGCCCTGCGCGACGCGGGGCTGGCCATCGACGCCTCCTGCCGGTCCGGCACCTGCGGCACCTGCCGGTTGCGGCTCCTGGGTGGGACGGCGGACCACCGCGACCTCGTCCTGACCTCCGAGCAGCGCGCCGACCACGTCATGCCGTGCGTGTCCCGCGCCCTCGACGACGAGCTCCTGGTCGGTCCCCTCGTCGGCCCCCCTGGGACGAACCCCTAGCCAGGCTCCCGCCCCGGTGGGACGCTGCGGTCCGTGGACACAGTCACCACCGACCGCATCGGCGGGCTCGCCGTGCGGCGCAGCGGGACCGGCGAACCCGTCCTGGCCCTGCACGGTTCCGGCGGCGGCCTGCACTCCCTGGCCCCGCTCGCGGCCGAGCTCGACGGTTTCGAGGTGTGGCGGTTCGCCCGCCGCGGCTACCCGCCGAGCCCCAACGGTTTCGGCCGCAAGAGCTTCGAGGCCGAGGTCCACGACGTGCGGACGCTGCTGGAGACGGTCCGGGCCGTCACCGAGTCCGACGTGCACCTCCTCGGCGTCAGCTACGGGGCGACGCTCGCCCTGCACACGGCGCTCGCGGAACCGGCCGGCATCCGTTCCCTGGCCCTCGTCGAGCCGCCGCTGCTGCTGGCGGGCCCGCACCTGGAGGACGTCCTCGTCCGGTACCGGGGCCTCGTGGCGGCGCAGGAGCACCGCGCCGCGGCCGAGCTGCTGGCCCGGGAGGTCTCGCGCGTGCCCGAACCCCTGCTGGCCGCGGTGTCGACGCTCGCCGACCCGGACCCGCTGGAGGCGGCCCGGCTGGAGGAGGGCTGGACCCACGACCTGGAGGCCCTCGCCGGGGACGTCGTCGACGTGACGCGCTGGTCCGCGCTGCGCCCGGCGGTGCCGGTGCTGCTGGCCGAGGGTGCCGACACGTGGGAACCGCTCGCGTCGGGCATGGACGCCCTGGCGGCGGCCCTCCCGCACGCCCGTCGGGTCGTGTGGGAGGGCCAGTCGCACGTCGCGGCCAGCGCCGCTCCCGGCGTCGTCGCCGGGAGCCTGCGGGAGTTCTGGGCCGGCTGACCCGGGACTACTCCTGCGCGTCGTGCAGCATCCGGGCCAGGAAGGTCCGGGTGCGTTCCTCGCGCGGGTTCCCGATGACGTCGGCCGGGGCGCCGCGTTCCACGACGACCCCGCCGTCCATGAACACGACCTGGTCGGCCACGTCCCGGGCGAACGCCACCTCGTGCGTCACGACGAGCATCGTCGTGCCGTCGGCCGCGAGTTCGCGCATGACGGCCAGCACCTCGCCCACGAGCTCGGGATCCAGCGCCGAGGTGGGTTCGTCGAACAGCATGAGCTTGGGTTGCATCGCCAGCGCCCGGGCGATCGCCACGCGCTGCTGCTGGCCCCCGGACAACTGGGCGGGGTAGTTCTGCGCCCGGTCGGCCAGGCCGACCCGTTCGAGCAGTTCGTGCGCCCGGCGGTGCGCCTCGGCCTTGGCGACGCCGCGGACCCGGATGGGCGCCTCGACGACGTTCTCCAGGGCGCTCATGTGCGGGAACAGGTTGAACCGCTGGAACACCATGCCGATGTCGCGGCGCTGCCGGGCGATCTCGACGTCGTTCAGGCGGTGCAGCCGGCCCCCGCGCTCGGCCAGGCCCACGAGGTCGCCGTCGACCCAGATGCGGCCCGCCTCGATGCGTTCCAGGGAGTTGATGCAGCGCAGGAACGTCGTCTTCCCCGAACCGGACGGACCGAGCAGGCAGACGACCTCGCCGGCGTGGACGTCCAGGTCGATGCCCTTCAGGACCTCGACGGGGCCGAAGTTCTTGTGGACGTTGCGCGCCTTCACCAGCGGCTGGGTCTGCGGTCCGTTCACTTGGCACCCCCCGGGCCCAGGGAGACACCGGCGGCCGCGGGGCGTCGCGCGGGTGTCCCGCCGTACCCGCGGCTGAACCGCTTCTCCAGGAAGTACTGCCCGACCATGAGGATCGAGGTGACGATGAGGTAGTACAGGACGGCCGCCATGTTCCCGGCCATGACCTGGTAGGTCGTGTTCTTGATCTGGCTCACCCGGAAGAACAGTTCCGTCGTGACGGGGATCGCCGCGAGCAGCGACGTGTCCTTCAGCATGGCGATGACCTCGTTCCCCGTGGGGGGCACGATGACGCGCATCGCCTGCGGCAGGACGATCCGGCGCATCGCCAGCCGCTTGGACATGCCCAGGGCCTCGGCCGCCTCGTGCTGGCCCTTGTCGACGCTCAGCAACCCGGCGCGCGCGATCTCGGCCATGTACGCGGCCTCGGACGCGCCGAGGCCGACGATGCCGCCGAAGACCCCGCCGAACAGGGCGTACAGGCTCGTCTGCGAGATCGTCAGCAGCCGCAGGTCGGGCGTTCCGAACCACTGCGCCAGCAGGAAGTCGAACGGCACGCCGATCGACAGACCCGTCGCGAACAGGGCGCCGAGACCGCCGGTGATGGACAGCAGGACGTAGCGCGGGACGGCCCGGAAGAACCAGGTGAACGCCCACGCGGTCCCGGCCAGCACGCGGTTGTCGGACAACCGCAGGACGGCGAGGAGCACCCCGCCGACGATGCCGATGACCATCGCGCACACCGTCGTGAACAGGGTTCCGACGAGCAGGCCGCGGATGACGATCGTCTGGTTCATCACCTCGAGGGTGAAGGGCCAGTCGAACGCCGGGTTCGTCACCAGCAGGTGCACGAGCATGAGCGCGAGCACGGCGATGACGGCGAGCGCCACCCACCGCCACGGGTGGCGCACCTCGACGGCGTCGATGCGCCCGGGACGTTCCTCGTCCCGGGCGCCGGTGGTGCCCGGGACGTCCGGGGTCGTCACGACGCGGCGGGGTTGACCGGGAACTCGGTGACGGCCCCGTTGTCCCCGCCCCAGGGGGTCAGCGCGGCCTTGTACGCGCCGTCCTTCGCGATCTCCCCGAGAGCGGTCGAGATGGCCTGCGCGGCCTGGGTCTCGGCCTTCGGGACGACGATGCCGTAGGGGGCGGCGTCGTAGACGTCACCGGCGAGCTGGAGCTTGTCGCCGGTCTGCTTGACGGCGTACGCGGCGATCGGGGAGTCGGCGAGCATGGCCTTGGCGCGGCCCTGGACGACGGCGGCGGTGGCGTCCTCCTGGGAGTCGAACGACAGCACCTGGATCTCGCCCTTGCCGGCGGTCTTGCACGCCTCCTGGCGCTTGGGCAGGTCGTCGTCGGACTGCGTGGTGCCGGTCTGGACCGAGACGGTCTGACCGCAGGCGTTGTCGGGGTCGATGCCCTCGGGGTTGCCCTTGGCGACGACCCACTGGGTGCCGGCGTTGTAGTACTGGACCATGTTCACGGCCTCGAGCCGCTTGGCGTTGATGGTGAACGAGGAGATGGCCGCGTCGTAGCGGTTGCTCGTGACGCCGGTGATGAGGGAGTCGAAGCTGGCGTTGGAGTACTCCACCTTCACGCCGAGCTTGTTGCCCACGGCGTTCATGATGTCGATGTCCATGCCCTTGATGGTCGTGCCCTCGAGGAACTCGTTGGGCGCGTACTCGGCGTTGGTGCCGACGCGCAGGACACCGCTGTCCTGGACGCTCTGGGGCAGCATCGCCTTCAGGGACGCGTCGGCGCTGCCCGAGGGGGCGGCCGACGTGGTGCTGGAGGAGGACGCGGACCCCCCGGAGAGGGAGTCGGAGCCGCAGCCGGCGGCGGTGAGGCCGACCGCGGCGAGGGCACCGACGGTGACCAGCAGGGAGCGGCGGGCGGTGGGACGAGCGGGCACGGGTACCTCCGGTGGCGGGTGTCGAGCGAGCACAGTGTGGACCAGGTGAACGGGTGGATGTGCAACCCGCCCGGTCAAACCCCCGTTCGTAACGCAGTCGTCACACTCGGGCGGGGCGCACCACGGAGGGTGCGCGTGAGCGTCCGGCGCAGCCGGGGCAGTCCCTGGCAGCGTCCGGCGTGCTCCACCTCGACCCCGGCCGTCCCGTCCGGACCCAGCACGACGGTCATCACGCCGTTGTCGAACCACGGTCCGTGTTCGACCTCCCACGCGACGTCGGCCTCGCGGACGCCGGCCAGCAGCGCCAGCCCGCGCACCAGGGCCCGGACGGGACCGCGGTCCAGGACGCGGTTGGCGATCTGCATGCCGCGTTCGAGGGGGTTGCGGAAGGGGGACATGACGAGCTGGTGGACGACGGTGCGGTCCGGGTCCAGGCCGGGGACGTCGACGCGCGCGGTGTAGCTGCAGTGCACGTCGCCGGAGAGGACGAGGACGCTGGCGGGGGGTTCGGGCGCGCGGCCGACCTGACCGAGGAGGGCGACGAGGTCGACGAACGAGGGGTGGAAGGCCGCCCAGTGCTCCAGGTCGGCGGCCTGGCGCAACCGTTCGCCCCACCCCGCCGCCCGGCGGCCGAACCGCCCGTCCGCGACGGCGGCGTCGAAGGTCTCGGCGTGGTGGATGCCGTGCAGCAGGAACGCGGGCAGCGTCGTGGCCAGCAGCAGGTGGCGGGCGCCGGGGGCCAGGGCCCGCTCGCGGATCCACTCCCACTCGGCTGCGTCGGTCATGCGCCGTTCGCCCGGTGTCAGCCGGCGGGCGCACCGGGAGTCGACCGCGACGAGCCGCGTCGTGCCGAGCTCGCGGGTGAAGCTCCACCGCGCCGAGGACGGGTCGGCGTCGGCGGTGCGGGCGAACTCGTCGAGGACCTCGTCGCGTTCGGCGTCGTCCTCGATCTCGCGCAGGACCGCCAGCAGGCGGTCCCGGGCCAGCTCGGCGGGCGACAGGTTGCCGAGGTGCTGGTAGATCCAGTAGCTGCCGAAGGCCCCGGTGACCCGCTCGCGCCACCACGGCCGCCGCGAGACCTCCGCGCGCCAGACGTCGGAGGTGTTCCAGTCGTCGCGCAGGTCGTGGTCGTCCAGGAGCATGCACGTCGGCACGGTGGACAGCAGCCAGCGCACCGGGTCCGGGCCCCACGTCTCGTGGTACAGCCAGGTGTACTCCTCGAAGTCGCCGATCTCGTCACGGACCTCGGGGTCCTCGTCGGCGCGTCCCGCGTGCCGCTCCCGCAGCCGGTCGACGATGCCGGGGTTGGGGTCGTCGGCGTAGACCTGGTCCCCGACGAACAGCAGGAGGTCGGGGTGCGGGGCCAGCGCGTCGTCGTGCAGCCGGTGCGCCATGGCCGACAGCGCGTCGACGCCGACCAGCCGCGTGGACTCCTCGCCGTCGTCGCCCGCACGGCGGCATGACCCGAAGGCGATGCGGACCTCGGCCCCGGGGGAGGCGGTGCGGATGCGGCTTTCCGGCCACGCCCAGCCCGCGCGGGGCGGCGGCCACACCGGCGCCTCGTCGAGCCGTACCCCGTAGGGCAGGGACGCCCCCGCCGGCAGGTCCTCCACGACGACGAGCGCGAAGTGGTGCGCGTGCAGGGTCAGCGTGGGGCTCGCGGCGGTGCGTACGGTGCCGTCGGGCAGCCGCACGTCGACGTGGACGAGGCCGGGTTCGTCGACCTCGACCCACACCGTGGCGCTGGTGGCGTCGACGTGGCGCAGGACCGGACCGAGGAGGGCGACGGGCACCGGGCCATCCTGGACCCGTGACCCCCGCTGCCGCTGCCCGCCGCGCGGACCGGTTGCTGCGCGGCCTGCGGCCCGCGCCGGGTGCGGTCGTGGACGCCGACCGCTGGCCGGACGCGGTCCCGGCGGTGGCCCAGCTGCTGACCCGCGGTCTGGACGTCCCCGCCGGGATCACGTTCCTCGTCGGGGAGAACGGGGCCGGGAAGTCGACGCTCGTGGAGGGGATCGCCCACGCGCTCGGGGTGCACTCCGAGGGCGGGCTGCGCCGGCACGCGCCGGGGCGGGAGGAGGACCCGGTGGACGGCTCGGGGCTGGGGGAGCGGCTGCAGGTCGTGCGCGGGACGTCCCGGTTCCGCGAGGTGTTCTTCCTGCGCGCCGAGACGATGCACCGCTTCTACTCCTGGTTGCACGACGTCGGCTCCGAGGCGCACTCCGGGCTGCACGAGCTCAGCCACGGGGAGTCGTTCCTCGACGTCCTCGACGCGGCGTGGATGCGCCAGGTCGGCCTGCTGCTGCTCGACGAACCGGAGTCGGCGCTGTCCTTCGAGAACCAGCTGGTCCTGGGCGCCTCGTTCGCGCGGATGGCGGCCGAGGGCCGGCAGGTGCTGTGCGCCACGCACTCACCGCTGCTGACGGCGCTGCCCGGGGCGCGGATCCTGCAGGTCGACGAGCGGGGGCTGACGCCCGTCGACTGGGAGGACCTGCCGGTCGTCAGGAACTGGCGGTTCTTCCTCGATGCCCCGGAGCGCTACTGGCGGCGGGTCCTGGGCTGACCTCGAAGGCGTCGGAAGCCGGGGCGTCGCGGGAGCCGGCGACGACGAGCGCGGCACGCTCCCACGGCCGCTGCGTCGCCTGGAACGGCACCTCCTCACGGTCCCACTCGTCCCAGAAGGCCTCGGTCTGCGCCGCGTCCCCGTCCACCCCGGACGCGACGTCCCGCGCCAGACCGCGCTCGCGCGCCACGTCGACGTCGGACTGGACCCACACGACGGCGTCGAGCAGGTCGCCCAGCGCGCGGCGACCCGCGCCGACCCCCTCGACGAGCAGCAGCCGCGTCCCGGCCGGCACCTCGACCGCCCCGTCGCGGCCGTTCGGCCGCCACCCCGGCGGGACGTAGCGCACCGCGCCGTCGGTGCGGAAGGGGCGCAGCACCCCGTCGGCGAGCAGGTCGGCCCAGTCGAAGAACGAGTGGTACCAGGCGATGTCGTCGGTGTGGACGACGGCGCAGGGCACGCCCCGCCGCGTCGCCTCCGCCTGCAGGGCCGACGAGAGCGTCGTCTTGCCCGAGGCGCTGCGGCCGTCGACCGCGACCACCGTCCGCCGCGAGAGGGCCAGGCCCGCCAGGAGGACGTCGAAGACCTCGCCGGCCGTGGCGCGACGCCACGGCCCGGCGGGCGGTTCCCCGGCGTGCAGCCTCACCGGGGGCTCACGGGCGGGTCACGGCTGGGGGACGCCCAGCCAGTCGTACCACCCGCTGTGCAGCACCAGCCACGCCAGCAGCCCGTACCCGGCCTGGCCGGGGTGGGTGCCGTCGGAGGCGGCGAGGTCGGCGTACCAGTCCTCGTGCTCCAGCAGCGGGGAGAACGTGTCGACGTAGGCGATCCGGCGGCGCGCGCAGACGTCGGCGAACGCGTCGGCGAGGTCGCCGATGCGGTCGTTGCGCTCGGCGTCGGAGACCGGCGTGGGCCCGACGACGAGCGTCGGCAGCCCCCGGGCCTCGCACTCGTCGAGGACGTTGGCGAGGTTGAGGCGGCTGCGCGCCAGCGTGGTGCCCGCGTCGAGGTCGGCGTGGCCGAGACCCACGACGAGGCGGTGCTCGTCACCGCCGACGAACCGGCGGGAGGTCTCCTCGCGCCAGCGGTTGTTCAGCTCGGTCGTCGTCTCGCCCGGCACGCCGAGCGGGAAGAACGTCACGTCGCGGTCCTCGCGCGGCGTGCGGGCCGAGACGCGGCCCACCCAGCCCAGCGCGCGGGGGTCGCCGACCCCGGTGACGAACTCGTCGCCCACGAGGCACACCCGCACGTCGTAGCGGCCGTTCACTGCTGGTCCTCGCTCACGCGGGTCGTGCTCCTGTCGTGGTGGGTCTGGGGTCCGGGGCGAGGATAGTCGGTCGCACGCGAGGACCCCGCCACCCTGCGCGGGTGACGGGGTCCGAGGTGCGCGGGCCGTGGATCAGCGGCGGAAGGCGTCCTCGACGATCGCCCGCTGCTCGGCCTGGTGGCGCTTGGCCGACCCGGCGGCCGGGGAGGCGGACGCCGGCCGGGACACGAGGCGCAGCTTGGCGGCCAGCGACGGGAACAGGCCCATCGCGACGTGCCACCAGCCGCCCTGGTTCGCCGGTTCCTCCTGCACCCACACCGGTTCGGCGTTCGGGAACTGCGACAGGACCGCGAGCACCTGCTGCACGGGCAGCGGGGCCAGCTGCTCCAGGCGCACGATCGCGGTCGAGGTGTCACCGCGCGCGGTGCGCTCGGCGACGAGGTCCCAGTAGACCTTCCCCGAGCACATCAGGACGCGGTCGACCTGCGCGGGGTCGAGCCCGCCCTGGTCGCCGATGACCTCCTGGAACGTGCCCGTCGTGAAGTCCTCGACGGCCGACGTCGCCGCCTTCAGGCGCAGCATCGACTTCGGGGTGAAGACGATGAGCGGACGACGCGGGCGCGCGTAGGCCTGCCGCCGCAGCAGGTGGAAGTAGCTGGCGGGCGTGGACGGGACCGCGACGGTCATGTTGTCCTCGGCGCACAGCTGCAGGAACCGCTCGATGCGGCCCGAGGAGTGGTCCGGGCCCTGGCCCTCGTAGCCGTGCGGCAGCAGCAGGACGACGGAGGAGCGCTGGCCCCACTTCTGCTCACCGGCGGCGATGAACTCGTCGATGACGGTCTGCGCGCCGTTGAAGAAGTCGCCGAACTGCGCCTCCCACAGCACCAGCGCGTCGGGCCGCTCGACGGAGTACCCGTACTCGAAGCCCATCGCGGCGTACTCCGAGAGCAGGGAGTCGTAGATCCAGAACTTGCCCTGCTCGGCGCCCTCGCGGCCCAGGTAGAGCAGCGGGGTCCACTCCGCGCCGGTCACGCGGTCGGTGAGGACCGCGTGCCGGGAGACGAACGTGCCGCGGCGGGAGTCTTGGCCCGACAGCCGGATCGGGGTGCCCTCCATGAGCAGCGAGCCGAAGGCGAGCAGTTCGCCCCAGCCCCAGTCGATCCCGCCCTCGGTCGACATCTGCGCGCGCTTGTCGAGGAGCTGACGCAGCTTGGGGTGCACGGTGAAGCCTTCCGGCGGGTTCGCCTGCACCTGGCCGATGTGCTTGAGCACCGCCGCGTCGACGGCCGTCTCGCGGGCCTGCGCGGGCGCCTGCTCGTCGGCCTCCTGCGCGGACGGCTTCTCCAGGCCACCGCGGCTGTCGCCGTCGCCGGAACCGCCGTTCTTCGTGCCCTTGGTCTCGGCGAACGCGCGCTCGAGCTGGGCCGAGTAGTCGCGCAGCGCCTCCTCGGCCTCCTCCACGGAGATGTCGCCGCGGCCGATGAGACCCTCGGTGTAGCTCTTGCGCACCGAGCGCTTCTTCTCGATGAGGTTGTACATGAGCGGCTGCGTCATCGAGGGGTCGTCGCCCTCGTTGTGACCGCGGCGGCGGTAGCAGACCATGTCGATGACGACGTCCTTGTCGAACTCCTGCCGGAACTCGAACGCCAGCTGCGCCACGCGGACGCACGCCTCGGGGTCGTCGCCGTTCACGTGGAAGATCGGCGCCTGGATCATCCGGCCGACGTCGGTGCAGTACACCGACGAGCGCGAGGACGCCGGGGCCGTGGTGAACCCGACCTGGTTGTTGATGACGACGTGCACCGTGCCGCCCGTGCGGTACCCGCGCAGCTGCGACAGGTTCAGCGTCTCGGCCACGACGCCCTGGCCGGCGAAGGCCGCGTCGCCGTGGATGAGGACGGGCAGCACCGGGAACGAGGCGCCGGCGAGGTTGATGCGGTCCTGCTTGGCCCGCGCCACGCCCTCGAGCACCGGGTCGACGGCCTCGAGGTGGGAGGGGTTCGCCGCGACGTAGACCTTCGTCTGCTCGCCGTCCTCGCCCGTGAACGTGCCCTCGGTGCCCAGGTGGTACTTCACGTCACCGGAACCCTGCACCGTGCGGGGGTCCTGCATGCCCTCGAACTCGCGGAACACCTGCGAGTAGCTCTTGCCCGCCACGTTCGTCAGCACGTTGAGGCGGCCGCGGTGGGCCATGCCGAGGCAGACCTCGTCCATCCCGTTCGTCGCGGCGCGCGACAGCAGCGCGTCGAGGAGGGCGATGACGGACTCCCCGCCCTCGAGGGAGAAGCGCTTCTGCCCCACGTACTTCGTCTGCAGGAACGTCTCGAACGCCTCGGCCGCGTTGAGGCGGCGCAGGATGCGCAGCTGCTCGGCCGCGGTCGGCTTGGCGTAGGGGCGTTCCACCCGGTCCTGGATCCACTTGCGCTGGTCCGGTTCCTGGATGTGCATGTACTCGATGCCGACGGTGCGGCAGTAGGAGTCGCGCAGCACGCCGAGGACGTCGCGCAGCTTCATGTGCGCCTTGCCGCCGAAACCCCCGGTGGGGAACTCCCGGTCGAGGTCCCACAGCGTCAGGCCGTGCGTCTCGATCTCGAGGTCGGGGTGCATCCGCTGCTTGTACTCCAGCGGGTCGGTGTCGGCCATGAGGTGGCCGCGCACGCGGAACGCGTGGATCAGTTCCACGAGCCGCGCGGTCTTGTTGATCTGGTCGTCGTGGCTGATCGAGATGTCCGGCGTCCAGCGGATGGGCTGGTACGGGATGTGCAGCGCCTGGAAGACGCGGTCGTAGAACCCGTCCTCCCCGAGCAGCTTGGTGTGCACGATCCGCAGGAACTCCCCGGACCCGGCGCCCTGGATGATGCGGTGGTCGTACGTCGAGGTCAGCGTGATGACCTTGCTGACCGCCAGCCGGGTCAGCGTCTCCTCGCTGGCGCCCTGGTACTCCGCCGGGTACTCCATCGCGCCGACGCCGATGATGGCGCCCTGGCCCTTGACCAGCCGGGGGACCGAGTGGACCGTCCCGATGGTGCCGGGGTTCGTCAGGGAGATCGACGTGCCGGCGAAGTCCTGCGTCGTGAGCTTGCCCCCGCGGGCCCGTCGCACGACGTCCTCGTAGGCGGCCCAGAACTCCGCGAAGTCCTTCGACTCGCACTCCTTCACCGCGGGCACCATGAGCTGGCGCGAACCGTCGGGCTTGGGCAGGTCGATCGCGATGCCGAGGTTGACGTGCGCCGGCTGCAGGACGGCCGGCTTGCCCTTGGCGTCCGTCGTGTACGCGGCGTTCATCGAGGGCATGGCCGACAGGGCCTCGACGACCGCGAAGCCGATGAGGTGCGTGAAGGACACCTTGCCGCCGCGGGCGCGCTTGAGGTGGTTGTTGATGACGATGCGGTTGTCGACCAGCAGCTTGGCCGGCACGGCCCGCACGCTCGTCGCCGTGGGGACCTCGAGGGACTCCTCCATGTTCGTCACGACCCGGGCGGCGGGGCCGCGCAGCGGGGAGACGGTGTCCTGCGCCGGGTCCTGCGCCGGGTCCTGCGCCGGGGCCGCCGGCGCGTCCGCGGGCTTCTCGGGGGCCTTCGCGGGGGCCTTCGCCGGAGCCTTCGCCGCCGGCTCCGCGGGCGCCTTCGCCGGCGCGGGGGTGGGCGCCGGCGTGGGGGCGGGCGGCGGCGGCGTGGTCGAGGTGGTGGACCCCGTCGTGCCCTTGTCCTGCGCCTGCGTGCTCCCGCCCCGAGCGGAGCCGTTGGTGCCGTTCGTCCCGTTCGCGCCCGAGGACTTCGTCGACCCGGCCGGGTTCTCCGCCGGGGAGTAGTCCTCGAAGAAGTCCCACCACGCCTTGTCGACGGAGTTCTTGTCGGCCTTGTACTGCTCGAACAGCTCGTCCACGAGCCACTCGTTGGGACCGAAGGTGGCTGCGATCTTGTCCTCGTGGTGCGAGGGCTGTGATGGCACGGCGGTGTCGCCTTCTTCCTGGATGACCGAACGGGTGTTCGTGATCGACTGCGGGCGCCCGTCCACCCTATCCCGGTGTGGTATGCGGCTGCCCGCCGCCCTAGGGGCGGGCCGTGGCCGGTCCTGCGGTCTTCGTCACACCAGGTGCCTCATCGGTGACTCTGGGCAGGTGGACGTCGATGCGGCACCCGCCCTCGGGCGGGGTCGGCGCGACGCGGATCGTGCCCCCGTGCAGCTGCACCGCCCACCGGGCGATGGCCAGGCCCAGACCCGTGCCGCCGTCGGTGCGCGCGCTGCCGCGCTGGAACCGCTCGAAGACGCGTTCGCGGTCGGCGTCGGCGATGCCCGGCCCCTGGTCCTGGACGGTGATGCGCACGACCTGGCCCACGGCCACCGCCGAGACGAACACCTTCCCGCCCGGCGGGGAGTGCCGGGAGGCGTTGTCCAGCAGGTTCGCCACGACCTGGTGCAGGCGCGCGGAGTCCACGAGCACGTCGAGGTCCGGCGGGTCGACGTCGAGCACGAACTCGACGTCGCGGCCCGTCATCTTCATGGCGCGGGTCGCCTGCGCCAGGAACGGCTCCAGCGCGAGGTACTCGCGGTCCAGCTCGACGGCCCCGGCGTCCAGCCGGGACAGGTCCAGCAGCTGCTCGACGAGCCGGCCGAGCCGCTCCGTCTGCGCGAGTGCGGTGTTGAGCGTCTCCTGGTCCGGCTCGGTCACGCCGTCGACGAGGTTCTCCATGACGGCGTGCAGCGCCGAGACGGGCGTGCGCAGCTCGTGGCTGACGTTGGCGACGAGTTCGCGGCGCTCGCGGTCGACGGCCTCGAGGTCCTCGGCCATGCGGTTGAAGGCGTCGGCCAGCTCGCCGACCTCGTCGTTGGACGTCGAGCGCACGCGCCGGGAGTAGTCGCCGGTCGCCATCGCCCGCGCGGCGGCCGTCATCTCGCGCAGCGGCGACGTCATGCCCCGCGCCAGCAGCTGCGTGAAGACGAGCGTCACGACGATCGACGCCGGCAGCGTGTAGCGGGGACCGATGTGGATCTCGGCCAGCCGCAGGCCGGCCCAGACCAACAGCGAGGCGAGCGTGACCGACGCCGCGACGAGCAGGCCGAGCTTGGTCTTGATCGAGTGGACCGGGTCCAGCGGCCGGACGTCCGGCCAGGGCCGGCGGGTGGCGGTCTTCGCCGCGCGCACGCGGGCGTCGTGGGCGGCCCCGCTGATGGGGATGGGGCCGGTCAGGCCCGTGCCCGCGGGGTCGGGGGAGGGGCCGCTCGTCACAGGGCCTCCTGGCCGCCGGAGGGCTCGAAGGCGTAGCCGACGCCGTGCACGGTGCGCACGAGGTCGGCACCGAGCTTGCGGCGCAGCGCCTTCACGTGGCTGTCGACGGTGCGGGTGCCGGAGGCGTCCACCCAGTCCCAGACCTCCTCCAGCAGCTTCTCGCGGGTCAGGACCGTGCGCGGGGACTCGGCCAGGCACACGAGCAGGTCGAACTCCGTCGGTGTCAGGTGCACCTCGTTCCCGGCGCGGCGGACGCGGCGCTGGGCGCGGTCGATCTCCAGCTCGCCGTCGGAGACCGCGAAGCGCATGGCCTCCGTCGTCGGCTCCGGCGCGCCCACGAGGGCCCGGGCGCGCTCGACGCGCCGCACCAGGCCGTTGACGCGGGCGACCAGCTCGCGCATCGAGAAGGGCTTGGTCATGTAGTCGTCGGCGCCGACGCCGAGGCCCACGAGCTTGTCGGTCTCGTCGTCGCGCGCGGTGAGCATGAGGACCGGCACCGGCCGCGACGCCTGCACCCGGCGGCAGACCTCCAGGCCGTCGAAGCCGGGGAGCATGACGTCGAGCACGACGACGTCGGGGGAGACCCGTTCGCACAGCTCCACGCCCGACGGCCCGTCCCCGGCCGTCTCCACGGTGTAGCCCTCCGCCCGCAGCCGGCGGGCGACGGCGTCGGCGATGGTGGGTTCGTCCTCGACGACGACGGCCGTGCGCGGCGGCTGGCCGTTCTGGTGCCCGCCACCCTGGGGCGCCGACGTGGTTCCGATGCTCATGACGGCCAGCGTAGGACGGTCCGGGCCCGCTGAACCCGGACAGCAGCCGGACGGCGGCTGTGTGCACGAGCCCTGCACACGCTCTCCCGATCGTGCCGCGCAACTACCCTGGTGCCGTGCACTTCCTCGACGGCCAGCAGCCCCGCCACGACCTCACCTACAACGACGTCTTCCTGGCGCCGTCGCGGTCGGCGGTGACCTCGCGGCTGGACGTCGACCTGTCGACCGACGACGGCACCGGGACCACGGTGCCGGTCGTCGTCGCCAACATGACGGCCGTCGCGGGCCGGCGCATGGCCGAGACCGTCGCCCGCCGCGGCGGCCTCGTCGTGCTCCCGCAGGACCTGCCGCTCGACGTCGTCGCCGAGGTCGTCGCCTGGGTCAAGGACCGCCACCCGGTCTTCGAGACGCCCGTCGTCCTGCGCGAGCACGACACGGTGGCCGACGCCCTCGCGCTGATCCCCAAGCGCTCGCACGGGGCGGCCGTCGTCCTGGACGAGCACCGGCACGTCCTCGGGGTCGTCACCCCGGCCGACTGCGCCGACGTCGACCGCTTCACGCAGGTCGGGACGGTCATGAGCCGCGAGCCCGTGACCGTCGACGCCTCGGTCCAGGACGACCTCGAGGCCGCGTTCGGCGTCCTGCACGCCACCCGTCGCCGGTTCGCGCCCGTCGTGCGCGACGACGGTGACGGGCCGGTCCTCGTCGGTGCCCTGACCCGGACCGGCGCGCTGCGCTCCACCGTCTACAAGCCTGCGCTCGACGCGCGGGGCAAGCTCCGCATCGCAGCCGCCGTCGGCATCAACGGCGACGTCGCGTCCACGGCGAAGGCGTTGCTGGACACGGGGATCGACGCGATCGTCGTCGACACCGCGCACGGGCACCAGGAGAAGATGCTCGAGGCGCTGCGCGCCGTGCGGGGCCTGGACCCGGCCGTTCCCGTCGTCGCGGGCAACGTCGTCACGGCGCAGGGCGTGCGGGACCTCATCGAGGCCGGGGCGGACATCGTCAAGGTCGGGGTCGGCCCCGGCGCCATGTGCACCACGCGGATGATGACCGGCGTGGGGCGCCCGCAGTTCTCCGCCGTCCTGGAGTGCGCCGCCGCCGCGCGCGAGCTCGGCGGCCACGTCTGGGCGGACGGCGGTGTGCGCCACCCCCGCGACGTCGCCCTCGCCCTGGCCGCCGGGGCGAGCCAGGTCATGGTCGGCTCGTGGTTCGCGGGCACCCACGAGAGCCCGGGCGACCTCGCCGTCGACGCGGGCGGGCGCGAGTACAAGGAGAGCTTCGGCATGGCCTCCGCGCGCGCCGTCGCGGCCCGCACCCGCGCCGACTCCCCGTTCCAGCGCGCCCGCAAGGGTCTGTTCGAGGAGGGCATCTCCTCCTCGCGCATGCACCTCGACCCTGCCCGGCCGGGCGTGGAGGACCTGCTCGACCAGATCACCTCCGGCGTCCGGTCGTCCTTCACCTACGTCGGCGCGCGCACGGTGCCCGAGTTCGCGCAGCGCGCCGTCGTCGGCCTGCAGTCCTCGGCCGGCTACGACGAGGGCCGCCCGCTCCCCACCGGGTGGTGACCGGTTGATCCTCGAGGGCGTGCGGCGGGCGGACGGTTCGCCCGTCGACGTCCTCACGTCCGGCGCCGGGCCGGGGCTGGTCCTCGTCCACGGCGCACGGCCCGCGGCCGACTACGGCAAGCTCGCCGACCGGCTCGCGGCCCGCTTCACCGTCCACCGGTACGACCGCGAGCAGACCGGCCGGGACGGGGCGCGCTACGCCGTGGCCGACGACGTGGCCCTGCTCGGCGCGGTCCTCACGCGCACCGGGGCCCGGCTCGTCCTGGGCCACGGGCTCGGCGGGCTCGTCGCACTGCTGGCCACGGCCGGGCTGCTCGACCGCTGCGTCGACCGCGTCGCCGTCTACGACGCCGTCCTGCCCATCGACGGGTCGGTGCCCGAGGAGGCGCTGGAGCAGGCCGCCCGGGCGCTCGCGACGAACGCCCCCGAGCTGGCGCTGGCCCACCTGGACCGGCACCTGCGGACGTCGTCGCTGCAGGCCGTGGCCCGCACCGAGCGCGTCCAGCGGCTCCTGGGCGGTGTGCTCGCGCGCACCGAGTGGGGACGCTCCACCGCGGCCCGCCTGCCGCAGGTGCTCGCCGAGACGCGCGCCGGTCTGCAGTTCGACGGACCCGCCGACGTCTACGCCGACCTCCCGGCGCGCGCCCTGCTGCTGACGGGGGAGAAGTCCCCGGCGTTCTTCGGCGCGGCCGCGCACGCCATGGCCGCGGCCGTCCCGACCGCGACGGCCCTCGTGGCCGGCGGCTGCGGGCACGACTCCCTGCTGCGGGCGGCGCGCCGCTGCGTCACCCCGCTCGAGACGTTCCTCGGCGGCGACACGCTCTTCTGAGGCGGGCCCGGCGGCCCCGTGCGGCCGTCAGCGGGAGGATCCCGCGAGCGTCCCCAGGAACCCCGTCACCGACAGGACGACCGCCCCGGCGAAGGTGCTGCTGTCCCAGTGCGCCCCGGACAGGTTGGTCAGGACCAGGGTCGCCCCGCGGAACGTCGCCCCGTGCAGGTCGGTGCCGCTGAGGTTCGCGAGGGTCAGGGACGTACCGTCCAGGACGGCACCCCGCAGGTCCGCACCCGAGAGGTTCGCGCCGGTGAGGTTGCTGCCCGTGAGGACCGCTCCCCGCAGGTCGCGGCCGCTGAGGTCCACGCCCGACAGGCTGCACCCGTCCAGTCGGGCCCCGGAGAGGTCCCGGGCCCCGGCACGGGCCCGCGCGCAGTCCGCGCCGGCGGTCTTCGTGGGGCTGGCGGTGGGACTGGTGGTGGGACTGGTGGTGGTCGGGCTCGTCGTGGGCGTGCGCGTCGGGCTCGCCGTCGGGGCGGTGCTGGTCGGGCTCGCGGTCGGGGTGCGGGTCGGGCCGGCTGTGGGCGTGCCGGTCGGGGTCGCGGTCGGCGTGCGCGTCGGGCTGCCGGTGGGGCTCGCGGTCGGCGTGCGGGTCGAGGTGGCCGTGGGCGTCGGGGAGCTCGTCGGCGTGGCCGTGGGCGAGGTGCTCGGGACGGACGTCGGCGTCCCCGTGGGAGCGGTTGTGGGGGCGGTTGTGGGGGCGCCGGTGGGGGCGGCGGTGGGAGCCGGGGTGGGACGGCCGGTCGGGACGGTGGGCGTCCCGGCCGGAGCCGCGCCACCACCGCCACCGCCCCCCGACGGGGTGCTCGACGAGCTGCCGGGAGTCCGCGCGGGCGTGCCGGAGGGGGTGCCCGACGGGGTGGGCGCGGGGGTGCCCGCGGACGTCGAGCCGCCGGACGGCACGGCCCCCGCGGAGGCGGCCGCGCCGCTCAGGGTCGTCAGCGGGCGGAAGGGGTCGGCACCGGCCCGGGGCGTCCACGTCGTGGCCGGGTCGACCGGCGCGCCGGCGGAGCCCGGGACGGCGGGCGTCGCGGCGAGCGGGCTCGACGGAGTGGGCGACGGGGTGGGCGACGGGGACGCGGGCGACGGGATGGCGGGGGAGGGGGCCGTCGACGCGCTCTCGACCGCGGCCTGCGCCACCTGGACGGGCAGCACGTCGGCGACGGCGCCGGCGGCCACGGCGCCGGTGCCGACCCCGAGGGAGGCCGTGAGCACGGCCCCGAGCAGGTGCCCGCCGGCCGTCTGCGCGGCCGCGGACAGGCCGGAGGCCGCCTGCGCCGGCGCCGAGCCCACCCCGGGCAGCGACGCGAGCAGCGTCGTCGGGCCGGCCACGAAGCGCAGCCGGCCGATCCCGACGCCGAGCAGCGCGCGGACGACGTCGGGGTCGAACTGCGCTCCGGCGCAACGGGTCAGCTCGGCGCGAGCCTGCTCGGCGGTCATCGGCTTCTTGTACGACCGCGCCGAGGTGATGACGTCGTAGGTGTCCGCGACGGCGATGACGCGCGCCGCGAGGGAGATCCCGGTGCCGGCCAGCCCCGTCGGGTAGCCCTGGCCGTCCCAGCGCTCGTGGTGCTGCACGACGCCGTCCAGCCAGTCGCCCAGCCAGTCGCGCAGCGGTTCCACGAGGTGCTCGCCGTGGGCGGGGTGCTGCTGCAGGCAGGCCCACTCCTCGTCGGTGGGGCGGCTGGCCTTGTTGATGATCTCGACGGGGACGTGCACCTTGCCGACGTCGTGCAGCAGCGCCACCCAGCTGAGCCGGTCGACGTCCGGCGACGACAGGCCCATCTCGCGGCCGATGAGGGCGGCGTAGGCCTGGACGCGCTCGGCGTGGGCGCGCGTGCGCGCGTCGTGGGTCGCCAGCGCCCCGACGAGGTGCAGCAGCCGGTCGCCCGCCCCGCCGCTCGCGGCGCGGGGGAGCGTCGAGGGGGACCACGTCCGGCGCGCCACGGCGAAGCGGCTCGGGACCTTGTCCGGGACGACGAGGCTGAGCCGCAGCAGGGCCGACAGCGGCACGAGGCGGCGCAGCCAGCGCGTCAGGCCGAACAGGACGGCGCTCGAGGCGGCGACGACGAGGACCAGCCACGCGAGACCGGGCAGCCCCACGCGGTCGGCCGGCAGCCACCGGGCAGCCGCGGCCCCCAGGGCGAGGGCGACGAGGACCGGACCGAACGTCGCCGTGAGGCGGACGAGGACGGCGAGCACCGGACGGGGACGCCAGCGGACGGCCGGCGCCTGTCGGCCGTAGCTCTGGGTGGGTCCTGCGGTCACGGTCCTGTCTCGGCGCCGCGAGCGGCCTCCTGAGCCGTTCCCGGGACGTTTCACCCGCCCGGGGGCGCGCGGGCCGGTGCCGCTGCGCCGACCGTGGACGCCGGGCCTGGGCGGGCCCGGTCCCGGAACGTGCCACTACCATCGGGAGCGCCATGAGCTCAGATGCACGGGTCGACTCCGACCCTCCTTCCAGCAGTCACCATCCGCGCCCGGCGGTCGCCGGGGAGCTCTCACCGGGGGACCCCGGGTGCTGACCGAGTGGCTCCTCCTGTTCGTCGGGATCGTCCTCACCCTCGGCACCGCCGTCTTCGTCGCGGCCGAGTTCGCGTTCGTCACCCTCGACCGGTTCACCGTCGAGAAGGCCGTCGAGGACGGTGACCGGCGCGCCGCCGGCGTCCTGCCCGCGTTGCGGACGCTGTCCACGCAGCTGTCGGGCGCCCAGGTCGGCATCACGCTCACGACGCTGCTCGTCGGCTACCTCACCGAACCGTCCCTGGCCTCCCTGCTGAACGGGCCCCTCACCGCCCTCGGTCTGGCCGAACGGCTCGCCGACACCGTCGCCGGGATCGTCAGCGTCGTCATCGCCGCCGCGTTCTCCATGGTGGTGGGCGAACTCATCCCCAAGAACCTCGCGCTGTCGGTGCCGCTGCGGACGGCGGGTGTCGTCGCGCCGCTGCAGCGCGGGTTCACGTGGTTCACGGGTCCGCTCATCCGCGTCCTGAACGGCAGCGCCAACTGGTTCCTGCGCACCATCGGCGTCGAACCGCAGGAGGAGCTGTCCGGGGCCCGCTCGGCCCGGGAGCTGGCGGCGCTGGTCCGCCGCTCGGCCGACATGGGGACCCTGGACGAGGGCACCGCGAACCTCATCAGCCGCTCGCTGCTGTTCGGCGACCAGACCGCCGCCGACGTCATGACCCCCCGGGTGCGGATGGAGGTCGTGCGGCTGGAGGACTCCGCGGCCGACGTCGTCGCCCGCGCCCGCGCGACGGGACACTCCCGGTTCCCCGTCACGGGCGACGACGACGACGACGTGCGCGGCGTCGTCCACCTCAAGGCGGCCGTGGCCGTCCCGCCGTCCCGCCGGCACGACGTGCCCGCGGCGGCGCTCATGACCGACGCCCGGCGCGTGCCGGACTCCCTCACGCTCGAACCGCTGCTGCTGCAGCTGCGGCAGAAGGGGTTGCAGCTCGCCGTGGTGGTGGACGAGTACGGCGGCACGGCCGGTGTCGTGACGCTGGAGGACCTGGTGGAGGAGATCGTCGGCGACGTCTCCGACGAGCACGACCGCGACCGCGGGGGGCTGCGCCAGCACCGCGACGCGTCGTGGACGGTGCCCGGCCTCGCCCGGCCCGACGAGGTCCGCGACGCCACCGACGTCGAGGTGCCGGACGACCCGGCCTACGAGACGGTCGGCGGGTTCGTCATGGCCCGGCTCGGCCGCATCCCCGTCGTCGGGGACGAGGTCGAGGTCGACGGGTCGGTCCTGCGCGTGGCGCGCATGGAGGGCCGGCGCGTGGAGCGGCTGCGGTTGCGGCCCCGCCCCGTCCCGGGTCCCGAGGCGGGTGCCGCGGTGGACGCCGAGCCGGCCGCGGCGGAGGGGGGTTCCCGGTGAGCAACCAGGCATCCCTCGTCGTGGCCGCCCTGCTGATCCTGGGCAACGCGTTCTTCGTCGGCGCCGAGTTCGCGGTGCTGTCCGCGCGGCGCAGCCAGATCGAGCCGCTCGCCGAGACCAGCGCCCGCGCCCGGTCGGCCCTCCTGGCGATGGAGCACGTGTCCCTCATGCTGGCGGCGTGCCAGCTCGGGGTCACGCTGTGCTCCCTGGGCCTGGGGGCCGTGGCCGAACCGGCCATCGCGCACCTGCTCGAACCGCTCTTCCACGCCGTGCACCTGCCCGAGGTGCTCGTGCACCCCGTCTCCCTCGTCATCGCGCTGTCGATCGTGACGTACCTGCACGTCGTGGTCGGGGAGATGATCCCCAAGAACCTCTCGATCGCCGGCCCGGACCGCGCGGTCCTCGTCCTGGCCCCGCCCCTGGTGGCGATCGGCCGGGTCATCGGCCCGCTCATCCGGGCGCTGAACGCGCTGACGAACGCCGCGCTGCGGCTCATGGGCGTCGAGCCCAAGGACGAGGTGTCCAGCGCGTTCACCGTCGAGGAGGTGCAGTCGATCGTCGCGGAGTCCCGCCGGGAGGGGACGCTGGACGACTCCGGGGGCCTGGTCACCGGTGCGCTGGAGTTCTCCGACCGCACGGTCGGCGACATCGCCGTCCCGCTGGCGGACCTGCGGACGCTGCCCGTCGGGTCCTCACCCGCCGACGTGGAGGCCCTGGTGGCCCGCACGGGGTTCAGCCGGTTCCCGCTCGTGGACCCGGCCGGTGACCTGCACGGGTACCTGCACCTCAAGGACATCCTCTACGCCGACCCCGGTGAGCACCCCGACCGCTACGCCGAGCCCGTGCCCGAGAAGCGCATCCGCGCGCTCGGCACCCTCGGCGCGGGGGAGGAGGTCGAGGACGCCCTCGCCGCGATGCGCCGCACCGGGGCGCACCTGGCGCGCGTCGTGGACGCCGACGGTGCGGTGACCGGCGTCGTCTTCCTCGAGGACGTGCTGGAGGAGCTCGTCGGCGAGGTCAGCGACGCCATGCAGCGCGCCCGCTCCTGAGCCAGGAGCGGGCGCGGGCGGCTCAGCGGCGCGCGAGCCGCCGTCCGCTCGGAGTGTCGGCGGGGGCGTAGTCCATGGCGTAGTGGGCGTAGATGCGCGGTTCGTCGTCCGGGCCGAGCTCCTCGTCGGTGCCGAACGTGGGGGCGGCCTTGACGGTCTCCTTGGGGAAGGCGACCCGGATGTCGTGGCGGCCGACGGCGGCGCCGTCCAGCGGGACGAGGACGACCTTCTTGAACCCCACGAGCCCCGTCTCGACGGCGGCGAACAGCCACTCGTCGGTGGCGGCCTCCACGTACACGGACGCGAGGGTCCCGACCTTGGCGTCGCTCACGTCGAGGACGGGCGCGCCCTTCCACTGGTTCAGGTCCTGCACGAGGATCGTCATGGCCCACACTCTGGCGGGGCCGGCCCGTCGGCGCGACCTCGCCCCCCGCGGAGCCCGGACCAGGGCCTTCACAGGACCCGACCGGGGCGTTGCCCGGACCGCCGCGGGACGCCTGCGACCATGGGTGGCGGCATGAGCGAGCAGACACCCCCCACGCGGACGACCCTGACCATCAACTGGCTGCAGATCGCGGGCGGAGCCGGCGCGGCCGTGACCTCCGCCGTCCTGCTGGCCGGACTGAAGTCCCTCGGCACCTACGGCACCCTCGTCGGCGCGGCGCTCGGCAGCGTCATCGCCTCGACGGCCGCGGCCATCTACGGGCACTACCTCGGCGCGAGCCGCGACCGTGTCCTGGAAGCCGCCCGCAAGGCGCGCGAACGGCGCACCGGGCCCGTCCCGCCGGCGCAGGACGAGCACCCCGACCGCGCGGACCCGCCGGTCGAGGAGGGCCGGCCCGCGCCCGTCCCGGGGTCCCCGACGCCGGAACCGCCGCGGCGCAAGGGGTTCCGCGCGCGCAACGCCGTCCTGCTGGGCGTCCTGGCGTTCGTCCTGAGCGTCGGCGGGATCTTCGTCTACGAGTCCGTCAGCGGCCAGAGCGTCGCGGCCGAGCGGCAGGGGACCACGTCGCCCGTCAGCCAGGGCATCGTCGGGAACTCCCTGACCCAGGCTCCGTCCACCCCCACCCCGACGGACACCCCGTCGGCGACCCCGACGGACACCGCGACCGCCACGGACACCGCGACGGCCACGAGCACGGACACGGCGACGGCCGAGTCGACGGACGAGCCCACCTCGTCCGCCACCGCGACCGCGACGGCGACGGCGACGGACGACCCGACCTCGACGAGCTCGCCCACGGACACCCCGACGTCGGGCAGCCGGTCGACGTCGGAGCCGACAGCCACCTCGACAGGACGGTCCGCCGTGCAGCAGGACGCGAGCGCCCCGGCGTCGGCGCTCCCGACGGCCCGGTCGACCGCCGACGCCACCGCGACCCCCTGAGCCCGACGCTCCCGCTGGCCCCGACGGGGTCAGCGGGAGCGCGTGGTCTCGCTGCGGCGCAACTCCTTCGGCACCAGCTCGAGCATCTCCTCGGGCAGCAGCGGCAGGTCGAGGAGGCTGAGCTTCACGCGCGCCCGCCGGCCGTGACCGGCGGCGTCGAGGCGGATGACGTGCCCGGCGTCGCGCTCGGCGCGCACCTCGATGACCGACCCCGGCGGCAGTTCGCCGGCGGCGATCCCGTCGACCTCGACCACGGGCGGTCCGGACCCCTCCAGCAGCTCCAGGCGGACGGTCTCGTCGACGCCGAGGACGATGGGCCGGCCGATGCCGGACATCGGCGCCACGGGGGTGACGAGGAGGGCGTCGGCGGCGGGAGAGACGACCGGCCCGCCCGCCGCGTAGCTGTAGGCCGTCGACCCCGTCGGGGTGGCCAGCACGACGGCGTCGCAGCGCAGGTAGCCGATGCGCTGGTCGGCCACCGACAGCGCGGCCGTCACGATCCCCTTGCCCGGCGTGCGGGCCAGCGCGATGTCGTTGAACGCCACGGCCTCGCGCCGCTCGTCGCCGGTGTGCAGCTCGGTGCGCAGCGACAGGTGCGGTTCGACGGTGAAGTCCCCGGCGGCGATGCGCTCCAGGGCGCCGGGCAGCTCGCTCGGCTCGAGCTCGACGAGGAACCCCAGGTGACCCAGGTTCACGCCCAGCACGGGCACCTTGCTCCCCGCGACGAGGCGCAGGGCGCCGAGCATCGTGCCGTCCCCGCCCAGGCTCACGACGGCGTCGACGGTGGCGGCGAACTCCTCGACCCCGACCCGCGTCACGGAGTCCGGCAACCGGGTCGCGTCCGTGCGGAGCCCGACGACCTCCTTGCCGTGCTCGAGCGCCCAGCGTTCGACGACGCGGGCCTGCTCGACGGTGTCGCGCACGGGGTGCACGACGAGTCCGAGGCGGCCGACGTGTCCGGGGTGCACCTGCAACACGCTAAGGGGCTCGCGCCCGGGCACGGGACCGGGGGGTCGGGAGGTCAGGCCGGTTCCCGGGTGCCGACGCCGTGCTGTTGGTGCGGCTGGTGGTGCGGCTGGTGGTGCGGCTGGGCGTCCCGGCCGAGACGGCTCGTGCGGGCGCGGGGCACGACGAGCGGCGTCCCCGTCTCCGGGTCCGGCACGACGACGCAGGGCAGGCCGAACACCATTTCCACGAGCTCGGCCGTCACGACCTGCGACGGGTCGCCCTGGGCCATCACCGCGCCGTCCTTCATCGCGACGAGGTGCGTGGCGTAGCGCGCGGCGTGGTTGAGGTCGTGCAGGACCGCGACCATCGTCCGGTCCTGCTCCTCGTGCAGCTGCGCGCAGAGGTTGAGCACCTCGATCTGGTGCGCGATGTCCAGGTACGTCGTCGGCTCGTCGAGCAGCAGGATGGGCGTCTCCTGCGCCAGGGCCATCGCGATCCACACGCGCTGGCGCTGCCCGCCGGACAGTTCGTCCACGGTCCGGTCGGCCAGGTCGCTCACCCGCGTCCACGCCATCGCGGCGTCGACGGCGCGTTCGTCGTCGCGCGACCACTGGCGCAGCAGCTTCTGGTGCGGGAACCGACCGCGGGCCACGAGGTCGGCCACCGTGATGCCGTCGGGGGCCGTCGCGGTCTGCGGCAGCAGGCCCAGCCGGCGGGCGACCTCCTTGCCGGGCAGGGAGTGGATCTCCTCGCCGTCGAGGTACACCGCCCCCTGCTTCGGCTTCAGCATCCGCGCCAGCGCCCGCAGCAGCGTCGACTTCCCGCACGCGTTGGGGCCGATGACGACGGTGAAGGAGCCGTCGGGGATCTCCACGCCGAGGTCGCGGGCGATGGTGCGGTCGTCGTAGGCCAGGGTGAGGTCGACGCCGCGCAGCCGGGTGTCCACGTGTTTCTCCGATCGTTGGGTCACGACGTTCAGCCGCGTCCGCGGCGCCACTGCGAGACCAGCAGCCAGGCGAGGTAGAGGCCGCCCACGGCGCCGGTGACGACGCCGACGGGCAGCTGGGTGGGGGCGAAGACGCGCTGGGCGGCCAGGTCGCTGACGAGCAGCATGAGCGCACCGGTGAGGCCGGCGGTGACGAGGCCGGCCCCGACCGCGCCGGTCAGTCGCCGGGCGACCTGCGGGGCGGCGAGCGCGACGAAGGCGATGGGCCCGGCGGCCATGGCGGCCAGGGCCGTCAGCGCGGTGGCCAGGACGAGGACGAGCGCGCGGGTGCGGCCCACGTCGACGCCGAGGGCCCGGGCCGCGTCGTCGCCGAGGTCGAGCAGCGTCAGGGACCGGCCGGCCACGAGGAGCACGGGCAGCAGGACGGCGAGGCCGATCCCCAGCGGGGTCGCCTGCTCCCAGCCCCGGCCGTTGAGGGACCCGGTGATCCACAGCTGGGCGGCCTGCGCGTCCTCGACGCGCGACCGCGTGAGCAGGTAGCTGTTGGCCGCCTGCAGCACGGCCGAGGCGCCGATGCCGACGAGGATCAGCCGGTACCCCTGCACGCCGCCGCGGCTGGACAGCAGGTAGACGAGGGCAGCGGTGACCCCGCCGCCGACCAGCGCGCCGAAGGACACGGCCCAGCCGCCGAGCTGCAGGACGAGCAGGACGACGAGGGCGCCGGTCACGGCCCCGGAGGTGAACCCGATGACGTCGGGCGACCCCAGCGGGTTGCGCGTCACGAGCTGGAAGACGGCCCCTGCGACGCCGAGCGCGGCCCCGACGAGCAGACCCGTCACGACGCGTGGCAGCCGCAGACCCAGGACGATGAACTCGTCCGCGCGGTCACCACGGCCGACGAGCGTGCGCAGCACGTCCGGCACGGAGATCGGGTAGTCCCCCGTGGTGAGGCTGACCGACACGACCGTCGCCAGCAGCACCAGGAGTGCGACGCAGACCGCCACCGTGCGGCCCTCGACCCGCACGGACAGCACGCGCCCGGCCCGGACGGTGCGCCCGGCGCGGGCGCCGTCGGCGACGCGCGGGCGGGGGACGGCCCCGGCGGAGCTCGCGGCGCTCACAGCTGGGCCAGCCGGCGACGGCGGACGAGGGCGATGAGGACCGGCGCCCCCAGGACCGCGGTGACGATGCTGACCTCCAGCTCACCGGGACGGACGACGACCCGCCCCAGGACGTCCCCGACCAGCAGGAGGGCGGGGGAGACGAGGCAGGACAGGGGCAGGACCCAGCGCTGGTCCGGGCCGGTGAGCGCGCGGACCAGGTGCGGCACGGCCAGCCCGACGAACGCGATGGGGCCGGCGGCCGCCGTCGCAGCGCCGCACAGCAGCGTGACCGCGACGGCCGTCAGGACGCGGGTGCGGCCCACGTGCGCGCCCAGGGCCCGGCCGGAGTCCTCGCCGAGCGCGAGGGCGTTGAGGGCACGGGCCTGGCTGAGGGCCAGGGCGGTCCCGACGACGAAGAAGGGCAGGAGCTGGGCGACGACGGTGAGGTCGTGCCCGGCGAGCGTGCCGACCTGCCAGAAGCGGAAGCGGTCGAAGGTCCGCGTGTCCAGCAGGACCATCCCGCTGACGTAGGCGTACAGCGCCGCCGAGATCGCCGTGCCCGCGAGCGCCAGTCGCACCGGGGTGGCGCCGCCGCGTCCGGTCGCCCCCAGCAGGTAGACGAGGACCGAGACGACGGCCGCGCCCGCCACGGCCGCCCAGACGAGCTGCAGCCGCGAGGTCAGGCCCAGGACGCCGACCGCGGTGACCATCGCGGCGGCGGCACCGGCGTTGACGCCGAGGAGGCCGGGATCGGCGAGGGGGTTGCGGGTCAGGGCCTGCATGAGCGCGCCCGACAGCCCCAGCGCGACGCCGACCGCGATGCCGACCAGGGTCCGGGGCACCCGCAGCTCGCGGACCACGAGGACGTCCTGGGCGTTCCCGCCGGCGCCGCGCAGGGCGTCGACGACGGTGCCCAGCGGGATCTCGCGGGACCCGACGGCGAGGCTGGCCGTGACGGCGACGAGCAGGAGGACGAGCGCGACGAGCAGGGCCGTGGGGCGGTGCACGCGCCGACGGCGGGTCGGCGGCGGGCTCGCGTCGGGACCCTGGGCGGGGCCGGGCGCGGGACCGGCCGGCCGCGGTGGCGTCGAGGTGGGCACGAGAGGTGAGGTTAGCCTCTCCACTCCCAGGAGCGCACCGCCGGTGACTGAGGTCTCGGGCGTGAGCGCCGATGGAGGGGTGGCGCTCACCTCGCCGTCGGCCCACTAGGGTGGTTGCCGGCGGTCACCTGAGGTGACCGCGGTCGAGTGTTCAGTCCGGGTGCGCCCGGGCGCAGGTCCCCCGTGGTCCACGGGTGCGGTCGGGCACCACGGCCGATCCCCGTGTCCGACCACCGGAAGGCTCTTCTCCGTGACCTCGTCCGCACCCCGCGGCTCCCGCACGTCCACTCCCGGCACCACCACCGGCACCACTCGCGGCGTTCCCGCCGACGGCTCCGTGCCCCAGCCCCGCCGCCGTCGCCGAGCGACCGCCCCCACGTCCGCCCCCGGGACCGCTCCCGTCCAGCGCGAGCAGCCCGCGCGCCCCGAGGTCGTCTCCGACGCCGTGACCGAGGTCGTCGCCGATGACCGGTCCTTCGCCGAGCTCGGCGTCCCGCAGCCCCTCGTCGACGTCCTCGCCGCCCGCGGGGTCGCCAGCCCGTTCCCCATTCAAACCGCGACGCTGCCGGACTCCCTCGCGGGGCGCGACGTCCTGGGCCGTGGCCGCACCGGCAGCGGCAAGACGATCGCCTTCGCCCTCCCGCTCGTGGCGCGCCTGGCCGCCTCGCAGCGTCCGCGCCGCAGCACCCGGCCGCGCTCGCTCGTCCTCGTCCCGACCCGCGAGCTGGCCAACCAGGTCTCGGCCACGGTGACGCCGCTGGCCCAGGCCCTCGGTCTGCGCACGGCCGTCGTGTTCGGCGGCGTGGGTCAGAACCCGCAGGTCAGCGCCCTGAAGGAGGGCGTCGACGTCCTCATCGCGTGCCCGGGCCGGCTCGAGGACCTCATCGGCCAGGGCCACTGCCGCCTCGACGCCGTCGAGGTCACCGTGCTCGACGAGGCCGACCACATGGCCGACCTCGGCTTCCTGCCCGGTGTGAAGCGCCTCATGGACGCCACCCCCGTCGTCGGCCAGCGCCTGCTGTTCTCCGCGACGCTGGACAACGGCATCGACGTCCTCGTGAAGCGGTACCTGTCCGAGCCGGTCGTGCACTCGGTCGACCCGGCCGTCGCCCCCGTCTCGACGATGGAGCACCACGTCCTCGAGGTCGCCACCGACACCAAGGCCGCCCTCGTGCGCGAGCTGGCCGCCGGCCAGGGGCGAACGGTCCTGTTCACCCGGACCAAGCACTCGGCCAAGAAGCTGGCCAAGCAGCTCACCGCGGCCGGGATCCCCGCCGTCGACCTGCACGGCAACCTCAGCCAGAACGCCCGGGAGCGCAACCTCGGCGCCTTCTCCGACGGGTCGGTCCGGGTGCTGTGCGCCACGGACATCGCGGCCCGCGGCATCCACGTCGACGAGGTCGGCCTCGTCGTGCACGTCGACCCGCCGACCGAGCACAAGGCCTACCTGCACCGCTCCGGCCGCACGGCGCGCGCCGGCGCCGGCGGTCTCGTCGTCACGGTCGCGACGCCGGACCAGCGCGGCGACGTCCGCACGCTGGCGCGCCAGGCGGGCATCGCGCCGCGGTGGACGCCGGTCGGCACCGGTCACGCGCTCACCGCGCAGCTCGTCGGGCCGACCGCCGCCTACGTCGACCCCGCGGACTCGCCCGTCCCGACCGCCCCGCCGCAGCCGCAGCGGGCGGCCAAGCCGCGCACCACGGCCCCCGCGGCGAGCGGTGGCCGGACCCCGTCGTCCGCGAACCGCCCGGCCGCAGCCGGTGCCGGGGCCGCCCCCGGCGGGGCGCCGCGTCGCCGTCGCCGCGGCGGTCGCGGTGGCCGTGGCGGCGCGGGCTCTGCCGGTACCGCGACGCGCTGAGCGCCGTCCTGACGGGCGCCACCGCCCTAGATTGCTGAGGTGGGCGGGCGGCGTCGCTGGTGGGGGTACACCCATCCGCACAGCCGCGCCGCCGTCCACATCGTCTTCTGGGTCCTCGTCGCCGGCGTCCTCGGAGCCCTCTGGTGGTGGTTCCGCGGCCGGCACGCGCCGCTGCGACCGGCGCCCGTCCGGGTCCTGCAGGGGGTCGTGGCCGGTCTCGCGGTCGGGCTGGTCCTCGTCGGGACCACGTGGCGCAGCGTCACCGACCTCGGTGACGCCCCGGTCTGCTCGGCCCCGCCGGGGGAGGAGTGGGAGTCCACGAGCGACGTCGGGGCGCTCACGCCCGGCGTCCTGGCCCAGAAGGTGGCGACCTGGCCCGAGACCGGGCTGGCCATGCTCTACGCCGACGCCCGCGGACTGTCCGTGTGCCGGTACGCGGCGGCCGACTACTACGTCGCGGTCGTCCCCGTCGCGGTCGCCGGCAAGCGGACGACGAACTTCGGCGACATGGTGATCTCGCCGCGCTTCCCGACCGCCCCGGCCGAGGCGGCCGCCCTGGCCCGGCACGAGTCGCACCACCGCCCGCAGTGGGCCGTCGCCACCGTCCTGGCCGGCCCGGCCGCCTTCCCGCTCGCCTACGGCGTCGACGACTTCTTCTTCCCCGGCGCGCGCAACCACTTCGAGCGCCTGGCCGGCCTCGCCGAGGGCGGCTACGTCCCCGAACCGGCCGGTCCGGTCCTCGGCCCGCCCCAGTGGGCGGTGCTCGCGAGTGCCCTCGCGGGCGCCGTGGCGCTCGGCGTCCGGTCCCTGCGGCACCGCAGACGGGGACGGGGCCGGCACCCGGCAGGATGACCCGGTGCCGCCGGGACCCACCACCTCGCTCGACGCCCTCGTCGCCACGCTCCTGGCCTCCCACCTTGACGCGCTGCCGGTCGGTGCCGTCGTCCCCGAACTCCTCACCACCCTGCAGGCCCACGGGGCTGCGGTCCTGCAGGCGCCCCCGGGCACCGGCAAGACGACGCTCGTCCCCCTGGCGCTGGCCGCTCCGGCTCCCGCGGACGACTCCGGTCGCGTCGCCGGTCGGGTCGTCGTCGCCGAACCCCGGCGGGTGGCGGCCCGGGCCGCGGCCGCCCGGATGGCCTCCCTGCTCGGCGAACCGGTCGGCGGCACGGTCGGGTACGCCGTCCGCGGCGACCGGCGCGTCGGGCCTGACACCCGCGTCGAGGTCGTCACGACGGGTCTGCTGCTGCGCCGGCTGCTGCGCGACCCCGAGCTGCCGGGAGTCTCGGTCCTCTTGCTCGACGAGGTCCACGAGCGCCAGCTCGACGCCGACCTCGTCCTCGCCTTCGCGCTGCAGACCCGTGAGCTGCTGCGCGAGGACCTGCACCTGGTCGCGGCCTCGGCGACCCTCGACGTCCCGCGCCTGGCCGAGCTCCTGGCGGCGCCCGTCGTGACGGCGACCGCCCCCGTCCACCCCCTCGACGTGCAGTGGTGCCCGCCCGCGCGGCCCGTGCGCCCGCCGGACGGCCTGCGCGTGGACCCGGCCCTCCTCGACCACGTCGCCGGACTCGTGCGGCGGGCGCTCGCCGAGCGCACCGGGGACGTCCTGGTGTTCCTGCCCGGGACCGGGGAGATCCGCGCCGTCGAGGGGCGCCTGGCGGGCGTCGACGCGGAGGTGGTCCCGTTGCACGGGAGGCGCTCCGCGGCCGAGCAGGACGCCGCGCTGACCCCGGGCGCGCGGCGGCGCGTCGTGCTGGCCACCGCCGTGGCCGAGTCCAGCCTCACCGTGCCCGGCGTCCGCGTCGTCGTCGACGCGGGCCTGGCGCGGGTGCCCCGCTTCGACCACGCGCGCGGTTTCGGCGGGCTCGACACCGTCCGGGTCTCGCGGGCGGGCGCCGACCAGCGCGCCGGCCGCGCGGCCCGCGAGGCTCCCGGGACGGTCTACCGCGCGTGGTCGGCCGCCGAGCACGCGCTGCTGACCCCGCACACGGCGCCGGAGGTCCTCACCGCCGACCTCACCGGTTTCGCGCTGCTGTGCGCGGGGTGGGGCGACGTCGACGACCTGCCGCTGCTGGACGCCCCGCCGCCCGGTCCGCTCGCCGCCGCGCGCGAGGTCCTGCACCGCCTGGGCGCGCTCGCGGGCGGTGCCCTCACCCCGCTCGGGCGGCGGATGGCCGAGATCGGGCTGCACCCGCGGCTGGCCCGCGCCCTGCTCGACGGCGCCGACCGGGTCGGGGCCCGCCCGGCCGCGGAGATCGTCGCGCTGCTGTCCGAGGAGGGCGGTCCGGGTGGTGGCGACGACCTCGTCGCGCGCTGGCGCGCGGCCCACCGCGAGCACCGGACCCCGTGGCACCGGGAGGTGGACCGGCTGCTCGCCACGCTGCCCGCGGGGCCCTCGAGCCGGGGGGCCGGAACGCCCCGGGACGCGGCCGCGGGGCTCGTCGTCGCCCTGGCCCACCCCGAGCGGGTCGCCCGCCGGCGCAGCGAGGACGGGACCGCGTACGCCACCGCGGGCGGGACGGGGGTGGACCTCGCGCCCGGCAGCGGGCTGCGCGGGGCGCCGTGGCTGGCCGTGGCCGTCGCCGACCGCGCCCCCGGTCGGGCCGCGGCCCGGGTGCGGGCGGCGGCGCCCCTCGACGAGGACACCGCCCGCGCGGTCGTCGGTGTGCGCGTGGTCGACGAGGTCGTCTGGGACGGCGACGTGCGGGCCCGCCGCGTCGAACGGCTCGGGGAGCTGGAGCTGTCCGCCCGCCCCCTCGCGGACCCGCCCGCCGACGCCGTCGCCGCGGCCGTCGCCGAGGGCGTCCGGCGCGAGGGGCTGCAGCTGCTCACCG
This sequence comes from Kineococcus sp. DHX-1, assembly GCF_042473625.1. Lineage (GTDB taxonomy): Bacteria > Actinomycetota > Actinomycetes > Actinomycetales > Kineococcaceae > Kineococcus. The sequence continues at coordinate 2,794,320 of NZ_CP170445.1, read as the reverse complement.
TCGGTGCCGCCGCCCGTTCCCTGCGGGCGCGCGTGGCGTGCTGCCGTGCGGCGCAGGGCGATCCGTGGCCGGACCTGTCCCACGAGAACCTGCTCGCGACCCTGCCGCAGTGGCTCGGTGCGCAGCTGGCGGGCGTCCGCTCGCGCCGGGACCTGGCCCGCGTCGACGTCCTCACCGCGCTGCGCGCGCTCCTGCCCTGGCCGCAGGCGGGCCGTCTCGACGAGCTGGCCCCCGTCGACCTGCCGGTCCCGTCCGGCCGGAGGGTGGCGCTCGACTACGCCGACCCGGCCGCGCCCGTCCTCGCGCTGAAGCTGCAGGAGGCGTTCGGCTGGACGGCGACGCCCCGGCTCGTCGAGGGCCGGGTGCCCGTCGTCCTGCACCTGCTCTCACCGGCGGGCCGGCCGCTGGCCGTCACGGCGGACCTGGAGTCGTTCTGGCGCAGCGTCTACCCGTCGGTGCGGGCGGAGAACCGCGGTCGCTACGCCAAGCACCCATGGCCGGAGGACCCGTTCACCGCCGTCCCCACGGCGCGCACCACGCGCGCCGCCCGAGGTCCGGGACGCGGCTCAGGCTGAGACGGCCCCGGGGACCGGACCCTGCGCCGACCACGGGAAGTCGATCCACCGGTCGGTCTGGCGCCAGGCCCAGTCCGGTTCCCGGGTCGTCGTCGGCTTGCGGTAGACGACGACCGAACGCGCCCGCACGCCCGCCTCGGCGCACAGCGCGACCACGACGCCGAGGGTGCGGCCGGTGTCGGCGACGTCGTCGACGACGAGCACGTCGCGGCCGGCCAGCTCGGTGAGGTCCACCGACGGCGCGAGCACGACCGGTTCCGGCAGCCGGGAGTCGACGCCGGTGTAGAACTCGACGTTGATCGTGGCCGTCTCCTTGACGTCCAGCGCGTACGCCAGCCCCGCGGCCAGCGGCAGCCCGCCGCGGGCGATGCCGAGCACGACGCCGGGCCGGAAACCGTCACAGGCGATGTCCGTCGCGAGGGCGCGGACGGCGTCGCCGAAGGTCGACCACGTCAGCACCTCCCGGTCGGCGGGGGCGGGCTGGGTGCTGGGCGGGGCGTCGGACGATTCGGTCACGGGGCGAGGCTAGCTGCGGGCCGTTCCCCGACGCGCGAGCCCGCGGGACATTACGATCACTCTTCGTGACGACTGGTGCACGCGCGCGACGGCGCCGGGAGCGGACGTGAGTCCCGCCCTGCACACCGTCGACGTGGCCGTCGTCGGTGCGGGCCAGGGGGGTCTGTCGGCCGCCTTCTTCCTGGACCGCGCCGGGCTGGACCCGGGACGGGGCTACGTCGTCCTCGACGGGGACGACGAACCCGGCGGCGCGTGGCGCCACCGCTGGCCCGGGCTCGTCATGGCCCGCGTCAACGGGGTCCACGACCTGCCCGGCTTCCCCCTCGGCGCGGTGGACCCCCAGGCCCCGGCCCGCGAGGTCGTCCCCGCCTACTTCGCCGAGTACGAGCTGCGGCTCGGCATGCCCGTGCGGCGACCCGTCGCCGTGCACGACGTCCGGCCCGCCGGGGCCCGCCTGCTCGTCACGTCCTCGGCGGGGACCTTCGCGGCCCGCGCGGTCGTCAACGCCACCGGGACCTGGACCCGGCCGTTCTGGCCGTCCTACCCCGGCCGGGGGACCTTCCGCGGCCGGCAGCTGCACACCGCCGACTACGCCGGCCCGCAGGAGTTCGCGGGGCAGCACGTCGTCGTCGTGGGCGGGGGCATCTCCGCGGTGCAGCACCTGGAGGACCTCGCCGTCCACGGCGTCGGCACGACCTGGGTCACGCGTCACGAGCCCGTCTTCCGCGAGGACTTCGACGTCGAGGCGCGCCGGGCCGCCGTGGAGGTCGTGGCCCAGCGGGTCGCGGCGGGGGAGCCGCCGGGCAGCGTCGTGTCGGCCACCGGCCTGCTGCTGACCCCCGAGGTCGCGGCGCTGCGCGACCGCGGCGTCCTCAAGCGCCACCCGGCCTTCTCCCGCATCACGCCCGACGGCGTGGAGTGGGCCGACGGGTCCCGGCAGGGCGCGAACGCGATCCTGTGGGCGACGGGGTTCCGGCCGGCCCTGGACCACCTGCGCAGCCTGCACCTGCGCGAACCGGGCGGCGGCATCCTCGTCGACGGCACCCGCGTCGTCCGTGAACCCCGGCTGCACCTCGTCGGGTACGGCCCCTCGGCCAGCACCGTGGGAGCGAGCCGCGCCGCCCGGCAGGCCGTCCACGAGGTCCTCGCGGGGCGCTGAGGGGGCGCGGGTACGTTCTGCGCCCATGACCTCCCCCTTCTCCGTGCCCCTCACGGCGCTCACCGGCGGGCCGCTGCCCGCGGACGCCCTCGACGGTCGCGCCGTCCTCGTCGTCAACGTCGCCTCCCGGTGCGGGCTGACCCCGCAGTACGAGGCGCTGGAGGCCCTGCACCGGGAGTTCGCCGACCGCGGGTTCACCGTCCTCGGCGTGCCCTGCAACCAGTTCAACGGCCAGGAACCCGGGACCGACGAGGAGATCGCCGAGTACTGCTCGGCCACCTGGGGGACGACGTTCCCCATGACGACGAAGGCCGACGTCAACGGCCCCGACCGCCACCCGCTGTACGACGTCCTCACCGCGACACCCGACGCGGACGGCGAGGCCGGGGACGTCGCCTGGAACTTCGAGAAGTTCCTCGTCGCCCCCGACGGGCGCGTCGTGGGCCGCTTCCGCCCGCGCACGACCCCCGACGACCCGGCGCTGCGGGCGGCGGTCGAGGGGACCCTCCCGGCCTGAGGGCGGTTCACCTGCGGCGCAACGGTTCGGCGAGGGCGAACGGCACGGTCAGGACGCCCCGCCGCACCCGCACGTGGTAGCGCGACCGGCCCACCTTGACGACCTCGCCCGTGGTTCCCGCGTGCGGTCCGCCGCCGCCGACCCGCACGCGCGTGCCGACCGGCAGCCGGTCCCGCACCACGGGGCCGACGCTCCCGGCGGCCAGGTGGGCCCAGTCCTCCTGGTAGCTGGCGGGCAGCGCGGCCGGGGCCACCGGGCGGCCGTGGAAGGTCCAGCTGACGACGTTGGCCGGGTCGAAGCCCGGTCCGCAGCGCGCGCACGAGACGACGCGCGTCGGGCGGCGGTGGCGGGTCGCGACGTGGCCCGCGGGGCAGGTGCCCGTCCACGGTCCGGGCGGGCGCGGCCCCTGCGAGGTGCGCTCGGCCGAGCAGCCGATGCGCCGCGCCGTCGCCCGCCAGACGGCGTCGTGGCCGTGCCGGGGACCGACGAGCGCGTGGGCGATCTCGTGCAGGACGGTGTCCCAGACCTCGGCCTCGTCGTGCAGCGCCGTGAGCGGCCCGCTCAGCCCGATCTCGCGCCGGTCGGCCCGGCAGACGCCGGCCCGCGTCTTGGCCCGGTCCAGCACCACCGTCCACCCGTCCAGCCCGTGCTGGACGAGGAGCCCCCGCGCCATGACCAGCGCCTCGCGCACGTCCACCCGCACCCCTCGCCTCGACCCGCCCCGGTGCTCCCGCGACGCCCCCGCACCCGGGCACCGCATCAGAGCACAGCCGTCCGACACGGGGGGGCCGGCCGGGCAGCGCCCTGTGGACGGACGTCCCCGGGGACGACGAAGGGCGCCGCACGGTGTGCGGCGCCCTTCGTGGTGGTGCCCCCGGCAGGACTCGAACCTGCGCACACGGCTCCGGAGGCCGATGCTCTATCCGCTGAGCTACGGGGGCCCTGCGGTGCGTCGCAGACACTACCAGCGATGGGTGCCCGCCCCGACCAGGACCACCCGTCCGCCGTCCCGCGCCGCCCTGTGGGTGGCGGACCGGGGCGACGCCCTGCGCCGGTAGGCTTGCCACTCGTGACTCCCGCCGAGCTCTCAGCTGCCCTGAGGGACGCCCTGACCACGGCCGTGACGGCCGGAGAGCTGTCCCTCGACCCCGCCGACGTGCCGGCCGAGGTCCGCGTGGAGCGTCCGAAGAACCGTGACCACGGCGACTGGGCCACCAACGTCGCGCTGCAGCTGGCGAAGAAGGCCGGGACGGCGCCGCGCGAGGTCGCCGCCGTCCTGCAGCGCCGCCTCCTGCAGGTCGGGGGCGTGCAGGCCGTCGACATCGCCGGCCCCGGGTTCCTCAACATCACCCTCGAGGCCGCGGCCGCGGGCGACCTCGCGCGCGTCGTCGTCGAGGCCGGCCCGGCGTTCGGCCGCGCCGCCGCACCGAGCGGGGAGAAGGTGAACCTCGAGTTCGTCTCGGCCAACCCCACCGGTCCGATCCACCTCGGCGGCACCCGCTGGGCCGCCGTGGGCGACTCGCTGGCCCGGGTCCTGCAGGCCGCCGGAGCGCAGGTGACGCGCGAGTACTACTTCAACGACCACGGTGCGCAGATCGACCGGTTCGCCCGGTCGCTGCTGGCCCGCGCCCACGGGGAGCCCGCGCCCGAGGACGGCTACGGGGGCGACTACATCGGCGACATCGCCGACGCCGTGCTGGCCCGCGTGCCCGGTCTGCTGGACCTGCCGCGCGAGCAGCAGCAGGAGACGTTCCGCCGCGAGGGCGTCGACCTCATGTTCACCGAGATCAAGCAGTCGCTCGCCGAGTTCGGCGTCGAGTTCGACGTGTACTTCCACGAGGACTCCCTGCACAGCACCGGCGCCGTCGACCGCGCCGTGCAGCGCCTGCGCGACCTCGGCCGCATGTACGAGGCCGACGGCGCGACGTGGTTGCGCACCAGCGACTTCGGCGACGACAAGGACCGCGTCGTCCTCAAGAGCGACGGGAACCCGGCCTACATCTCCGGCGACCTGGCGTACTACCTCGACAAGCGCGACCGCGGTTTCGACCGCTGCGTGATCATGCTCGGCGCGGACCACCACGGCTACGTCGGCCGGATGATGGCGATGTGCGCGGCGTTCGGCGACGAACCCGGCGTGAACCTCGAGATCCTCATCGGCCAGATGGTGAACCTCGTCCGCGACGGCGTGCCCGTCCGGATGAGCAAGCGCGCCGGCACCGTGGTGACGATGGAGGACCTCGTCGGGGCGGTGGGCGTCGACGCGGCCCGGTACTCCCTCGTGCGCTCCAGCGTCGACTCGAGCATCGACATCGACCTGGACCTGCTGACCAAGCGGACCAACGACAACCCCGTCTTCTACGTCCAGTACGCCCACGCGCGGACGGCGAACGTCGGCGTGAACGCGGCCACCGCCGGGGTGCGCCGCGAGGACGCCTTCGACCCCTCGCTGCTCACGGACGAGACGGAGTCGCTGCTGCTCGCCGCCCTCGCCGAGTTCCCCGAGGTCGTCCGCCGCGCCGGGGAGCTGCGCGAACCCCACCGCGTGGCGCGGTACCTGGAGGAGCTCGCCGGTCGGTTCCACAAGTTCTACGACGCCTGCCGCGTCACGCCCCGCGCGGGCGAGGACGTGACCGACGTGCACCGCACCCGGTTGTGGCTGAACGACGCCACCCGCCAGGTGCTCGCCAACGGTCTGGCCCTGCTCGGCGTCTCGGCGCCGGAACGCATGTGAGGGGAGGGACACCCGTGGCGGACATCGCCGTCGTCCCCGCGTGGCTCACGCCGCCGGCCGACGTCAACGAACTGCTCCCGCAGCTGTGGGCCCGCACGGTCGCCCGCGGCGACGACGGGGCCTTGCGCGTGGGTGGGGTCGGCGTGGCCGACCTCGCGCGCGAGCACGGCACCCCGCTGTTCGTCGTCGACGAGCTGGACTTCCGCTCGCGGGCGACGGCCTTCCGCGACGCCTTCGCCGACGCCTTCGCCGACCTGTGCGGCGGTGCGGACGTCTACTACGCGTCCAAGGCCTTCCTGGCCACCGGCGTCGCGCGCTGGATCGCCCAGGACGGCCTGCACCTGGACACGGCCTCGGGCGGTGAGCTCGAGCTCGGCCTGCGCGGCGGCGTCCTGCCCGGGCGGATCGCCCTGCACGGCAACAACAAGTCGCGCCGCGAGATCGCGACGGCGCTCGAGGCCGGGGTCGGCCGGATCGTCGTGGACTCCCTCGGCGAGATCGACCTCGTCGCCGACCTGGCCCGCGAGCGGGGCGTCGTGGCGCCCGTCATGCTCCGGGTCACCGTCGGCGTGGAGGCGCACACCCACCAGTACGTCGCGACGGCGCACGAGGACCAGAAGTTCGGGTTGTCGCTGGCCTCGGGCCAGGCGGAGGCCGCCGTCGCCCGCGCCCTGGCCCGGCCCGAGCTCCAGCTCCTCGGACTGCACAGCCACATCGGTTCGCAGATCTTCGACATGGGTGGGTTCGAGGTCTCGGCCCGCCGGTTGCTCGAGCTGCACCGCCGCGTGGAACGCGTGCACGGGGTGGAACTGCCCGAGATCGACCTCGGCGGCGGCTACGGCGTGGCCTACACGTCCGCGGACAAGCCGTTGGCCCCCCGCGAGATCGCCGGCCGGATGGCCGAGATCGTGGCCCGCGAGTGCCTCGTCCAGGGCATCGCCGTGCCCCGCGTGTCCGTCGAGCCGGGCCGCGCGATCGCGGCCCCGAGCACCTTCACGCTCTACGAAGTCGGGGCGACGAAGGACGTCGCCCTCGACGGCGGGACGCGCCGCCGGTACGTCTCGGTCGACGGCGGCATGAGCGACAACATCCGCACCGCGCTCTACGACGCCGACTACTCCGCGACGATCGCCTCGCGCGCCTCGGACGCCACCGGCGTGCTGTCCCGTGTGGTCGGGAAGCACTGCGAGAGCGGGGACGTCGTCGTGCGCGACGAGTTCCTGCCCGACGACGCCGGCGCGGGCGACCTGCTCGCCGTGCCCGGGACCGGGGCCTACTGCCGCAGCATGGCGAGCAACTACAACCAGGTGCCGCGACCGGCGGTCGTCTCGGTGCGGGACGGTGCGGCGTCCCTGCTCGTGCGCCGGGAGACGCCGGAGGACCTGCTCGCGCTCGACGCGGGCTGAGGGGCCCGCGCACCGCGGGTGAGAGGGTTGGCCCGGGTTCCTGCCGGACGGGCCGGGGCACGAGTGCTGGACGGCGGGACGACGTTGCTGGACGGAAGTGGGGAGCACACGCGGTGGAGCCGGTGAAGGTCGCGCTGCTCGGGTGCGGTGTCGTGGGCACCGAGGTGGCGCGGCTGCTGACGACGCAGGCCGACGAACTCGCGGCGCGCGTGGGTGCGCCGCTGGAGCTGGTGGGCATCGCGGTGCGGCGCCTGGGGCGCGACCGCGGTCTGGGGGTCGACGCGTCGCTCTTCACGACCGACGCCGAAGAGCTCGTGACGCGCGCGGACGTCGTCGTGGAGGTCATCGGCGGCATCGAGCCCGCGCGCTCGCTCATCCTGCGCGCCGTCGAGCACGGCGCCTCGGTCGTGACCGCGAACAAGGCGCTGCTGGCCGCCGACGGCCCGGCGCTGTACGAGGCGGCCGCCAAGGCCGGGGTCGACCTCTACTACGAGGCCTCCGTCGCCGGGGCCATCCCGCTGCTGCGCCCCCTGCGCGAGTCCCTCGTCGGCGACCGCGTGACGCGCGTGCTCGGCATCGTCAACGGGACGACGAACTACGTCCTGGACCAGATGGACACCTCCGGCATGGGCTTCGCCGAGGCCGTCGAGCAGGCCCAGGCCCTCGGGTACGCCGAGGCGGACCCGACCGCCGACGTCGAGGCCTTCGACGCCGCCGCCAAGGCCGCGATCCTCGCTTCCCTGGCCTTCCACACGCGCGTCAGCCTCGACGACGTGCACCGCGAGGGGATCACCGAGGTCAGCGCCGCGGACGTGCGCGCCGCCCAGCTGCAGGGCTGCGTCGTGAAGCTGCTGGCCATCTGCGAGCGCGGGACGGACGCCGACGGCGGCGAGGCCGTCTCGGTGCGCGTGCACCCGGCGATGCTGCCCCGCGAGCACCAGCTCGCGGGTGTGCGCGGTGCCTTCAACGCCGTCTACGTGGAGGCCGAGTCGGCCGGGCAGCTGATGTTCTACGGCCCCGGCGCGGGCGGGCAGCCCACGGCCAGCGCGGTCATGGGCGACGTCGTCGCCGTGGCCCGCCACAAGGTCGTCGGCGGCCGGGGGCCCGGGGAGTCGGCGTACGCGCAGCTCGCGGTGCAGCCCATGGCCGACACGGTCACCCGGTACCACGTGCGGCTCGACGTGGCCGACAAGCCGGGCGTGCTGGCCCAGGTCGCGGGCGTCTTCGCCGCGCACGGCGTCTCGATCGAGGCCGTGCAGCAGCGGCACGACGACGCCGGCCGCGCGGTGCTCGTCGTCGTGACGCACAGCGCCACCGACGCGGCCCTGTCGGCCACCGTCGACGAACTCGAACAGCTGGACATCGTGGACTCCGTGGCCGGTGTGCTGCGGGTCGAGGGAGGGGACGCCTGATGGCGCACGTGTGGCGGGGTCTCATCGAGGAGTACCGGGACCGGCTGCCCGTGACCGAGGCCACCCCGGTGGTCACCCTGGGCGAGGGGGGCACGCCGCTCGTGCCGGCGCGCCACCTGTCCGAGCTCGTGCGCGGCCGCGTCCTCATCAAGGTCGAGGGCTGCAACCCGACCGCGTCCTTCAAGGACCGCGGGATGACGATGGCCATGAGCAAGGCCAAGGAGAACGGCGCCGAGGTCGTCATCTGCGCCTCGACGGGCAACACCTCGGCCTCCGCTGCGGCCTACGCCACCGCGGCGGGCATCCGCTGCGCGGTCCTGGTGCCCGACGGCAAGATCGCCATGGGCAAGCTGTCGCAGGCCGTCGCCCACGGCGCCACCATCCTGCAGGTCGACGGCAACTTCGACGACTGCCTGAACCAGGCCCGCAAGCTCGCCGAGGCGTACCCCGTCGAGCTCGTGAACTCGGTCAACCCGTACCGCATCGAGGGCCAGAAGACGGGGGCCTTCGAGGTCGTCGACGTCCTCGGCGACGCGCCCGACATCCACGCCCTGCCCGTCGGCAACGCCGGCAACATCACGGCCTACTGGAAGGGCTACACCGAGTACGCCGCGGACGGTGTCGCGACCCGCACCCCGAAGATGTGGGGCTTCCAGGCCGCCGGCGCCGCTCCGATCGTCAAGGGCCACCCGGTCGACGAGCCGGAGACGATCGCGACGGCCATCCGCATCGGTCACCCCGCGTCCTGGACCGGGGCCACCACCGCCCGCGACGACTCCGGCGGCCGCATCGACGCCGTGAGCGACGAGCAGATCCTCGCCGCCCACCGCTGGCTGTCCGCGCGCGAGGGCGTCTTCGTCGAACCCGCCTCCGCCGCGGGGGTCGCCGGTCTCCTCGCCGCGCACGAGGCCGGCGAGGTCGAGCCGGGCCAGACCATCGTCATCACGGTGACCGGGCACGGGCTGAAGGACCCGCAGTGGGCGCTGCAGCTGGCCGCCGGCGCCGAGGGGTCGGTCGAGCCGGTCCGCGTCCAGCCCGACGCCGTCACGATCGCCCGCGCCATCGGCGTGGAGGTCTGAGGAGCGTGGACCCCCGCTCCAGCACCGGGTCCGGCCCCGTGCCGGGCCCGTCCCGCCAGGGGGCGCTCGCGCCGTTGCCGGTCGGCACCTCCGCCACCGTGCGGGTGCCTGCGACGAGCGCGAACCTCGGGCCCGGTTTCGACGCCTTCGGCCTCGCGCTCGACCTCTGCGACGAGGTCCGGGCGGAGGTGGTCGCGGACGCCGGTCTGCGGGTGCGCGTCGAGGGGCAGGGCGCCGGGGCGGTGCCGACCGACGAACGCCACCTCGTCGTGCGCGTCCTGCGCGAGGAGCTGGCCGCCGCCGGACACGCTGCCCCGGGGCTCGACGTGCTGTGCCGCAACGTCATCCCGCACGGTCGCGGGCTGGGGTCGTCCGCGTCGGCGATCGTCGCGGGCCTGGCGGCGGCCCGGGCGCTGCTCCTGGCGGCCGGGGCGGTCGTCGAGGACGAGCAGGAGACCCGGGCGCGCATCCTCCTCGAGGCGTCCCGCCGCGAGGGGCACCCCGACAACGCCGCGCCCGCCGTGCACGGCGGCTTCACGATCGCCTGGACGCGCGGGGAGGACCCGACCCACCCCGACGCCGTGCGGTCGGTCCGGCTGCCCGTCCACCCCGACGTGCGGGCCGTCGTGTGCGTGCCGGCCGAGGAGCTGGCGACGTCGCGGGCGCGGGCGCTGCTGCCCGCCACGGTCCCGCACGCCGACGCCGCGCTGACGGCGGGCCGGGCCGGTCTGCTCGTGCACGCGCTGACGGCCGACCCCTCGCTCCTGCTCGACGCGACCGAGGAGCGCCTGCACCAGGCCCAGCGGGCCCCGGCGATGCCGCGGTCGGCGGAGCTGTTGCGGGCGTTGCGGTCCGAGGGTCTCGCGGCCGTCGTCTCCGGCGCGGGGCCGAGCGTGCTCGTGCTGACCGACGAGCGGGGTGTCGACCGCGTGCGCACCCTGGCCGCCGGGGGCGTCTGGGACGTCCACGCGCGGCCTGTGCACGCCGACGGCGTCCGCTGGTCCTGACCCTCCGGGGCGGGAACCGGCCCCGACGCGCCGTGCGCCGAACGGGGGACCGGGCCTGCGCCCGTGCCGCCGGGTGTTAGCATCGGAGGCAGCACCCACGGCGGGACACTCACGGTGGGGCTCTCTCGAGCCGAGAACCGTCCCTGCTGCGTCCGTTCCCCGTCTCCGGGTGCGTCTCCACGTTCTCGCCGCGCTTCTTCGCGTGGCCGTGGATTTCCCATCCTGCCCATCGGGCAGTCACCGCGACACCCCCGGACCCGACGAAGCGCCGGATCCACCGGTCAGTCGCACCGACGAGGGGGAAGGACCTTCGTGACCGACACCACCGACATCGCCGCCATCGACGGCTCGTCCGAGGCGCCTGCGCGCCGCACGGGCAGCTTGTCCGCGTTGCGGCTCCCGCAGCTGCAGGCCCTGGCGTCCGAGCTGGGCATCACGGGCACCGGCCGCATGCGCAAGGTGGACCTGCTCGCCGCCATCCGCGAGCACGAGTCCGGCACCGCGCAGCGCAGCGCGCGTGCGGAGGCTCCCGCCGCTGCGGCCCCCGCCGTCCAGCAGCCCGTGGTGCAGCAGCCGGTCGAGCAGCCCGCCGCCGTGCAGCAGCCCGCTGAGCCGGCCGAGCAGCAGACCGAGCAGCAGCCCACCGAACAGCCCGTCCAGCAGGCTCCCCGGTCGCGGTCGCGCCGCGCCGGTGCTCCCGCGGGGGCCCCGCCGGTGACGACGGCCGAGCCGGTCGTCGCCGACGAGCAGCCCGCGGCCCAGGTGCCCGCGCAGTCGTCGTCCCCCGAGGGCGACCCCGCGCCGCGCACCGAGCCGACGCTCGACGACTTCACCCGCGGTCGCGGTGACCGCCCCGAGCGCAGCGACCGGAGCGAGCGCTCCGACCGTGGTGAGCGCGGGGAGCGCGGCGAGGACTCCTCGCCGCGGCTGTCCCGTCGCGAGCGGGCCCGTCGCGACCGTGTCCGCGAGCCCGACCAGCAGGTCGAGCTGCCGAACATGCCGCGTCGTGACGCCGCCGAGGGCGAGTCCCGCCGTGACCGCCAGGACCGTGCCGAGCGCACCGCGGACCGGGGCGAGGGTCGTGCCGACAACCGTCCCGAGGGTCGTGAGGACCGGGCCGAGCGCTCCGGCGAGCGCACCGAGCGCCCGCAGGCCGCGCAGAACGGTCCGGACGACTTCGACGGTGAGGGCGGCCGTCGTGGCCGTCGCAACCGGTACCGCGACCGCAAGGGCCGCCGCGGTGGTCGCGAGGGTGGCGGTGCGCCCGAGATCGACGAGAACGTCTCCGAGGACGACGTCCTGCTGCCCGTCGCGGGCATCCTCGACGTCCTCGACAACTACGCGTTCATCCGCACCTCCGGCTACCTCGCCGGCGCGAACGACGTGTACGTCTCCCTCGGCCAGGTGAAGAAGAACAACCTGCGCCCCGGCGACGCCGTCACCGGTGCCGTCCGCCAGCCCCGCGAGGGCGAGCAGACGGGGGCCCGCGCCAAGTTCAACGCGCTCGTCCGGGTCGACACCGTCAACGGCGCGGCGCCCGAGCAGGCCCGGCACCGCCCGGACTTCACCAAGCTGACTCCGCTCTACCCGCAGGAGCGGCTGCGCCTGGAGACCGAACCCAACGTCCTGACGACGCGCATCATCGACCTGATGTCGCCGCTGGGGAAGGGTCAGCGCGGTCTCATCGTGGCCCCGCCGAAGGCCGGCAAGACGATGGTGATGCAGGCCATCGCCAACGCCATCACCACGAACAACCCCGAGTGCCACCTCATGGTCGTCCTGGTGGACGAGCGGCCCGAAGAGGTCACCGACATGCAGCGGACGATCAAGGGTGAGGTCATCGCCTCCACCTTCGACCGCCCCGCTGCCGACCACACCGCCGTCGCCGAACTCGCCATCGAGCGGGCCAAGCGCCTCGTGGAACTCGGCAACGACGTCGTCGTGCTGCTCGACTCCCTCACCCGCCTGTCGCGCGCCTACAACATCTCGGCGCCCGCCAGCGGCCGCATCCTCTCCGGTGGTGTCGACGCCTCGGCGCTCTACCCGCCGAAGCGTTTCTTCGGTGCGGCCCGCAACGTCGAGAACGGCGGCTCGCTGACGATCCTGGCCTCGGCCCTGGTCGAGACGGGCTCGAAGGCCGACGAGGTCATCTTCGAGGAGTTCAAGGGCACCGGGAACATGGAGGTCCGCCTGTCGCGCCAGCTGGCCGACAAGCGCATCTTCCCCGCCGTCGACGTGCCGGCCTCCGGCACGCGGCGCGAGGAGATCCTCATGTCCCGCGAGGAGCTGCAGACCGTCTGGAAGCTGCGCCGCGTCGTCACCGCGCTCGACGCGCAGGCCTCCATCGAGCTGCTGCTCGACCGCCTGAAGAAGACCCGCAGCAACCTCGAGTTCCTGCACCAGGTCCAGACGTCCACCCCGCTGGTCAACAAGGACTGACGGGAACATCCCCGGGGGGCCGCCGGTTGTGAAGGACCGGCGGCTTCCTGTGGGAGACTGCTTCGACACCGCAGGTACCGGCTCACGCCAGCTCGACCGGCGACCCGGTACCGACTGAGCGCCTTGAGGAGAGAACCATGAAGGCTGGGATCCACCCGGACTACGTCGAGACCCAGGTCACCTGCACCTGTGGCGCGACGTTCACCACCCGCAGCACCGAGAAGAGCGGCGAGATGCGCGCCGACGTGTGCAGCGCCTGCCACCCCTTCTACACGGGCAAGCAGAAGATCCTGGACACCGGTGGCCGCGTGGCCCGCTTCCAGCAGCGCTACGGCAAGAAGACCGCCAAGTAGTCCGCTCACAGCGCCGGTCCCACCGCCCCACGGGGTGGAGGGGCCGGCGCTGTCGCGTTCCCGCCCTCCGTGTCGATCCGCACCGTCCCTGCCAGGAGCCCTGAGTGTTCGAGACCGTCCAGCCGCTGCTCGACGAGCACGCCGAGCTCGAACGCCGCCTGGGTGACCCCGCGGTGCACGCCGACGCGGGGCTGGCCCGCCGGCTCGGCCGCCGCTACGCCGAGCTGCAGCAGGTCGTCGAGGCCCACACCGCCTGGCGCGCGGCCATGGACGACGCCGAGGCCGCCCGCGAGCTGGCCGCCGAGGACCCCGGCTTCGCCGCCGAGCTGCCCGCGCTGGAGCAGGCGGCCACCGACGCGGGGGAGCGGTTGCGCCGCGTCCTGCTGCCGCGCGACCCCGACGACGCGCGCGACGTGATCCTCGAGATCAAGGCCGGGGAGGGCGGTGAGGAGTCCGCCCTCTTCGCCGGGGACATGCTGCGCATGTACCTGCGGTACGCCGAGCAGCGCGGCTGGGCGACCGAGCTCCTCGACGCCACCCCCAGCGACCTCGGCGGGTACAAGGACGTGTCGGTGGCCGTCAAGAGCCGCGGCGCCGCGGCCGAGGGCGTCTGGCACCGCCTGAAGTACGAGGGTGGGGTCCACCGCGTCCAGCGCGTCCCCGTCACCGAGTCCCAGGGACGCATCCACACGTCGGCGGTCGGGGTGCTCGTGGTCCCCGAGGCCGAGGAGGTCGAGGTGGACGTGGACCCGAACGACCTCCGGATCGACGTCTTCCGCTCCTCCGGTCCCGGCGGCCAGAGCGTCAACACCACCGACTCCGCCGTGCGCATCACCCACCTGCCCACGGGCATCGTCGCCAGCTGCCAGAACGAGAAGTCCCAGCTGCAGAACAAGGAGTCGGCGCTGCGCATCCTGCGGGCCCGCCTGCACGCCGTGGCCCAGGAGGCCGCCGACGCCGAGGCCTCGGCTGCCCGCCGGTCCCAGGTGCGCACCGTCGACCGCTCCGAGCGCATCCGCACGTACAACTACGGCGAGAACCGCATCGCCGACCACCGCACGGGCTTCAAGGCGTACAACCTCGACACGGTGCTCGACGGTGAGCTCGACCCGGTCATCCAGTCGGCCATCGACGCCGACGAGGCCGCCCAGCTCGCTGCCCCCTGACCCGATCCTCCCGCTCCCTCGTGGAAAACACTCTTTCCGCCCTCGACACGCCCGTGTCAGGGGCGGAAAGCGTGTTTTCCGCGTCCTCGGCCTCACGGAATGCGTAGCAACTACGGATCGGCGTAGCATCGACGCGTGGACGACGAACGGTGGGCCCTCCTCGAGAAGCGCCTCGCCGCGCTCGAGGCCCGCGTCGCCGACGGAGCCGACCCGCGGGACGACGACGCCTTCTGGGCGCTGCGGGAGCTGAAGCGGCAGGCGGAGGGACGCTCGCACGTCCTCTTCACCGGCAGCGTGACGCTGCCGACGGGCGCGCACTACGAGTGGCAGGAGACCGTCGAGGTGTCCTCGATGCTCGAGGCCGATCCGACGCAGGCCGTCGCCGCGCTGTCCGCCCTGGCCCACCCGGTGCGGCTGCAGCTGCTGCACAAGGTGCTCCACGGCCGGCGCACCGTCTCCGAGCTGGGGGAGGGCCTCGGCACCTCCGGTCAGCTCTACCACCACCTGCGCCAGCTCGTCGCCGAGGGCTGGCTGGCCACGTCCGGTCGGGGCCTCTACGACGTCCCGGCCGAGCGGGTGGTCCCGCTCCTGACCCTGCTCGCCACCGCTGGACTGAGGTGATCGTGATGTCCGTCAAGCCCTTCCGATCCGCTCTGCGCACGAGCGGCCTGCTGGCCGCCCTCTCCGCCGCGGTCCTCGGTCTCACCGCCGCGGCCGCGCCGACACCACCCGTGCGGTCGGCCGACGCGACCGGCGACCCGGCTCTCGCCGACCGCCTCCGGGCCGCCACGGCGGACGTGGCCGGCCAGGGCTTCGCCGTCGCGGCCGGCGACTCCACCACGAGCGCGTCCGCCGCCATCGGGACCGCCGCCCCCGGGCGGGCCCTGACGGCGGGAACGCCGCAGGAGATCGGCTCGGTGACGAAGGGGCTCACGGGCCTCCTGTTCGCCGACGCCGTCGCGCGCGGGGAGGTCGCCCCCGCCACGACGCTCGGCGACGTCCACCCGTGGCTGTCCGGCCCCCTCGCCGCCACGACGCTCGAGGAACTGGCCACGCACACGTCGGGGCTGCCGCGGCTCAGCACGCGGGCAGCGCTCGCCGCGCCGATCACCGCCGTCACCTACGGGAATCCGTACCGGTGGGACACTCCCGAGAACCTGTTGCGCGACGCCGCCTGGACGCCGCTGCGGGGGCCGAGGGGGCAGTACGCCTACTCCAACCTCGGCTACGCCCTCCTGGGCAACGCGCTCGCGCGGCGGCTGGGCCAGCCGTACCCCCAGCTCGTGCACGACCGCGTCCTGCAGCCGCTCGGCCTGGACGCGACGGAGGCCGCCCCGGCTGAGCTCCCCGCCGACCGCGCCCGTGAGCTCGGTCCGGACGGTCGGCCCAGCGCGCCCTGGCGTTCGAGCGGCAGCACCCCGGCGGGCATCGGGGTCTACTCCACCGCGGACGACCTGGGGCGGCTCGCGGCGGCCGTCGCCCGCGGCGAGGTGCCGGGCGCCCGTGCGCTGCGGCCCGTCGTGCAGACCCCCGGCGCGGGCATCGGCTGGGGGTGGCTGTCCGCGGAGCTCGGTGGACGGCACGTCGTCGGCGTCAACGGCGCGACGACGGGCGTCCGCACGTCCGTCTGGGCCGTCCCCTCGACGGGCCAGTGGGTCGCGGTCACCTCCCCGAGCGGCAGCACGGACGAGGCGGACACCCAGACCGTCGCCTTCCGGCTCCTCGGCCTGGCCTAGCCTGCGCGGGTGGTCACCGCGCGTCAGCTGCTCGTCGAGGCCGGGCGGCGGCTCGCCGAGGCCGGCGTCCCCACCCCCGCCGCGGACGCCGAGACGCTGCTCGCGCACGCGCTGGGCGTCACCCGCTCCCGCCTCGGGGTGCTCGTCGCCCTGGGGGACCCGGTGGACCCCGGTGCGTTCGCCGACCTGCTCGACCAGCGCGCCGACCGGGTGCCGCTGCAGCACCTGACCGGTCGCGCCGGGTTCCGCGGTCTGGAGCTGCGCGTCGGCCCGGGGGTGTTCGTCCCGCGGCCCGAGACCGAGACCGTGGCCGGCCTCGCGATCGAGGAGGCCTCGCGCCTCGACGGGCCCGTCGTCGTCGACCTCTGCACCGGGTCCGGGGCCATCGCCCTGGCCGTGGCGGCGGAGGTACCGTCGGCCCGCGTGCACGCCGTCGAGCTCGACCCGATGGCGCACGCCTGGGCCCGCCGCAACGTCGACGACCTCGCCCCCGCCGTCGACCTGCGCCTGGGCGACGCGGCCACGGCCTTCGACGACCTCGACGGAACGGTCCACGTCGTCGTCAGCAACCCGCCGTACGTCCCGCCGGGCGCGGTACCCGTCGACCCCGAGGTCGCCGAGCACGACCCCGAGGTCGCCCTCTACGGCCTGGGGGACGACGGGCTGCAGGTGCCGCGCCGGGTCGTCGCCGCCGCCGCGCGGCTGCTCGCGCCGGGTGGGTACGTCGTCGTCGAGCACGCCGAGGTCCAGGAGCAGTCGGCCCGGGCGATGTTCGGCCCGACCTCGTGGACGGACGTCCAGAGCCACCGGGACCTCACGGGCCGTCCCCGCGCGACCACGGCCCGCCGCCGCTGACGCGCCGACGCACGCCTGCGGTTCCGCCGAGTGGCCGCGGTGGGAGACTCTTGCCCCGTGAGACCCCCGTTCGACTGCGCCGACCCCGTCATCCGCGACCGCGGGCTGTCCGCCGCGCACAACGCCGTCAAGCGCGGTGAGGTCGTGGTGCTGCCGACCGACACCGTCTACGGCATCGGTGCCGACGCCTTCAACCCCGCCGCGGTCACGCGCCTGCTCGAGGCCAAGGGGCGCGGGCGCCAGATGCCGCCGCCCGTCCTCGTGCCCGAGACGCGGACCATCGACGGGCTGGCCAGCTCCATCCCGTTCGCGGTGCGCGAGCTCGTCGACGCGTTCTGGCCCGGGGCGCTGACGATCGTCTGCCGGGCCCAGCCGTCCCTGACGTGGGACCTGGGGGACACGAACGGCACCGTCGCGCTGCGGATGCCGCTGCACCCCGTCGCGCTGGAGCTGCTGCAGCGCACCGGTCCGATGGCCGTCTCCAGCGCCAACAAGTCGGGCCAGCCGGCGGCGACCCTCGTCGAGGAGGCCGTCGAGCAGCTCGGGGAGTCGGTGCGCGTCTACCTCGACGGCGGCGCCAGCCCCAAGGGCGCACCCTCGACCATCGTCGACGCCTCCGACGGGCCCCTGCGCATCCTGCGGCTCGGGGCGATCAGCGAGGCCGAGCTGCGCGCGGCCGTCCCCGACGGCTGGGCCGAACCCGAGCAGCCCGCCGACCGACCCGCGGAGGACGCACCGGAGCAGGAGCCCGGGACGGCGCCGCTCACCAGCGGATGAGGGCCTACCTCCTCGTCATCGTCGTGGCCGCGGCCGTGACGTACCTGACGACGCCGCTGGTGCGGCGCATCGCCCAACGCGTCGGGGCGGTGACACCGCTGCGGGACCGGGACGTGCACACCGTTCCCATCCCGCGGCTCGGCGGTCTGGCGATGCTCTTCGGGATGGTGGCGGCGCTCGTCGTCGCGAGCCGCATCCCCTTCCTGTCCCGCGTGTTCGACACCGACCCCGGCCCGCTGTGGGTGCTGGTCGGCGCCGCGGTGGTCGTTGCCGTCGGGGTCGCCGACGACATCGTCCAGCTCGACGCCGTCACCAAGCTGGCCGGGCAGGTGCTCGCCGCGGGGATCATGGGGTGGCAGGGGGTCAGCCTGCTGCAGCTGCCCATCGGCGGTGTGACGCTGCTGTCCGGGCGGACGATGATGATCATCACGATCCTCGTCGTGCTCGTGTCGGTGAACGCGGTGAACTTCGTCGACGGTCTCGACGGCCTCGCGGCGGGGATCGTCGGCATCGGCGCCATCGCCTTCTTCGGCTACTCCTACACGCTGCAGCGGGGGAGCGTGCCGGACGACTTCTCCTCCCTCGCCACGCTCATCGCCGCCATCACCGTCGGGGTGTGCCTGGGCTTCCTGCCGCACAACTTCCACCCCGCGCGCATCTTCATGGGCGACTCCGGCTCGATGCTGCTCGGCCTGCTCATGGCGAGCTCGACCATCGCGGCGACGAGCACGGTCGACCCCGAGACGGTCGAGAACGAGCAGATCGCGCCCGCCTTCTTCCCGCTGCTGCTGCCCATCGCGGTCCTGCTCGTGCCGTTCATGGACATGGTCCTGGCCGTCGTGCGCCGCACCCGCGCGGGCAAGGCGTTCTGGCACCCCGACAAGAAGCACCTGCACCACCGTCTGCTGCAGATCGGCCACTCCCACCGCGTCGCCGTGCTCGTCATGTACTCGTGGGCCGCGTTCCTCAGCTTCGGCGCCGCGACCTCGGCCTTCCTGCCGCTGCCGCAAGCCCTCGCGGTGGCGTTCGCCGCGGGCTGCCTGGTGCTCGCGCTGACGTTCCTGCCGCTGTACTGGCGGCGGAAGCGGCCCCAAGTCGAGGACGTCGCGGTGCCGGCCGCGGATGCGCCGGACAGGCCCGCCCCGGCCCGCAGTGAGACGTCGCGCACATGACCTCAGGTCGACGACGACGCGGTGTAGGAGGTGCCGGAGCTCGTGATAGCTTTCACGAAGTCTCCCCGGTTCACGACGGACCTGGGGCTGCCGCCGATGAGCCTGTCCAGCCGGACGACCCGCCGACGACGAAAGTGGAATCCGTGAGCACGAGCACCGACGCAGGGGTCCAGGCCGCGCAGGCCTTCGGCATCCTGCTGCGCCGGGCGTCCCTCGTGACCGGGATCGCCGCCGTCGTGTGCGTCGCGGTCGCATGGGTCTGGAAGGGTCCGTCCGCGGGGTTCTCGTCGCTGATCGGCGCCGCCATCGTCATCGCCTTCTTCGGGGCGCGGCTGGTGGTGATGCGCAAGGTCACCGAGAAGAACCCGCACATGATCATGCTGACCGCGATGGTCGTCTACAGCGTCAAGATCGTCCTCCTGGGCGTCGTGATGCTGCTGCTCATCCGCGTCGACGGGATCTCCGGCCCGGCCTTGGGGTTCACCGTGATCCTCACGGCCGTCGTCTGGCTCGCTGCGGAACTGCGCGGGTTCATGACGATGCGCATCCCCGTGTTCATGGGCGGTGAGCAGCCGAAGTGAGCCTGGCGAAGCCCTCGGACGACCCGAGCACCGACATCGGCAACGGCCTCACCGAGAAGGTGGCGTGGAGCATCACGTCCTACCTCATCTCGGGGGCCATCCTCGGCGGCCTCGCCGGCTGGGGAGTGGACCACCTGCTCGGCACCCACTTCATCGTGGGGCTCGGCTTGGTCCTCGGCAAGGCGTTGACTTTGTACTACGTGTGGCTCCGGTACGGTACGCACTGACCGCGGGACGCCCGACCACTGTTCAGGGGGCCACGCGGCCGGCAGACCGGCCCCGTTCCCACGATGAAGTTCGCACGGAGGAGTTGACGTGAGCCTGGCCATGCTGGCTGCCGCGGAACACACGTACACCGCGCCCGACCAGAAGATCTTCTGGCAGCCGCTCATCGGGAGCGGGCCGTTCGCCATCACGCGGCCGGCCATCGTCTTCGCGTTGTCCGCCGTGCTCATCATCTGGCTGCTCCTCGCGGGCACGAAGCGCCTGAGCGTCGTCCCGGGCAAGAAGCAGATGGTCGTCGAGGCGGGCTACGGGTTCGTCCGCAACTCCATCGGCCGGGACATCATCGGGTCCAAGGAGTTCCTGAAGTTCGTCCCGCTGCTCTTCACGTTCTTCTCGGTCATCCTCGTCAACAACCTCTTCGGCGTCATCCCGCCGATCCAGTACCCGACGATGGCGCGCATCGGTTTCCCGCTCGCGCTGACGATCATCCTCTACCTGACCTACCACACGGTCGGCATCCGCAAGAAGGGCTTCGCGGCCTACTTCGCGGGCGTCGTGCCGCACGGTCTGCCGAAGCCGATCGTCCCGCTGGTCTTCCTGCTCGAGGTCCTCTCGATCGTGGTCATCCAGCCCGTCACGATCACGCTGCGGCTCTTCGGCAACATGTTCGCCGGCCACCTGATCCTCGTGCTGTTCATCAGCGGCGCGGAGTACATGCTGCTCGACGGTGGTCTGGGCCTGAAGATCGTCGGCATCCCGACCATCGTCATGGCCTTCGCCCTGACCCTCTTCGAACTCTTCGTCGAGTTCCTCCAGGCGTACGTCTACACGATGCTCGCCGCCACGTTCATCGCCAGCGCCCTCGCTGACGAGCACTGACCCGCCCCACCCAGGACTCCGGGGCGCGGACGTGCGCACCGGCAACGAAAGGAAGACGCAGGACCATGACTGGCTCCCTCGCCATCGTCGGCTACGGCCTCTCCGCCATCGGCCCGGGCATCGGCATCGGCCTCATCTTCGCGGCGTACATCAACGGCGCCGCCCGTCAGCCCGAGGCCCGCGGCATGCTCCAGAGCATCGCCATCCTCGGCTTCGTCCTCGCGGAAGCGCTGGCCATCTTCGGCATCGCGCTCGCCTTCGTCTTCCAGGGCGGCAACTGACCTGGTCGCTGACCAAGTCGATCCCGCTGCCCTGAGCTCGAAGGAGGAAACGTGCTCGTAGCAGGCTTCGCCGCCGCCGGTGAGGAAACCGAAGCGGTCCCGGGCGACCCGCTGTACCCGATCCTGCCGCACCTCGGTGAGCTGATCGTCGGCATCATCTTCGCGATCATCATCTACGCGGTGGTCGCCAAGAAGGTCGTCCCGCGCCTCGAAGCGATGTACGAGGAGCGGCGCGCGGCCATCGAGGGCAACGTCGAGAAGGCGGAGAAGGCCCAGGCCGAGGCCCAGGCCGCCCTCGATGAGTACAAGGCCCAGCTCGCGGACGCCCGCGGCGAGGCCAACCGCATCCGTGAGGAGGCGCGCCAGCAGGGTGCGCAGATCCTCGCCGAGATGCGGGAGCAGGCGCAGGCCGAGTCCGAGCGCATCACGACCGCGGCTCGCGCCACGATCGAGGCGGAGCGCGCGCAGGCGACTGCGCAGCTGCGTGCCGAGGTGGGTCGCCTGGCGACCGACCTGGCGTCCCGCATCGTCGGTGAGTCGCTGCAGGACTCCGCTCGCCAGAGCGGCGTCGTGGACCGCTTCCTCGCCGACCTCGAGCGCAGCGAGTCGGGGGCGACCTCCCGATGAGCGAGCTCGACTCCGGCGTCGCGAAGGCGAGCCTCGCCGCCGCGCAGCAGGTGCTCGACGCGCAGCTCGCCACCGAGGGGGCCGACGCAGGCCGGACGGGGGAGGACCTCTTCGCCGTCACCAGCCTGCTCGACTCCTCGGTGGGGCTGCGCCGGGCGCTGACCGACCCGTCGCGGGAGAGCTCGGCCAAGGCCGAGTTCGTCCGTCGCACGTTCACCGGCAAGATCGGCACGGCCGCCGTCGAGACGGTCGCCGCGCTGGCGTCCTCGCGCTGGACGGCCGGTCGTGACCTGTCGGACGCCACCGAGCGGCTCGCGGTCGTCGCGGTCGTCACGCAGGCGGAGCGGTCGGGGCACCTGGACGCGCTGGAGGACGAGCTCTTCCGGTTCTCCCGCACCATCGCCGGCAACGCGCAGCTGCGCGACGCCCTGGCCGACCGCACGGCTCCGGACGCCAACCGCGCCTCGCTGGTCTCCCGGTTGCTGCTCGACAGGGCGGCACCCGAGACGGTCCAGCTGGCCCGTCGCGCGGCGGTCTCGCCGCGCGGCATGCGCGCCGAACGGCTGCTCGAGGAGTGGGTCGAGGTCGTGGCCGCGCGCCGCGAGCAGCTCGTCGCCCACGTCGTGAGCGCCACCCCCCTGAGCGAGACCCAGCGCGAGCGCCTCGCGGCCTCGCTGTCGCGCCAGTACGGCCGGGCCATCAGCGTCACGGTCGACGTCGACCCCCACCTCGTGGGCGGTCTGCGCGTGAGCATCGGCGACGACGTCATCGACGGGTCCATCGCGACCCGCATCGACGAGGCCCGTCGCCGCCTGGCCGGCTGAGCCCGCCCTGAACACCCCACCCCGCGGGACGCGGGGGATGATGGACTTCGAGAACTGCAGGACCCGAGAAGGAGAGCAGGGCTTCCCATGGCCGAGCTGACCATCCGCCCGGAGGAGATCCGGGACGCTCTCGACGCCTTCGTGGCGTCGTACGACCCCGGCACCGCCGCGCGTGAGGAAGTCGGCCGCGTGACCGACGCGGGCGACGGCATCGCCCACGTCGAGGGCCTGCCCTCGGTCATGGCGAACGAGCTGCTGCGCTTCGAGGACGGCACCCTCGGCCTCGCGCAGAACCTCGACGTCCGCGACATCGGTGTGGTCGTCCTGGGCGACTACGCCGGCATCGAGGAGGGCCAGGAGGTCCACCGCACGGGTGAGGTCCTCTCCGTCCCCGTCGGTGACAACTTCCTCGGCCGCGTCGTCGACCCCCTCGGTGCGCCGATCGACGGCATGGGCCCGATCGAGGCCGAGACCCGTCGCGCCCTGGAGCTGCAGGCCCCCTCGGTCGTCCAGCGCCAGGAGGTCCGCGAGCCGCTGCAGACCGGCATCAAGGCGATCGACGCCATGATCCCCGTCGGCCGCGGCCAGCGTCAGCTGATCATCGGCGACCGCCAGACCGGCAAGACGGCGATCGCGATCGACACGATCATCAACCAGAAGGACAACTGGGCCTCGGGTGACCCGAAGCAGCAGGTCCGCTGCATCTACGTCGCCATCGGTCAGAAGGGCTCCACGATCGCTTCGGTGAAGCGTTCGCTGGAGGAGGCCGGCGCGATGGAGTACACGACCATCGTCGCGGCCCCCGCGTCCGACCCGGCCGGGTTCAAGTACCTCGCGCCCTACACCGGTTCGGCCATCGGCCAGCACTGGATGTACGCGGGCAAGCACGTCCTCATCGTGTTCGACGACCTGTCCAAGCAGGCCGAGGCCTACCGCGCCGTGTCGCTGCTGCTGCGCCGCCCGCCGGGCCGCGAGGCCTACCCCGGTGACGTCTTCTACCTGCACTCCCGTCTGCTGGAGCGTTGCGCGAAGCTGTCCGACGAGCTCGGTGCCGGGTCGATGACGGGTCTGCCGTTCATCGAGACCAAGGGCAACGACGTCTCGGCGTACATTCCGACGAACGTCATCTCCATCACCGACGGCCAGATCTTCCTGCAGTCGGACCTGTTCAACGCGAACCAGCGTCCGGCGATCGACGTCGGCATCTCGGTGTCCCGCGTCGGCGGTGCGGCCCAGACGAAGGCCATCAAGGGCATCTCGGGGACGCTGAAGCTGGACCTGGCGCAGTTCCGCGCCATGGAGGCGTTCGCGATGTTCGCCTCCGACCTGGACCAGGCCTCGCGCAACCAGCTCGCCCGCGGTGCGCGCCTCGTCGAGCTGCTGAAGCAGCCGCAGTACACGCCGTTCTCCCTGGAGGAGCAGGTCGTCTCGATCTGGGCCGGCACCACCGGTCAGCTGGACTCCGTCGAGGTCTCGGACATCTCCCGCTTCGAGCGCGAGTTCCTCGAGCACGTCAAGCGCAACCACGGCGAGCTCATGCAGGGCATCCGCGAGACGAAGCAGTTCTCCGACGGCGCCAAGGACGAGCTGAAGAAGGCCATCGACGCCTTCAAGCCGCAGTTCTCGGCGGGCTCGACCGACTCGGCCGTCCCGGCCGACGAGGACCACGGCCGGACCGACGCGGACGACATCTCGCAGGAGCGCATCACCACCACCAAGCGCTGAGTCGCGTGGCAGTCGCAGGACCGAGCGGAGCAAGGAAGAGGAGCAGGACATGGCAGGCCAGCTGAGGGCCTACCGGCGGCAGATCCGCTCGGTCCAGGCGACCAAGAAGATCACCCGCGCGATGGAGCTCATCGCCGCGTCGCGGATCATCAAGGCGCAGGCGAACGTGCGCGCGTCGACCCCGTACGCGCGGGCGCTGACCCGCGCCGTGTCGGCGGCGGCGTCGAACTCCTCGCTCGACCACCCGCTGATCACCGAGAAGGCCGAGGTCAAGCGCGCGGCGGTCCTGCTGCTGTCGTCCGACCGCGGTCTGGCCGGGGCGTACTCCTCCAGCGTCCTGCGCGAGGGGGAGCGGCTCGTCGCGACCCTGCGCGAGGAGGGCAAGGAGGTCGCCCCGTACCTGGTCGGCCGCAAGGCGGTGGCGTTCTACAACTTCCGCCGCCGGCCGGTCGTGGACTCGTGGGTCGGCTTCACCGACTCCCCGGCCTACGACGACGCGAAGAAGATCGGCGACCGGCTGCTGGCCGACTTCGCCCAGGACTTCGCGCAGGGCGGGATCGACGAGATCCACGTCGTCTACACCCACTTCGTCAGCATGGTGACGCAGGAGCCCCGGGTCATCCGGCTGCTGCCGCTGGAGGTCGTCGAGGGCGTCGAGGCGCCCTCGGGCAGCGACCTGCAGCCGCTGTACGAGTTCGAGCCGAGCGCTGACGCGGTGCTCGACGCGCTGCTGCCGCAGTACGTCAACAGCCGCATCTTCAACTGCCTCCTGCAGGCGGCGGCCTCCGAGCTCGCGGCGCGTCAGCGGGCCATGAAGAGCGCGACCGACAACGCGGACGAGCTCATCAAGAAGCTGACCCGACTGGCCAACAACGCCCGTCAGGCCGACATCACCCAGGAGATCAGCGAGATCGTCGGCGGCGCCGACGCCCTCGCCTCCTCCGGTTCGCGCGCCTGACGGCTGCCGGGCCCACCCCACACTTCTGCACGAACTCACTCGACGAAGGAAGCCCGAGGAGCGACATGACCGCCACCGTCAACGAAGCGCCCACCAGCACCAGCAAGGGTGCGACCGGACGCATCGCCCGAGTCATCGGGCCCGTCGTCGACATCGAGTTCTCGGCCGACTCCATGCCGGACCAGAACAACGCCCTCACCACCGAGGTGAGCATGGGCGGCGAGACGTCGACCGTGACGCTCGAGGTGGCCTCCCACCTCGGCGACAACATGGTCCGCGCCATCTCCCTCAAGCCGACCGACGGCATGGTCCGCGGCGCGCCCGTCGTCGACACCGGTGCGCCGATCTCGGTGCCCGTCGGCAACGTGACCCTCGGCAAGGTCTTCAACGCCATCGGCGAGGCCCTGAACCTCGAGGAGGGCGAGCGCCTCGAGGTCACCGAGCGTTGGCCGATCCACCGCAAGGCCCCGAGCTTCGACCAGCTCGAGTCCAAGACCCAGATGTTCGAGACCGGCATCAAGGTCATCGACCTGCTCACCCCGTACGTCCAGGGTGGGAAGATCGGCCTCTTCGGTGGTGCGGGCGTCGGCAAGACCGTCCTCATCCAGGAGATGATCCAGCGCGTCGCGCAGGACCACGGTGGTGTGTCGGTGTTCGCCGGTGTCGGCGAGCGCACCCGTGAGGGCAACGACCTCATCGCCGAGATGGCCGAGGCCGGCGTCTTCGACAAGACCGCCCTGGTCTTCGGCCAGATGGACGAGCCGCCGGGGACGCGTCTGCGCGTGGCCCTGTCCGCCCTGACGATGGCGGAGTACTTCCGCGACGTGCAGAAGCAGGACGTGCTGCTCTTCATCGACAACATCTTCCGGTTCACCCAGGCCGGTTCCGAGGTCTCCACGCTGCTCGGCCGCATGCCTTCGGCCGTCGGGTACCAGCCCACGCTGGCCGACGAGATGGGTGTGCTCCAGGAGCGCATCACCTCGACCCGTGGTCACTCGATCACCTCGCTGCAGGCGATCTACGTCCCCGCGGACGACTACACCGACCCGGCCCCGGCCACGACGTTCGCGCACCTCGACGCGACGACGGAGCTGTCGCGCGAGATCGCGTCGCGCGGTCTGTACCCGGCCGTGGACCCGCTGACCTCCACGTCGCGCATCCTCGACCCGCTGTACATCTCCAAGGACCACTACTCCACCGCGGTCCGCGTCAAGCAGATCCTGCAGCGCAACAAGGAACTGCAGGACATCATCGCCATCCTCGGTGTCGACGAGCTGTCGGAGGAGGACAAGCTGACGGTGAGCCGCGCTCGCCGCATCCAGCAGTTCCTCTCCCAGAACACGTACATGGCGGAGAAGTTCACGGGCGTCTCCGGCTCGACCGTCCCGCTCAAGGAGACGATCGAGGGCTTCTCGAAGATCGCCGACGGCGAGCTCGACCACATCGCCGAGCAGGCCTTCTTCAACGTCGGTGGGCTCGAGGACGTCGAGCGCAACTGGGCGCGCATCCAGAAGGAAACCGCCTGATGGCTCTGCAGGTCGAACTCGTCGCGGCGGACCGCTCGGTGTGGTCCGGCGAGGCCTCGCTCGTGCGTGCGCGCACGGCGGAGGGTGAGATCGGCATCATGTCCGGGCACGAGCCGCTGCTCGCCATCCTCGCCCCCGGCGACGTGGCGATCTCCGGTTCCGGTGCGGACGGGGTGACCGCGACCGTCAGCGGTGGGTTCTTCTCCGTGGACCACGACAAGGTGACGATCGTCGCCGAGCAGGTC
This sequence comes from Kineococcus sp. DHX-1, assembly GCF_042473625.1. Taxonomy (GTDB): domain Bacteria; phylum Actinomycetota; class Actinomycetes; order Actinomycetales; family Kineococcaceae; genus Kineococcus. The sequence continues at coordinate 2,767,546 of NZ_CP170445.1, read as the reverse complement.
GAGGTCACCGCGGGTTCCGGCACGCGCTGAGAACGGCTGGGCGACGGTGCACGAGGTCCTGCTCTCCCTGGAGATCGCAGGCGCGTGCGCCGTCGCCCTCGTCGTGGTGCTGGTGCTCGTCGTGCTGCGCCGCCGCCGCCTCATGGCGCGCCTCGGGACGTTCGACTGTTCCGTCCGGCAGGCCCGTGGTGGCCGGCGGCGCTGGGCCCTGGGCGTCGCGCAGTACGAGCGCGACCGCCTGGACTGGTACCGCACCTTCTCGCTCTCCCCGCGCCCGTCGTGCAGCTACGCACGGCGGGCGCTGGCCGTCACCCTGTTCCGCGAGGCCGAGGGACCGGAACTCGTGGCCGTGCAGCCGGGCGCGATGATCGTGGAGTGCCGGCTGGAGTCCGAGGGTGCGGGCGAGGAGATCGAGTTCGCGATGGGCCGGGACGCCTACACCGGTTTCGCGAGCTGGCTGGAGTCGGCCCCGCCCGGCCAGGGCGTCAACGTCGCCTAGCCCTTGCGTTCCAGGATCTGCCGGGCCAGTCCGGCCTCGGCCGGGAAGACCATCACCCGCGGCCCCTCGGTCGTGGGCGCGAGCGTGGCCCGGATGCCCGCGTCGACGAGCGTGCGCCGTTGCACCTCGGCCTCGACGAACGTCGGGGGAGCGGAGACCACCTCGAGCAGGCCGTACTCCTCGCTCGACCCCTGCTTCGGGCGGCGTTCGACGACCGACTTCCCGTGCGAGAACGTCCAGCGCAGCAGCAGCACCAGGACCGTGACCGCCACGAGGGCCACGACGGGTCCGAAGGCGTAGGAGTAGCTGCTCCAGCTGATCTGCACGCCCCCATCCTCCCCCTGCCACCGCCGCAGGTCACCGTTGGGCAACGGCTCGGTGCTTCACCTGCTCAGCGGTGTCGCTCGGTGGCAGAGTGTGCGCACAGCGTCACCGTCGGTCTCATGCTCCCCAGTCGTCACTCGTGGCCAACTCGTGGGGGACGGGGTGCAACCGACCGGCGGTCCGCTGCGTCTGACCGGTGACGATCACACGATCACGACCGGCGTCCTCGGGGGAGGAACAGATGGCGATCGGACTCGCGACGGTGCCGGGCACCGTCCGCAACGACCCGACGGTGCCCAGCGCCGCGGACGACGTCGCGGCTCGCCGGGCCGCGCGCTCGGCTCCCGGCAGTGCGGCGACCGTGGACGACGTCGTCCACGGCCAGGTCCTGCACGTCGGCGGGCGGCTCGACGTCCACACGGTGCCCGACGTGCGCGCCGCGCTGCACGCGGCCGTCGACGCGGGGACGGGCGACCTCGTGGTCCAGGTCGACGGCATCGTCGTCGCCGACGCCACGGGGCTGGGGGTGTTCGTGGGCGCCCACCGTCGCGCTCAGCGGACCGGCCGGCGCCTCGTCCTGCGCGAGGTGCCGCTGCCTGCGCTGCGGCTGCTGCGCGTCACGCGGCTGCACCTCGTGCTGCAGGTCGAGGACGCCCCCGCCCAGGCCGTGGACCGGACGGCCGTGCGTCGCGCGCGGGCCGAGGCCATCCTGCTCGGCTCGGGGCGCGGCGCCGGAGCTCAGAACAACCGCGAGTCCACGTCGTCGATCCCGCGCAAGGCGTCGTAGTCCAGCGTCACGCAGCGGATCCCGCGGTCGACGGCCAGCGTCCGCGCCTGCGGCTTGATCTCCTGAGCGGCGAGGACGCCGGTCACGGGGGCCAGCAGCGGGTCGCGGTTGAGCAGGTCGAGGTAGCGCGTGAGCTGCTCGACCCCGTCGATCTCGGCGCGGCGCTTGATCTCCACGGCGACCGCCCGGCCGCCGGCGTCGCGGGCGAGGATGTCGACCGGGCCGATGGCGGTCATGTACTCGCGGCGGACCAGCGTGTAGCCGTCGCCCAGGGTGCCGATGTGCTCGGCCAGCAGCTTCTGCAGGTGCGCCTCGACGCCGTCCTTCACCAGACCCGGATCGACGCCCAGCTCGTGCTCGGAGTCGTGCAGCACCTCGTGGATCGAGACGACGAGGCGGTCGTCGGTCTTGGTGTGCTGGACCGTCCACGTCTCCACGACTCCGGCCTCCCGCGCGTCCTCCTCCGGCACGGCCACCGTCAGGCGCGCCGGGGGGCTCATCCAGTTCAGCGGCTTGTAGCTGCCGCCGTCGGAGTGCACGAGCACGCTGCCGTCGGCCTTGACGAGCAGGAGGCGCATGGCCAGCGGGAGGTGGGCGGTGAGCCGGCCCGCGTAGTCGACGGAGCAGCGGGCGATGACAAGACGCACGAGGGGCGAGCTTACGAGACGCCCCGGCGGGCACCGGGCAGGCACGTGTAACGAAACCGGGCCCCGGCACGACTACCTGTCGAACCGAGCGTGGCCACGGTGGTGTGGAGGGGACACCACCGCGGCAGCGCCCGGTCAGGCCGACCGGTGCGTGGCTTGAGAGCATGACGCCCGTGCCCCGCTCGAACCGCCGCCGTCCCGACCCGCCGCCCCGTGCGCCGCTGGGTCGCGGGGTCGACCGCACCGTCTCCGGCCCGGACGGGGAGTGGGTCGTCCGCGAGCTGCGCGGGACCTCGTCGGAAAAGACCTACACCTGCCCCGGCTGCCGGCAGGACATCCCGCCCGGCACGCCGCACCTCGTCGTCTGGCCCTCGCGGGGGACCTTCAGCCCCGCCGACGGCGCGACCGAACGACGGCACTGGCACCGGGCCTGCTTCGGCGCCCGTGGCCGACGGTTCTAGGGGCCGCGGGTAACGTGCCGGGGTGAGCACTGCCACCCCGTCCCTGCACGCCGCGGCGTCCCTGCACGACCCGGCCGTCCGGGGGTTCGCCAGCGACAACGCCGCCGGCATGCACCCCGAGGTCCTGCAGGCCCTCGTCGCCGCGAACGGCGGCCACGTCCCCAGCTACGGCGCGGACGCCTACACGACCGCGCTCACCGAGGCGCTGCACGGGCACTTCGGACCGGACACCACCAGCGTGCCCGTCCTGACGGGCACCGGTGCGAACGTCGTGGCGCTGCAGGCGCTGACGTCGCGCTGGGAGTCGGTGCTCGCCTCGGACCAGGCCCACGTCCTGCACGACGAGGCCGGTGGGCTGGAGCACGTCGGCGGGGTCAAGGTCATCGCCCTGCCCACGGTCGACGGCCTGGTGGACCCCGCCGACGTCGAACGCGCGGTGCGGGACGCGGACAGCCCCATGCGCGCCCCCGTGGGGGCGCTGACCCTGACCCAGAGCTCCGAGCTCGGGACGGCCTACGGCCTGGACCAGCTGCGCGACCTCGTCCGGGTCGCCCACGGGCTCGGGGTGCGGGTGCACGTCGACGGCGCGCGGCTGTCCAACGCCGCGGTCTTCCTCGGTTGCGGGCTGGGGGAGATGACGACCGCCCTCGGCGTCGACGCCGTCTCCGTGGGTGGCACCAAGAACGGTGCCGCGCTGGCCGAGGCCGTCGTCGTGCGCGGCGAGCGGCCCGCGGAAGCGTTGCGGCGCCTGGTGAAGCCGACGATGCAGCAGTCCTCCAAGACGCGGTTCGTCAGCGCCCAGCTGCTGGCCCTCTTCGGCGGCGACCTGTGGCGGCGCGCGGCCGGCGCCGCCAACGACGCCGCCACGGCACTGGCCGAGGCCGTCCGGTCCGCCGGCGTGGAGACGACGCGGCCCGTCCAGGCCAACGCGGTGTTCGCGGCGCTGCCGCCGGCCGTCGCCGGCCGCGCGGCCGCACGGGTGCCGTTCCACGTCTGGGACGAGCGGTGGGCGCCCGGTCTCGTCGAGGTGCGCCTCGTCGCGAGCTTCGACACGACGACGCGGGACGTCGAGCACTTCGCCACCGTGCTGCGCGAGGAGCTGGCGCGTGGGTGAGATCCGTTCCGACACCGTCCTGCCGGCGCGGCGCGAGGACGTCGAGCTGCACACGGCCGACGGGGTGACGCTCGTCGGTGAGCTGGCATTGCCGGCCGACCGGGACCCCGTCGCGACGCTCGTGACGCTGCACCCGTTGCCGACCGCGGGCGGGTTCATGGACTCGCACGTCCTGCGCAAGGCGGCCAACCGGCTGCCGGAGCTGGCCGACCTGGCGGTGCTGCGGTTCAACACGCGGGGGACGGAGTCGCCGCGCGGGCGCAGCGGCGGGACGTTCGACGCCGGCGGCGCCGAACGCCACGACGTCGCGGCGGCCCTGGAGTTCGTCGAGTTCCGCGACCTGCCGCACGTCTGGTTGCTGGGCTGGTCCTTCGGCACCGACCTCGCGCTCGTCCACGGCCGCGACCCGCTCGTGGAGGGGTTGCTGCTGCTGTCCCCGCCGCTGCGGTGGTCCACCGAGGACGACCTGCGCGCCTGGGCGGAGTTCGGGCGGCCCGTGACTGCGTTGGTCCCGGAGTTCGACGACTTCCTGCGCCCCGACGAGGCCGTGCGCCGGTTCGCCCCGCTGACCCAGGCCGAGGTCGTCCCCGTCGCGGGCGCCCGTCACCTGTGGGTGGGGGAGAGCGCGGTGCGCCGCGTCCTGGACGAGGTGGTCGCGCGGGTCGTCCCCGCGCGCTCACCCCTGCCGACGGAGCACCCCGCCGCCCCCTGAGCCGACCGGTCAGCCCGGCTGCTGCACCGGTTCCTCGTCGCGGACGTCCACCTCGTGGGCGTTCTCACGGGCGGGCAGCTTGGGCGCGAGCCCCAGCAGACCCCGCAGGTCGTCGAGCTGGTCGGTGATCTGGTCGCGCTGGTTCATCAGCTCGTCGACCTCGGACTGCGCCCCGCTGCGGGACCGCTCGGCCTGCTCGCGGGCCGTCTCGACCATCGCCTGGGCGCGCGCCCGGGCGTCGGCGAGCAGCTCGTCGGACTCGCGGCGGGCCGTCTCGGCGCGCACCGCGGCCTGAGCGACGGCGTCGGCGCGGATGGACTCGGCCGCCTCGACGGCCTCCCGCGCGCGCTCCTCGGCCTCGGCCGCACGCTGCTCGGCCTCGGCGATGCGGGCGGCGGTGCGGGCCGCGGCGACCTCGAGGCGCTGCCGGTCCTCCTCGGCCGCCTGTTCGCGGGCCGCGGCCAGCGCCAGTTCCTGCTCGCGCACGCGGGCGTCGGTGCTCGAGCGCAGCTCGATGACCTCGCGCTCGGTCTGGGTGCGCAGGGCGGCGACCTGGCGCTCGGTGGCCGCGATGGTCTCGGCCGTCTCGTGCTGCGCCGCGGCGATGAGCTGCTCGGCCTGCCGGTGGGCGGCGGCCGTCAGCTCGGCGGCCGTGCGCTGGGCGGCGTCCACCATGCCGTCGGCCTGGTGCTTGGCGCGGGAGACGATCTCCTCGGCGTCGCGGCTGGCCTCACCGGTGCGGCGGCGGGCGTCCTCGTCGGCCTGCGCGCGGGTGCTCGACGCCTCGGCGCGGGCCTCCTCGCGCAGCCGGTCCGCGTCGCGGCGGGCCGAGCGCAGGATCTCCGAGGACTGGTCCTCGGCGAGCCGGAGGAGCTTCTCCATGCGGGCGCCGAGCCCGGCGTAGGAGGGCTTCTCGTGCTCGCGCAGCTCCTTCTGGGCCTCGGCGAGCTTCTCCTGGGCCTGCAACTTCTCGTGGTCGACCTGGGCGACCCGCGCGCGGGCCTCGGAGAGGGCGTCGTCGAGGTGCTTCAGGCGGGCGTCGACCTGGCTGCGTTCGTAACCGCGGACGACGATGCTGAACGCGTCGTGGGAGTCGGTGGACACCGGCGGACCTCCGGCGAGGGCGAGGGCGGAAGGGACCTGCGCAGCGTAACCGCGCGAGGTGGGCGAACCGGGCGGGACACGGGCACGCCGGTCGCGTAGCGTCACGCCGGTGATCGTCGCCTTCTCCGTCGCCCCGTCCGGTGGTCCCGTCCCGGTGGGTGAGGAGGCCGACTCCGTGAGCGCCGCCGTCGCCGACGCCGTGCTCGTCGTCCGCAGCAGTGGGCTGCCGCACCGCACCGACTCGATGTTCACCACGGTCGAGGGGTCGTGGGACGAGTGCATGGACGTCGTCAAGCGCGCGACCGAGGCCGTGGGCCGGCACGGGACGCGGGTCTCCCTCGTGCTCAAGGCGGACATCCGTCCCGGCCGCACGGGCGAGATGGAGGGCAAGCTCGAACGTCTCGAGGCGGCCGTCGAACGGGCCCAGGGCGAGGCCGGTCGCGGCCAGTGACCGGGGAGGGACACCCGGGGACGCCGACCCCCGGACCGGGGGTCGGCCGTCCCGTCAGCGGCGGCGGCGCAGCAGCAGGCCGTCGGCGCTGAACCGACCCGGCCCGGTCAGGGCCACGGTCAGGCCCAGGAGCGCGTAGAGCAGCGCGTTCTCGCCGTTGATCTGGCCGTCCACGAGGAAGCCCTGGGGCGCGTGCGCCAGGACCCACGTCGCCGTCATCTGCACGAGCAGCAGCGTGCCGGCGATGCGGGTCGCCAGGCCGAGGATGAGCAGCGTGCCCAGGCCGAGCTCGCCGAGGATCATCAGCCAGCCGAGGAACGTGGGGGCTGGGACGCCGAGCGAGGCCGCGTAGCCCGTGGCCATCGCGGGGTCCTGCAGCTTCGGGACGCCGTGCACGAGGAGCAGCACGCCCGCGACGAGGCGGAGCGCGAGCAGCCCCGTCGAGGCGAGCGGCGTCGGGGTGTGCGCCAGCCGCGGTGCGTCGGTGCGGTCCTGGGTGGGGGTCGGAGTGCTCATTCGTCGTCCTCTGCGTCGGGAGGGAGCCGGGTGGCTCTTCGGGCGGGCAGGGGTGCCGTGCGGAAGGGGTCCCGCACGGCGTCGGACGGGCGCTGGGCACCCGTCCGACGACCGGGACACGAGGTTCCCGGACGTGGGGTTCACCGGATCGGACGTGGCGTGCACCACATCCGCCACCCCGCGTGTGTCCCGTCGTGACGCAGAGTGGGCACGCGGGTTGGACCACCACCCGGTGGGCCTAGGGTGGCCCGTCGAACCCCCCGCCCCAACCTGCCCACGACCCGCCCCCGGGAAGGAACCGCGCACGGTGAGACGACTCGTCGCCTGGCTCCTGCTCGTCGTCGGCCTCGTGTCCGGCCTCACGGGCGCAGCCCTCCTGACGGTGCTGGCCCCGCCCGCGACCATCGACGTCGTCGAGCGGTCGGACGACCCGGGCATCGCCGTCGTGACGAGCCCCGGCCTCGTCGACCTGTCCGGTCCGGACGCCCGCATCTCCGCGCAGGCCGCCGACGGTGCCGACGTCTTCGTCGCGGTCGCCCGCGCGGACGACGCGGAGGCTTGGCTGGCGCAGGCCCGGCACACGGACGTCGAGGCCGTCACGGGGGAGCTGTCCGACCCGCGGGCCCGCACGAGCACCACCGGCTCGGGAGCCGCCACCGATCCGCGCACGGCCGACGTCTGGCTCGCGAGCACCACCGGCCGGGGCTCGGCCACCCTCACCTGGCCGACCGGTTCGGACGCGGACTACCGCGACGGCGGCGGGATCGTGCTGTTCACGGCGACTGACGGCGTGGCCGCCGCGCCGGGGACCGTCCGGCTCAGCTGGCACGCCGAGGGCCGCGCCGCCAGTCACCCCGCCGGGATCCCCCTCGTCGTGTCGGGCGGGGTCCTGGCGCTGCTCGGCGCGCTCGGCGTCCTCCTCGCCCCCCGCCGGTCCCGGCCCGACGCCCGGAGGCGCGCGTGACCCACCGTCCCACCCGTCCCCTCGTGGCCCTCGCATCGCTGGCCACTGCCACCGTCCTCGCCGGCTGCGCCCAGCTGCCGACGTCGTCGGCCCCCGCCGACACCGGCCGCCAACCCCTCGTCGTCCAGCCCGCGCAGGCCGGTCGCGTCGTGGCGGCCGCCACCGCCGTGCTGGACGCCGGAGCCGATCCGGCGACGGCCGACCCTGCCGCCCTCGCCGCCCGGGTCAGCGGCCCCGAACTGGCCCTGCGCACCGCGGCGCACACCATCGCCGCGGCGGGGGCGACACCGGCCGACACCGGCGGCGCCGACGACGTGGAGGCGATCACCTCGATCCTGCCGCGGGAGGAGGACTTCCCGCGCTGGTTCGCGACCGTCACCGCACCGGGAGCCGACCAGGCGCCCTCCCTCGTGGTGCTCCGCACGTCCGACGCCAGGAGTCCGTACACGGTCTGGGCCACGCCGACCCTCCTGCCGGGCGCCTCGCTGCCCACCCTGGCGGCGCCCGCCGACGGTGTCGCCGTCGTCGCGCCCGACGAGGACACCAACCTGCTCGCCACCCCTGCCGACCTCGCCGCGCACTACGGCGACCTCCTGACCAACGGCACGACGAGCGCCTACGCGGGGGAGTTCGCCCCCGACGCCTACCGGTCGGGCGTGGAGTCGGCCACGGCCGCCGAGGTCGCCTCCCTGCAGGCGGCGGGCGGCACGTTCACCCAGGAGCGATCGGTCCTGCCGGACGGGGTCCTCGCCGTCCGCACGCGGGACGGGGGCGCGCTCGTCGTCGCCGCCTACTCGTGGTCGACGACGTCGGCCGGCCCCGCCGGCGGGCGCGCCGGGAAGCTGGAGCCCGCGCTGGCCGCGCTCGCCGGGACGGACGAGGCGCTGCGGGCGACGGTCACGCGCCAGGAGGTGGTCGTGTTCTCGGTGCCGCCGGGGGCCGGCGGCGGCCAGGTCCAGGCGCAGGTCGTGGCCGCCGAGAGCGGTCCCGTCCAGGTGACCACCGGCTGAGACCCGGCCGCGGAGCCTCGTGAGAAGGTGTGGCGCATGACGACCCAGCCGACGCCCCCGAGCGCCAAGCTCAACCTGCGCGGAGCGGTGGACCTCGGTGCCCTCGCGGCCCGCAACACCCGTCGTGAGGAGGTCGCCCGTCGCGCGGCGGCCGACCCCGACGCGGTGGCCCAGGGGTCCCCCTTCGTCGTCGACGTCACCGAGGAGACCTTCGCCGAGCTCGTGCAGAGCTCCGTCCAGGTCCCCCTGGTCCTGGACCTGTGGGCCGAGGGCTACGACACCGGCGCCGACGCGTTGCAGGCCCTCGCCGACGAGTACGCGGGTGCCTTCCTGCTCGGCCGCATCGACGCCCAGGCCGAGCCGGGTCTGGCCCAGTCGCTCGTGCAGTCGTTGCAGGCCAGGGCGATCCCGCTCGTCGCGGCCATCGTCAAGGGCCAGCCCATCCCGCTGTTCACCGGGTCCTACCCCACGGCCGAGGAGATCCGCCCGGTCCTGGAGGAGGTCCTGCGGGTGGCCGAGGCCAACGGCGTCACCGGCCGGGTCGAGGGCACCGCCACGACGGCCGAGACCGAGCCCGCCGCGCCGCCGGTCCCGCCGCTGCACGCCGAGGCCCTCGCCGCCGTCGAGGCCGGCGACTTCGACGCCGCGACCGCCGCGTACACCAAGGCCCTGGCCCAGGACCCCCGCGACGCCGAGGCGACCGAGGGCCTGGCCCGGGTCGGTGTCCTGCGCCGCGTCGCCGGTGTGGACTTGGCCCAGGCGCGGGCCGCCGCGGCCGACGCCCCCGACGACGTGCAGGCCCAGATCGTCGTGGCCGACCTCGACCTCGTCGGGGGCCACGTCGAGGACGCGTTCGCCCGCCTGCTCGGCATCGTGCAGCGCACCGTGGGGGAGGACCGCGACGCGGCCCGCACCCACCTCGTCGACCTCTTCGCCGTCGTCGGGGCGGCCGACCCGCGCGTCGTGAAGGCCCGGCAGGCGCTCACCCGCGCCCTCTTCTGAGGCACCGCAGGGCCCAGGCCTCCACGGCGTCCGCGACGGCGTCTGGGCTCCGGTCCGTCGTGTCGAGCACCGCGGCCCGCCACGGCTGCCCCACGAGGCGCTCGGCCGCCAGGCCGTCCCAGCCGTCGGCGGTGAGGACCTCCGAGCGGTGGGCGGCGTCGCGGACGTGCCCCCGGAACCACGTCGCGAACGCCACGTGGTGCTCCAGCGCCCCGTCGACCGGACCCCGGCTGGTCAGCCGTGCCGTCTGCGTCGACTCGTCGGCGTCGAGCAGCAGGACGTCGAAGACCCCGAGCGCCGGCCCCGACGGTGCGCCGACGACCTCACCGGGGGCCAGCGGGTCCCCGGCGAAGAGCAGGTGCCGGCCGGACCGCTCCAGGGTCAGCGCGTGCCGGACGACCTCCTCCGCGCTGCGCTGACGCCACGCGGTGTCCGGCGCCTGCGGGATCGGGACGAGGTCGGAGAACTCCACGCACTCCACCCCCTCGTCGGCCAGTCGCGGGGCGACCGCGCGCCGCACCGTGGACTTGCCCTGGCCGCTGGCCCCGGTCACGAGGAGGAGCACGTCAGCTCACCCCCGTCAGGTCCAGCACGTCGCCGCGGAAGGACCGGCGGAACCAGCGGTCGTGGCTGACGACGACGACCGCCCCGGCGAACGCGTCGATCGCGGCCTCCAGCTCCTCCACCAGCTGCGGCGCGAGGTGGTTCGTCGGCTCGTCGAGGAGCAGGACGTCGTGCCGGTCGGCGAGCAGGCGCGCCAGGTCGAGCCGTCGCCGTCCGCCCGTGGACAGCGAGCGCACGGGGACGCCGAGGCGCTCGCGGTCGAACAGGCCCATCCCGAGCAACCGGTGGGCGTGCTCGTCGGCGCTGCCGGGGCGGCCGGCGGCGAAGGCGGCCAGGACGGTCCGGTCCAGCCCGTCGGTGGCCGGATCCTGCCGCAGCAGACCGGTGCGTCCGCGCCGTCGCAGGGTGCCGGTGTCCGGGGCGAGCGTTCCCGTCAGCACGTCGAACAAGGTCGACTTCCCACTGCCGTTCGGGCCGGTGACCAGCAGCCGGTCCCCGGGTCCGACGTGGACGTCGACCGGCGCCAGCCGGCCGGCCACCGACACGCCCTCGGCGTGGACGGACCCGCGACGGCCGGAGGCCCCGGCCGGGGGGACGAAGCGCAACGGGTCCGGCGGCCGCGGGACCTCCGCCTCCCGCAGCCGGCGCAGCTTCTCGGCGTTGGCCCGCACCCGCGCCGCGAGGGACTCCTGCACCCGCCCGCCCTTGTAGCCGTACTGCATCTTGTCGTTGTCCGGCCGCTCGCGGGCGTGGTTCACGGCGCGGGCCGTGGCGTCGCCGGTGGTGGCCAGCCGGTCGACCGCCGACTCCCACTCCGCGCGGGCCTGCTCCCACCGCGCGCGTTCGCTCGCCTTGGCCTGCAGGTAGTCCGCGTACCCACCGGGGTAGCGGGCGACGCCGCGCTCGCGGTCCGGGTCGACCTCCACGAGTTCGCCGGCGACCGCGTCGAGGAACTCCCGGTCGTGGGAGACGACCACCGTCGTGCCGGGGCGGGTGACGAGGTGCTGCTCCAGCCACCGCGCAGCCTGGGCGTCGAGGTGGTTGGTCGGTTCGTCCAGGAGCAGCACCTCCGGCCCTGCGGCCAGCAGCGCCGCGAGGTGCAGGCGCGAGCGCTGGCCACCGGACAGGGTCGCCACGGGGCGTTCCCGGTCGAGCCGGGGCAGGCCCAGACCCGCGAGCGACTGCTCGAGCCGGGTGTCCGCGTCGTAGCCGTGCCGCAGCTCGAACCGCGTCTGCAGGTCGCCGTACTCCGCCAGGACGGGGTCCAGGTCCGTTCCCGACGCCATCGCGTCCTCGAGTTCCCGCATCCGCCGGCGCAGGGCGGTCAGCTCGGCGGAGGCCGCCTCGAGCACCGCGCCCACGGTGGTGTCCGAGGGGGCTCCCGCGTCCTGCGGCAGGTAGCCCGCTCCGCCCGCCGCCGTCGCCACGACGCGGCCGGCCTCGGGCGCCTCGACGCCGGCGAGCAGCCGCAGCAGCGTCGACTTGCCGCAACCGTTCTCGCCGATGACGCCGCTCACCCGTCCGGGGGCGAAGGCGAGGGAGACGTCCTGCAGGACGGGGACGTGGCTGTAGCCCTTCGTCACCCCGGTCAGGGACAGGCTGGTGGTGGTGCTGGTGGTGGTTCCGGTGGCGGGCATGCGGTCTCCTCGTGACGTGTACCGAGAGGGCCCGCGCGAGGTGTGGGTCGGCGGGTCCGGGGGATCGGGGCACGTCAGATGAGCACCGCAGCGGCTCCTCGGGTGGGGACCAGGACCCGACGATGGTGCGCCGGGGCACCGGGACCCCGCAACCGCATTTCGGCAGGGCCCGGCCTAGAGTCGACCGCGTGAGCACCGAAGCCACCCACGTGTCCTCGCGGTCCCTCCCGCGCAGCACCCCGTCGGCCCAGGGGGTGGACGCGCGCGGCCTCACCGCGTTCGTCGACGCCCTCGAGAGCACAGCCGGGGTCGAACCGCACAGCCTGCAGGTCCTGCGGCACGGTCACGTCGTGGCCGAGGGCTGGTGGACGCCGTTCCACCCGGACCGCCCGCACCTGCTCTACTCGCTGTCCAAGAGCTTCACGTCCACGGCCCTCGGGTTCGCCGTGGCCGAGGGGCTCGTCGACCTCGACGCCACCGTGCTGTCGTACTTCCCCGAGTTCGACGCCGACGTCACCGACGAGCGGTCGCGGCGCATCCTCGTCCGGCACGTCGCGAACATGGCCAGCGGTCACCGCGAGGAGACGATCGAGCAGGCCTCCGCCGACCCGACCGGCGACATCGTGCGGGGTTTCCTGCGGATCCCGCCGGACGCCGAACCGGGCACCCTGTTCTGCTACAACCAGCCCTGCACGTTCTCGGTCTCCGCGATCGTCCAGCGCACCTCCGGCCAGGGTCTGCTGGAGTACCTGCGCCCCAGGCTGTTGGACCCGCTCGGGGTGGACGTCGAGAACCTCGGCTGGCTGTCCGACGGCCAGGGCCGCGAACTGGGTTTCTCCGGTTTCCACGCGCCCACCGAACTCATCGCCACGCTCGGGCAGCTGTACCTGCAGCGCGGGGTGTGGGAGGGGCGGCGGTTGCTGCCGGAGAGCTGGGTCGAGGAGGCCACCACCTCGCACGTCGACAACGCCTCGTTCAACGCGAACCCGGACTGGCAGCAGGGCTACGGCTACCAGTTCTGGATCGCCCGCCACGGGTACCGCGGCGACGGCGCCTACGGCCAGTTCTGCGTCGTGCTGCCCGAGCAGGACGTCGTCGTGGCCATCACGTCGCAGAGCCCCGACATGCAGGCCGTGCTCGACGCGGCGTGGGAGCACCTGCTGCCCGCGGTGTCCGACCCGGAACTGCCCGCGGACGCCGCCGCGCACGACGAGGCGCTGGCCCGCCGGACGTCCTCGCTCGCGCTGGCGCCCTTGGAGGGTTCCGACGTGGTCGAGGGCGAGTTCAGCGCCGCCCCCGGTAGCGAGCCCCCGACCCTGACCGCCGTCTCCGTCCGTGGCGGGGAACTCGTCCTCACCGACTGCGGTGCGGAACTGCGCGCGGCCGTCGGACGTGGCCGTTGGGCGGACACCGGTCCGCTGTCGGTCTCCGGGGCGGGGGACCGCGTCGACGTCCGGTTCGCCGAGACCCCGCACCTGCTGCACCTGACGTTCTCGGACGGCACGTTCACGGGACGGTGGGAGACGTCGCCGCTGCACGGGCCCGCGCTGTCGGTCCTGCGCAAGCCCCAGCGGTCCTCCTGAGGTGGTCCTCCACCGGGGCTCCGACCTCGACGCCGACGCCGTGCGGCGCGTGGCCGCCGGCGCCCCGGTGGAGTTGTCCACCGAACTCCTCGCCGCCCTGGGCCGCCGCCGGGAGGAACTCCTGCGGGCCCTGGAGACGTCGGGTCCGGTGTACGGCGTCACGACGGGCATGGGCGCCCTGGCCGGGGTGACGCTCGACGCCGCCGCTCGCGCCCGTCACCAGGAGAACCTCGTCGTGGGCCGCGCCGTCGGGTCGGCGCCGTGGCTGACGCCGGCGCAGGCCCGGGCGGTGCTGGCCGTGCGGCTGCGGACGTTCCTGCACCCCGAGGCCGCCGTGTCGCCGGGGCTGTGCGTGCGGCTGACCGAGCTCCTCGACCGCGATGTCCTGCCCTGCATCCCGTTGCGCGGCAACGGGGCTGCGGGGGAGATCATCCCCCTGGCGCACGCCGGCGCCGTGGTCCTCGGCGCGGGCCGGACGCTCGACGGGCGGGACGCCGGCCCGTTCGGCTTCGGGGCCAAGGAGGGCGTCGCCTTCCTCGAGGGGGTGCCGGTCGCGACGGCGCTCGCCCTGCTCCACACCGCGGCGACGGACCTGTTGCTGGACCAGTGCGTGCGCGTCCTGGCCGCGACCGCGGAGGTGCTGCGCGCCAGCCTCGACCCGGTCCGTCCCGGGCTCGCCCGCGCCGACCACGTGCTGGACGACGTGCACACGCGGCTGCGGTCCCTGCGTCCCGCACCGACCGCGGCCGGGCTGCAGGCGCCGCTGTCCGTGCGGGTGGCGCCCGCGGCGCTGGCGGTGGCGCGGCGGCGCACCCGGGACCTGGCCGACGCGGCCGACCGCGCCCTCGACGGCGTCACCGACTCACCGGTCTTCCTCGACGACGGGTCCTTCGCGGGCACGGCGGGTTTCGCCGGGACGGAACTGGCGGCGTCCTCGGGCGCGCTCGGTGCCGCGCTGCTGCACGTCGCGGAGACGTCGGCGGCGCGGACGCACCGGACGCTGGACCCGCGGCTGACCGGCCTGACCCCGCAGTTGTCGCCGGAACCGGGCGTGCAGGCCGGCCTCGTCGCTCTCCACAAGCGGGCGGTGGGCGTGGTGCACCGGCTGCGGCGGTTCGCCGTCCCCGCGCTCGGGGGTGCGGTCGAGACGTCGCTCGGGCAGGAGGACGTGCAGAGCTTCGGGCTGGAGGCGGCCGAGTGCCTGGGCGAACTGCTCGACGGGCTGCGCGAGGTGCTGGCCGTCGAACTCCTCGCCGTGCACCGGGCGCGACTGCTGCGCGGGGGGTTGGCCGGGGTGTCGGAGGAGGTGACGACGGCTCTGGACTCGCTGGCCGCCGCCCTGGGCGACTCCGTCGACCCCGTCGTGACCGACCGGCCCTACGGCCAGGACGTCGACCGGGTGGTGGACCTGCTCCGCGACGGGCGGTTCTGAGGACCCTTCAGCGGGTGGACCCCCGGACGACGAGGTGCGGGCGGAACGTCACGGGATCCGGCGCCTGGCCGTGCTCCTGCAGGGCGAGGAGCTGCTCGACGGCCGCCGCCACGATGGCGTCCTCGTCCCACGAGACGGTCGTGAGGGCGGGGGCCACGAGGGCGGCGAGCTGGTGGTCGTCGAACCCCACGACCGAGACGTCGTCGGGCACCCGCAGTCGCAGGTCCGCGGCGGCGCGGTAGACGCCGAACGCGAGTGAGTCCGACAGGCAGAACACCGCCGAGGGCCGGTCCGCGGCGGCGAGGACCCCGGCGGCGGCAGCGGTCGCCCCCTCGGGGTTTGCGGGGGCGGGGACCACCACGAGGTCGACGCCCAGCGGCGCGGCCAGGTCCACCGCGAGGAGCTCCGACGGCCTGCCGGGGGTCGTCGGCAAGGACGGCGTCAGCAGGGCGACCCGGCGGTGCCCGAGGTCGTGCAGGTGCTCCAGGACGGCCGCGACGCCGAACCGGTTGTCGAACAGCACCGCCCCGCTGCCCGGGCGGGCGGTGAGCGCGTCCCCGATGGAGACGACGGCCGTCGAGGCGTCCAGCAGGCGCCAGTGCTCGCCGGAGGGGTCGACGGGCGAGGCCAGCACGCCGTCGACGCGTTGCGCCGCGAACCGTTCCAGCACACGGCGTTCGGTGGCGGGGTCGGCGTCGGCGTCGGCGATGGAGGCGTCCCGGTCGACCGTGCGCAGGGCGCGCGTGAGCTGGACGGACAGGTCCTGCTGCCACAGGTCCCGCAGCGATCCGCTGATCCCGATCGTCCCCGTCCGTCCGCTCGCGAGCGCCCGGGCGATGGGGTCGACGCGGTACCCGAGCTCGTCGGCCAGGGCCTGGACGCGTTCGATGGTCGCGGCCGACCCGCGCGTCCCGCGCAGCGCGTACGACGTCGCCGCCAGCGAGAGCCCCGCCGCGTCCGCGACGTCCTGCAGGGTCCTGCGCGCGTCCCTCGGCACGGCTGCACAGTAACCGGGCGGGTGGGCGCACACCCGGGGGCGCGGTGGTCAGGGGACCAGCAGGCTGAGCTGCGACCCCAGGACGGTGTACCCGAGGGCGCGGGCGACCCGCAGGGAGGCTTCGGGTCGCGCGCGCCACTGGCACAGCAGTCCGTGGGAGTGCGCGTGCGCGGTGGCCGCGCCACCGACCGCCCGCGCCAGTCCGTGCCCGCGGAACGCGGGGTGGGTGAGGACCGACAGGTGCGCCACCGCCGGACCGCCCGCCACGCTCCAGCGCTGGTAGCCGGCGGCGGCGGCGGGGACACCGTCGCGCAGGACGACGAACGTGGGGGACGTGGTGTCCGCCAGCCCGCTCTCGTCGACGTCGGCGGGGGAGCACGCCTGGAGCAGGGCGTCGACCGGTCGGTCGGTGCGGACCCGCTCGGCCGGCGTCGTCGACGGGGGTCCGTCGAGGTAGGCGAGGTGCGCCGGACCGAGGACCTCGGTCGCGATGCTGCTCGGGTCCCCGGCCGGAGCGTCCGTCAGGGCCAGCGCGCGGCGGGCATCGGGCGCGGTGGCCAGGTGCCGGTCGCCGACGCTCACGACGCCGCACCACCCCGGAGGGCAGATCCCCGCCGTGGCGGTGACGAGGGGACGCAGGGCAGGGCCGTCGTGGAAGGCGGCGCCCGGGCCGGCGAGTCCGGCCCAGAGCGCCAGCACCGGGTCGACGGGTGGCTGCACGAGACCAGCATCGCGTGCGCGGGTGTCCCCGTGGGCCTCCGTGACCTGCTTGACGACTTCCGAGTGAAGCGCTTCACTAGAGAGTGAAGCGCTTCACTAGCGACGGAGGGGAGTGGCGTGCGCACCGACTGCCACCAACACCTCTGGCCCGCCCCCTTCGTCGACGCCCTCCGCGCCCGCAGCGCACCCCCGTTCCTCGACGGCTGGACGCTGCACCTGGCCGGTGAGGCGCCGTACCCCGTCGACCCCGCCGCCCACGACGTCACCCGCCGCGCCGCCTTCGAACGGGCCCAGGGCACGGCCCGGGCGCTCGTCTCGCTGTCCTCACCCCTCGGCGTCGAGCACCTGCCCGGCGAGGAGGCTGGACCGCTGCTGGACGCGTGGCACGACGGGGCGTGCGCCCTGCCCGACCCCTTCGGCGTCTGGGCGGCGGCCGGGGTCCACGACGTCGACCCCGCCGGCCTGGCCGGGCTCCTCCGGCGCGACCGCGTGGTCGGCCTGCAGCTGCCCGCCACGGCGCTCGCGGACCCGGCCGCGCTGCAGCGCGTGGGCCCGCTGCTCGAGGCGTGCGAGCGCGCGGGGAAGCCGCTGCTCGTCCACCCCGGCCCGGCGGGCGCGCCCGTGGACGCCCCCGGCTGGTGGCCGGCCGTCGTCCCGTACGTCCAGCAGCTCCACGCGGCGTGGTGCACGTGGCACGCGGCCGGCCGGGCGAGCCACCCGACCCTGCGTCTCGCGTTCGTGGCGCTCGCGGGCCTGGCACCCCTGCACCACGAGCGGCTCACCGCCCGCGGCGGGGCGCTCGGCGCGCTCGACCCGCTCGTGCACTACGAGACCAGCTCCTACGGCGCGCGGGCGGTCGATGCGCTCGTCCGCGTCGTGGGCGTCGACCCGGTCGTGCTCGGCAGCGACCGGCCCTACGCCGACCCGTTCGCCCCCGCCGACCTGCCCGGGTTCGGCGCCGCCTTCGCCCACGCCCTCACCGTCACCAACCCCGCCCACCTGCTCGAAGGGAGCCGACCGTGACCACCACGACCACCAGCACCGACCCCGGGCTGCCGCCCGCCCCCGGCCGGGTCCTGGGCCCGGCGGAGCTGAAGGCCTGGGTCGAGGAGGCCGCCCGCCGCCCGCAGGCGTGGGCGCACCTGGTCCGGCACGACACGGGCGGACGGCACTTCGCCTCCCTGCACCGCGACGGCGACCTCGACGTCTGGCTGCTGTGCTGGAACACCGTCGACGACACGGGGTGGCACGACCACGACACCTCCTCCGGTGCCGTCGCCGTGACGCGCGGCGCCGTGCTCGAGGCCACACCGCGGATGGGCGGGGAACCCGTCGTGCGCACGGTCCCGGCCGGCCGCTCCTTCGGCTTCGGTCCCGACCACATCCACCGCATGAGCGGCGCCGTCGACGGGTCGGTCTCGATCCACGCCTACTCCCCGCCGCTGTGGCGGATGGGCCAGTACTCGATCTCGCCCGCCGGCGTCCTGCGCCGGACGTCGGTCAGCTACGCCGACGAGCTACGGCCCCTCGAGCCGTAGCAGCAGCGCCAGGTCGGGCACCCGCGCGACGACGGCCTCGACGTCCGGGCCGATGGGCGCGTCGCGCGCGTCCCGCTCCAGCACCTCGTCGAAGACGCCGAACAACGCGGCGGCTCCGGGGGAGAGGCGGTCCGGGGCCGCCCGCAGGGCCCGGACCGCGGCCAGCGCCTCGACCGCCAGCACGAGCGGGGCCAGGTCGGCGGTCTGCCGCAACGCCCGCGCCCCCTGCGTCGCGAAGCTCGCGTGCTCCTCCAGCCCCAGCGAGATCGACACCGTCCCCGCGGTCATGGGCGCCGTCGCCGGCCGCAGCTCCGCGAGGGCGTCCTGCACGACGTACTCGCCGATCATCAGGCCCGAGCTCCCGCGCGGCCCCGCGGCCAGGAAGGCGCGCAGCCCCGTGTGCTCCGGCCGCAGCAGCAGCGCCAGCCGCGCCGCCGACAGCGTCAGGACGCCGTAGGTGGTGGCGCGCAACGTGTCCAGGGCCGTCGCGAGGGACGCCGCGTGGAACTGGCCGTGGTGGAAGACCCCCTCGCGCGAGACGAGCGGGTTCTCCCCGGGCGTCGAGGCCTCCAGTCGCAGCACGTCCGCCAGCAGGTCCGCGGCCGCGAACGCGGGGGAGAGCACCTGCGGTGCCGTCCGCAGCGCGAACGGGTCCTGCAGCCGGGTCGGCTCCGGCCCGCCGTCCACCAGGGCGTGCAGGGCGGCGGCCACCTCCGGCTGCCGGGCGTGCGGCCGCGCCGCGTGGACCGCCGGCGACCAGGCCTGGGGGTTGCCGCGCAGGGCGAGGAACGACAGGGCCGAGATGCCCAGCCCCGCGACCAGCAGCTGCCGCAACCGGACGAGGGCGAGCGAGGCCGTCGCCAGGGTGAGCGCGTGCGAGGAGATGAGGGGCAGCGCGTCCGCCGCCCCCAGCGCCACCGGCGGCACCGACCCCGTGCGCCACGGGCGTTCCCCGACGAGCGTCAGCCCCAGCTCGGCGAGCGGGGCCAGGTCGGACGTCCCGATCCCGCCGAACCGGTGCAGCGTCGGCAGGGCGCCGGTCTCGACGGCGTCGGACAGGGCGCTCAGCACGGCCGGGCTCACCCCTGCTCCCGCTCCCACGCGGGCCCCGGCGAGCAGCTGGTTCAGGCGCAGGACGAGCGCGGCCCGCGTCGTCGGCTCGTCCTCGACGGGTCCGAGCGACGCCGCGTGCGAGCGCAGCAGCCGCAGCCCGTGCGCGCGCGGGTGCTCGCCCTGCTCCTCGTCGACGTCGACGTCCTTGTTGGCGCCCACCCCCGTCGTCGCTCCGTAGACCGTGCCCTCGTTGCGCGCCGTCTCCATCGCCGCGTGCAGGGCGCCGAGCGAGGCCAGCACCGCGCGGTCCACGACCGGCCGCGCGCGACCGTGGGCGATCGCGTCGAGGTCCTCCAGCGGGAGTTCCCGGCCGTCCAGCCGCACCACCCGCTCGACCCCCGCGGTCGCGCCCGGGTCGTGCTGCTGATCCACTAGGTCCTCCACCACGCCCGCTGGTCGGTCTGAGGCGAGGTCACGATCGGGTGACGGCCGTTCGAGCCTCGTTGACCGGTCCTCGTCCTGTGCCCAGCATGTACCAGCCCCCCGGTCCAACATCGGAGCCGCCCCAGTGATCACGTTCGAGGCCGTCCGCAAGCAGTTCCCCGACGGGACCGTCGCGGTCGACGACCTCGACCTCGAGCTCCCGACCGGCCGGATCACGGTCTTCGTCGGACCCTCCGGGTGCGGCAAGACGACCTCCCTGCGCATGATCAACCGGATGGTCGAGCCCACCGGCGGCGCCGTTCGCATCGACGGCGAGGACGTGCGGAGCAGGCCTCCAGCCGAGCTGCGGCGCGGCATCGGCTACGTCATCCAGCACGCAGGCCTCTTCCCGCACAAGACGGTGCTCGACAACGTCCTGACGGTGCCCAAGCTCGTGGGCCGCGGGCGCGAACGCTCCCGCGCCCTCGAACTGCTCGAGCGCGTCGGGCTGCCGACGGCCTTCGCGGACCGCTACCCGGCGCAGCTGTCCGGCGGGCAGCAGCAGCGCGTCGGCGTCGCGCGGGCGCTCGCCGCCGACCCGCCCGTCATGCTCATGGACGAGCCGTTCAGCGCCGTCGACCCGATCGTGCGCCACCAGTTGCAGGAGGAGTTCCTGCGGCTGCAGGACGACCTCGGCAAGACGATCGCCCTCGTGACGCACGACATCGACGAGGCCGTCGTCCTCGGGGACCGGATCGCGGTGTTCCGCGAGGGCGGGCACCTCGCCCAGGTCGGGTCGCCGGAGGAACTGCTGACCCGGCCGGCCGACGACTTCGTCCGGAACTTCGTCGGCCGCGACCGCGGGTACCGGGGCCTCGGCTTCCGGACCGCCGACGGCCTCGTGCTGCGCCCTCTCGACGGTGTCCGCCTCGACGAGGCCGGCCGGCCGCTCGACGTCGACGGGACGTTCCGCGCCGGGGACTCCCTGCGCGTGGTCCTCGACCTGGCCCTCACCTCGCGCACGGGAACCGCCGTGCAGGTCGACGGGGACGGCCGTGCCACCGGACTCGTGCACCACCACGACGTCGCGGACCTGCTGGCGGAGCGCCGGTGAACGACGTCTGGACGTACCTGTCGCAGAACCAGTCGACAGTGCTGGACGCGTTGCAGCAGCACGTCGTCCTCGCGGTGCTCCCGCTGCTCATCGGCGTGGTCGTCGCTCTGCCCGTGGGGTACCTCGGGGTCCGGTACGGCTGGCTGTACCACCCGATCCTCAACGTCTCCGGGTTGATCTACTCGATCCCCTCCCTCGCGGTGTTCGTCGCCCTGCCGTACGTGCTCGGGACGAAGATCCTCTCGCCCGTGAACATCGTGGTGGCCCTCGCGCTCTACACGGTGGCGCTCATGGCGCGCACGGTCGCCGACGGGTTGCGGTCGGTGGACCCGACGCTCACCGAGGCGGCGACCGCCATGGGCTACAAGCGGACCCGTCGCCTGCTGGAGGTCGAACTCCCGCTGGCGGCGCCCGTCATCCTCGCCGGGGTCCGGGTGGCCGCCGTCTCGAACATCTCCCTCGTCAGCGTCGGTGCGCTGCTGGGCGTCGGGGGTCTCGGGGCGTTGTTCACCCGCGGTTTCCAGCTGTTCTACACCGCGCCCATCATCGTCGGTATCGTCCTGTCGATCGCCCTCGCGGCCGTCGCGGACCTGCTCATCGTCCTGTTCCAGCGGGCCGTCACCCCGTGGACCCGCGCCGTGAAGGGGGCCTGACGTGGACGGAACGCCGTACCTGCTGGACGGGGCCAACTGGGCCTGGTCCTCGTCGGGCAGCATCCCGCACCTGCTGCTGTCCCACCTGGGGTACACGGGCCTGTCCGTGCTCGTCGGGTTCGTCATCGCCTTCCCGATCGGCCTGCTCATCGGGCACACCGGGAAGGGGTCGTTCCTCGCCATCAACGCCGGGAACGCGGGCCGGTCGCTGCCGACGCTGGGCCTGCTGAGCCTGCTCGTCGTCTACATGAGCAGCCAGGGGTTCCTGCCGGTGCTCATCGCCCTCGTCGTGCTCGTGATCCCCCCGATCCTCACCTCGACGTACGCGGGGCTGCGGTCGGTGGACCCGAACGCGGTCGACGCGGCCCGGGGGATGGGCATGAGTTCCTCGCAGGTCCTGTTCCGCGTCGAACTGCCCATGGCGCTGCCCGTCGTCTTCGGCGGCGTGCGCGCCGCCGTCCTCCAGGTCGTCGCCACGGCGACCGTCGCCGCGTACGTCGGGCTGTCCGGCCTCGGCCGTCTGCTCGTGGACGGCCTGGCGCTCAACGACTACGGCCGCATGGTCGCCGGCGCCGTCGTCGTGGCCGTCCTCGCCGTCGTCCTGGACCTCCTGCTCGGCCTGGTCCAGCGCTACGTCGTCTCGCCCGGCATCACGGGTCGCGGACTGTCCCGAGCACGGGGCACCCGATCCGTGGCAGAGTCCGGGGCGGTCCCGGAACCAGAACTCGTCACGTCGAAAGGCACGTCATGAACCGCAGGAACCTGCTCGGCCTCGCCCTCGTGGGCTCCCTCACGGCGACGCTGGCCGCGTGCGGCGGCGGTGACGACCCGCTGGCCACGGACAACACCCCCGCCGCCGGCGGCTCCGCCGACGCCGCGACGATCATCGTCGGCTCGGCCAACTTCCCCGAGAGCGAACTGCTCGCCGAGATGTACAGCCAGGTCCTCGAGGCCAAGGGCGTCACGGTGCAGCGCAAGTTCAACATCGGGGCCCGCGAGCTCTACCTCAAGGCGCTCGACGACGGCTCGATCGACCTGCTGCCCGAGTACAACGGCGCGCTGCTCGCGTACTACCTCAAGGGCGACGCGCCGCAGGGGGTCTCCAGCCCGGAGACGGTGCTGGACGCGCTGAAGAAGGAGATCCCCTCCGGTCTGGAGGTCCTCGACCAGTCCGCGGCGGAGGACAAGGACTCCCTCTCGGTGACCTCGGAGACGAAGTCGAAGTACAACCTGACCTCGATCGCCGACCTGGCGCCCGTGGCCAAGGACCTCACCATCGGGGCCGGACCGGAGTTCCAGGAGCGCTACCAGGGCCTGAAGGGCCTCAAGGAGCTCTACGATGTCGAGTTCGGCACGTTCAAGCCCCTCGACGTCGGAGGCCCGCTGACCGTCGCAGGTCTGAAGGACGGCTCGATCCAGGTCGGGAACATCTTCACCACCGACTCCTCCATCGAGACGAACGGGTTCGTCGTCCTGCAGGACCCGAAGAACCTCTTCCTGGCCCAGAACATCCTGCCGCTCATCCGGTCCTCGAAGAACAACAGCACCGTCACCGAGGCGCTCAACGCCTTCTCGGCCAAGCTCACGACCGAGAACCTCACCCAGTACCTCGCGCAGGTGCAGGTGGACAAGAAGACCTCGGCCGCGGTGGCCAAGGACTTCCTCTCGGCCAACGGGCTCGTCTGACCGCGGCGGGGTGCGGGCGTACCGTCGCTCAGGTGACTGAGCACATCCGCACCCCGCAGGCCCCCGTCGGGTCCGGCTTCGGCCACGACTCGACGGCGGCCGAGGTCCTGCAAGGCCTCGACCTCTCCGGCCGCACCGTCGTCCTGACGGGCGGCTACTCCGGCATCGGCCTGGAGGCGACGCGCGCGCTCGCCGCCGCCGGGGCCCACGTCGTCGTCCCGGCCCGGCGGCCGGAGCACGCCGCCGCCGAGCTGGTGGACGTCCCCGGCGTCGAGGTCGCGGCCCTGGACCTGGCCGACCAGGCGAGCATCACCCGCTTCGCCCATGACTTCCTCGACTCCGGACGCCCGGTGCACGCGCTCATCGGCAACGCCGGGGTCATGGCGTGCCCCGAGACGCGGATCGGGGACGGCTGGGAGGCCCAGTTCGGCACGAACCACCTCGGCCACTACGCTCTCGTCAACCGGCTCTGGCCGGCCATCGCCGCCGGCCGCGGGCGCGTCGTCGCGCTCTCGAGTTCGGCCCACCACCGCTCGCCCGTCCGCTTCGAGGACCCCATGTTCACGCGGGGCGACTACGACAAGTGGGAGGCGTACGGACAGGCCAAGACGGCCAACGCCCTCTTCGCCGTGCACCTCGACACCCTCGCCGCGCCGCACGGCAGCCGTGCCTTCTCCGTCCACCCCGGCGGCATCCTCACCCCGCTGCAGCGGCACCTGCCGCGCGAGGAGATGGTCGCCCTCGGCTGGATCGACGACCAGGGGAACCTGCTCATGGACGGGTTCAAGACCCCGCAGGCCGGAGCTGCGACGGAGGTGTGGGCTGCGACGAACCCGGTGCTTGAGGGCAGGGGCGGGGTGTTCTGCGAGGACTGCGAGGTCGCACTCCCCGTCGACGCCGAGCGCCCGCGGTTCACGACGGGCGTGGCCCCGCACGCCACCGATCCCGAGGCCGCCGCGCGGCTGTGGACGCTGTCCGCGGAGCTGACGGGGGTCGACGCCTTCGCGTGACCCCCGTCGGCTCCGCCGAGTCAGACGGGTGGGCCGGGTCGGTCAGGCCGGGACGAGCCAGGTGACGCCCAGCGGGGGCACACGCAGCTGCGCGGAGAACCGCTGGCCGTTCCACTCCGTGTCCTGCGCCTGCAGCGTGCCGGTGTTCACGACGCCCGAGCCGGCGAACTCCTCGGCGTCGGTGTTGAGCACCTCGCGCCAGGCGCCCGGCTGGGGGAGGCCGACGCGGAAGTCCTCGTAGGCGCTGCCGGAGAAGTTGCACACGGCCACGAGGGGCTTCCGGTCGGTCGACCAGCGGACGAACGACAGCAGGTTCCGCTGGCTGTCACCGCCGTCGATCCAGCCGAACCCCTCGGACGTGAAGTCGTCCGACCACAGCTCGGGGTGCTCCTTGTAGACCGCGTTCAGCTTCGACACCAGTCTGTGCAGCCCCGCGTGCCACGGGGTGTCCAGCAGCCACCAGTCCAGCGACCGGGCCTCGGACCACTCCGACTCCTGGCCCAGCTCGGCGCCCATGAACAGCAGCTGCTTGCCCGGGTGGGACCACATGTAGGCGAGGTACGCGCGGACGTTGGCGAGCTGCTGCCAGCGGTCTCCGGGCATCTTGCGCAGCAGCGAACCCTTGCCGTGCACGACCTCGTCGTGCGAGATCGGCAGGCAGAAGTTCTCGGTGAACGCGTAGACGAGGCTGAACGTCAGCTCGCCGTGGTGGTACTGCCGGTTCACCGGGTCCTCGCTGACGTACTGCAGCGAGTCGTGCATCCAGCCCATGTTCCACTTCAGGCCGAACCCCAGGCCGCCGCCGCTCGTGGGGGCGGTGACGCCGGGGAACGCCGTCGACTCCTCGGCGATCATCATGATGCCCGGCGTCCGCTTGTACGCCGTGGCGTTCGCCTCCTGCAGGAAGCTGACCGCCTCGAGGTTCTCGCGCCCGCCGTACTGGTTCGGCTCCCACTCGCCCTCGTTGCGGGAGTAGTCGAGGTAGAGCATCGAGGCGACCGCGTCGACGCGCAGGCCGTCGGCGTGGAACTCCTCGAGCCAGTAGAGCCCCGACGCGACGAGGAAGTTGCGCACCTCGCTGCGGCCGAAGTTGGGGATGTAGGTGCCCCAGTCCATGTGCTCGCCGCGGCGGGGGTCCGGGTGCTCGTACAGCGCCGTGCCGTCGAAGCGGGCGAGGGCGAACTCGTCCTTCGGGAAGTGCCCGGGGACCCAGTCGATGATGACGCCGATGCCCGCCTGGTGGAGCGCGTCGATGAGGTGCCGCAGCTCGTCGGGCGTGCCGAACCGGGAGGTCGGCGCGAAGTACCCCGTCACCTGGTAGCCCCAGGAGCCACCGAACGGGTGCTCCATGACGGGCAGGAACTCGACGTGGGTGAAGCCCGCGGCGCTGACGTACTCGACGAGCTCGGTCGCCAGCTCGGTGTACGACAACCCCTGCCGCCACGAGCCCAGGTGCACCTCGTAGATCGAGACCGGGCCGTCCTGGGCGTTCTTCGCCGCCCGCTGGCTGAGCCAGGCGTCGTCGCCCCACGTGTAGGAGGACTCCGTCACCACGGACGCCGTCGCCGGCGGGACCTCGCTGTAGCGGGCCATCGGGTCGGCCTTCTGCCGCCAGTGCCCGTCCTGCCCCTGGATCTCGTACTTGTACCGCGCCCCGGCGGCCACACCCGGCAGGAACAGCTCCCACACGCCGGAGGACCCGAGCGAGCGCATCCCCTCGGTGCGCCCGTTCCAGTGGTTGTGGTCGCCGACGACGCGGACGGCGCGGGCGTTGGGAGCCCAGACGGCGAAGGACGTGCCCTCGACCGGGCCGAGCGGGCCGTTCCACCGCTGCACGTGGCTGCCGAGGACGTTCCAGAGCTCCTCGTGGCGGCCCTCGCCGATGAGGTGCAGGTCGACCTCGCCGACGGTCGGCAGGAAGCGGTAGGGGTCGTCGACGAGCTGCGGTTCGCCGTCGTCGTAGACGACCTCGACGCGGTAGTCGCCGACCGCGCTGTCGGGGCGGACGCCGACCCAGACGCCGTCGTGCTCGTGCACGAGACCCGTGCGGTTGCCGTCCTCGCCGACCACCGTGACGGAGGAGGCGAAGGGCTTCAGGACGCGGAAGGTGACCCCGCCGTCGTGGGCGTGCGCGCCGAGCACCGAGTGCGGCGACCAGTGCGCCCCGGCGGCGGCGCGCGCGAGGTCGTCGGCGTCGATCGGTCGGGGGGTGGGGGCTTCACCGGTCATGCGTTGCAGTCTCCCGTGATCATCGTGGGGCCGCCTCTCAGGACGGGTCTGGGCTGACGGGGCGCAGGAGCCGGTGCACGGCGTCCAGCGGGATGCGCAGCCAGTCGGGCCGGTTGCGCGCTTCGTAGACGACCTCGTAGAGCGCCTTGTCGAGTTCCAGGGCGGCGAGCAGGCCGGCCTGCCCGCCCGTGCGCGGGTCGGTGCCGACGACCGCGGTGTAGCCGTCGAGAAAGGCGGCGCGGCAGTCGGGACCCCAGCTGCCCGGGTCGGCGACGGTCGAGGCCGCGTAGTCGAAGGAGCGGAGCATCCCCGCCACGTCGCGCAGGGCGAGGTCGGGGAGGCTGCGCTCGGCCAGCGGCCGCAACGGCTCGCCCTCGAAGTCCAGGAGCACCCAGCCCCGCGTCTGCGAGTGCAGCACCTGACCCAGGTGGTAGTCGCCGTGCACCCGCTGCAGCGGTGGGGCGTCCTGCACGTGCCGGACCGCCTCGACCCTCTCGCGGGCAGCGGCGGCGACCTCGTGCAGCTGCGGGACGGCCGCGCAGGCCCAGGCGACCCGCTCCAGGAGGCCGTCGGCCACGGCGCCGAGACGTTCGGGGGTGGCGGGTTCGGTCGCCAGCTCGGTGGCCAGGACCGCGTGCACCTCGGCCGTCGCACGGCCGAGCTCCCGGGCCTGCTCCGTGAAGTCCGCGCCGTCGCCGACCGCGGCCGTCGCCACGCGCCAGGCGTCCTGGGAGCCGGCCAGGAACTCCGTGACGTGCGCGAGGTGCCCGGCCGCGGCCGACCCGTCCGGGGCGGTCCACCGGCCGTCGACCCAGCCCGCCGGGCGGGGGACGCGGGCGCACCCGGCGTCGGCCAAGGCGGTCTGCACGACGACGTCGGGGTTGTCGCCCGCGGACAGGACGCGGAAGACCTTGGCGATGAGCGGGGTCTCACCCGCGTCGGCCGACACGACGATGGAGGTGTTGGACTGCTCGCCGGTCAGGACCTTGGTGCGGGCACCGGCCGGCACGGGCAGACCGCCCTCGGCGCTGTGCCCGTTGACGCCGAACGTCCGCGACCCGGCCCCCTCCTCGCTGGCGACGAGCGTCAGCAGCGCCCGCGTCCACGTCGGGTCGTGGGGGCCGTCGTAGATCCACGCCGGGGCACCGTCGACGTCGGGGAGTTCCCCGACGAGGGCCGCCACGAGGTCGGGGTCGGGGGAGGGGCGGACCGAGATCGGCACCGAGTAGACCGTGCGCGGGGCGTCGTCCCCGTCACCGGCGCGGACGGTCAGCGCGACCAGTTGCGCGACGCCCCCCTCGTCGAGCGGGGTGCGTTCGACGCGTTCGACGTGCACGGCGACGCCCTTGTGCGCGAACCAGCGCTGAGCGGGTGCCCAGGTGCGCAGGAGCTCGCCGATCACCTCGTCGGAGGCGGCGGAGGTCTTCACGGGGACGCCCATCAGGATCCCTCCACGGTGAGCCAGTAGAAGCCGCGGGACCCGCAGGTCACCTCGAACCGGCCGTCGCCGTCCACCGTCCCGAACGGGGCGCCGCCGAACACGTCGTGCAGTCGCGCGCCGGCGTACCCGGGCAGGCGGAGGGACGCGGCCTGGGGGTGGTCGGAGAGGTTGTTCACGCAGAGCACCGTCTCACCCCCGGCCTCCTCGGACCTCTCGAGGACCCGCAGGAACGCCAGCACGGCGTCGTTGCTGCAGTGCGCCTCCTCGTCGCGGGAGGTCAGCTGCAGGTAGGCCCCGCGCCCGAAGGCGGGGTGCCGGCGCCGGACCGCCAGGACGCTGCGGACCCAGTGCAGCAGTGAGGAACCCGTGGCGAGCTGAGCCTCCACGTTCACCGACTGGTAGTGGTAGACGAGCGACTGGACCGTCGGCAGGTACAGCTTGCCGGGGTCGGCGGCGGAGAACCCCGCGTTGCGGTCCGGCGTCCACTGCATCGGGGTCCGCACCGCGTCGCGGTCGTCGAGCCAGATGTTGTCGCCCATCCCGATCTCGTCGCCGTAGTACAGGCACGGGCTGCCGGGCAGAGACAGGACGAGGGCGTGGATGAGCTGCAGCTCCGGCCGGGAGTTGTCCAGCAGCGGAGCGAGCCGGCGCCGGATCCCGACGTTGGCGCGCATCCGCGGGTCCGGGGCGTACCAGCCGTACATCGACGCGCGTTCCTCGGTGGTGACCATCTCGAGGGTCAGCTCGTCGTGGTTGCGCAGGAACGTGCCCCACTGCCCGCTGGAGGTGGGGATGCGCGGAGTGGCCGAGAGGATGTCGGTGATGGGGGTGGCCCGCCCCTCCCGCAGCGCGTAGTACAGGCGCGGCATGACCGGGAAGTGGAAGCACATGTGGCACTCCGGCTCCTCCTCGGTGCCGAAGTACTCCACGACGTCGAACGGCCACTGGTTGGCCTCGGCCAGCAGGACCCGGCCCGGGTACTCCTCGTCGACCATGCGCCGCAGCCGGTGCAGGTAGGCGTGCGTCGCCGGCAGGTTCTCCCCGTTCGTGCCCTCCTCCACGTACAGGTAGGGCACCGCGTCGAGGCGGAACCCGTCGATGCCCATGTCCATCCAGAACCGGACGGTGTCGAACATCGCCTCCTCGACGTCGGGGTTGTCGAAGTTCAGGTCCGGCTGGTGGGAGAAGAAGCGGTGCCAGAAGTACTGCCGGCGCACCGGGTCGAACGTCCAGTTCGACGTCTCGGTGTCGACGAAGATGATCCGGGCGTCGGGGTACTCCTCGCCGGTGTCGCTCCAGACGTAGAAGTCGCCGTAGGGCCCCTCGGGGTCGGACCGGCTGGCCTGGAACCACGGGTGCTGGTCGCTGGTGTGGTTCATCACGAGGTCGACGACGACGCGGATGCCGCGGTCGTGGGCCTGCGCGACGAGGTGCTGGAAGTCGGCGAGGGTGCCGAACTCGGGCAGCACGGCGTTGTAGTCGGAGATGTCGTACCCGCCGTCGCGCAGCGGCGAGGCGTAGAACGGCGGCAGCCAGAGGCAGTCGACGCCCAGCCACTGCAGGTAGTCCAGCTTCGCCGTGAGCCCGGTGAAGTCACCGGTGCCCGACCCGTTGGAGTCCGCGAACGCGCGGACCAGCACCTCGTAGAAGACCGCCGTCTTGTACCACTCGGGGTCCTCGCGCAGGCCGGTCACCGGTGAGCCACCCTCGCCCTGCCGTCAGCCCGTGACGTGGAACACGTGAGCGGGTTCGACGTACGGGTCGAGCCGCACGTAGTCGTGCTCACCCCACTCGAACTCCGCACCGGTGATCTCGTCGCGCACCGTGAACCGGTCCCACCACTGCCGTCCGAGCGCACCCATGTCGAGGTGCACGGTCGTCTCCCGGGCCGCGTGCGGATCGAGGTTCACGACGACGAGGACGAGGTCCTCGGTGCCGTCGGGCTCGACGCGGCGGCGCGAGAAGCACAGGACGTTCTCGTCGTCGGTGGCGTGGAAGACGGTGCCGCGCAGCTGCTGCAGCGCCGGGTGGTGGTTGCGGAGCCAGTTCAGCTTGGCCAGGTAGGGGGCCAGCGACCAGCCTTCGCGCTCGGCCTTGGCGAAGTCGCGCGGGCGGTACTGGTACTTCTCGTTGTCCAGCTGCTCCTCGGCGCCCGGCCGGGCGGCGTGCTCGATGAGCTCGTACCCGGTGTAGATGCCCCACGACGGCGACAGCAGCGCGGCGAGGACGGCCCGCAGCTTGAACACCGGCGGCCCGCCGTACTGCATGGTGGGCGTGAGGATGTCGTGCGTCGTGGGCCAGAAGTTCGGGACCATGTAGTGCGCCGACTCGGTGGTCAGCTGCTCCAGGTACTCCCGCAGCTCCCACGCCTGGTTGCGCCAGGCGAAGTAGGAGTAGGACTGCTGGAACCCGACCTTGGCCAGCGTGTGCATCATCGCCGGCTTCGTGAACGCCTCGGCCAGCCACACCACCTCGGGGTGCTCGGCGTTGACCTCCGCGATGAGCCACTCCCAGAACTCCACCGGCTTGGTGTGCGGGTTGTCGACGCGGAACAGCGTCACGCCGTGCTCGACCCACAGCAGGACCATGCGCTTGACCTCGGCGTAGATGCCGGCCGGGTCGTTGTCGAAGTTCAGCGGGTAGATGTCCTGGTACTTCTTCGGCGGGTTCTCCGCGAAGGCGATGGACCCGTCCGCGCGGGTGGTGAACCACTCGGGGTGCTCGGTGACCCACGGGTGGTCCGGCGCGCACTGCAGCGCGATGTCCATCGCGACCTCGAGGCCGAGCTCCTTGGCCCGACCCACGAAGAAGTCGAAGTCCTCGAACGTCCCGAGGTCGGGGTGCAGGGCGTCGTGGCCGCCCTCGGCGGCCCCGATCGCGTACGGCGACCCCGGGTCCAGCGGGCCGGCGGTCAGGGTGTTGTTCGGGCCCTTGCGGTTGATGCGGCCGATGGGGTGGATCGGCGTGAGGTAGGCGATGTCGAAGCCCATCTCCTTGATCGCCGGCAGTCGCTCGGCGGCCGTCCGGAAGGTCCCGGAGGTCCAGCGACCGGACTCCTCGTCGAAGGTCGCCCCCTCGGAACGGGGGAAGAACTCGTACCAGGCGCTGAAGGCGGCGAGCTTGCGCTCCACCCGCACGGGGTACGTCGCGGACGGGCTGAGCAGCTCGCGGACCGGCAGGCGGTCGAGGACCGCCCGGACCTCCTCGGTGCGTCCGGCGTCCAGGCGCTCGTGGTCGCCGCGAGCGGTGTCGCGCAGCCCGGTGGCGGCGTCCTGCAGGACGGCGGCGTCGGCGGCGGGCCGACCCTCCTGCGCGGCGGCCCGTTCGAGCAGCCGCGCGCCCTCCTCGAGCATCAGGGCCACGTCGACCCCGGCCTCGACCTTGATCGTCGCGTCGTGGTCCCAGGTGCCGTACGGGTCCGACCAGCCCTCGACGCGCAGGCCCCACAGGCCCTCGGTGTCGGGGGACAGGGTGGCGACGTAGGCGTCCTTGCCCGGGTTGACGCACGTCATGCGCACCGACGGCCCGTCGGTCCCGTCGGGCCGGACGAGGACGGCCGTGGCCGCGACCGCGTCGTGGCCCTCGCGGAAGACGGTGGCGCTCACGGGGATCAACTCACCCGGCACGGCCTGCGAGGGCCAGCGTCCACCGTCCACGACGGGCTGCACGTCGAGCACGGGGATGCGGCCCACGGGGGGCTTCCCGGGCCCCGTGAGCGGGCCCGTCCGCACCGTCAGCCGGTCCTGCGCTCGGTCGTGCACTCGGTCCTGGTCACGGTCCTGGTCGATCGTCACGGGGCGAACCTACCGAGACGGGGGGCGCCCGTCGCGGGGAAGTCGGCGCGGATGGGGGTGAACCCGTCGCGGTGGGGTGATCACCGGTCTAGGGTCGGCGCCGTGAGAGCAATCAGGCGCTTCACCGTCCGCACCGTGCTCCCTGCGCCCCTGGCGCCGCTGGGTGACCTGGCGAGCAACCTGAGGTGGTCGTGGCACAAGCCCACCCGGGACCTGTTCGAGTCCATGGACCCCGCCGCCTGGGTCGCGGTCCACCGCGAACCCGGAGCGCTGCTGGGTGCTCTGAGCACCGAACGGCTCGACGCGCTCGCGCAGGACGCGCAGTTCGTCGAGCGGGTCCGTGCAGCCGCCGCCGACCTCGAGGCGTACCTGTCCCGGCCCGGCTGGTACGCCGGGCTGGGCGCCGACGCGCCCGCCGCGATCGCGTACTTCTCCATGGAGTTCGGGATCACCGGCGCGCTGCCGCAGTACTCCGGCGGGCTCGGGATCCTCGCGGGGGACCACCTGAAGTCGGCCAGCGACCTGGCCGTGCCCATCGTCGGCGTGGGCCTGTTCTACGCGACGGGGTACTTCAAGCAGTCGCTCTCGCGCGACGGCTGGCAGCAGGAGACCTACCCGGTCCTGGACCCCGACGGCCTGCCCCTGTCGCTGCTGCGCGAGGGCGACGGCAGCCCGGCGAAGGTGTCGGTGGACCTGCCCGGTGGCCGCCGGCTGCACGCCCAGGTCTGGAAGGCGCAGGTCGGCCGCGTGCCGTTGCTGCTGCTGGACTCCGACGTCGAGGAGAACGACGAGGCCGCCCGCGGTGTCACCGACCGCCTCTACGGCGGCGGCGGCGAGCACCGGTTGCAGCAGGAACTCCTGTGCGGCATCGGCGGGGTCCGGGCGCTGCGGTTGTGGTCTCGGCTGACCGGGGCTCCGGAGCCGGAGGTCTACCACACCAACGAGGGGCACGCGGGGTTCCTGTCCGTCGAGCGCATCCGCGAGCAGGTCGAGCGCGGGCTCACGTTCGACGAGGCCCTCGAGGCCGTGCGCTCGGCCACCGTGTTCACGACGCACACGCCCGTCCCCGCCGGCATCGACCGGTTCGGCCGCGACCAGATCGGCCTCTACTTCGGCGGCGACAACCCGCTGCCCGGGGTCCCCGTCGAGCGCATCCTGGCCCTGGGCGCGGAGGACTACCCCGGCGGTGACCCGGGCGTCTTCAACATGGCCGTCATGGGGTTGCGGCTGGCGCAGCGCGCGAACGGTGTCTCGCAACTCCACGGCGCCGTCAGCCGCGGGATGTTCGACGGCCTCTGGCCGGGTTTCGACGCCCCCGAGGTCCCGATCTCCTCGATCACCAACGGCGTGCACGCGCCGACGTGGGTGGCGCCCGAGGTGTTCGCGATGGGCAAGCAGTACATCGGTCCCGAACTGCCCCGCGAGGGCCTGGGGTTCGAGAAGGTGGGGCAGGTCCCCGACGAGGAGATCTGGCGCACCCGCCGCGTCCTGCGCGGCCGGCTCGTCGAGGACGCGCGGCGGCGGCTGAAGCTGTCGTGGTTGCAGCGCGGGGCGTCCGAGGCCGA
Organism: Kineococcus sp. DHX-1; assembly: GCF_042473625.1. Lineage (GTDB taxonomy): Bacteria > Actinomycetota > Actinomycetes > Actinomycetales > Kineococcaceae > Kineococcus. Next base: position 2,734,516 of record NZ_CP170445.1, on the reverse strand, counting down.
ACTGGCCTGGACGAAGGACGTGCTCGACCCCGACGTCCTGACGATCGGTTTCGCCCGCCGGGTGCCGACGTACAAGCGGCTCACGCTGATGCTGCGCGACCCCGAGCGGCTCAAGCAGTTGCTGCTGCACCCGCAGCGGCCCGTCCAGCTCGTCATCGCCGGCAAGTCGCACCCTGCCGACGAGACGGGCAAGCGGCTCATCCAGCAGATGGTGCGCTTCGCCGACGACCCGGCCGTGCGGCACCGCATCGTCTTCCTGCCGAACTACGACATCACGATGGCGCTGTCGCTGTACCCGGGCTGCGACGTCTGGCTCAACAACCCGTTGCGGCCGTTCGAGGCGTGCGGGACGTCCGGCATGAAGGCCGCGCTCAACGGCGGCCTCAACCTGTCGATCCTCGACGGGTGGTGGGACGAGTGGTACGACGGCGGCAACGGCTGGGCGATCCCCACCGCCGACGGCGTCGACGACCCCGACCACCGCGACGACCTCGAGGCCGCGGCCCTCTACGACCTCGTGGAGAACTCCGTCGCGGCGCGGTTCTACGACCGCGACGAGCGGGGGCTCCCGGCGCGCTGGCTGGAGATGGTGCGGCACACGCTCGCCTCCCTCGGGCCCAAGGTGCTCGCGAGCCGGATGGTCACCGACTACGTCCAGCAGCTCTACGTCCCGGCGGCCCAGGCCGGCCGTGCGGCCGCGGCGTCGTCGGCGGCGGGGGCCAAGGACCTGGCGCGCTGGAAGGCGTCCGTCCGGGACGGCTGGTCCGGGGTGCGCGTCGACCACGTCGAGTCCTCCGGGGTCGGCGACTCCGCGCAGATCGGGGACGTCGTCCACGTGCGGGGTTTCGTCTCCCTCGGGGACCTCGCGGTCGACGACGTGGAGGTCCAGGTCGTCCACGGCCGCGTCAGCGAGTCCGACGAGCTGCGTCCCTCCGGCACGGTGCGGCTGACGCCGGCGGAGTCGTTCGGCGACGGCCGGCACCGGTTCGAGGGCGAGTTCGCGCTGCGTCAGACCGGGCCGTTCGGCTACACCGTCCGGATCCTGCCGCGGCACCCGGGCCTGGCCACCGCGGCCGAGCTGGGACTCGTCGTCAACGCCTGAGCCAGGGTTCGACCGCGGTCAGGACCGCTTCGGGGACCGTCAGGTGGGGCCAGTGGCCGGCACCGAGGTCCCCGAGGTCGACCGCGTCCACGAGCGGGTTCAGGCCGCGCAGCACCGTGGGGTCGACGTCCCGGCTGGACCGGACGTGGAGCGTCGGCACGGTGAGCCCGGCCAGCAGTGGTCGCGGGTCGAGCGCCAGCACGGCGTGCCACAGCGGGCGGACGGCGTCGGGGTCGGTGGCGAGGATCCCGGCGACCACCCGCTCGCCCAGGGCGGGGTCGTGCGCGCCCCACGAGCTCCGCATCGACTCCTCCAGCGTCCGCCGCCAGTCCGGGCGCAGCACCGCCTCGGCGCGGGAGGCCTTGTGCGCCACGGCTTCCGGTGTCACAGGAAGGTTCGCGTCAAGCAGCACGAGACGGCGCAGCAGCCCGGGGTGACGGGCGGCGAGGACGAGCCCGGCGACCCCGCCGGTGCTGTGCCCGACGAGCACCGAGCCGGCGGGCACCCGTTCTGCGAGCCGGTCCGCGACCGTCTCCAGCGTCACGGGTGCCACGGCGGCTTCCGCGCCGTGACCGGGGAGGTCCAGGGCGAGCACCCGTTCCGGCGCGAACCCCGGCGCGATGCGCCCGAACTGCCACGGCGCGCACCCGATGCCGGGGACGAGCGCGACGGTCACAGGGATCGGGGGGTCACGGGATCACGGGTCACGGGTCACGGGTCACGGGGTGGCGAACACCCGCACCGACCACGGGGCCACCCGGACCGCCTGGCCCGCGGCGGTGGGGCGGCTGCGCCGGTCCGGGGTGGAGGCCCACCGCGGCACGAACGTCGTGACGCCCTCGAGCGTCGGCAGCGTCACGTCGAGCTGGCGGGGCCCTCCGTTGACGACCACCAGGACCGAGTCGTGCCCGCGGTCCCGGCCGTCGACGAGGACCTGCAGGATCCGCCGGTCCGCCTGGTGCCAGTCCTCCACGGTCATCGGCCGGCCGTCCTCGGCGAACCAGAGCAGGTCCTGGCGCTGGTCGCGGACGGGGGAACCCCGCCGCACTCCGGCCTCCCGCAGGACGGGGTAGCGGCGGCGCAGCGCGAGCAGCTCGCGCACGTCGTCGAGGAGCTCGGTCTGCCAGTCCTGCAGGTCCCAGTCGATCCAGCTGACCTCGTTGTCCTGGCAGTAGGCGTTGTTGTTGCCGCCCTGGCTGCGCCCGAACTCGTCCCCGGCCGTCAGCATCGGGACCCCCGTGGACAGCACGAGGGTGGCCAGCAGGTTCCGGATGGCCCGGCGCCGCAGCTCCAGCACGTCGGCGTCGTCGGTGGCGCCCTCGACGCCGTGGTTCCAGCTCGTGTCGGAGTCGCTGCCGTCGCGGTTGCCCTCGCCGTTGGCCTCGTTGTGCTTGCGGTCGTGGGCGACGAGGTCGGCGAGGGTGAACCCGTCGTGCGCCGTCACGAAGTTCACGCTCGTCAGCCGGCCGCGCTGGACGTCGAACGTGTCCGCCGACCCGGCGAACCGCGTCGCGAGCTCGCGCAGACCGCGTCCGGCGGCGACGGGGGCGGAGTGGCCGAGCGCGATCTCGCGGGCGTCGGTGAGCCAGAACCGCCGGACCCCGTCGCGGTAGCGGTCGTTCCACTCGTGCAAGGGGGCGGGGAACTGCCCCGTGCGCCAACCGAAGGGCCCCACGTCCCAGGGTTCGGCGACCAGCTTGGTCGCGGACAGGACGGGGTCGGTGCCGAGCGCGACGAGGAACGGGTGGTCGGGGGAGAACCCGTCGCGGCCGCGCGCCAGCGTCGTCATGAGGTCGAAGCGGAACCCGTCGACGCCGAACTCCTGCACCCAGTACCGCAGCGAGTCCAGCGTCAGCTGCACGACGCGGCGTTCGGTGAAGTCCAGGGAGTTCCCGCAGCCGGTGACGTCGAAGGGCCGGCCGCCCGCGTCGCGCAGGTAGTACGTCGCGTCGTCCAGGCCCCGCAGCGACAGGTGCGGCCCGTCCGGCCCCTCCTCGCAGGAGTGGTTGTGGACGACGTCGAGCAGCACCTCGATCCCGGCCGCGTGCAGGTCCTGCACGGCACGGCGGAACTCGTCCCGGACGGCGGCCGGCCCGGCGGCCCGGGCCGCGGCCGAGGCGTACGCGGGGTGGGGGGCGTTGAACGCCAGGGTGTTGTAGCCCCAGTAGTTCGACAGCCCGCGCCGGCGCAGGGCGATCTCGGACGTGCTCGCGTGCACCGGCAGGAGCTCCAGCGTCGTGACGCCGATCGAGTGCAGGTGCTCGAGGACGGCAGGGTGCGCCAGCGCCGCGTACGTCCCGCGCAGCTCCTCCGGGACGCCGGGGTGCCGCTGGGTCAGGCCGCGCACGTGCGCCTCGTAGACGACGGTGTCCGCCCACGGGACGCGGGGCCGTTCGTCGGCGCGGACCCGCAGCTCCTGCGGCAGTTCGCCCAGGACGACGCCGAGCGGCACGTGCGGGGCGCTGTCGCGGGGGTCCGCGACGGCGAGGTCGCCGCGCAGCGTCTCGTCGACGGTGTGGCCGAAGACCTCCGGTCGCAGCGCGACCTCGCCGTCGATCCCCCGGGCGTACGGGTCGAGCAGGAGCTTGGCCGGGTTGTGCCGCAGCCCGCGCTCGGGGTCCCAGCGGCCGTGGACGCGCAGGCCGTAGCGGGCGCCGACGACGAGGCCGGGGACGTGGCCGTGCCAGACGCCGTGGTCGACGTCCGTCAGCCGGGTGCGCGTCTCGGACCCGTCGGTCGCGACGACGCAGACGTCGACCGCGTCGGCGTGCCCCGCGAAGACCGCCACGTCGGCCCCCTGGCCGTCCTCGCGCAGGGTCACCCCCAGCGGGTGGCTCCGGCTGCCGGTGCCGGGAGGTGCGGGTGGGGCCGGACGGATCGGGACGGGCACCGGCGCAGTCTGTCAGTTCCTTACACTCGACGCTGTGACGGCGGACCACCGGGCCTACCTGGACCACGCCTCGACGACCGCCCTGCGGCCCGAGGCCCTGCAGGCGTACGTGGCCGAGACCGCCCGCGGGGCGGGCAACCCGTCGTCGCTGCACTCGGCCGGCCGCCGCGCCCGCGTGGCGGTGGAGGAGAGCCGCGAGACGCTGGCGGAGCTGCTGGGAGCCCGTCCGGGCGAGGTCGTCTGGACCTCCGGGGGCACCGAGAGCGACAACCTGGCCCTCACCGGGCTGTACCGGGCGCGGCGCGACGCCGACCCGGTGCGCCGGCGCATCGTCCTGGCCGCCACCGAGCACCACGCGGTCCTGGACTGCGTCGAGTGGCTCGAGGCGCGCGAGGACGCCGTCGTCAGCTGGGTCCCCGTCGACGGGACGGGGCTGGTCGACCCGGCCGCGCTCGCCGAGGTCCTCGGCGACGGCACGGACGTCGCGCTCGTCTCGCTCATGTGGGCCAACAACGAGGTCGGGACCGTCCAGCCCGTCGCGGCTGCGGCCGAGGCCGCCCACGCGGTGGGCGTGCCGCTGCACACCGACGCCGTCCAGGCCGTCGGTCACCTGCCCGTCGACTTCGCCGCCTCCGGCGCGGACCTGCTGTCGCTGTCGGCCCACAAGTTCGGGGGGCCGGTCGGCACCGGGGCGCTGCTGGTGAAGCGCGGGACGACGCTCGTGCCGCTGCAGCAGGGCGGCGGGCAGGAGCTGGGCGTGCGCTCGGGCACGCTCGACGCCCCCGGCGCACGCGCGACGGCGGCGGCCCTGCGCGCGGCGGTCGGCGGCCTGCCGGACGAGGCGGTGCGGCTCGCCGCCCTGCGCGACCGCCTGCTGGCCGGGGTGTCGCAGGTGCCCGGCGCCGTCGTGCGCGGGGCCCTGCCGGGGCCGGGGCGCCTGCCGGGCAACGCGCACGTCACCGTCGAGGGCTGCGAGGGGGACTCCCTGACCTACCTGCTCGACGCCGCGGGCGTGGAGTGCTCGACGGGGTCGGCCTGCCAGGCCGGCGTCCCGCAGCCCAGCCACGTCCTGCTCGCGATGGGTCTGACGCCGGCGGAGGCCGCGGGCGCGCTGCGGTTCTCCCTCGGCTGGACGTCCACCGACGCCGACGTCGACGCGGTGGTGGCCGCGCTGGGGCCGGCCGTCGAGCGGGCCCGCCGGGCCAGCGGTTCCCGGGCCGGCCGGACCCACCGGCGACGTCCCGCCCTGGCGGGGGGTGCCTGATGCGCGTCCTGGCCGCCATGAGCGGGGGAGTGGACTCCGCGGTCGCCGCCGCACGCGCCGTCGAGGCGGGGCACGACGTCGTCGGCGTCCACATGGCCCTGAACCGCAACCCCGGGACGCTGCGGACGGGGTCGCGGGGCTGCTGCACGATCGAGGACTCCCTGGACGCCCGCCGCGCCGCGGACCTGCTGGGCATCCCGTTCTACGTGTGGGACCTCTCGGAGGACTTCGTCGAGGACGTCGTCGAGGACTTCGTCGCCGAGTACGCCGCGGGCCGCACCCCGAACCCGTGCGTCCGGTGCAACGAGCGCATCAAGTTCGCCGCGCTGCTCGACAAGGGCATCGCGCTGGGCTTCGACGCCGTCGCGACGGGCCACTACGCGCAGGTTTGGACGAACCCGGACGGCACGGCGGAACTGCACCGCGCCGCGGACGAGGCGAAGGACCAGTCCTACGTCCTCGCCGTCCTGGACGCCGACCAGGTCGCGCACGCGATGTTCCCGCTCGGCGACGCCCCGACGAAGGCGCAGGTGCGCGAGGAGGCCCGTCGTCGTGGGCTGCCCGTGGCGGACAAGCCGGACAGCCACGACATCTGCTTCATCCCCGACGGCGACACGCGCGGGTTCCTGGCCGACAAGCTCGGGGAGGTTCCCGGGCAGATCGTCGACGAGTCCGGCGTGGTCCTCGGCGACCACACCGGGACGTACGGGTTCACGGTCGGGCAGCGCAAGGGCCTGGGGATCTCGCGCCCCGCAGCCGACGGCCGACCCCGGTACGTGCTGAGCATCGAACCCGTCCGCCGGACGGTGACCGTCGGTCCGGCCGAGCGGCTGGCCGTGACGGGACTGGACGCCGTCGACCCGGTGTGGAACTGTCCGCCGCCGCAGGGGCCCGTCGAGGTCCACGTGCAGGTGCGGGCGCACGGCGAGGCGGTTCCGGCGGTCGTCGAACCCGTCGGCGACGGGATCTCCGTGGCGTTGCGGACTCCGCTGACGGGCGTCGCGCCCGGGCAGACGGTCGCCGTCTACCGGGGGACGAGGGTGCTGGGTTCGGCGACCATCGCGGGGACGTCCGCGGGGAGTTCGGCCGGCAGTTCCGCGCGGACCTCCTGAGCCGGCTGCGGCCTGGCGTAGAGGTACCCCTGGGCGTAGGTGCAGCTGAGGTCGCGCAGCACCTCGGCCTGCTGCTCGGTCTCGACGCCCTCGGCGACGACGTCGAGGCCGAGGCTGCGGGCGAGTTCGATGATGGAGGCGACGAGCAGCGTCGCCGACCCGCCGAGGGCGAGGTCGCTGACGAAGGACCGGTCGATCTTGACGGTGTCGACCGGCAGCCGGCGCAGGTAGGACAGGCTCGAGTACCCGGTACCGAAGTCGTCGATCGCGACGAGGACCCCGGCGGCGCGCAGTTGCGCGAGGCGCGCCGACACGGCTTCCAGGTCCCCGACGAGGACGCTCTCGGTCACCTCGAGCGTGAGCTGGGAGGGTCGTAGTCCGCTGTCGCGCAACGCGTCCCGCACGACGGTGAGGACGTCGTCGCTCGCGAGCTGGACCGCGGACAGGTTCACGGCGATGCCCACCGGGTACCCGCGTTCGGCCGTCCACGCCGCGGCCTGGCGCGTGGCGGTGCGCAGCACCCAGGCGCCGATGGCGAGGATCTCACCGCTGGCCTCGGCGAGGGGGACGAAGTCCAGCGGGGAGACCATGCCGCGCTCGGGGTGGCGCCAGCGCAGCAGCGCCTCGTACCCCTTGGCGCGCGCCGCCTGCCCGGCCGGCGCGGAGTCCCCGCTCTGGCGCCGGTAGTCGACCGTCGCCTGGTAGAAGACCTCGAACTGCCCGTCCGCCAGGGCCCGGCCGAGGTCGTCGCGCAGGGACGCCTTGTCCTGCGCGGCGGTGGACATGCCCTCGGCGTAGGCGACGAGGCGGTTCTTGCCGCTGGACTTGGCCCAGTACATGGCCAGGTCGGCGTTGCGCAGGAGTTCGGCGGCGGCGTCCAGGTCGCTGCGCTGCTGGCACAGCGTGGAGGCGTCGGCCGTGCCGAGGCTGGCGTGGACGTGGACCTGCTGACCGTCGAGCAGGACCGGCTGGGCCAGGCTGGCCAGGAACCGGTCGCCGACGCGCCGGGCGGCCGCCTCGCCGCCGCGGATGACGACGGCGAACTCGTCCCCGCCGAGCCGGGCGACGAGGTCACCGCTGCGCACGCAGGCGCGCAGCCTCTGGGTGACGGCGAGCAGCAACTGGTCGCCGGCCGCGTGCCCGCGGGAGTCGTTGACGTTCTTGAAGTCGTCGAGGTCGACGAAGAGGACGCCGACGTCGTCGCGTCGGGACAGGGCGCGGGTGAGGAACTCCTGCAACAGCGTGCGGTTCGCCAACCCCGTCAGCGGGTCGCGCAACCCCTGCTGCTCGTTGAGCCGCCAGGAGGCGAGGTGGGTGACGCTGGCGGCGAGGACGAACGCCGCGTGGACGACCATCCAGCGCCAGGGGTGGTCCATCGCCGCGTGGTGGCTGTAGACGAACCGGGGTTCGAGGGTGCCGAGGACGCCGTGGTGCACGACGACGATGAAGAGCCCGATCGAGAAGGGCACCCAGTCCTGGTAGAGCGCCACCAGACCGATCATCACGAAGAAGTGGAAGTGCGCCTCGGTCTGCCCGTCCCAGAACTGCACCAGGACCGTGGAGGCGGTGAACAGGCTGGCTGACGCCCCCGCCGACCGCAGCTTGCGCGAGTAGCCCGTGGGAACCGCGAGAGCCAGCGGAGCCAGCACGAGAGCGCCACCGGCGAGCACCGTCCACGGCGACAGTCCCTGGAACGCGCCGAACACGATGAGACCGACGGCCTGCAACGCCGCGACGCGCACGATCGCGCCGTGCCGACGGTGCCACACCTCGTCGGGCAGCATCCGGCCCTGGGGGAGCAGGGAGACCACTGCGCCGGTGGAACGTCGCAGCAGGCTGCGGGGGGAGCTCACGCCTCACCTTCGACCGCTTGAGGTCTCAACTGCAGGAGCGTCCCCCGATCGGCGGATGACGTTTCAGGCAGCGGCGCGGTCGGGTGGGTCGTCTTGCTGCAGGGCGAGGGCGAGTTCCCGGGCCTTGGCGAGGAGTCCGGGGTGGTCGTTGCCTGTCCACGGTCCGGGGTCGGCGAGCCGCCCGAGGTGGCGGTGCAGGGTGCGGGTCTGCGGCAACCCGTCCTCACCGAAGCGGGCTTCGTGCCGTCCGGCGTGCAGGGCTCGGTGGTGTCGGCCGCACAGCAGGATGAGGTTCTCCACGCTGGTCGGTCCGCCGTCGGACCAGTGGATGACGTGGTGGTAGTGGCAGGCCCACGCCGGGGCGCCGCACCCGGGGGCGGTGCACCCGCGGTCGCGTTCGGCGACCAGGAGGCGTTGGGCGGGGCTGGCGTGCCGGTCCAGGGTGTGCAGGGAGCGGGGCCGGCCCAGGCGGTCCAGGACCGCGACCGCGATGTCAGCATCGCAGGTGGCGGCGCGGAGCGTGGCTTCGCTGACGGGGCCGTGCCCGTCGACGCTGGCCGTTCCCACCTGCACCGAACCGGCGTCGTCGAGGGTCGCGCGTAGGACGACGGTGGCCTTGTGCGCGACGACCGTCTCGACGTCGCTGGCGGGGTGGTGCGCGCCGGTGGTGACGAGGTGCACGAGGCCGTCGTGGCGGCGTTGCACGGTGGACCGCGTGTCGACGTCATGACCCGAAGGTTCAGGGCGGGAGGCGGCGTCGACGGCGGCGCGGACGATGACGGCGGCGGCCTCGTCGAGGTCGACGGTCATGCGCAGCAGGCCGTGCCGGCGGGTGAAGGTGAGGGCACGTCGGCTGGTGGTGTCCGGGTCGAGGTCGCGGTAGCCGCGGTCGACGCGTTCGGGTCCAGGCGGGTGAGGAGTTCCTCGCTCAGCTGGTTCGCGGTGCCCAACGGTTGGGTGCCGGTGACGGTGGCGAAGTGTCCGTCGATGAGGTCGGCGCGGCGTCGGGTGGTCCACGCCGTCTCCCCGCTGTCCATCTGCACTTCCATGTCGACGGTCCCGCGGCGCAGCGGGGTCGGGATCGACTGCAACGCACGCACCGCGCCGTGGATGTGGTGCAGGGTGGTGTTCCCGGCTGCCAGTTGATGCCCGGTGCGGGCGAGGGAACCGCGGTCCCCATCGAGCCCGCCGATCTTCCCGTCCCAGTGCGCGTCGGGGTCGGTGTGCCGGGCGGCGGCGACGTCCTTGCGGGCCAGGGTGCGGGACAGGTTCACCGGGTGGGTGGCGAGCAGATCGGTGACGGTGCCGTCGGTGGTGTGGTTCAGGGCGGCGCGCAGGAGGTGGAGTTTGGCGGCGTCGAGGCGGTTGCCGAGGGCGTACGCGGCGCGGACGGCGTGGTCGATGTCGTCGCGGTCGAAGGTTCCCAGCGGCAGGGTGAGCAGGTCGTCCAGGGCAGCGGTCAGGCGCGCGAGGGCGTCCTGGGCTGCGTGCTGGGCGGTGTGCGTCACGTGTTCCAGGGTAGTCGAACAAACCCTGAAGGACTAGCCCAACGGCCTCGCAACTTCATGTGCGGCAACGGTTCACGCGGCGTTGACTGTGGATCGTCGTGTGGATGGTCGTGTGGATGATGGACAGCGGAGCTGGTCGAAGCGTTCCACCGCGACCCTGCAGAAGCGTGTCCGCGGACGCTGTCTCCTCGTACCGTCGGACGGTGGAGCAGCCGTCGTGAACGAGGGGGGAGGACGGTTGAGTGGGCAGGCCGGCACTGGACTCAGCGCGCCGCGCCTGCGCTCGAGCTCTGGCAGCGGAGGGTTTCTCGCGTGGGAAGCGGGCCCTGGTGCGCGACCTGGGAGACGGCCTGGTGGCGCAGGTGACGGTGGAGGGTGGCAGCACGGGGTGGGCTCGTGGGGTGAGCGTCGGCGTCTCCGTGCACCGCGAGGCTGACCGCGTGGAAGCCGCCGCCCGGTGTGGAGAGCCGGCGCGTGCACCGGGGGACGACGACACGTACCTGCCCTTCGCCTTGTCCAGCGACGTCGGCCGTCTGCTGCCTCGTCCACACCATCACGCGTGGGTGGTGGAGGAGGCCGCTGACCTCGATCGGCTGCAGGAAGAACTCCGTGCGTTCTGGGCCGAGTCGGTGTCCCCGCACGTGGGGCGCAGGGCAGCGCTGCTGCGGATCGCACGGACGTCGGACTTCCGTCAGGCGGTCGGCGGGGCGTGGGCAACCTGTGCGATCCAGGCTTGATGTCGCTGTCGCCCGCGTACGTTGACAGGTACTTTCCGGGCGTTGGTCCGGGGTTGCTGCGGTTGGACGAGCGACAGTGGCTGGAGAAGGACGAGGTCCGCCCTCGGGCGGCGTGTGCTGAGCACGGTCGGTCTGTCGGGGCTGGTGGCACCTGGCCGGACCCTGTCGAGATGACTCGTCGGGATGAGCTGTCCCGGGGAAGCGCTCCGCGCCGCCGCGAGGTCGCCGGGGAACGTCCTCGTGCCCTGATGACCGCAGGTCCCTGCGCCCGAGCACCCCACGGGGTGGCGGCGCCTGCTCAGCTACGGTCGGTCCGTCCGGACCACCCTCGATCGGAGTCCACCGTGCAGCGTCACCAGCTCCGCCGCGAGGACGTGACTCTGTCCTACCTGGACTCCGGTGGGACCGGGCCCGTGGCGGTCCTGCTGCACGGTCTCGCCGGGAGCGCCCAGGAGATGGCGGCCACCGCGGCGGCGCTGAGCGACCGGTACCGCGTGCTGGCCCTGGACCAACGCGGCCACGGGCACAGCACCCGCCGTCCCGGTGACGTCTCCCGCCGCGCCTTCGTCGACGACGTCGCCGCCCTCGTCGACGCCGCTGCCGACGGCGGTCCCGTCTCGCTGGTGGGGCAGTCGATGGGCGCCCACACGGCGCTGCTGCTCGCCGCGTGGCATCCCCGCCTCGTGCACCGTCTGGTGCTGCTGGAGGGTGGAGTCGGCGGCGGGGAGGACTCCTCGGAGGAGCTGGGGGAGTGGTTCGCCTCCTGGCCGGTGCCGTTTCCGTCCCGGCGCGCAGCAGTGGCACGCCACGACGCGACGCCGATCGCCGAGGCGTGGGCGCAGGACCTGCACGAGCGCGACGGTGGTTACTGGCCCCGCTTCGACGCTGACGTGATGCAGGCGGCCATCGCAGCCGTGGCCGCGGTCGCTCGGTGGACGGAGTGGCGGCAGGTACGGGCGCCGACCCTGCTGGTGCAGGCGGAACACAGTTGCCTCGACACTGCGGAGATCGAACGGATGCTCACGGTGCGACCGGGCACCGGCCACGTCGTCGTGCCCGGTGCGGGTCACGACGTCCACCTCGACCAGCCCGGGGTCTGGGCTCGACTCCTGCGCCGTCACCTGGACACGGGTCACGATCCGCTGGGCAGCTAGTCGTCGCGCGCGCCGAACGTGCGCTCTCCGGGGCGACCGCCTGCTTCGCACGGAAGGCGCCGTGACCGCGGAATCCTCCGACCCGCCCGCACGGGAGCGGAGCGAGGGGCACGATCGACACCATGCGCGGTGCGAGGTTCGATCTCGAGTCGGTGCGCCTCTTCGTGAGTCGGCACGCTCGTCGTGCCCGCGCCACCCGCTCGAACGCCGTGGAGGACGTTCCCGGGCTGCGCCGCGTGCGTTCGCAGCACATGGAGGACGGCTGGATGCACCTGATCTTCGACGGCTGGGACCGTGCAGCGGCCGCTGACGTCGCACACCTCGTCCTGGAGCCGGACGCCGCGACGTTCCTCGTGCTCGGACCCGGGTGCGTCTTCGAGGGGTTCGCGCCGGTCGACGAGGGAGGGGCGTGGGGTGCCGGCCCTCGTGCCTCCGGACACGCCTCCCGAGCTCGAGGAGTCCCACCGGAGGTGACCCCGCGCCGGGAACGGGGTAGGCGTCGACTGCCTCGTGGGGCGGGCGCCGGTCAGCTCACCAGCACCGTCACGGTGTGGATGAACAACCCCACGAGCCCACCGACGACGGTCCCGTTGATCCGGATGAACTGCAGGTCCCGGCCCACGTGCAGTTCGATGCGGCGGGCGGCGTCGTCGCCGTCCCAGCGCGCGACGGTGTCGGAGATGACGGTGGCGAGCTCCGGGGCGAACCGGCGCACCACGTGCCCGGCCGCGTCGGTGAGGTGGCCCTCGACGCGGGCGGCGAAGGCGGCGTCCTCGACGAGGCGGTGGCCCACGTCGACGAGCGCCTCCTCGCTGCGGGTCCGCAGCGAACTGCCCGGGTCGCTCAGCGCGTCGAGCAGGAAACCCCGCACGCTGGACCAGAGGCCCGCGACGGTGTCCGCGAGGCCGGGGGAGCTGAGCAGCCGCTGCTGGAACTCGTCGGCCTTGGCGCGGGTGTCGGGGTCGTTCTGCAGGGCGTCGGCGTACCGGGCGAGCAGGTCGTCGATGGCCTTGCGGCCGGCGTGGCCGCGGTCGTCGACCATCTCGTCGACCCAGCGCTGGGCCTCGGCGTGGACGCGCTTGCCGAGCCGGTCGTTGAGCCAGTCCGGAACCCACAGCGGGGCCCGGTCGGTCACCATCCGGCGCACGAGGGTCTCGTTGCGCCGCAACCAGGTCTGCACCTCGATGAGCGTGAGGTCGACGACGGGGTGGTGCGTCCCGTCGCGCACGACCTCCTCGAGCAGCCGCCCCAGCGTCGGGCTCCACGGCTGCGCGGCCAGGCGCCGGACGAGCACCTGGTCGATGACGGTCGTGACCTCCTCGTCGCGCAGGATCCCGAGCGCGCCGGTGAGGATCGTCGACGCCTCCTCCACCACGCGGCGCGAACCGCCGCGGTCGCACAGCCAGGACCCCACCCGCTGGGGGATCCCCGCCCGCTGCACCTTGTCGCGCACGACGTCCTCGGCGAGGAAGTTCTCGGCGACGAACTGCTCCAGGCTCTTGCCGAGTGCCTCCTTGCGGCGCGGGATGAGCGCGGTGTGCGGGATGGGCAGGCGCAGCGGGTGGCGGAAGATCGCCGTCACGGCGAACCAGTCCGCGACCGCCCCGACCATGGCGGCCTCGGCGGCGGCGTTCACGAAGCCCCACCCGCCCGCCCGGCCGACCGTCAGCGCGTAGACGACGGCGGCGGCGACGAGGAGCCCGGTGGCCAGCAGCCGCATGCGGCGCAGCGCCGAGCGGCGCTCCTCGTCGGTCACACCGTCCCCGAGCGCCGGAGCGGGCAGGCGGGTGGTGCTCACGGGATCGACCTCACCGGGTCATCCTCACCCATCACCGGACCCACCACTCACGCCGTCACGACGCCGCTCCCGAGCGCGCCGCGCGCAGGACCTGTGCGACGACGCCCTCACCCGGGGACCCGGCCACGGGCGGCAGGCCCACGCCTTCGCAGGTGACGTCCCCGTCGGGCGCGGTGCCTTCGGCGAGGAACCGGTCGACGACGTCGTCCACGCACGCGTTGCCCATGCCGTACAGGCCGTGGTCACCCTCGTCCTCGACCGTCACGAGGACGGAGGACCCCATCGCCTCGTGCGTCTTCACCGCGCCCTCGTAGGCGGTGGCGGGGTCGCGACGGGACTGGACGATGAGCAGCGGCGGCAGGTCGGCCCCGTCGACGGTGGGCAGCGCGAGACCGTCGCGCTGCCAGTAGGCGCACACCTGGCTGGACTTCGTGTAGCCGACGAGGGGGTACCGCTCGCCCTGCTCGTTCCCGTAGGCGTCCCAGAACGCCTGGTCCGTGGACCACTGGCTGTCGTTGCAGGTGGTCGCCGCGAAGGTCGCGGCCATCGACTCCGTCGCCGACGGCCGGTCGGCGGCGGGGGCGAGCTGGCGGACCAGGTCGGCGAGTCGACCCGTCAGGGCGGTCGGCGCGGTGGCGGACCCCGCGGGGCCGGACCGGAAGGCCTCGACGACCTGCAGCCCGCTGAGGATCCACGCGAGCTGCGGGAACGACGCCTTCCCGTACATCGACTGCATCGCGAGCGCGTCCAGCAGGTTGCCGTCCACGGCCAGTCCGGGCAGCAGCTGCAGCGGCCGGGCGGCCAGCCCGGCGCGCAGTCGCTCGTACGTCGCGTTGACGTCCGCCCCCGTCGCCCCGAGTCCGAACGTGGCGTTCCCCGCGGCGGCCCAGGGGGCGAAGTCGACGTCGAAGCGACGCTGGAAGGCCATGGGCTGGTAGGAGAAGACCTCCTGGTACCCGGCCGTCGCGTCGACACTGGAGTCGAGGACGAAGCGGCCGACGCGGCCGGGCAGGTGGGTGGCGAACTGCGCGCCGAGCCAGGTGCCGCCGGAGTAGCCGACCCAGTCGATCGTCTCGCGGTCCAGGGCGTCGCGGACGAGGTCGATGTCGAAGACCGTCTGCTGGGTGTTCACGACGGGCGCCAGCGGGTCCTGCGCGCACGCCTCCGCGGCGCCCTGGACGATCTTGGCGGCGAGGGCCAGCGCCTCGGGCGAGCGGTCCCGGTAGTCCGGCGGGGCCTCGCCCACGAAGGCCGACCCGCACGTCAGGGCCGTGCTGGCCCCCGTGCCCCGCACGTCGAGCCCGATGACCTCGGTGCCGGCCAGGCCCGGCACGGCGGAGCCGAGCGCCGCCAGGGACAGCCCCGCACCGCCGGGCCCACCCGGGTTGGTGATGACCGTGCGCTCCGGCCGCGGACCCTGGCGCGGCTCGCGGCTGATGGTGACCTGCAGCGGCTCACCCGCCTCGGGCTCGTTCCAGTCGCGCGGGACGGCCACCTGGGCGCACTCCAGTCCGCTCGTCAGGCTGGCGAGGAGCCCGACCTGCCCGCGGGAGCACGGGGCCCAGGCGAGCTGCTGGCCGCGGTAGCGCTCCGGTGTGCGGGCGAGGAACTCGGCCTCGGCGGCGGCGACGGTCGCCGGCCGGGTGGTCCCGAGCGGAGAGGGGGCGGGGGCGGCGCTCGCGGGGCCCGCGACGAGCAGGGGGCCGGCCAGGGCGAGCACCCCCGCGGTGGCGGTCCCGGCGCGGCGGACGGCTCGAGCGCGGTGGTGCATGACGTGTGCCTTCCCAGGAGTCTGCTGTGAAGACCCATCCACCCGCACGGGGCGGGTCCCCGCCAACGGACGACGGTCGGGATCCGGGTCCGACCTTCGGGGGATGCCCGACGGACCCACCTGCCCCCGGCGGGTAGCGTTCCGGCGTGCCAGGATCCGCCGCCGCCGTCGGCGCGCTGCCCGGGGAAGACCCCCGCGAAGCCGCCCGCACCGTCTTCGGGGAGCTCGGCGACCCGCCGCACGTACCCCACCTCGCCCAGCTCCCTGCCCGGGGACCGGGTGCGGACCCGCTGGGACGCACGGCGTCCCTGCTCGTGGACCTGCCGGTGGACCGGCAGCCGGCGGGCTGGCGCTTCGTGGACGCACCCGGTCGCGACGCCGCCCGCGCCGACGCCTTCCTGCGGGCCGACCTCGACGAGCTCGCGGAGGCCGCGGACGGCTGGGCGGGCCCGCTGGCGCTCGCGGTCGTCGGCCCCTGGTCGCTGCTGGCGAGCGTCGAGCTGAACCGCGGGGAGCGCAGCGTCTCCGACCCCGGGGCGCGCCGCGACGTCGTCGCCTCCCTCGCCGAGGGACTGTCCCGCCACGTCGCGGACGTGCAGCGCCTCGTCCCGGGCGCGCAGGTCGTCGTGCACGTCGAGGAGCCCTCGGTGGCCGCCGTCCTGGCCGGACGGCTGCCGACCCAGTCGGGGTACGGGACGCTGCGCGCCGTCGACCGCGCGGAGGTCCGCGACGGCCTGCGTGACGTCTTGGCCGCCGTGCGCTCCGCCCACGCCGAGCCGGTGCTCCGGCTCGACCCCGCCCAGGCGCCGTGGTCGCTCGTGCGCGAGGTGGGGGCCGCCGGGGTGGCGCTCGACGTCCGCGACCTCGGCCCGGCCGGCTGGGAGTCCGTCGCGGCGTGCGTGGAGGACGGTCTGCGGTTGTGGGCCGGGGCGCTGCCCGTGCCGGCGAGGACAGGTCTGCCCGTGCCGTCGGACGCGGCCGTGGTCGACGCCGTCCGCCAGCCGTGGCGGCGGATCGGGTTGCCCGCCACGGCCCTGGCCGACGTCGTCCTGATGCCTGCGACGGGACTCGCCGACACCCCGCCGTCCCTCGTCCGGGACCTGCTGACCCGGCTGCGGACCGCGGCCACCGCTCTCGAGGAGGCCTCCGGTGACTGACCTGACGTTCCGCGACGCGACCGCCGACGACGTGGCCTCCGTGGTCGACCTCGTCGAGTCTGCCTACCGCGGCGAGAGCAGCCGCACCGGCTGGACCACCGAAGCGGACCTGTTGCAGGGCAGGCGGACCGACGCCGAGGGCATCGCCGCGGTCGTCGCCGCCCCGGATTCGGTGCTCCTGCTGGCCCACCGCGACGGGGACCTCGTCGGCTGCTGCGAACTGCGCCGCACCGGTCCGGTGGCCTACTTCGGGACGTTCGCCGTCAGTCCCCTCGCCCAGGGGGGCGGGATCGGGCGCACCCTGTTGACCCGCGCCGACGCCGAGGCGGTGGCGCGCTGGGGGTCGGACGCGCTGGAGATGACGGTCATCGCCCAGCGCGCCGACCTCATCGCCTGGTACGAACGCCTCGGGTTCCGCGGAACGGGTGAACGCCGCCCGTTCCCCTACGGCGACGACCGGTTCGGGATCCCGCAGCGGGACGACCTCGAGTTCGTCGTCCTGCGCCGCCCCACCGCGGGGACCCGCTGATCAGCCCTCGGTCCGGCCGGTGGACAGGTCGGCCTGCACCTCGATCGTGAGGAACTCGTCGTCGTCCGGGACGCCGGGCGTGCGGCCGGCCGAGAACGGGAAGTTGTTGTCGTTGCCGACGACGATGCGGTGGTCCCCGACGACGTCGACGCTCTCGATGGTGGTGAACGGGAACGTCAGGAACCCCGAGTCCTTCGACAGGTCCCCGGCGACCCCGTCCGGGTCCGACACAGCCATGAGGTTCACGAGCTGGGTCTTGAGCGGGTGCCCGGTCGAGTCCGTCACGCTGGTGTCGACGAGGAACACCGCCTTGAACACCGCGGTGGGGCCCTGGCCGTTGTCGCGTTCGAGGACGAGGAACCGGTGGTCGTCGACCTGGGTCATGTCGCCGATCGCGTTGCGGGGGGATTCGAGGCGGTAGGTGAACGCCTCGCCGCGGTAGCGCCCCTCGACGGTGTCGTAGCGGTATGCGCGCAGGTCCTGGGGGTCGTCGCCCGCGACGGGGCCCTCGAGCAGCGGGAACAGGTAGCGGCCGTCGGCCGATTGCGCCATGCCCTCGAACCCCTTGCTGGACGCCAGGTTCGGCGTGGCCGTGCCGAGTTCCGGGTTGTCGGGGGACCGGACGCTGGGCAGCGGGACGGGCGCCTCGAGCAGTCGGCCCGCCGCGTCGGTGTGCAGCAGGTACGGGCCGAACTCCTCACCGAACCAGAACGTCCCGTCGGGGGCCTGCCGGAAGCTCTCGGGGTCGAAGTCGGCACCGGTGAGCCGGCGGTCGGTGCGGGTCAAGGGCCAGGTGACCTTGCCGTACGGGTCGGACAACGTGAAACCCCCCGGGGCGACCTGGAGGGTCCCGGTGCCGGGGTCGGTCAGCCGGTGCACCGCGAGGAGGAAGTCGGCGCTGTTCGCCTTCGTGCCGTACCCGTTGTCGGAGAGCACGAGGTAGGAACCGTCGGGCTGGACGAGGTTGGCGGAGAACCCTTGCACGGGCTGGGCGGCGAACGGCACGGCGACGCCGTTCGCGGTCTCGATGCCGGCGCCGCTCGGCACGGGCTCGCCGAAGGTCGCAGCGGGCAGGACCTGACGGTCGACGAGGCGCGCGGTCTGGGCGGGGAGGGCGGTGGCGGGTGCACGGTCGTCGGCCCGGGCGTCGGAACCGGAGGCGGTCAGGGCGAGGGCGCCGGCGACCACGGTGCTGAGGGCGAGCGGGGCCGCGAGGGCGCGGCGCGAGGGGCGGGTGGTCATGGCGGTGACCGTAGAGACCCT
Source organism: Kineococcus sp. DHX-1 (assembly GCF_042473625.1). Lineage (GTDB taxonomy): Bacteria > Actinomycetota > Actinomycetes > Actinomycetales > Kineococcaceae > Kineococcus. The sequence goes on along the minus strand of NZ_CP170445.1, from coordinate 2,716,378 downwards.
GGGCAACCGCTGAGCGACGCCGCGGTGAACGCTCGTGGGCGTGTGTCGGACCCTCGCGGCAGGATGGGGACCGTGAGCGCAGACAGCACGCCCCCCTCCGGTGAGACCCCCGGCGACGCCTCGGGTGCCACCGTCCCGCCGTCCGCCCGGCACCGCTGGGAGGAGCTCGTGGCCGAGGTCCAGGCCGCCCGCTTCGCGTACTACGTGCGCAACTCCTCGCCGCTGAGCGACGGGCAGTACGACGAGCTGGAGAAGGAGCTGCGGTCTCTGGAGGAGCAGCACCCCGAGCTGCGCACTCCCGACTCCCCGACGCAGACGGTGGGCGGGACGTTCTCGACGGAGTTCACCGCCGTCGACCACCCCGAGCGCATGCTCAGCCTCGACAACGCGTTCACGCTGGACGAGTTGTCGGCCTGGGCCGGCCGCGTGGAGAAGGAGGTGGGGGAGGGGGCCCGCTACCTGTGCGAGCCGAAGATCGACGGCCTCGCCATCGACCTCGTCTACGAGGACGGGCGCCTGGTCAGAGGTGTCACGCGCGGCGACGGCCGGACGGGCGAGGACGTGACGTTCAACGTCCGCACGATCGCCGACGTCCCGCACCGCCTCACGGGCGACGACGTGCCGGAGTTCCTCGAGGTCCGCGGCGAGGTGTTCTTCCTCCTGGAGGGGTTCGCCGCGATCAACGCGGGGTTGGCGGAGGCCGGCAAGCCGCCGTTCGCGAACCCGCGCAACGCGGCGGCGGGATCGTTGCGGCAGAAGGACCCCCGCGTCACGGCGACCCGGCCGCTGCGGATGCTCGTGCACGGCATCGGGTCTCGCCGCGGCATGGAGAACGGCTCGCAGTTCGAGGCGTACGAGAAGCTCGCGGCCTGGGGTCTGCCGACGTCCCCGCGCGTCAAGGTGGTCGACACCCTCCCCGAGGTCGCCGACTACATCTCCTACTACGGCGATCACCGGCACGACGTCGAGCACGAGATCGACGGGGTCGTCGTCAAGGTCGACCAGGTCCCCCTGCAGCGCCGGCTGGGGTCGACCTCGCGCGCCCCGCGGTGGGCGATCGCGTTCAAGTACCCGCCGGAGGAGGTGACGACGACCCTCCTGGACGTGCAGGTCAACGTCGGCCGGACCGGCCGGGTCACGCCGTTCGCGGTGCTCGCACCGGTGCTCGTCGCCGGCTCGACGGTGAAGATGGCCACGCTGCACAACGCCGACGAGGTCAAGCGCAAGGGCGTCCTCATCGGCGACACCGTCGTCGTCCGCAAGGCCGGTGACGTGATCCCCGAGGTGCTCGGGCCGGTCGCCGACGCGCGCACGGGCGACGAGCGCGAGTTCGTCATGCCGACGCAGTGCCCCGAGTGCGGAACGACGCTCGCCCACCAGCGCGCCGACGACGTCGACATCCGCTGCCCGAACTCCCGGTCCTGCCCGGCCCAGCTGCGCGAGCGCGTGTTCCACGTGGCCGGCCGGGGCGCGTTCGACATCGAGGCCCTCGGGTACGAGGCCTCCACCGCCCTCCTGCAGGCCGGCGTCATCGAGGACGAGGGCGACCTGTTCACGCTGACCGAGGAGGACCTGGCGACGGTCCCGCTCTTCACGACGAAGGCCGGGGCGGTCTCGGCGAACGGCCGTCGGTTGCTGAAGAACCTCGCCGACCGCCGGTCCCAGCCCCTGTGGCGCGTCCTCGTCGGGTTGTCCATCCGCCACGTCGGCCCGACCGCGGCCCGCGCCCTCGCCGACCGGTTCGGCTCGATGGAGGCGATCGAGGCCGCGAGCGCCGAGGAGATCGCCTCCTCCGAGGGCGTCGGCCCCACGATCGCGGACGCGGTCGTGGAGTGGCTCGCCGTCGACTGGCACCGCGAGGTGGTGCGCAAGTGGCGCGAGGCCGGGGTGCGGATGGAGGACGAGCGGGACGAGTCGACCCCGCGCACCCTGGAGGGCCTGACCGTCGTCGTCACCGGGTCCCTGGCCGGGTACTCCCGCGACGAGGCGAAGGAGTCGATCCTCGCCCGCGGCGGGAAGGCGTCGAGCTCGGTCTCGAAGAAGACCGACTTCGTCGTGGTGGGGGAGGCCGCCGGATCGAAGGCCGACAAGGCCGAGCAGCTGGGCCTGCGCATCCTCGACGAGGCGGGTTTCACCGCGCTGCTCGAGGGTGGGCCGGACGCCGTCGCGCTGCCCGCCGAGGACGCGGAAGAGGACTAGAGCGAGCGGCCCCGCGCGTCGCGGCGCTCGCCGGGCAGGCGCGGGCTGCGCTTGCCGGAGTTCACGAGCTCGACGAGCCCGGGGGTGAACGGGACGCCCCGCTGTTCGGCCACGGTCCGCAGCGCGGCCGCCGCGTCGCGCTGCGCTCGTCCGAAGAGGGCGAGGGAGGCGACCTGCGCCGGGACGTTGGGGCCGGGGTCGTCGTAGGCCCCGCCCTTGACGCGCAGCACCGGACCGGTGGCCGGGGACGGCCAGGTCCCGGTCGACCAGGAGACCTCGAGCACGTCGCCCCACGCCCAGCTCGTCTCGCCACCGCGGCTGCGCACGACGATCGACGACTCCGTCAGCGTCACGGTGTCCCCCCGGTGCCGGAGCAGGGTCCAGACGAGGCTCACCGCGGTGAACCCCGCGCACCCGGCGACGTAGGCGAGAGGTGCCCACCCGCGCCAGGCGATGAAGCCCGCCACGGCGGCGGACACCGCCGCGGACAGCAGTCCCCAGCGCGTCCCCCCGGCGCCCAACGTCACCACGCCCGCACTGTGGCACGGTGGCGTCGTCGCGTCACAGGAGCTGGGGAGGTCGAGTGCGGGAACTGGACGACATCGACCGGGGCATCCTCGCCGCCCTCGAGGCCGACGGGCGCGCGACGTTCGCGCAGGTCGGGCACCGCGTCGGGCTGTCGGCCCCGGCCACCAAGCGGCGCGTCGACCGCCTCGTCGCCGACGGCGTCATCGCCGGGTTCACGGCCGTCGTGGACCCGGCCGCGCTCGGCTGGGGGACCGAGGCCTTCGTCGAGGTCCGCTGCCACGGCACCGTCTCGCCCGGGGAGCTGCGCCGGCTCTGGCAGGGCATCCCCGAGATCGTCGGTGCGTACACCGTCACCGGCCCCGCGGACGCCCTCCTGCACCTGCGGGCCCGGGACGTCAGCCACCTCGAGGAGGCCGTCGAGCGGGTGCGGGACGAGGCGTCGATCGCGGCCACGGACTCGGTCATCGTCCTGTCCCGGCTGGTGACGCGCTGACCCGCGCAGCTCGTGACGTGGATCACGGTGTGATCTTCAGGGCTTGACGTGGTGGAGGCCGGTGCCGATACCTGGACCGTGAACCGCAACCTCGGCCGCGCCCTCCCGGCCGCGTTCTTCGTGGCGGGCGCGGGTCTGGCGGCGCAGTGGACGACGCGGACCGCGGACGGCCGTCTCGTCAGCGCGGCCCTGCTGGTCGTCGTCCTCACCGGCACCTTCCTCCTGCACCGCGGCGCCGGGCTCGGCCACCGCGGCATGTCGGCGACGACGTGGCGCTCCTTCACGGTCGCCGGCACCGTCCTGGTGGCGGGCGCCGTCGCCGACCTGGTGCTCGCCACCGTCGGCCGCCCGGGGGCGTCGCAAGGACTTCCGTTGGCGATCGCGGCGCTGATCGCCGGACCCCTCGTCCTGCGCGGGGTCGTGCGCTGGAACCCCGACGTCCAGCACGTGCTCGAGGAGGGCCACGGGCTCATCACGGCCAGCGCCGTCCTCGTGCTGGCCGGGGCCGGGAACCTCGTCCTCCCCTGGCTGCCCTCGGAAGTGGCCGGGTGGGACCCGTGGCGTGTGCAGGTCTGGATCGTCAGCCTGGCCGTCGTCGGCGTCCTCGTGGGCACGTGCATCGTGGCCGCCCGCATCAGCGGTCTGGCCGGGGACGTGCGCGTGCCGCTGCTCAGCGGCTCCCTCGTCGGCCTGGGACTGGCCGACGCCTCCGCCGCGCTGACCGGCGACTCCGGGCTCGTGGCCCTGCACGGCGCCGTGGCTGCGGGTCTGCTCGTCACCGGCGCCGCCGCCGTGGAGGTGCGCCGCCCGGTGACGGCGTTGGTGGGGGCCGGTGTCCCCGCCGGTGGAGCGCTCTTCGTCCTCCTGGTCGGAGGCGTTGTCCTGCTGCTGGCGGTCCGGACGGACGCGGCGGTGGCGATCGGCTGGGCCGGTCTGGCCGTCCTGGGCAGCGCCGTCTGCCTCGTCCGGCAGCTGGGGCCGTTGTCCCAACTGGCTCAGGCACGCGTCGAGGCCCGCACCGACGAGCTCACCGGGCTGGGCAACCGCCGCGCCCTCGTGGCCCAGGCGGACCGGCTCGCCGCCGGTGGGGTCCCCCACGCGCTCCTGAAGCTGGACCTCGACGGCTTCGGCCTCGTCAACGAACGGCTCGGTCACGCGGGCGGCGACGAGGTTCTGCGCGCCGTCGCCAGGACCCTGCGGTCGAGCGTCCCCGAGGGTGCGTTGACGGCTCGCACCGCCGGGGACACGTTCGCGGTCCTGCTCCCCGGCGCGGGCGAGGGCGAGGCCGTCGACACCGCCCACGTCCTCGCCGGCGCGCTGCCGGGACTGCCCACGGCCTCAGGGCACCGCACGCGGATGACCGCGAGCACCGGGGTGTCGGTCGCCGAAGCCGGGACGGGCCGCACCGAGGACCTCCTGCACCGCGCGGCGGCCGCTCTCGCGCTCGCCCGCCGGGAACGGCGCCGGGTGGCCGTCTTCGACGCCGCCCTCGAGCAGTCCACCCGTGATCGAGCGGCCCTGGCCGCCGACGTCGCCGCAGCGCTCGCCGACCCGGTCCGCCGCGAGGCCGAGCTGGTGCTCGCCTACCAACCCCAGCTCGAGGTCGGCACCGGGGCCGTGGTCGGCGTCGAGGCCCTCGTGCGCTGGCGCCACCCCCACCGTGGCCCGCTGTCCCCGGACCGCTTCCTCGACCTCGCCGAGGAGCACGGCCTCATGGACGGGCTCACCGCGCACCTGCTCGACCGGGCGGTGCGCGAGTGCGCGTCCTGGACGGGGGACAGGGGACCCCTCCGGGTGTCGGTGAACCTCTCGGCCTCCTCCCTCGCCTCGCCGGAGCTCCTGGGCGTGGTCGACGACGTTCTGCGGCGGCACGCCTTCGACCCCGCGCGCCTGGTCCTGGAGATCACCGAGACGACGCTCATGGGCGACCCCGACCTCGCGGTCGAGGTCACCGAGCGCCTGGTGGCCCGCGGGGTGTCCCTCAGCATCGACGACTACGGGACGGGCTACTCCTCGCTGGCCTACCTCAACGACCTGCCGGCCTCCGAGCTCAAGCTGGACCGCGCGTTCACCCTGCGCGTCACGTCGGACCCGCGCACCGCGGCCATCGTCGAGGGCACGGTGGCGCTGGCCCACCGGCTCGGTCTGCGCGTCCTCGCCGAGGGCGTGGAGGACCTCGACACCCTCGCGGCCCTGCGCCGGCTCGGGGTCGACGAGAGCCAGGGGTACCTGCACGCCCGGCCTCTGGACCCGGGGGCGCTGACCGCCTGGCTCGCCGGACGGGCCCCCGAGCTGGAGCACCAGCCCGCATAGACTCACCGATCGTGTCCGCCATCTCCCGATCCGAGGTCGAGCACCTCGCGCGCCTGGCGCGCATCGACATGTCCGACGAGGAGCTGGACCGCATGGCGGGTCAGCTCGACGCGGTCCTCGATGCCGTCGCGGCCGTCGCGAAGGTCGCCACCGACGACGTGCCCGCCACCTCGCACCCCGTGCCGCTGACGAACGTCACCCGACCGGACGTCGTCCGGCCGGGCCTGACCGCGGAGGAGGCGCTCGCGGGCGCCCCCGCGGCCGAGGACGGTCGCTTCCGCGTCCCGATGATCCTGGGGGAGGAGGCGTGAGCGTCAACGAACTGGTCCAGTGGGACGCCACCCGCCTGGCCGAGGGCCTGCGCAGCAAGGTGGTCTCCGCCGAGGAGGTGACCCGCGCCCACCTCGACCGCATCGACGCGGTGGACGGTCCCACCTCCGGCGACAACGAGTCCGGCGTCCACGCCTTCCTGCACGTCGACCACGAGGGCGCCCTCGCCCGCGCCCGGCAGATCGACGCGGACCGCGCGGCCGGGGCCGACCTCGGGCCGCTCGCCGGCGTCCCCATCGGCGTCAAGGACGTGCTGACGACCAAGGGCCTGCCCACGACGGCCGGGTCCCGGATGCTGCAGGGCTGGGTCCCGCCGTACGACGCGACGGTCGTGCGCGAGCTGCACGCCGCGGGTCTCGTCGTCCTCGGCAAGACGAACATGGACGAGTTCGCGATGGGCTCGACCACCGAGCACTCCGCGTACGGCGTCACCCGCAACCCGTGGGACCCCACCCGCATCCCCGGCGGTTCCGGAGGCGGGTCCGCCGCGGCGCTCGCGGCCTTCGAGGCCCCGCTGACGATCGGGTCGGACACGGGCGGTTCGATCCGCCAGCCCGCGGCCGTCACCGGCACGGTCGGCGTCAAGCCGACCTACGGCGCGGTCTCCCGCTACGGCCTCATCGCGCTCGCGAGCTCGCTGGACCAGGCCGGACCCTGCGCCCGGACGGTCATGGACACGGCGCTGCTGCACGCGGTCATCGCCGGCCACGACCCGTACGACTCGACGTCGCTGCCGGGTGCGGTGCCCGACGTCGTCGGCGCCGCGCGCCAGGGCGCGACCGGTGACCTCACCGGCGTCCGGATCGGCGTGGTCACCGAACTGTCGGGCGAGGGGTACGAACCCGGTGTCGTCGCCCGCTTCGAGGAGGCGCTCGCGGAGTTCCGCGCCGCGGGGGCCGAGGTCGTCGAGCTGAGCCTGCCGAACATCGTGCACGCGCTCGCCGCCTACTACCTCATCCTGCCGAGCGAGGCGTCGAGCAACCTCGCCAAGTTCGACGGCATGCGCTACGGCCTGCGGGTCGTGCCCGACGGCGAGAACGTGACGGCCGAGACCGTCATGCGCGCCACCCGCGCCGCCGGGTTCGGGGACGAGGCCAAGCGCCGCATCATCCTCGGCACCTACGCGCTGTCGGCCGGCTACTACGACGCCTACTACGGCAGCGCCCAGAAGGTGCGCACGCTCGTGCAGCGCGACTTCGACGCCGCCTTCGGCTCCGTCGACGTGCTCGTCTCGCCGACCGCGCCGACGGTGGCCTACCCGCTGGGCGCCAAGCTCGACGATCCGCTGGCGATGTACGCCGGGGACGTCGCGACGATCCCGGCGAACCTGGCGGGCATCCCGGGGATGTCCCTGCCGGCCGGCCTGTCCGACGGGTTGCCCGTCGGGTTGCAGATCCTCGCGCCCCAGCAGGCCGACGACCGGCTGTACCGGGTCGGGGCGGCGCTGGAGACGCGGTTGGTGGACAAGTGGGGCGGGCCGTTGCTCGCAGAGGTTCCGGCGTGGCAGGGGGTGTCGGCATGACCGTCGAACTGGTGGAGTACGACGAGGCCGTGGCGGAGTTCGACCCCGTCCTCGGGCTCGAGGTGCACGTCGAGCTGAACACCCAGACGAAGATGTTCTCCGGGGCGCCCACGGAGTTCGGTGCCGAGCCGAACACGCAGGTGGACCCGACATCGCTGGGCCTGCCCGGCGCGATGCCGGTGCTCAACGCCAAGGCGCTGGAGTCGGCGATCCGCATCGGGCTGGCGCTGAACTGCTCCATCGCTGAGCGCTGCCGGTTCGCCCGGAAGAACTACTTCTACCCGGACATGCCGAAGAACTTCCAGACCTCGCAGTACGACGAGCCGATCGCGTACGAGGGGTACCTCGACGTCGACGTCCCGGCGTCGGAGGACGGGTCCAAGCCGGCGTTCACCTACCGGGTGCTCATCGAGCGCGCCCACATGGAGGAGGACACCGGGAAGTCCCTGCACGTCGGGGGTTCCACGGGCCGCATCCACGGCGCGGAGTTCTCCCTCGTGGACTACAACCGCGCGGGCATCCCGCTCATCGAGATCGTCACCAAGCCCCTGGAGGGCACCGGGGACCGAGCCCCCGACGTGGCGCGCGCCTACGTCGCGGCCCTGCGCGACCTGCTCCGCGCACTCGACGTCTCGGACGTCAAGATGGAGCAGGGGTCGCTGCGCTGCGACGTCAACCTGTCGCTGCGGCCCTCGCCCGAGGCGAAGCTCGGCACGCGGTCGGAGACGAAGAACGTCAACTCGCTGCGCTCGGTCGAACGGGCCGTGCGCTACGAGGTCTCCCGGCACGCGGCCGTCCTGCGCGCGGGCCGGAAGGTCGTGCAGGAGACGCGCCACTGGCACGAGGACACCGGGCTCACGACGTCGGGCCGGGAGAAGTCCGACGCCGAGGACTACCGGTACTTCCCCGAACCGGACCTCGTCCCGATCGTCCCGGACCGGGCGTGGGTCGAGGAGCTGCGCGCCTCGCTGCCCGAGCCGCCCGCGCAGCGCCGCAGGCGGTTGCACGCCGAGTGGGGCTTCTCCGACCTGGAGTTCCGCGACCTCGTCAACGCCGGTGCCCTCGACGTCGTCGAGGCGACGGTGGCCGCGGGCGCCTCGCCCGCGGCGGCCCGCAAGTGGTGGTCCGGGGAACTGGCCCGCCGCGCCAACGCCGACGGCGTCGAGCTCAGCGCCCTGCGGGTCACCCCGGCCGACGTGGCCGAACTGGCCCAGCTCGTCGACGACGGCAAGCTCACCGACCGTCTCGCGCGCGAGGCCCTCGAGGGCGTGCTGGCCGGGGAGGGCGACGTCGCGACGGTGGTCCAGGCCCGCGGTCTGGTCGTCGTCCAGGACGACGGCGCCCTGAACGCCGCGGTCGACAAGGTCATCGCCGCCAACCCCGACGTCGTGGAGAAGATCCGCGGCGGGAAGGCCCAGGCGGCCGGTGCCCTCATCGGCCAGGTCATGAAGGAGATGCAGGGCAAGGCGGACGCCGCGCGCATCCGCGAGCTGATCACCGAACGCGTCAGCTGAGCGCGTCGACGACGAGTCCGGCCGCCCGCGCCACGAGTGCGGGGTCGGACTCGTCGTCGAGACCGGGCCTGTCGGAGAACACCACGACGACCCACGGGGCGCGGCCCCCCGACGGCCACACGACACCGACGTCGTTCTGGTTGCCGTAGCGGCCCGCGTGGCCGGTCTTGTCGCCCACGACCCAGCCCGTGGGAACCCCCGCACGGATCTGTTCCGACCCGGTCGTGTTCCCCCGCAACCACCCGGTGAAGACGTCCCGGTCCGCGGCGTCGAGGGTTTCCCCGACGGCGTAGGCCCGCAGGTCCGCGGCGAACGCGCGGGGCGAACTCGTGTCGTCGACCTCGCCGGGGTTCCACCGGTTCAGCCCGGGTTCGGTGCGCGCGGACTCCGTCACCGTGTCGCCGAGCGCCCGCAGGTCCGCCTCGAAACCCGTGGGCCCGCCGAGCTGGTCGAACAGGAGGTTCCCCGCGGTGTTGTCGCTCACCGTCACCGCCGCCTCGGCGACCTCGCCGAGCGACATGGTGCCCCCGACGTGCTCCCCGGTGACGGGGGAGTGGTCGACCAGGTCCGTCACGGGGATCCGCGTGGCGAGGTCGGCGCCGGAGTCCAGGACCGCCGCGGCCGCGAGCGCCTTGTAGGTGGAGGCGAACGCGAACCGTTCGTCGGCCCGGTGCTCGACGGTGCGGCCGCTGCCGGTGTCGACCGCGAACACGCCGAGACGGGCACCGAACTCCTGCTCCAGGGCGTCGAAACGCGGCGGCGAGACGGTGTTCGACGCCGCGGAGGGCCTGGTCGACGGAGCCGAGGCGGGCGGGGCCGGGTCGGAGCACCCGGCCAGGAGCACCAGGGCGGACAGCGGGGCGGACAGCGGGGCGGACAGGAGGGTGGTGGTTCTTCGCACGGTCACCACCCCACCGCAGTCCTGCCATGCCGTCCAAGCAGCCGATCGTCCGATCGATGCCGGACCAGCATCGCCGACGGGTACGGTCGTGACGTGGACGTCGTCGCCGGGTGCCGCGCCTTCCTGGCCGTCGCGACCCAGGGCAGCTTCACGGCGGGCGCCGCGTCCGTGCGCATCCCCCAGTCCGTCGCGAGCCGCCGGGTGGCCGCGCTCGAGGCCCACCTAAGTGCACGACTGCTGGACCGCTCCTCGCGCACCGTCGCGGTGACGAGCGTGGGACGCGACCTGCTGCCGACGGCCCGCCGCCTCGTGGACCTCGCGGAGGCCCTCGTCGAGGACGCCGAGCGGGCGCGCCGCCGGCCGCTGCGGTGCGGGGTGCCGGACACGCTGGACCTGACCGCACTGGCCCGGTTCGCGGCCGGCACCGGGCACGTCGTGGACCCCGTGCCGCTCCCGCGGGCACGGCGGGTCGAGGCCGTGCGGGACCGCGACCTGCCCGTCGCCCTCGTCCCGGTGCCGCCGGACGAGGCCGCGTGGACCGGTGTCCTGGGGGTGGGCGCACGCCCCGGGCTCCTGCGTGCCCCCACCTTCCGGTGGTCCTCGCTGCGGCGGGGCCGCGCGGCGGGGAGGGCTGAGGAGGGGGTGCGCCGCTGCTGGCTGCTGCCCGAGGACGACGTCCCGCACGTGCGGGACGTCGTGGTGCGGGCGGCCACGGCCGCCGGTCTGCAACCCGTCCAGGTGGGCGTCGCCGACTCCCCGGTCGCCGCGCTGGCCCACGTCCTCGACGGCGGGGACGTCGTCCTGGCCACCCGGCCGGAGGCTCGCACCTGGCGGTTGGACTGGCGCCCGCTGGCGGGGGCCGCCCTGGTCCGCGGCCTGGCCGTGCTGGCCGGCCGGGAGGAGGACGCCCGACGGGTGCGCGGGGAGTTCGCGGACGCGGTGGCCGACCTCTGGGAGGACGTGTGAGGGCGCTGGACCGGGTGCGGGGACTCCTCGCCGACGCGGGCCTGCAGGCCGGCGTCGTCGTGCGCGACCTCGACGACGGGCGGTCCGTCGTCCTCGACCCCGCACGCCAGTTCCCGTGCGCGTCCCTGGTGAAGGTCCCGCTGGCCCTCGCGACCCTCCTGCGCATCCACCGCGGGGACCTCGCCGCGGACGACGTCGTCACGGTGGGACCGCCGGCGACGCCGGCCGACACCGGCCTCGGGCGGTTCCGCCACCCCGCGCGCATCGCCGTCGAGGACCTCCTCGAACTCGCCGTGACCATCAGCGACAACGTCGCCGCGGACGCGCTGTTCGCGCTGACGCCGCCGGCGGCCGTGGACGCGGAACTGCGCGCCCTCGGTGTCCGGGGCGTCGCGGTGCGGCACCGCTTGGCCGACCTGACCGCCACCCCGGCGTTGCGGGTGGAACGCCCGCTCGGCCACCTGCTGGCGAGCCGCTCCGGAACCCCCGGCGACGGTCACGCCCTCGAGCAGTTCGACGTCGGCCGGGCGAACGCCGGCTCGGCCCAGGGTTTCGCGGACCTGCTGACCCACCTGTGGAGGCCCACCACCGTCCCCGAGGTGGTCGCCAGGCGGATGCGTGACCTGCTGGGCGGCAATGTCTTCGGTCACCGGCTGGCCCCGGACCTGCGGACCGACGCCTCCCGCTGGTCGTCCAAGACGGGAACCCTGCTGACGCTGCGGCACGAGGCGGGGGTCGTCGAGCACGCCGACGGGACGACCGTCGCGGTCGTGGTCCTCAGCGCCTCGACCGTCGTGGCGACGCAGCAGCCGGAGGCGGAGGCCGCCCTCGGCAGGTGCGCCCGGGTCCTCCACGACGCCCTCCTGGACGACCTCCTCGACGGCGACCTCAGCTGACCCGGCGGCGCACGACGCGGTTGAGCACGAGGTCCACGAGGAAACCCAGCGCCAGGGCGATGACGATGCCGAGGGCGGCCCCGGCGAGCGGTGTCGACTCGATCCAGTGCCCGGCGAGGGAACCGATCGCCACCGAGTACGCCGCCCACGTCAGCGCCGCCAGCGCGCTCAACCCGACGAACCGCGCCCGCGGGAACTGCACCGCGCCGGCCGTCAGGTTCACGGCGATGCGGCCGATCGGGACGTACCGGGCGGCGAGGATCGCGAAGGCTCCGCGCCTGTCGAGTTCCACGGCGGCGCGGCTGAACGCCTTCTCCAGCCGGGGGTGCCCGGCGATCCAGCGCCGCAGCGGGGAGTGCCGGCCCATCGTGTAGGTGAGGTTGTCGCCGAGGAAGGCGCCGACCGCCGCGCAGGCGAACAGCGCCCAGCGGTTCGGGTGCCCGGTGTCGGCCGCGATGGCCGACAGGCCGATGACGACCGACTCGCTCGGCAGCGGCGGGATGAACGCGTCGAGGGCGGCGAGGGTGAGCACCGCGGCCAGCACCCACGGCGATCCGGCGTGCTCGGTGACGAGCGCGTTGAGCTGGTCGAACACCCGCTCACCCTGCCACGGCCGGCTCTCGTCGGGCGGGGCGGTCCATGTCCTTCCAGGCCCGGCCGACGAAGGGGGCGAGCGTGACGAGGAGGTACAGGGCGCCCACGGTCCACAGCACCGGCACGACGCCGACCCGGTCCGCACCCCAGCCCGCGAGCAGCGACCCGGCCGGCATCCCCGCCCACGCGCCCGCCGCCACGAGACCGGCGACGCGGGCCCGCATCCGCGGGGCCACCCGCTCGAGCTGTACGGCGCCCAGGACCGGGTTGATGGCCCCGGCGGCCAGGCCGCAGGCGAGGACGACGACGAGCGTGAGCTCGAGGGAGGGGCCCGTGGCCAGCAGCAGGAAGCGCGGTGACCCGGCGAGCAGGAACGACAGCGCGAAGACGCGGCGGCGCGACCAGCGCCGGGTCAGGCGGTGCGCCTGCAGCGCACCGACGGCGGCGCCGACGCCGAACACCGCGCTGACCCAGCCGAACGCGGCGGGGTGGTGCCAGGTGTCGCGCGCCACGAGGGGCAGCAGGACGGTCAGGCCCGTGTCGAAGGCGTTGGTCGCGAGCACGAGGAGGACGACGGCGCGCAGCAGCCCGTCGCGGCGCACGACGTCGAACCCCTCCCGCAGGCGACGCAGGTAGGACCCTGCGGGGGTGGCGGCGTTGGACGTGTGGGGAACGGCGACCAGCACGAGCGTCGCGCTGGCGGCGAAGGTCGCGGCGTCGAGCCACAGCACGGGCAGGGCGCCGAGCCACCCGACGAGGGCGGCCGTCGCGGCGACGCCCAGCAGCTGGGCGAGCCGTTCAGCGCCGTTGAGGGCCCCGGTGGCCTTGAGCAGCGGTACGTCGTCGACCGCGCAGACCTCCGGCAGCATCGCGTGCCGGGCGGCCTGACCGGGGGCGTCGAGCAGGCCCGTCGCCACGAGGAGCAGGACGAGCCCCCAGAACGGCAGGCCGACCGTTCCGGCCAGCAGCGGCACCGCGGCGATCGTCACGGCGCCGACGACGTCGCTGGCGGTGCTCGTGCGGCGGTAGCCGATGCGGTCGACGACGGTGCCACCGAACACGCCGCCGACGACGACCGGCACGACCGCTGCGGCGGAAGCGATCCCGAGCTGCAGGCCGCTGCCGCCCGTGGCCAGGACGTGGAGGGGGACGGCCACCTGGGTCGCCGCGTTCCCCGCGGCGCTCGCGGTGTGCGCGACGACCAGCGCGCGGAGCGGTCTCACGGCCGCGGGAACAGCGCGTGGAGGGCGAGCACGGGGCGGGTCCCGGCGCGGTCCCGGTCCGAGCGCCTCAGCCACCGGTCGAAGACCGCTCGGACCTCGGCGGCCATCTGAGCGAGCTCATCGGCCGTGAGGTCGAGGTACAGGTCCCCCGTGGAGGCGGCCTCGGCCCACTCCGGCGGCAGGTCGTGCTCGGCGTCGAGGTAGGCCTCGTGCGCGTCGGCGAGGCCTCGGACGAAGCTCTTGCGCAGCGCGGTCGAGGCCGCCGAGCGCTCGGGGTCGCTCGTGTCGGTGGGGGAGGGTGTGCGGGTGAAGGCGTGGACCGAGCGCCACCAGCGTTGCCGACGGTCCGGTGCGTGGTCGGGCGCCTCGGCCACCAGGCCGACCTCGGCGAGGCGCGACAGGTGGTAGCTGACCGAACCGGGGGCCTCGTCCACGGCGCGGCTGAGCATCCCGACGCTGCACGGCCCCTGCACGCGCAGCTCGCCGAGCAGGCGCAGCCGCGTCGGGTGCGCGAGCACGCGCATGGTCGCGGGGTCGGTGAGCTCGACGGTGGGTCCGGTGGCGGTGAGGTCGTCGGAGGGGGAGTCGTCCACGGCCCCACGCTAGAACCACAAGACTTCTTCCACAAGACCTCTTGTGGAAATGGGGCGGCCCGGAGGGGGAGGGGCGCGTATCGTCCGGCGCGTGAAGGTGCTCTCCATCCAGTCCGCCGTCGCGCACGGCCACGTCGGCAACTCCGCGGCCGTCTTTCCGCTGCAGCGCATCGGGGTCGAGGTCGTCCCCGTCTACACCGTGAACTTCTCCAACCACACGGGCTACGGGGCCTGGCGCGGTCCGCTCATCGCGCCGTCGGACGTCGCGGACGTCCTCACCGGGGTCGAGGAGCGCGGCGTGTTCCCGCAGGTCGACGTCGTCCTGTCCGGGTACCAGGGCGGAGTCGGGATCGGGGACGTGATCGTCGACGCGGTCCGCCGGGTGAAGGCGGCGAACCCCTCCGCGGTCTACGCGTGCGACCCGGTGATGGGGAACGCCAAGTCCGGCTGCTTCGTCGCACCGGAGATCCCGGAACTGCTGCGCGACCGGGTCGTCCCGGTCGCCGACATCATCACGCCGAACCAGTTCGAGCTCGGCTACCTCACCGGCACCGAACCCACCACGCTGGAGTCGACGCTCGCCTCGGTCGACGCCGCGCGCGCGATGGGCCCCTCGACCGTCCTGGTGACGAGCGTGGAGCGTCCGGACCGGGAGGAGGGGACCGTCGAGGTGCTCGTCGCCGACGACGCCGGCGCCTGGATCGTGCGCACCCCGATGCTGCCGTTCAAGGCGAACGGGTCCGGCGACGTCACGGCCGCCCTCTTCACCGCCCACTACCGCAGCACCGGGGACGCACGGGTCGCGCTGGAGCGCACGGTGTCCAGCGTGTTCGACCTCATCGAGGCGACCTACCGCTCCGGGGAGCGGGAACTGCGGCTCGTGGAGTCGCAGGAGGTCTACGCGAACCCGCGGATGCAGTTCACCGCCGAACGCGTGCGCTGACGAGCGAACCGCCGAGACCGACGGCCGCGGCGACCGCCAGCGGCGGGACGACGAGAGCGGTGGACGTGACCCGCTGGCGGAAGACGTCCACCGCCGTCCCGACGAGGTCGGCGGGGAAGCGCAGCAGCACCCAGTTCCCCACCGAGTTGTCGAGCACGGTCTCCACCGTCGGCACCAGCCACAGCAGGGCGAGGGCGACCACTGCGGCGGTGACCTGAGCCGCCGAACGCAGTCCGCTCCAGGCGATGACGACGCCCACGAGCACCGCGGGCCACCACCAGTGCTCGCCGCGTCCGGGCACGAGGAGGGCGGCCAGCGCGAAACCCGGGACCGCGAGGGCCCGGGATCGCGCTGCCGTCAGGGCCAGGACGACGGTTCCGGCGACGAGGGCGCCGAGCAGCAGTGCGACCAGCGCCGCGAGGTAGACGGTGGACGCGTCGCGCTGCGGCAGTCCGGCGCGGACCGTGACCAGTGAGGAGGCGGCGGCGATCCCCTGGACCAGCAGCATCCCCGCGGCGGTGGCGGGGACGGGGCGGCCGGGCCACCGACCCCGCTGCAGCCGCAGCGAGAGGCCGGCCAGCGCCCCCGCCGTCACGTGCAGCCCGACGACGTCCGCGACGTGTTCCTGGCTCAGCGGCAGCAGCGAGAACGGCGGCGATCCAGGGTCGCCGAACCAGAGCCGTTGCGGCGGCAGGTGTCCGCCGGTCAGGAGCCAGGGGAGGAGGCCGACGACGGCGGCGAGTGCGCCGGTGGTGCCACGGACGAGGGTGGGACGGTGCACGCGTCCACCGTAGGGGGACGGTGATCACCGCGGGCCCGAACGGGGCGACTGCTCCTCAACCGATCAGCGGGGCGAGGTTCTCCACCCACACGTCGTGGCCCACCTTGACGATGAGGGCGGCCACGACGACGAGGAACACCGTGCGGATGAACCGCGTCCCCTGCGAGATCGCCATCCGGGACCCCAGGTAGCTGCCGCTCGTGTTGGCGATCCCCAGCAGCAGTCCCAGCCCCCACAGGACCGCCCCGTGCGGGGCGAAGTACAGCAGCGCGCCGAGGTTCGTGGAGAAGTTCACGATCTTCGCCTTGGCGCTGGCCTGCACGAAGTCGTACCCGAGCAGGCTCACCATGGCGATGACGAGGAACGTGCCCGTGCCCGGCCCGAGCACCCCGTCGTAGACGCCGATCGCGAGGCCGACGGCGATCGCCGCGCGGTAGTGGGCATGGCCGGAGAACCGCAACGACGTCGAGGCGCCCAGCGCCGGCCGGAGCACGGTGATGGTCGCGACCGTGATGAGCGCGACGACGATGACGGGTTTGAACACGGCCACGGGCAGCGCCGCCGCGATGGAGGCTCCACCGAAACTCCCGACGAGGGCGACCGCCGCCATCGGCAGCGCGGTCCGCAGGTCGGGTCGGGCCCGCCGGTAGTACGTCAGCGCGCTCGTGCTGGTGCCGAAGATGGAGCCGAGCTTGTTCGTCGCGAGCGCCTGCACGGGGCTCAGGCCCGGCACGAGCAGGAGCGCGGGCAGTTGCAGCAGACCGCCCCCGCCCACCACGGCGTCGATCCACCCCGCGGCGAACGCGGCGAGCAGCAGGAGCAGGAGGACCGGAACCGTCAGGTCGGGGGGCACGGGCCCATCCTGCCGTCCGGGAACCTCAGGAC
Organism: Kineococcus sp. DHX-1; assembly: GCF_042473625.1. Taxonomy (GTDB): domain Bacteria; phylum Actinomycetota; class Actinomycetes; order Actinomycetales; family Kineococcaceae; genus Kineococcus. The sequence continues at coordinate 2,699,697 of NZ_CP170445.1, read as the reverse complement.
GACAACGGCACCGACACGAGCCGGTCGTCGCCGGAACGCGGCTCCCCGCGGAACGTGTTGGAGGTCAGGACCCACAGCGACCCGTCCGGCCCGACCTCGACCGTCCGCAGCCGGCCGAGGGTTCCCTGCAGGTACGCGTCGGGGGTCCCGGTCGGACCGTCCGGGTTCAGCGGCACGCGCCACAGGCGTTCCCCGCGCAGGGCCGCGACGTACACGGCGTCGGGGGTCACCGTGATCCCCGACGGCGAGGCGTCGTCGGTGGCCCACGTCTGCACGGGGGCGATGAACCTCCCGCCACCGTCTCCGGGCCCCTCGACCTCGGGCCAGCCGTAGTTCCCGCCGGGCCGGATGACGTTGAGCTCGTCCCACTCGTCCTGGCCGAACTCCGCCGCGATGAGGCGGCCCGTGGAGTCCCAGCCCAGGCCCTGCGGATTGCGGTGGCCGAGGGACCACAGGGGCGAACCGGCCGTCGGGTTGTCCGGCGGGATCGACCCGTCGGGGTTCAGCCGCAGGATCTTCCCGCCGAGGGAGGACGGGTCCTGGGCCGCGGGACGGTTCTGCGCGTCTCCGGTGCCGACGTAGAGCTTGCCGTCCGGGCCGAAGGCGATCCGGCCACCGTTGTGGGTCGAGTTCTTCGGGATGCCCGTCAGGACGGGCGTGGCCTCGCCGAGCCGGTTCTGCGCCAGCGTGTACCGCACGACGCGGTTGTCGTCGCGAGCGGTCTGGTAGAGGAACACGTGCTGGTCGGTCGTGAAGTCCGGCGACAGTGCGATTCCCAGCAGGCCGCCCTCACCGCCGGGGACGACGTCCGGGACGCGCCCGTCCGGACCGTCCGCACCCAGGACCGTCGACACCCCGGGGCCGACCTGCACGACCCGGGCCTCGTCCCGCAGCGTGACGAGCGCGGTCCCGTCGGGCAGCACCGCCATGCCCCAGGGCACGTCGAGCCCCGTGGCGATGTCCACGGGGTCTCCGGGCAGCCCCACGGCGGCCGCGACGATCGCCGAGGGGTCGACCGGTGTGGACGCCGAGGTCGAGGGCGCGGGCTGCGCGGCGGTGGGTGTCGGCGAACTCGGTGTCTGCGCCGTGTCCGAGCAGCCGAGCAGGAGCGTCCCGACGAGGGCCGCCGGGGCGAGGGCCGTGCGTCTGCGGGTCACCGGTCCATCCTCACCCGGATGCGGCTAGCGTGCCCGCGTGAGCGAGCACGTCGTGGTGAGCGTCCCCTCCGAGTCCTGGGCCCGGGCCCTCGGCCCCCTCGACGGCGCCGAGGTCGTCGTCTGGGACGGCACGGGCCCGGCTCCCGACCCGGCGCCGACCCTCGTGGTCCCGCCCTACGTCGCGACCCCGGACGTCTCGGCGCTGCCCGACGGCGTCCGCGCGGTCCAGCTGCTGACCATCGGCTACGACGGCGTCCCCGAGCAGCTGCCCTCCGACGTGCTGCTGTGCAACGCCTCCGGTGTCCACGAGACGTCGACGGCCGAGCTCGCGGTGGGGCTGGCGGTCCTGTCGCTGCGCGGCCTGGACGAGGACGTCCGCTCGATGGCGTCGGGGGAGTGGAAGCCCTCCCGGCGCACCTCCCTGGCCGACCGCTGCGTCCTCGTCGTCGGCTGGGGCGGGGTCGGCCGCGCCGTCGCCGCCCGCCTCGCCCCGTTCGAGTGCTCCGTCACGGCCGTCGGCACCCGCGCGCGCGTCCAGGACGGCGTCCGGGTCCACGCGGTCGAGGAACTCCCCGACCTGCTGCCCGCGCACGACGTCGTGGTCCTCGCCTGCCCGCTGACCGACCGCACGCATGGTCTGGTGGGCGCGGAGTTCCTCGCCGCGATGCCGGACGGAGCGCTGCTCGTCAACGTGGCCCGCGGTCCCGTCGTGGACACCGGGGCCCTCGTGGAGGCGTTGCGGGACGGGCGGATCAGGGCCGCCCTCGACGTCACCGACCCCGAACCCCTCCCGGCCGACCACCCGTTGTGGTCGCTGCCCGGCGTCGTCGTCACCCCGCACGTCGGCGGGAACTCCACGGCCTTCCGGCCGCGGATGGTGGCGCTGCTGCGCGCTCAGGTGGCGCGGCTGGTGGCGGGGGAGGACCTCGCGAACGTGGTGTCCCGCACGGTCGCGTCGTAGCGGGCCAGCACGAGGTCGACGAGACCGGGGTGCACGCCGAGGGGTTCGGTGACGACGTCCGCCCCGACGGACGCGAGGCGCGCCGAGAACACCCCGGGCGCCAGCAGGTAGCTCACGACGGCCACGGGTCCCGGGCCGGCCTCGGCGACGGCGTCCGCGACCGAGGGTTCCTGCGCGGACAGGAACCCCGACGTCACGGGCCGCCCCAGCGCTCCGCCGAGCAGTCCCACGGCCGCCTCGACGTCGGCCTGGGCCCGCGCGTCCGACGACCCGGCGGCCGCGAGGACCACCGACCCGTCGAAGGAGCCCAGCCGTTCGAGCAGGATCTCGACGACCTCCGGACCCGGTCCGAGCGCGGGCGCCGCGACCGCGCGGCCACCGCCCCGCTCGAGGGCCTGCGCGATGTCGACCCGCACGTGGTAGCCGCTGGACAGCAGCAGCGGGACGACGACGGCGTCCCGGCCCCGGCAGACGCGGTCCACCACGTCGGCCAGGTACGGGCCGTGGACGTCGACCTGCGCGCCCTCCACCACCAGTCCCGGCCGGGCGGCCCGGACGGCGTCGCGCAGGGCGTCGACGACCTGCTGCCCTGCGACGGAACGGGTCCCGTGCGAGCAGGCAATGAGCACGGGGTCCTCCACGGAGTCGGTCACGGGGTCGTCTCCAACCGGTAGCCGCGCTTGACGACGGTGCGGACGAGCGAGGCGTCCGGCAGCGCGGCGCGCAGCCTGCCGATCGTCACCTCGACGGCGTGGACGTCGGCCGCCCCGGGCAGTGCCGGCAGGAGGTCCTCCCGGCTCAGCACGGCGCCGCGGGCCTCGGCGAGCCGGCGCAGCAGGGCCCGCGGACCGGGGGCCAGTTCCAGCAGGACACCGTCGAGGACCGCGGTCTGCGCCCGCACCACCAGCCGTCCCTGCACGGTGGACACGTCGGCCACCGGGTTCTCGGCCAGGTGCGCCGTCAGCGTCCGCAGCAGGGCCCCCAATCGCCACCGGTCCGGGACCAGTGGCTCGATCCCCACGGCCCGCAACGGTTCCGCGGTCACGTCCCCGACGGCGCACGCGACAACACCGTCGGCGAAGGCCGCGACGAGCTCGTCGTGCCGGCCCCGCCGCTGCGCTACCTCGAGCAGCGCGACCGCGCCGGGGGCGCTCGTGAACGTCACCGCGTCGAGGGCCCGCTCGGCGACGAGGTCGACGAGCCGGTCGACGGCGTCGGGGTCCGCGGGCGGCAGCCACCGGTACACCGACACCCCCCGCACGCGGGCGCCGGCGGCGACGAGCGGGGCGAGCTGGTGCTCGTCGGCGGCCCCGTGCAGCTGCACGACGACCGAGCAGCCGTCGACGCCGTCCGCCACGAGCCGCTCCACGGCCTCCGCGGTCTGCTCCGAGGCCGCGGACCAGGCCTCCCGCAACCCGTTGGCGCGGATGACACCCGTGGCCTTGGGGCCGCGAGCCACGACACGGGCCCGCCCCATGGTCTCCAGCAGCGGTCCGGCGAGGCCGGCGGCGTCCGCGGCCTCCACCCAGCCCCGCAGGCCGATCCCCGTCGTCACCAGGACGACGTCCGGGGGGTCGGCGATGACGTCCCGGGTGTCCGCCAGCAGCTGGTCGTCCTCGGTCAGCGGGACGATGCGCATGGTCGGGGCGTGCAGCACGCGCGCACCCTTGCGTTCGAAGGTGGCGATCATGTCGCCCGAGCGGCGGTCGCTGGTGATGCCGATCGTCACGCCCAGGAGTTCCGTCACGAGTGCGGACGGTAGGCGACCGTCGTCGTCCCCGTCACCTCTCCCACGGTGTCCGCGAGGCCCTCCAGCGCGGCGACCGCGCCCACGACGATGACCGCCGGGTTGCGGACACCGGCCTGCGCGGCCCGGACCGCGATGTCGGCCAGCGTGCCCCGGGTGGTGCGTTGCCCTGCGCGCCAGCCGTTCTCGACGATCGCGACGGGGGTGTCCGGGGCCTTGCCGGCCGCGAGGAGGCCGTCGGCGGTGCGCGGCAGCATGGTCACGCCCATGAGGAGCACCAGGGTCCCGTCGAGCGCGGCCAGCGCGGCCGCGTCGACGTCCTCGTGGCCGCTGACGACCGTGACCGAGCGGGACAGGCCGCGGTGGGTCACGGGGATCCCCGCTGCCGCGGGCACGGCGAAGGCGCTCGTGACGCCCGGCACCACCTCGACGTCCACGCCGGCGGCGCGGCAGGCGAGGACCTCCTCGCCGCCACGGCCGAGCACGTAGGGGTCGCCGCCCTTGAGGCGCACGACGTGCCGGCCCGCCTGCGCGTGCTCGACGAGCAGCCGGTTGATCTCGTCCTGCGGGACGGGGTGGTGGTCGGGGGTCTTGCCGACGTCGACGACCACCACGTCGGGGTCGAGGTCGTCGAGCACGGCCGTGGGGGCGAGCCGGTCCACGACGACGACGTCCGCCTCGGCGAGCCGGCGGCGGCCGCGCAGCGTCAGCAGGTCCACCTCGCCCGGCCCACCGCCGACGAGGGTCACGCGACCCCGACCGGGGCGGCGGCGGCGCAGGGGAGCGGCGCCGGAGTCCAGCCAGCGCGACAGCGCCTCGCGCAACCCGGTGGCGCGCCGGGGGTCCCCGCCGGCGGTGGCCGAGACGGTGACCGCCGCCCCGCCCACGTCCCGCCGCACGACGACGGGCGTCCAAGCGCTGCCGGCGGCCGCCTCCGCCGCGACGACGCACCACACGTGCAGGGCGTCGGCGGCCGCGGCGACGGCGGCGTCGGCGGCGGGGTCGCCCGTGGCGGTGTGGACGAGCCAGACGTCGGCGACGTCGGCCGGGTCCACCTCACGTGCCTGCCACGTCAGGAGGGGCAGCAGGTCGCGCAGGTCCTCGCACACGGCCGGGGCGACGACCAGGACGTCGGCGCCGGCCTCCACGAGGTCCCGGGCCCGCCGCGCCGCGACCGGCCCACCGCCGGCGACGAGGACGCGCCGGCCCGTGACGTCGAGGTGCAGGGGGTACAGCGGTGCCACCGGAACCCCTCTCTCAGCGGACATCGACGCCCACCCTGACCACGCCGGCCTCGACCCGACAAGGATGCACCGCGATCGTGCCCTCGCCGCCCCCCGTCGCCTCGCCCGTGGCGAGGTCGAAGGCCGTCAGGTGCAGGGGACAGATGACGACGGACTCGTCCACCTGCCCGTCGGCCAGCGGTCCACCGGCGTGCGGGCAGGCGGCCTGGACCGCGCTGACACGGCCGCTGCGGTGCCGGAACAGTGCGACCTGCTCGCCCTCGACCACGTACGTGCGGCCCTCCCCGACGGGCAGGTCCTCGACGCGGCACACGTCCCGCAGGACGTCGGCCGGGGCGTTCACGACCCCACCTGCGAGGGGCGCACCGTCGGCATGCCGAGGGGGAGGGCGGGACGGAACTGTCCGGTGGTCACGGGCTCGGCGCCTTCCTGCCAGGGGTCGCGGTAGTTCTCGACGGTGGTCTGCATGCGCTCGTCCAGCCCGGCGGCCATGCCGTCGGAGTCGTCGACCAGGACGGCCCGCACGCGTTCGATCCCGAGGCGCGGGACGAACTCGTAGGTGCGTTCCAGCCAGTTCCCCCACTCCCGGTAGAACTGGATGAACCGGCCGACGAGCGTGACGACCTCCTCCGGCGAGGTGACCGTGGTCAGCAGGTCGCCCTTGCGGACGGTGGCCCCGGCGGCGCCGCCCACGTAGATCTCCCAGCGACCTGATCCGACCGCCACGACGCCGACGTCCTTGACGTAGGCCTCGGCGCAGTTCCGGGGGCAGCCCACGACGCCGAGCTTGAGCTTGGCCGGTGCCTCGACGCCCTGGTACCGGGTTTCGAGGTCGATGCCGAGCTGGGTGGAGTCGCCGAGGCCGAACCGGCAGAAGTCCGTCCCGACGCAGGTCTTCACGGTCCGGAAGCTCTTGCCGTACGCGTACCCCGACGGCATCCCGAGGTCCGCCCACACCTTGGGCAGGTCCTCCTTCGGCACGCCCAGGAGGTCGATCCGCTGCCCGCCCGTCACCTTGATCATCCCGACGTCGTACTTGTCCGCGACGTCGGCGATCGTCCGGAGCTGGTCGGCGGTGGTGACCCCGCCCTTCATCTGCGGCACGACCGAGAACGTGCCGTCGCGCTGGATGTTCGCGTGGACGCGGTCGTTGACGTACCGCCCGTCGCGTTCCTCGACGATCCCCTCGGGCCACATCATCCGCAGCAGCGAGGTCAGGCCCATCTTCGACTTCGCGTCCTCGACGCCGCCCGGCGCCAGTTCGCGGAACACCGCCGACACGGACTTCAGGCCGCGTTCGCGGATCGCCGCCATGAGTTCCGGCTTGGCCAGCGGAACGCCCGGGACGTACCAGCCGACCGTCTCGTCGACCGTGAGGTTCCCGCCGGCGGCCCACTCGGTGATGCGCTCGACGAGGTCCTTGCAGGACCCGCACCCCTTGCCGGCCTTGGTCCGGCCCATCACCGCGGTCGTCGACGTGCACCCGTCCGCGACGGCACCGACGATGCGGCCCTTCGTGACGCCGTTGCAGTGGCAGACCTGGACCGCGTCGTCGAGGTCGGCGAGGTCACCGGCGCCGGCGCCCTCCTGGACCTCTCCGAGGTCGAGGAGCAGCCGGGTCCGTTCCTCCGGCAGCGGTGTGCCGAGGTCGTAGTGCTGGGCGAGGACGGCCGCCTTGCGGACGTCCCCGAGGAGGGTGGCCCCCACGAGCCGGTCGTCGCGGACCACGGCGTTGAGGTAGACACCGCGGTGCGGTTCGGAGAACACGACGAACTCGTCCTCGTCGCGCTCGGGGCCGGACAGGCCCATCGCCACCACGTCGACGCCGGCGACCTTGAGCTTCGTCGACGTGCGGGACCCGTGGTACTCCGCGTCCGGCGCCGCACCGGTGAGGTGGTCGGCCAGCACGCTCGCCTGGTCCCACAGCGGGGCCACGAGGCCGTAGGTCTGGCCGCGGTGCTGGACGCACTCGCCGACGGCGTAGACGTCCTCGGCGCTGGTGCGCATGCGGTCGTCGACGAGGATCCCGCGGTCGATGTCGAGGCCCGCGCTCACACCCACCTCGACGTTGGGCCGGATGCCGGCCGCGACCACCACGAAGTCCGCGGCCAGGACGGTGCCGTCCGGCAGTTCCACGCCGTTCACGCGGTCGGTGCCCAGCAGTCCCCGCGTCCGCACGCCCGTGTGGACGCGGATGCCCAGCTGCTCGACCTTGCGCCGCAGAACCCGGCCGGCGTCGGAACCGAGCTGCTGGTTCATGAGGTGCGGCGGGGAGTGCACGAGGTCGACCTCGAGGCCGTGCGTCACGAGCCCGTGCGCCGCCTCGAGGCCCAGCAGCCCGCCGCCGATGACGACCGCGCGCCGGTGCGTGCGGGCGTTCTCCAGCAGCGCCCGGGCGTCGTCGAGCGTGCGGAACGCGAACACCCCCTCGAGCAGGGAACCGTCACCGCGGTGCAGACCCTCCATCGGGGGGAAGAACGGCGTGGAGCCCGTGGCGATCAGGAGGGTGTCGTAGGGCGTGCGGCCACCGGCGGCGTCGTGCACGACGCGGGCGGCGTGGTCGACGTGGTCCACGCGCACCCCGGCGCGCAGGTCGATGCCGTTCTCCTCGTACCAGGACAAGGGGTTCAGGACGATGCCCTCCTCGGCCTCCTCCCCGGACAGCACGTGGGACAGCATGATCCTGTTGTAGTTCCCGTACGGTTCGTCGCCGAAGACGGTGACGTCGAAGGACCCCGCGCCGCCGCGTTCGAGGACCTCCTCGACGGCACGGATGCCGGCCATGCCGTTGCCGACGACGACCAGGCGACGGCGGTGCCCCCGGGGGGCGGGGACGGTGACGCTCTGCGCGGTGCGCTGGGTGGTGTCGGTCACGGTGTCCTCCTCAGATCCGGGTGCCGGCGAAGCGCTGGGCGCTGCCGACCTTGTAGACCGCGACCGTGACGACCGCGCAGACGACGTAGAACCCGACGAACGCCAGCAGGGCGGGCTGCAGGGAACCGGTCTTGAGCGACTCGGCGAACACCCGGGGGATGATGAACCCGCCGTAGGCCCCGATGCCGGAGGCGATGCCGATGCAGGCGGCGGCCTGGCGCTTGGCCAGGACGAGGCGCTGCGGATCGGCGGCCACGTCGATGCCCGCCCGGAAGATCGCCGGGATCATCCGGTAGACCGCGCCGTTGCCGACCCCGCTGGCGACGAACAGGAGGAGGAAGCAGGCGAAGAACCCGGCGAAGCTGCCGGCGGCCAGGGAGGCGATGACCCCCAGCGCCCCCAGGGCCATGACGGCGTAGGCCGCGACGCCGACGTCGGCGCCGGACCAGCGGTCGGCCAGCCGGCCGCCCGTGGGTCGGGCGAGCGATCCGACGAGCGCCCCGAGGAAGGCCAGCGTGAGCGGGACCTGCGGCAGGCCGACGAAACCCCAGGAGAAACCGATCTCGGGGAACTGCTGCTTGATGAGCAGCGGGAACACCCCGGCGTAGCCGATGAACGACCCGAACGTCCCGATGTAGAGGAACGACACGATCCACGTGTGCTTGTTCCGGACCGCGGCCGCGTATCCGGCGAGGTCGGCCTTGGCGGTGGACAGGTTGTCCATGGACCGCCAGGCCAGGACCGCCGCGAGCACCGCCAGCGGGACGACCACGAGCCCGGCCCGGTCCAGCGCCAACCCGCCGCCGACGACGACCACCACGGGGATCACCAGCTGCACGACGGCGACCCCGAGGTTCCCGCCCGCCGCGTTGAGGCCGAGCGCCGCGCCCTTCTCCCGCTCGGGGTAGAAGAACGAGATGTTCGCCATGCTGCTGGCGAAGTTGCCGCCCCCGACGCCGGCCGTGGCCGCCACGAGGACCATGACCCAGAACGGCGTGCCCGGGTTCTGCACCACGACGGCGAGGCCGATGCAGGGGACGAGCAGCAGCAGGGCCGAGACGACGGTCCAGTTGCGGCCGCCGAAGCGGGGGACCGCGAACGTGTAGGGGAAGCGCAGCGTCGCCCCGACGAGGTTCGGCACGGCGATGAGCCAGAACATCTGGTCGGCGGTGAGGGCGAACCCCGCGCTGTTCAGCGACGGCGTGACGATGGTCCACAACTGCCAGACGGAGAAGCCGAGGAACTCGGCGAAGATCGACAGCCACAGGTTGCGCTGGGCCCGTCGGCGGCCGGTCGACTCCCACTGCCGGACGTCCTCGGGGTCGTGGTCGTCGACCCAGCGGCCGGACCGGGGAGCCGGGATGGTGCGGGTGTCCAGGGTCATGACGGCGACGCTAGGGGCGTCGTGTTGCGGGCAGTGGCGCGTGCCGTTGCGGGTGCGTCACGTTGTCCTCACGCCCACGGGGAGGGGCTGTGAGGAGGACGCACCACGGCGGCAACACGAGGGAAACGGGTCGGCAACCGCGCCCCGCTCTACTGCTCCCGTGACGGCTCCCGCCCCGACCTCCGTGCGCAGCGCCTGCTCCTACTGCGGCGTCGGCTGCGGCGTCGTCCTCGACGTGGCGACGGACCCGGTCACCGGCCGGCGCACCCTGGCGGGGGTCACGGGCGACCGCGAGCACCCCGTCAACCGGGGGCGGCTGTGCACCAAGGGCGCGACCAGCGCGGCCTTCATGACCGCGCCCGGCCGGCTCGAACGGGCCGCCGTGCGCGACGAGCGGGGCGGGGCTCCGCGGGACGTGCCCCTCGACGAGGCGCTGGACCGGGTCGCGGACCGCTTCGCCGCCACGATCGCCGAGCACGGGCCGGACTCCGTCGCCGTCTACGTCTCGGGGCAGATGTCGCTGGAGGCGCAGTACCTGGCCAACAAGCTCGTGAAGGGCTTCTGGGGGACCAACCAGATCGAGTCGAACTCACGCCTGTGCATGGCCAGCGCGGGCACGGGCTACAAGCAGTCCCTCGGGGCCGACGGGCCCCCGGGGTCCTACGACGACTTCGACCACGCCGACGTGTTCCTCGTCATCGGCTCCAACATGGCCGACTGCCACCCGATCCTCTTCCTGCGGATGATGGAGCGGGTCCGGGCGGGGGCCAAGCTCGTCGTCGTCGACCCCCGGCGCACCCCGACGGCCGACGCCGCGGACCTGCACCTGCCCGTGCGGCCCGGCACCGACCTCGCTCTGCTGAACGGGCTGCTGCACCTGCTCGTCGAGGCCGGCGCGGTGGACGAGGAGTTCGTGCGGTCCAGCACGCGCGGCTGGGAGGGCATGGCCGGGGTCGTCGCCGACCACCCGCCGGCCCGGGTGGCGCAGATCACCGGGATCCCCGAGGCGGACCTGCGCCGGGCCGCCGAGCTCATCGCCGGCGCGGGGAACTGGATGAGCTGCTGGACGATGGGGCTGAACCAGAGCGTGCACGGGACGTGGAACACCAACGCCCTCGTGAACCTGCACCTGGCGACGGGCGCGATCGGCCGCCCGGGCAGCGGCCCGTTCTCCCTCACCGGTCAGCCGAACGCCATGGGCGGCCGGGAGATGGGGTACATGGGACCGGGGTTGCCCGGTCAACGGACGGCGCTGGACCCCGACGACCGCGCCTTCGTCGAGGAGCGGTGGGGTCTGCCGGCGGGCACCCTGCGGCCCGACGCCGGGTCCGGCACGATCGACCTGTTCCGGCGGATGGCGGCGGGGGAGGTCAAGGCCTGCTGGATCGTCTGCACGAACCCCGTCGCCTCCGTCGCGAACCGTTCCGTCGTCGTCGAGGCGTTGCAGCGCTGCGAATTCGTCGTGGTCCAGGACGCCTTCGCCGACACCGAGACGACGCCGTTCGCCGACGTCCTGCTGCCCGCGGCGCTGTGGGCGGAGTCGGACCAGGTGGCGGTGAACTCCGAACGCACCATGACCCTGCTGCCCCAGGCCGTCGACCCCGTCGGCGACGCCCGGCCGGACTGGGCGCTCGTCGCCGGGGTCGCCCAGCGCATGGGGTTCGCCGCGGACTTCGCGTTCTCCAGCGCCGCCGAGGTGTTCGAGGAGGTGCGGAGGTTCTCCAACCCTCGGACGGGGTACGACCTGCGGGGCGTCGACCACGACCGGCTGCGGTCCGGACCGGTGCAGTGGCCCGCCGCGCCGGACGGTCCGGCACGCAACCCGGTCCGGTACCGCGAGGGTGACGGGTTCCGGTTCCCGACGCCGGACGGCCGTGCGGTGTTCTGGCCCCGGCCCTTCGTGCCCGCCGCCGAACTGCCCGACGACGAGCACCCGTTCGTGCTGGGCACCGGCCGCGTCCAGCACCAGTGGCACACCCGCACCAAGACGGGGAAGGTGCCGAAGCTGGAGGCGCTGAACCCCGGGCCGTTCGTCGAGGTGCACCCTCAGGACGCCGAACGGCTCGGCATCGCCGAGGGCGACGGCGTGGAGGTGCGGTCGCGGCGGGGCCGGGTCGTGCTGCCCGCCGTCGTCACCGACCGGGTCCTGCCCGGCTGCTGCTTCGCGCCGTTCCACTGGAACGACACCTTCGGCGAGGACGTCGCCGTCAACGCCGTGACGCACGACGCGGTCGATCCGGACAGCCTGCAGCCGGAGTTCAAGGTCTGCGCGGTGGCGTTGCGACGGGTCTCGGTGGCGGCGGCGCCGGTGACGGCCCCCGAGGCGGAGGACGACGCGGAGGACGACCTCGACGTGCTCGTCCTGTACGCCTCCCAGACCGGCGGGGCGGCCGAGCACGCCCGGTCCACCGCGGCCGCCCTCGTCGCCTCCGGCGTCCGCGCCGGGGCGGTGGGCATGGACCGCGCCGACCCGGCCCGGCTGGCGCCGACGACGCTGCTCGTCGCCAGCACGTTCGGGGACGGCGGCCCACCCGACAACGGGGCCGCGTTCTGGGCGAGCGTGTCCGCGCCGGACGCCCCGCGGCTGGAGGACCGCCGGTTCGCGGTGCTGGCGTTCGGTGACTCCTCCTACGCCGACTTCTGCGGCCACGGCCGCCGCCTCGACGAGCGGTTCGCCGAACTCGGCGCCACCCGGCTGCTGCCGCGCGTGGACTGCGAACCCGACCAGGTCGAGCGCGCGGAGGACTGGAGCACCCGGGTCCTGCACCTGCTGGCCGACCGGCCGGTGGTGCCCGCACCGCGGGTGGCGTCCGACCGGCCGACCCGTCGGAACCCCTACCGGACCCGCCTGGTCCGCAACGTCCGGTTGAACCGGCCGGGGTCCTCGAAGGAGGTGCGGCAGATCGGGATCCGCCGTGACGAGGGGCTGGCCTACCGGGCCGGGGACGCCCTGGGGATCTGGCCCGTCAACGATCCGCGCGTCGTGGAGGAGGTGGCACGGCTGACCGGGAACGCCCCCGAGGACCTCGCGGACCTCGACGTCACCCGTCCCTCGGCGGCCCTGCTGGACTTCGTCGGCCGGCACTCGCGCGAACCCGGACTCACCGCCGACTGGTGCTGGGGACGGCAGACGGCGGACGTGCTGCGGGCGTTCCCGGTGCGGGCCGAACCCGTCGAGTGGCGCAACCTCCTCCGGCCCCTGCAGCCGCGGCAGTACTCGATCTCCTCGGCGCCGGAGGCCCACCCCGACGAGGTGCAGCTGACGGTGTCGGTCGTCCGGTTCGGCGACCCCGTCCGGCACGGGGTCTGCTCCTCGTTCCTGGCCGACCGCGCCGACGGGCAGGACCTGCGGGTGTTCGTGCAGCCCAGCCCGGCCTTCCGGCCCCCGGCCGATCCCAGCGTGCCCGTCGTCATGGTCGGCCCGGGGACGGGCGTCGCACCGTTCCGGGGATTCCTCCAGGAGCGCCGCGCCCACGGTGGGGGCGGCCGGAACTGGCTGTTCTTCGGCGAGCGCAGTTCGGCGACCGACTGGTACTACCGCGAGGAGTTCGAGGCCTGGCGCGAGGACGGGTCCCTCACGCGCCTGAGCCTGGCGTTCTCCCGCGACCAGCCGGAGAAGGTCTACGTCCAGGACCGGATGCGCCGGCAGGGCCGGGAGTTGTGGCGGTGGATCGACGAGGGCGCCCACCTCTACGTGTGCGGCGACGCCGCGCGGATGGCCCGGGACGTGGACCGGGCCCTGCGGGACGTGGTCGCCGAGCACGGGGGGATGGCGCCGGACGCGGCCGCCGCGCACGTGCAGGCCATGGCCGCGGCGGGGCGGTACGTGCGCGACGTCTACTGACGGACCGTGCACCGGCGGGTGCGGTGGCAGGCTGTGCCCGTGTCCGTCCCCCTGCCCGCGTCCGCGCCCCTGCGGATCGAGCTGCTCGGCCCCCTGCGGGTCGAGGCCGCCGACGGCACCGAGGTGACGGTGGCAGGGGCGCGGCTGCGCCTACTGCTGGCCGAACTGGCCCTCCGCGCGGGCCGGCCCGTGCCCACCGGCGTCCTGGAGGACCTGCTCTGGTCCGGTGGCGGACCGACGGGACCCGGCGCGCTGCAGTCCCTCGTGTCCCGGCTGCGGCGGACGCTGGGGGCGGCTGCGACCGTGGAGGCCGGCCCCGCCGGGTACGCCCTGCACGGCGTCACCGTCGACGTCCCCGAGGTCGAGGCCGCCTTCGCGCAGGGCCACGCGGAGCTGCGCGCCGGCCGACCCGACCGGGCCGCAGCCGTGCTGGACGCCGCCCTGGTCCGGTGGCGCGGACCGCTGACCGAGATCGCCGCGGCGCCGGACGCCGTGCGCCTGGAGGAGTCACGGCTGGAGGCGGTCGCGGACCGGGCGGCGGCGCGGCTCGCGCTGGGGCGCACGGACGGGCTGGCCGCCGAGCTGGAGCAGCTCCTGCGCGCGCACCCGGTGCGGGAGCGGTTCGCCGAACTGCTCGTGCGCGTCCTGGCCGCCGAGGGGCGACCGGCCGAGGCCCTGGCGGCCTACGAGGGGACGCGGCGGTTGCTCGCCGAGGAGTTCGGGACGGACCCCTCGGCAGGGTTGCGCGACGCCCACCGCGTCGCGCTGGCCGCGGGGGACACCGGCCCCGGACCGGACCGGGACCCCGTCGCGGGACCCCAGCCGGCGCGGCCGCTGACGTCGTTCGTGGGACGCCAGGACGACGTCGCCCGCGTCCGCCGCCTCCTGGGGGAGGTCCGCTGCGTCACGGTCGTGGGGCCCGGGGGAGCGGGCAAGACGCGGTTGTCCACGGAGGTCGGCGCGGCCCTCACCGCGGCGGGGACCGCGGTGGTGGCCGTCGCGCTCGCCCCGGTGGCGGAGGGGATCGACGTCCTGGGGGCGGTGGCCGCGGCGGTCGGCGCCCGCGACACCGGCCGCGACCGGCGCCCCGTGGCGGACGTGGACCAGCGCTCCCGCGTCGTGGCGGCCCTCGGCCCCGCACGGACGGTCCTCGTCCTCGACAACTGCGAGCACGTCCTCGACGACGTGGCGCACCTCGTCGAGGACCTCCTGCACGCCTGCCCCGGGCTCGTCGTCCTGACCACGTCCCGCGAGGCGCTCGTGGTGGAGGGCGAGGTGCTCCACCCGCTCGGTCCGTTGCCGGGACCGGCGGCGCTGCAGCTGTTCACCGACCGGGCGGCCGCCGTCGCGCCGGGTTTCTCCGCGGTGGACCCGGCCGTCCGGGCGGTCGTGGAGCAGGTCGTGGGCCGGCTCGACGGGTTGCCGCTGGCCCTGGAGCTCGCCGCGGCGCGACTGCGGACGATGACCCCGGCCGACCTCCTGGCCCGGTTGTCCGACCGGTTCCGGCTGCTCACCGGCGGCCGCCGCACGGCCGTCGCCCGGCACCGCACGCTGCGCGCCGTCGTCGACTGGAGCTGGGACCTGCTGGAGGCCGACGAGAAGACCCTCCTGCAGCGGTTGTCGGTGTTCCACGCCCCGGTGTCGGTGCAGGCCGCGGCCGCCGTCGCCGCCGACCTCGGCGACGAGCTGACGGTGGCCGACCTCCTGGGGTCGCTCGTCGAGAAGTCGTTGCTGCAGCTGCGTCCCGGGCCCGTCGCCCGGTACGCGCTGCTGGAGACGATCCGGGAGTACGGCGCCGAGCGACTGGCCGCCTCGGGACAGGTCGAGGCCGTGCTGGAGGCGCGGACGCGGTGGGCGGAGGGCGCCGCGGCCGGCGCGGCGTCGGGTCTGCGCGGTCCCGCCCAGCTGACGTGGTCGCAGCGGCTGGACGCCGAGGCCGACGACCTCCTGGCGGCCCTGCGCCACCTCGCCGCGGCCGGCCGGGCGGAACGGGCGCTGCGGATGACCGTCCCCGTCGCCCTGTGGTGGTCGGCCCTCGGCCGGCACGCCGCGGTGCGGGAGTGGACGACGGTGGCCCGGTCGGCCGGCCCCTCGGGCACCACCCTCGACCTCGTCGGCGAAGGGCTCGACGTCGTCAACGGGCTCATGGAGGGACAGGGCGAGTGGGAGGCCGGCCGGACGCGGATGCAGGACCTGCACCGGGCGCTGGGCGCTCCGGGGGCCGCCGGCGCTGACCCGCTGTCGGTGCTGCTGGCCGTCTTCCTCGACCGCTTCAGCGTCGAGGCGGAGGGCGTCTGGTTCGACGTGGCGCGCGATCTCCGGGTGCAGCCGTTCCTCGCCGAACCGCCGTCGGACCCCTGGCTCACCGCCCTCGTGCACCTCATGTGCGCGGCCGGCGCGGAGAACGACGGCGACGTCGCCGCGATGGCGCACCACGCGGGCCGGTCGGTCGAGGGTTTCGCCGCGGCGGGGGAGAGCTGGGGCCGGGCCGGCGCCCTGCGGCTGCTGGCGCAGCACGCCGTCCTCACGGGTGACCTCGACGAGGCCGAGCGGCGCTACCGCGAGGCCGGTGACCTCGTGGCGCCCTTCGGCAACGCCGACGACGGGGTGCAGCTGCGGATGCGGCTCGTCGACGTCCTGCAGCGGCGCGGCGCGCAGGAGGAGGCGGCGGTGGAGCTGCGGCGCATGGAGGCCGCGTCGGGGGCGGCGTCGACGACCACCCGCACGTGGCTGGTCCTCGCGCAGGTCGCCTCGCTGCGCCGCCAGGGCCGGGGGGAGGAGGCGCGAGCCCTCGTCGACCGGCAGCTCGCCGACCTCGCCGACCGCGGCGGGAACGGTGTCTGGGAGCACGAACGGGCCGGGCTGCTGGCGGCCGCGGCCCACGTCCTGCTGGAGTGCGGGGAGCAGGGCCGCGACCGGGTCGTCGCGGTGCTCGCGGAGGCCGTCGACCTGGCCCTCGGGACCCACGACATGCCCATCGTCGCGATGGTGGCCGTGGCGGTCGCGCGCTGGCGGCTGCAGGAGGGAGACCCCCTGGGGGCCGCGCGGGTCCTCGGCACCGCCGCGAACCTGCGCGGCGCCGAGGACCCGACCGAACCCGAGGTCGCCCGCCTCCGCGCCGTTCTCGACGCCGACCCGTCCCCGGCGCTGGGGGCGGCCTACACCGCCGCCCGGGGCCTGGACCGGGGGGCTGCCGTCGCCGGACTCCGGGCCGCGGTGGCCACCGGTCAGGCGCGGCGGTTGTAGGCGCGCAGGGCCAGCGGGACGAACACCGCGAGGAACACCGCGATCCAACCGCCGGTCCACGCGAGGTCGCCGGCCACGGGACCGCCGAGCATCAACCCGCGGACGACCCCGACGAGGTGCGTGATCGGGTTGACGTGGACGAAGTGCTGCAACCACCCGGGCATGCTCGCCGTGTCCACGAAGACGTTGCTGCCGAAGCTGAGGGGCATCACGAGCAGGAACATCAACCCCTGCACGGCGCCGGGCGTGCGGACGAGCAGCCCGACGTACACCGAGATCCAGCAGAACGACAGGGCGAACGCCATCGAGACGCCGAGCGCCGCGAGCGTGGGCCAGAACCCGGTCTGCACGCGGAAACCCATGACCGTGGCGGCCGTCATGATGACGGCGAACAGGATGAGGTAGCGCACGACGTCCGCCAGCACCGCGCCGACCAGGGGAGCGGAACGGGCGATGGGCAGCGACCGGAACCGGTCGAACACGCCCTTCTGGATGTCGCTGTTCAGGTTCTGCCCCAGCGAGACACCCGCCAGCGAGATCGACTGGGCCAGGATCCCGGGCAGCAGGTACTGCAGGTAGGTCGAGCGGTCCCCGCCGCCGAGGGCGCCACCGAAGATGTAGGTGAACAGCAGCAGGAAGATGATCGGCTGGATCGTCACGTCGATGAGCGCCTCGGGCGTCCGGACGGTCTTGAGGAGGTTGCGGACCGCGAGGGCGCCGGCGTGCCGCAAGGAGCGGAACGGTCCCGCGGCCGGGGTGGTCGTGCCGGTGGGGACGGTGCGGTCGAGGACGGTGCTCATGCCGCGAACTCCTTCGTGCTGGGGGTCTGGGTGAGGGTGGCGAACACCTCGTCGAGGGTTGGCAGGTGCAGCGACAGTTCGCTCACGGCGACGCCGCGGTCGGCCAGCGTCGACACCGTCGCCGCCAGGGCGCGCTCGTCGGGCACGGGGGCCGAGAAACCTCCGTCGGGCAGCGGCTGGGGTTCCTCGCCGGACACGGCGGCGAGCAGGCTGCGCACCACGGGTCCGTCCGACGCGTCGAGCGGCACGACGGTCAGCGTGCGGTTCCCCGCCTGCCGCTTCAGGCCGCCGGGGGTGTCGTGCGCGATGACGCGGCCGTGGTCGATGACGGTGATCTCGTCGGCCAGCTGGTCGGCCTCCTCCAGGTACTGGGTCGTCAGCAGCACGGTGGACCCCTCGCCGACGAGGGTGCGCACGACGTCCCACATGGCGTCGCGCTTGGCGGGGTCGAGCCCCGTCGTGGGTTCGTCGAGGAACACCACCGCGGGCCGTCCGACGAGCGAGGCGGCGAGGTCCAGGCGACGGCGCATGCCGCCGGAGTAGGTGCCCGCGGGGCGGGAGGCGGCGTCGGCCAGGTCGAACCACTCCAGGAGTTCCGTGGCGCGGTGTCGGGCGTCGCGGCGGGACAGGTCCAGGAGCGTGCCGATGAGGAGCAGGTTCTGCATCCCCGTGAGGTCCTCGTCGACGGAGGCGTACTGGCCGGTGAGGCCGATGGTGCGGCGCACCCGGGCCGCGTCGCGCACGACGTCGAGGCCCCCGATGCGGGCGGTCCCCTCGTCGGGGCGCAGGAGGGTGGCGAGGATGCGGACCGCGGTGGTCTTCCCGGCGCCGTTGGGTCCGAGGACGCCGAGCACCCGCCCGGCCGGCACCTGGAACGAGACGCCGTCGAGCGCCTGGGTGGTGCCGAAGCGCTTGCGCAGGCCCTCGGCCTCGATCGCGTAGGAGGTCATGGCAGGACCCTCGCGTCCGGCGCTGGCGGACGGCTGGCGCCGGCCGGCTCGCGCTGGCGTCCCGCTGGCACGGGCCCTGCCGGTACAGTCGTGACGTTTGCCTCCCCCACCTCCCCCCGAGAACGGACCCCCTGTGGACGCCCCGGTCGACAAGCTCACCCTGCTCCAGGTCAGCCACCGCTACGACGTCGACGTGGCGACCCTGCACGCCCTCGTGGGCCGGGGTGCCCTGCCGGCGCCGACCTGGTCGCAGGGGCGTCTGGGCTGGCACGAGCACGAGGTGCGGACCCGGCTGCGGGCCCTGGCGCAGCGCGTCTGACGTCCCCCCGGGTCGCGGGGTCAGGTCGAGTCGCGCACCACGAACCGGTGCGGGACCACCCGGGTGAGGTTCGCCGCCGGACCTCCGGACAGCTCGACGACGAGGTCGAGGGCGGCCCGCCCCACCTCGGCGAGGTCGATGGCCAGCGTCGACAGGCGCGGGGTGACGAAGTCGCCGAGCGCGAGGCCGTCGACGCCGACGACCCGCACGTCCCCGGGCACACCGGTTCCGTGCGCCTCCAGTTCGCGCAGGAGCCGGAAGCCGTCGAGGTCGTTGAACGCGACCAGCGCGTCGGGGTCGAGAGGGGCCAGTTCCGGCCAGGGGGTGTCGCGGTCGGCGACGACGGCGTCGACCCCCTCCTCGCCGAAGGCCTCGAGGAACGTCCGGCCGCGGGAGGACCGGGACGCCGTGTCGAGCACGACCGGCCGCCGGGTTCCGCGCTCCAGCAGGTGCCGCACGGCGTCCCGTGTGGCGGTGCGGCGCTCGAACTCGATGCGCCCGTGGCCCGGGTGGACGCGGGGCGGGTCGATCTCCACGACGGGCAGGTTGGGGGCCCCGGCTCCGGGGGGTTCCAACGCCAGGCCCGTGAAGCCGACGACGGCGTCCGCGGCGCCGACGAGGTCGGCCACGGACCCGGGTTCGGCCATGACGACGTTCCACCCGCGCTCGGCCGCGAGCCGCAGCACGGTGGCGGCGAGGTCGGCGTAGTACGGGTTCGTGAGGTCGCCCACGACCAGCCCCAGGGTGCGGGCCGAGGGTTTGACGAGCCCGCGCCCGAACCGCGACGGGTGGTAGTTCAGTTCCCGGACGGCGGCGAGGACCCGTTCGCGCGTCACGGGGTTGATGCCGGGCATGTCGTTGACCGCCCGGGTGACGGTCTGCCGGGAGACCCCGGCGGCGCGGGCGACGTCCACGATCGTCGCCCGCGCCGGCCGGGCGCTGCGGTTCACCCCTCGCGCAGGTCCAGCCAGGCCACCTGCTGCTCGTCGAGCTCGACGCCGAGACCGGTCATCGACGAGCGCGCCTCGGCGATCGTGCGGGGGCCGAACAGCGCGAACACCTGGAACGGCTGGGCCAGCACGAACGCCAGCGCGATGGCCGTGGCCGGGACGCCGAGTTCGCGACCCAGCTTCTCGGCGCGGGCCTTGCGCTCGAAGTTCGCGTCGGAGTAGTAGCAGCGCACCAGCTCGGCGTCGCTGCGGTCGTCCGGGTTGGCGCGGGCGAAGAACCCCCGCGCCTGCGAGCTCCACGGCAGCAGGGCGATCTCGCGCTCGGCGAGCCACTGCTTGGACTCGGGGTCGGTCACGTGGCGGCAGCCCGCCCACGGCACGTCGTACGCCTCGGCGAGGCCGAAGTGGTTGGACAGCACCGAGAACGGCCGCTTGCCGTTCTTGCGCGCGTACTCGTTGGCCTCGTCCACGCGGGCGGTCGACCAGTTCGAGCCGCCGTACACCGTGATGCGCCCGGCCGAGGCGTGCTCGTCGAGGACGTCGACGAACTCGCCCACGGGGACGTCCTCGTTGTCGCGGTGCATCATGTAGATGTCCGCGTGCTCGTGGCCCTGCCGCTCGAAGGACTCGAAGAGCTGGCGGGTGAGGGACTCGGGGTCGCAGTGCGGCGTGTGGCAGCCCTTGACGATGACGTTCAGGTCGTCGCGGTTGCCGCGGTTGGCCATCCACCGGCCGAGCAGCTTCTCGTACTTGCCCGAGCCGTAGAGCCACGCGGTGTCGAACGTGTTCCCGCCGGCCTCGACGAACGCGTCCCAGATGGCCGAGGCGTGCGCGAGGTCGGGCTGGTTGTCGCAGCCCATGACCAGGCGCGACACCTCGCGGTCCAGACCGGGGATGCGGCCGTACTGCATGGCCGTGGGTTCGGTCCGCCGCAGCGGAAGCCCCGACACGGTCGGGATGTCCGCGGTGTCGGTCTCGAACGGGTAGCGCAGCCCGATCTCGGCACGCCAGCGGTCCAGCACGGCGTTCACGGCGAGGGTGTCGTCGAGGGTGAACGCGGGGGTGCCGTCGCCGACGAGCGCCTTCGCCTCCAGGGCGTACGCCTTGTTCTCGGGCAGCTCGGGGTCGAACGCGAACTCCTCCGGTTCGGCGCCCGGGCGGGTGAGCACGACCCGGGTGTCGCCGAGGATCGTCCACGGGTCGGGCAGGTGGATCCGGCCGGCCGAACCGTAGACCGTGATGGTCTGCGGGTCGGACAGGGCGACGCCCGTGCGGACGGCCGCCGTGACGCCCCCGGCGAACGTGAGGGACGCGGTCGCCCACTCGTCGACGCCGGTCTCGCCGACCGTGCCCTGCGCGGAGAACTCCTGGACCGCCGCGGGGCGGCCGAGCGCCGCGCTCGCCACGAGGTACGCCGCGGAGACGGGGTAGCCACCGACGTCCAGGATGCCGCCACCGGCGAGGTCGGCGTCGTAGAGGCGTCCCTGCTTGGCGCCCGTGGCGAAGGCGAAGCTCGCGTCGACGTGCTGGACGGTGCCGATCGCGCCCTCGCGCACCAGCTCGAGGAGCTTCTGCGTCTGGGGGTGGTGGGCGTACATGTACGCCTCGAGGACGTGCACGTCGGAGGCGCGGGCCGCGTCGACGACGGCCATCACGCTGCCGTTGTTCGGGGCGAACGGCTTCTCGCACAGCACGTGCTTGCCGGCGCGGATCGCGGCCAGGGCCAGGCGGGCGTGCGTGACGTGGACGGTGCTGACGTAGACGGCGTCGACGTCGTCGCGGGCCAGGACGGCGTCGTAGTCGCCGACGAACGCCCCCCCGTCGGACAGGGCGGCGAACTCCTCGGCGAAGGCGCGCGCCCGCTCCTGGCCGCCGGCCGTGGGGGAGCCGCCGACGGCGACGAGCCGGGCGTCGGCGAAGGGCAGCTGGGAGGCGAACCGGTGGGCGATGCCACCTGGACCGAGCACGGCCCAGCGGGTGGGGGTCGACATCTGGCGCTCCTTCGAGCCGGGGGAGGGACGTCGTGAACGTTCACGACGTACCCGACGGTATCCCCGGCCACCCGTGCGGTCAACGCCCCCGGGTCCCCACCGCCCCCGGTTGCCTACACTCCGACCCGTGAGCCCAGCCGATGAGATCGACGTCAAACCGCGCAGCCGGCAGGTCACCGACGGGCTGGAGGCGACCGCCTCGCGCGGCATGCTCCGCGCCGTCGGCATGGGGGACGACGACTGGGAGAAGCCCCAGATCGGCGTCGCCTCGAGCTGGAACGAGATCACTCCCTGCAACCTGCCCCTGGACCGCCTGGCCAAGGCCGTCAAGGACGGGGTGCACGCCGCCCGCGGGTACCCGCTGGAGTTCGGCACGATCTCCGTCTCCGACGGCATCTCCATGGGTCACCAGGGGATGCACTTCTCCCTCGTCTCCCGCGAGGTCATCGCCGACTCCGTCGAGACGGTGATGAGCGCCGAGCGCCTCGACGGCTCGGTCCTGCTGGCCGGCTGCGACAAGTCGTTGCCGGGCATGCTCATGGCCGCGGCCCGCCTGGACCTGGCGAGCGTCTTCCTCTACGCCGGGACGATCCTGCCGGGCCGGGCCAAGCTCTCCGACGGCAGCGAGCACGAGGTCACGCTCATCGACGCCTTCGAGGCCGTCGGGGCCTGCGCCCGCGGGCTCATGTCGCGCGCGGACGTCGACGTCATCGAGCGCGCGATCTGCCCGGGTGAGGGCGCCTGCGGCGGCATGTACACCGCCAACACGATGGCCGCCGCCGCCGAGGCGCTCGGGATGTCGCTGCCCGGCAGCGCCGCCCCGCCGGCGACCGACCGCCGCCGCGACGGGTTCGCCCGGCGCTCGGGCGAGGCCGTCGTCAACCTGCTGCGCCACGGGATCACGGCCCGGCAGATCCTCACCAAGGAGGCGTTCGAGAACGCCATCGCCGTCGTCATGGCCCTCGGCGGCTCGACGAACGCGGTCCTGCACCTGCTGGCCATCGCCTACGAGGCCGAGGTCGACCTCACGCTGGCCGACTTCGACCGCGTCGCGGGCAAGGTGCCGCACCTGGGCGACCTCAAGCCGTTCGGCAAGCACGTGATGGTCGACGTGGACCGCATCGGCGGGATCCCCGTCGTGATGCGCGCCCTGCTGGACGCCGGTCTGCTGCACGGGGACGTGCTGACGGTGACCGGGAAGACGATGGCGGAGAACCTCGCCGACATCGCGCCGCCGGACGTCGACGGCGTGGTGCTGCGTGCGCTGGACAACCCGATCCACAAGACCGGCGGCATCACGATCCTCACGGGCAACCTCGCGCCCGGCGGGGCCGTCGTGAAGAGCGCCGGGTTCGACTCGGAGGTGTTCGAGGGCACGGCCCGCGTCTTCGAGCGCGAGCGCGCCGCCCTCGACGCCCTGGAGGACGGCACCATCTCGGCCGGCGACGTCGTCGTCATCCGCTACGAGGGCCCCAAGGGTGGCCCGGGGATGCGCGAGATGCTCGCGATCACCGGGGCGATCAAGGGCGCCGGGCTCGGCAAGGACGTGCTCCTGCTCACCGACGGCCGCTTCTCCGGCGGGACGACCGGCCTGTGCGTCGGCCACATCGCCCCCGAGGCCGTCGACGGGGGACCGGTCGCGTTCGTCCGCGACGGCGACCGCATCCGCCTCGACGTCGCGGGCAAGACGCTCGAGGTCCTCGTCGACGACGAGGAGCTGGCGGCGCGGCGCGAGGGCTGGGCCCCGCTGCCCCCGGTCTTCACCCGCGGCGTGCTCGCCAAGTACGCCAAGCAGGTCCAGTCCGCCTCCGTCGGAGCGGTCTGCAGCTGACCTGCGGCTGACCCGCACGTCCCCGTTGTGAGACGGGGTGTCCACGATGTGAGACGCGGCGCGCTGTCGGCTGACAGCGCGCCGCGAGACGGCTACCTTTCCACCCATGCGGTTCCTCGTAGCCATCGGACAGCGCGCCGGCTGAGTCAGTTCGGCCGAGCGCGCGACCCCTCACACGCCATCCCTGGCTGAGGGGTTTTTTTGCGTCCGGCGGACCGAACACGCCGGGCGTCCGGGAAGCACGACCACCGTGAACGGCACCGCCCGAGGAGGACACCGAGATGCCAGAGCCCATGCCCCTGGACCCCAAGCTCCCCGTCGCCCGGCTCACCGGCGCGCAGAGCCTCGTCCGTTCGCTCGAGGCGGTAGGGGTCGAGGTCGTCTTCGGTTACCCCGGCGGAACGATCCTCCCGAGCTACGACCCGCTCATGGACTCGCCGTACGTCAAGCACATCCTCGTGCGCCACGAGCAGGGCGCCGGGCACGCGGCCGAGGGCTACGCCCAGGCCACCGGCAAGGTCGGCGTCTGCATGGCCACCTCCGGCCCGGGCGCGACCAACCTCGTGACGCCCATCGCCGACGCCTACATGGACTCCGTCCCGCTCGTCGCGATCACCGGCCAGGTCGGCACGAAGGCCATCGGCACGGACGCCTTCCAGGAGGCGGACATCACGGGGATCACCATCCCGATCACCAAGCACAACTACCTGGTGACCGACCCGGCGGAGATCCCGCGCACGATCGCCGAGGCCTTCCACCTCGCCTCGACCGGCCGCCCCGGTCCCGTCCTCGTCGACATCCCCAAGTCGGTGCAGACGGCGATCACGTCCTACGACTGGCCCGAGACGGTCGACCTGCCCGGCTACCGGCCCGTCGTGCGCCCGCACAGCAAGCAGATCCGCGAGGCCGCCAAGCTCATCGCCGCGTCCGAGCGCCCCGTGCTCTACGTGGGTGGGGGCGTCGTCAAGGCCGACGCCTCGGCCGAGCTGCGGGCCCTGGCCGACCTCACCGGCATCCCGGCCGTCACGACGCTGATGGCCCGAGGCGCGCTGCCCGACTCGCACCCGAACCACCTGGGCATGCCCGGGATGCACGGGACGGTGGCGGCCGTCACGGCCCTGCAGAAGGCCGACCTGCTCATCACCCTCGGCGCCCGCTTCGACGACCGCGTCACGGGGGAGCTGTCCAGCTTCGCCCCCGAGGCCAAGGTCATCCACGCCGACATCGACCCGGCGGAGATCGGCAAGAACCGCACGGTCGACGTGCCGATCGTGGGCGACGCCAAGCTGGTCATCGCCGAGCTGACCGCGGCCGTGGCCGCCGAGTTCGAGAAGGGCCGCGCCGACCTGTCCGCGTGGCACGAGCTGACGCAGTCCTGGAAGGCGACGTACCCGCTCGGGTACGCCGACTCCGAGGACGGCACCCTCGCGCCGCAGTACGTCATCGAGCGACTCGGCGCCATCGCGGGTCCCGAGGCGGTCTACGTCGCGGGCGTCGGGCAGCACCAGATGTGGTCTGCGCAGTTCGTGCAGTACGAGAACCCGCGCACCTGGATCAACTCCGGGGGCCTGGGCACCATGGGGTTCTCCGTCCCGGCCGCCATGGGCGCCAAGGTCGGGCTGCCGGACACCGTCGTGTGGGCGATCGACGGCGACGGCTGCTTCCAGATGACGAACCAGGAACTGGCGACGTGCACCCTCAACGGCATCCCGCTGAAGGTCGCGATCATCAACAACTCCTCGCTCGGCATGGTGCGGCAGTGGCAGACGCTCTTCTACTCCGAGCGCTACTCCAACACCGACCTGCACTCCGGTGACCACCACGGGACCCACGCCGCTCCGGTGCCCGACTTCGTCAAGCTCGCCGACGCCTACGGCTGCGTGGGGCTGCGGTGCGACCGGCCCGAGGACGTCGACGCGACGATCGAGAAGGCCATGGCCATCAACGACGTCCCCGTCGTCATCGACTTCCGCGTCCACCGCGACGCCATGGTCTGGCCGATGGTCGAGGCCGGCGTGAGCAACGACGCCATCCAGTACGCCCGCGGGGTCTCGCCCCAGTGGGACCGCGAGGAGTCCGGCGACACCGTCTCCGGCCCGGAGAAGGTGATCTCCTGATGTCCCAGCACACCCTGTCCGTCCTGGTCGAGAACCGACCCGGTGTCCTGATGCGCGTCACGTCGCTGTTCGCGCGCAGGAACTTCAACATCCACTCCCTCACGGTCGGACCGACCGAGCGCGCCGAGATCTCCCGCATGACCATCGTCGTGGACGTGGAGCGGCAGCCGTTGGAGCAGGTGACGAAGCAGCTCAACAAGCTCATCAACGTCCTGAAGATCGTCGAGCTCGAGGACGACGCCTCGGTCCAGCGCGAGCTCCTGCTCGTCAAGGTCCGGGCCGACGCCTCGGCGCGC
Source organism: Kineococcus sp. DHX-1 (assembly GCF_042473625.1). GTDB lineage: Bacteria > Actinomycetota > Actinomycetes > Actinomycetales > Kineococcaceae > Kineococcus. Next base: position 2,673,986 of record NZ_CP170445.1, on the reverse strand, counting down.
GGGGAGGTGCTCGACACCGTGCAGCTGTTCCGCGCGCACGTCGTCGACGTCGCCCCCGACGCGGTGACGGTGGAGGCGACCGGCAGCCCCGACAAGCTGGCCGCGCTGCTGCGCGTGCTCGAGCCGTTCGGCATCCGGGAACTGGTGCAGTCCGGTTCGGTGGCGCTCGCCCGTGGTGGGCGCGCGATCTCCGACCGCGCGCTCCGCTCCGCCTGACCCATTCGCAACCGCACGAAGAAACCGAGGAGAGAACCCCACGTGGCCGAGATGTTCTACGACGACGACGCCGACCTGTCCAAGATCACCGGCAAGAAGGTGGCCGTCATCGGCTTCGGCAGCCAGGGCCACGCCCACGCGCTGTCGCTGCGCGACTCCGGCGTCGACGTCGTCGTCGGCCTGAAGGAGGGCTCGAAGAGCCGCGACAAGGCGCAGGAGCAGGGTCTCGCCGTCGCCACCCCGTTCGAGGCCGCCAAGGCCGCGGACGTGATCATGGTCCTCGTGCCGGACCACCTGCAGCGCGGTCTGTACGCCGAGGCGATCGAGCCCAACCTCACCGCCGGCAAGGCGCTGTTCTTCAGCCACGGCTTCAACATCCGCTTCGGCTACATCAAGCCCCCGGCCGACGTCGACGTCGTCATGGTCGCCCCCAAGGGCCCCGGCCACCTCGTGCGCCGCGAGTACGTCGACGGCCGCGGTGTCCCCGTGATCGTCGCCGTGGAGCAGGACGCCACGGGCACCGCCTGGGACCTGGCCCTGGCCTACGCCAAGGCGATCGGCGGCCTGCGCGCCGGCGGCATCAAGACGACCTTCACCGAGGAGACCGAGACCGACCTGTTCGGTGAGCAGGCCGTCCTGTGCGGTGGCGCCTCCGCGCTGGTGCAGACCGGTTTCGAGGTCCTCACCGAGGCCGGGTACCAGCCCGAGGTCGCGTACTTCGAGTGCCTGCACGAGCTGAAGCTCATCGTCGACCTCATGTACGAGGGCGGCATCGCCAAGCAGCGCTGGTCGGTCTCCGACACCGCCGAGTGGGGCGACTACATCTCCGGCCCGCGCGTCATCGACGCGTCGGTCAAGGAGCGCATGAAGGACGTCCTCAAGGACATCCAGGACGGCACCTTCGCCAAGAACTTCATCGAGGACCAGGACGCCGGTGCCCCGAAGTTCAAGGAGCTGCGCGCCCAGGGTGAGCAGCACCCGATCGAGGCCACCGGCCGCGAGCTGCGCAAGCTCATGGCGTGGGTGAAGTCGGACGACAGCGACTACGTCGAGGGTTCCGCCGCGCGCTGACCCCGAGGACGACGAGACCCCCGCACCGGGCTCCGGTGCGGGGGTCTCGTGCGTCGGCCCGACTGCGGGCTCAGCCCTTGAACTTGCGGGCGATCCCGACGACGCGGTTCGCGAGGTGGTCCAGGGCGGTGAACTCCACGTCGCCGAGGGGGATGTCGTTGCCGCCGCCGGTGACGTGGCTGACGCCGTAGGGGTTGCCGTCGACGAACTTCGAGCCGTCGGTGTACCCGGGCGGGACGATGATGCCGCCGAAGTGGTAGATGGAGTTGTACAGCGCCAGCAGGGTCGTCTCCTGGCCGCCGTGCGCGGTCTGGGAGGACGTGAAGCCGGCGTACACCTTGTCGGCGAGCTGGCCCTGGGCCCACTGCGGGCCGAGGGAGTCGATGAAGACCTTGAGCTGACCGGCGATGTTGCCGTAACGGGTGGGGGAGCCGAACAGCACGGCGTCGGCCCAGACGATGTCGTCGGCGGTGACGCCCTCGGCGCCCCGCGACTCCTCCGCCTCGGCCTGCTGGGCGTCCGTGGCGGCCTTCTCGCCGCCGGTGGGCTGACGGTCGACCTGGCGCAGGCGCACCTCGGCGCCGGCCTGCTCGCCGGCCGCGGCGAGGCGCTCGGCCATCGCGCGGACCGTCCCGGTCGCGGAGTAGTAGACGATCGCGAGCTTCACGTCGCTCACTGGGTCCTCCAGTTTCGTTGAACGTGCAAGGGCCTTACCAACCTAGCCCTCTCCCGTCGCGAGCGCACTGCGGGCGTGGCATGTTGACCACCGGGCGAGCGGGAGGTGACGTGTGCGCACACGCCGGACGAGGGACGCGGTGACGGGGTGGGCGCTGCTCGCCCCGAGCCTGCTCGGGACGGTCGTCTTCCTCCTCGTCCCGGTCGGGGTGGCGCTGTGGCTGAGCCTGCAGCGCTGGGACCTGGTCTCACCGGCTCGTTGGGCGGGTCTGGACAACTACGCCACCGTCCTCACCGACGCGGGCATCCGGCACTCCTTCGCCGTCACCCTCCTGTTCACCGTCCTCGTCATCCCCGTCCAGACGGCGCTGGGGTTGTTCGTCGCCGTGCTCCTCGCGCGCCGACTACCGGGGTCCACGTTCTTCCGCGTCCTCTACGTCGTCCCGTGGGTCTGCGCCCCGCTCGTCGTCGGTCTGGTGTGGCGGTGGATGTTCGACCCGTCGACGGGTGCCCTCAACGCGATCCTCGGCACGCGCGTGGAGTGGCTGACGAGCCACACGCTCGCGCTGCCCGCGGTCGCGTTCGTGACGGTCTGGACGCAGGTGGGGTACGTGGCCCTGTTCTTCCTCGCCGGTCTGGCGGGCATCCCGGCGCAACTGGCCGACGCCGCCCGCGTCGACGGGGCCGGTCCGTGGCGGGTGTTCTGGAGCATCACCCTGCCGCTGCTGCGGCCCACGACGTCCTTCGTCCTCATCACCGGGATCATCTCCAGCTTCCAGGTGTTCGACACCGTCTACGCCATGACGGGCGGGGGCCCGGGCGGGGCGACCTCGCTGCTGGCCTACGAGATCTACTCCGAGGCCTTCACCGCCCTGCGGATGGGCCGGGCGGCCGCGATCGCGGTGGTCCTGACCGCCGTGCTCGTCGTCCTCACCCTGGCCCAGCGGTGGTGGTTCGGACGTCGCACCACGTACGAGGTGGCGTCGTGACCCGCCGCACCGCGGGCGTCGTCGGCACGTACCTCGTCCTGCTGGCCGGGGCCGTCCTCGCCCTGGGCCCCTACGTCCTGAGCCTGCTGACCTCCCTGAAGGAACCCGCCCAACTGGCTCGTCGGGCGACGCTCACGTGGCCTGCGCCGTGGACGGGGCAGAACTACGCCGACGTCCTCGGCGGTCAGTACACGCTCGTCCCGGCGCTCGTCGTGACCGTCCAGGTCGTGGTCGTGCTGCTCGTGGGTCAGCTCGTCTGCTCGGTGCTCGCCGCCTACGCGTTCGCGCGGGTGCCGTTCCCCGGCCGGCGGCTCCTGTTCGGCGGCTACCTCGCGACGATGATGGTGCCGCAGGTCGTCACGATCGTCCCGCTGTACGTGATGTTCGCCCAGGCGGGGCTGCGGAACACGTTCTGGGGCATCGTGCTGCCGACCCTGTTCGGGTCGCCGTTCGCGGTGTACCTGCTGCGCGAGCACTTCCGCGCCGTCCCGCAGGACCTCGAGGACGCGGCCCGCCTCGACGGGTGTGGCACCCTGCGCATCCTGCGGCACGTCGTGGTGCCCTTGTCCCGGCCGGTGCTGGCGACGCTCGCCGTCATCACCGTCGTCAGCCAGTGGAACAACTTCCTGTGGCCGCTCATCATCACGACCGGTCCGACGTGGCAGACCCTGACGGTCGCCACCGCCAACCTGCAGAGCCAGTACAACGGCAACTGGACGCTCGTCACCGCCGCGACGACCCTCGCCATGGCGCCGCTCGTCGTCCTGTTCCTGCTCGTCAACAAGCACGTCACGGAGTCCATCTCGCTCACCGGATTCCGCTGAGCCACGGGAGGAAGCGACATGAGCACTGTCACGAGGCGGAACCTGCTGCGCGGTGGACTGGCGGCGGGCCTCGGCACCGCGGCCCTGAGCGGCTGCTCCATCGCCGACGACGGGACCTCCAGCGGCGGGTCCTCCGGCGGCGGGACGACCGTGACCGTCCGGCTCTGGGACGACACCGTGCAGCCGGCCTACGAGAAGAGCTTCGAGGCGTTCCGCGCCAAGAACCCCGGCATCACGCCGAAGATCGAGATGGTCCCGTGGGCCAGCTACTGGGACAAGCTGCCCGCCGACGTCGCCGGCGGCACTCTGCCGGACGTCCTGTGGGTCAACAGCTCGAACTTCGGCGTCTACGTCGACTCCGGCACGTTCCTCAACGTCGGCGAGGAGCTCTCCGACGCGGTCGGCGGGTGGCAGAAGACGGTGGTCGACCAGTACACGCGCAAGGGGTCGCTCTGGGGCGTCCCGCAGCTCTCGGACGCCATCGGGTTGTTCTACAACCGCCAGCTCGTCCAGAGCGCGGGGGTCGAACCGTCGAACCTCACGTGGAACCCAGCCGGCGCGGGTGACACGTTCCTGCCGGCGGCGAAGGCGCTCACCCGCACCGAGGGGGCGAGGACGCAGTACGGGTTCAACGCCGCCTACGACCTGCAGGCGATCTTCTACGACTTCGTCGGGTCCAACGGCGGACGGTGGCAGGCCGACGACGACACCTACGTCTTCGGCGACGACGAGAAGTCCGTCGCGGCGATGCAGTACGTCGTCGACCTGATCAACCGCGACAAGGTGTCCCCGTCGGCCGCCGACACCAACGACAACGGCGACTTCTCCCGCGACCAGTTCACCCAGGGGACCATGGCCCTGTTCCAGTCCGGCACGTACAACCTCAAGAACGTCGCCGACGGCGCGCAGTTCGAGTGGGGCATCGCCCCCGGCCTGACCGGCCCGGCCGGACGCGTGCTCGTCACCAACGGCATCGTCGCCGTGGGGAACGCGAAGACCAAGGACAAGGAGGCCACCCTGAAGGTGCTGGAGTGGCTCGGCAGCGAGGAGGGGGCCGCGCCCATCGGGGCCGAGGGGGCTGCGTTCCCCGCCGTGACCGCGGCCCAGCAGACCTACCTCGACTACTGGAAGGGCAAGGGCGTCGACGTCCAGCCGTTCCTCGACGCCGCGGCGGCCACCGACGTCATGCCGGCCCCGCACGGGCCGCGGGCGCAGACCGGTCAGGCGGCGGCCGACGAGGTCCTCGAGGAGGTGTTCCTCGGGCGCGTCCCCGTCGCCCAGGGGATGAAGCAGGCCCAGGACGCGGCCAACGCGGCGATCCGAGGATGAGCGGGCGCACGAAGGGCGCGCACCAGCTCCCGACCAAGGACTGCGCCGTCTGCGGGCGGACCATCACCTGGCGCAAGAAGTGGGAGCGCGACTGGGACGGCGTCAAGTACTGCTCCGACGCCTGCCGCCGCCGGGCCAAGTCCTCCAGCGGTCTCGACGCGGACCTCGAGACCACGCTGCGGCGGTTGCTCGCCGAACGCGGCAGGTCCAAGACGGTGTGCCCCAGCGAGGTCGCCCGTGCCGTCGGCGGCGAGGACTGGCGCGACCTCATGGAACCCGCGCGGTCGGCCGCACGCCGACTCGTCGCCGCGGGGCAGGCCGAGATCACCCAGGGCGGTCGGGTCGTGGACCCGTCGACCGCGAAGGGACCCATCCGCGTGCGCCTGGTCTGACGGGCAGGCGTAGCGTCCGGGCGACCGGACCCACCGCGCGTCAGGAGTTCCCATGCACATCGGCCTGCACGTCTCCGACTTCACCAACCCGGGCGGCCCCGCCACCCTCCGCGAGGACCTCGTCCGCGTCGTCACCGAGGCCGAGGAGTCCGGGTTCCGCTCGGTCAGCGTCATGGACCACCTGTGGCAGATCCCGCCGATCGGCGACGCCGAACGCGCCATGCTCGAGGCCTACACGACGCTCGGGTTCATCGCGGCCCGCACCGAACGCGTCGAACTGCTCGCCTGGGTCACCGCCGTCACGTACCGCGAACCCGGGGTGCTCGCCAAGCTCGTCACCACCCTCGACGTCCTGTCCGGCGGCCGGGCCTGGCTCGGGATCGGCGCGGCGTGGTTCGAGCAGGAGGCCACCGGCCTCGGGCTGCCGTTCCCCTCGACCGGCGAGCGCTTCGAGCGGCTCGAGGAGACCCTGCGGATCTGCCGGCAGATGTGGTCGGACTCAGAGGACCCCTTCGAGGGGACCCATTACACGCTGGGCCGCACGTTGAACAGCCCGCAGCCGCTGCGGCGGCCGCACCCGCCGGTCCTCATCGGCGGCGGGGGCGAACGCAAGACGCTGCGCCTCGTCGCGCAGTACGGCGACGCGTGCAACCTGTTCGGGGGTGACGACATCGCCCACAAGCTCGAGGTGCTCAAACGGCACTGCGACGACCTTGGCCGCGACTACGACGAGATCGAGAAGACCGTCATGGACGTCGCCGACCCGGCCGACGTCGACGGGTTCGTCGAGAAGTGCCGGGGTTTCGCCGCGCTCGGCGTGACCCACGTCCACGGCGGTTTCCGCGGGTACTACGAACCCGGCAGCGTCCGCCGGTTCGGCGAGCAGGTCGTCCCGCGGCTGGCCGAGCTCGGCGCCTGAGTCAGGCCCAGCGGCTGCGGGGGACCGGCAGGCCCAGGTTCCCCCGCAGCGTCGCCGACCGCAGTTCCGGAGCGAGTACGCCGCGGCGCACGAGCAGCGGCACGACCTGCTCGGCGAACTCCTCCAACCCTCGGGGAACCGACGAGAACGCCAGCGTGAACCCGTCCGCCGCACCGGAGGTGAACCGCTCGGTCATCCAGTCCGCGACCTCCTCGGGGGTCCCCGGCAGGAACCGCCGGCGCAGCATCACGCGGTACAGCTCGCGCAGCGTGAACCGGTCGCGGTCCACCAGCTTCCGGATCCCCTCGTACACGGTCTGGACCTGGTTCGAGCCGCCCGCGAAGTCGAACCGGAACTCCTCGTCGAGCGGTCGGTCGGACAGGTCGACGCCGAGGTGGTGGGACAACCAGTCCAGGCTCAGCCGGTCCGGGGTCAGGGCCTCGATCTCGTCCACCCGGTCGCGCGCCTGGGCTGTCGTGGCGCCGAGGACGGGGGACAGGGCCGGCAGGACCAGCAGGTCCGACCGCGCGCGGCCGGCTGCGACGGCGCGGGACTTGTAGTCCTCGTACAACCGCTGAGCCCCGGGCAGCGGGGCCGACCCGGGGACGAACACGGCCTCGGCGTGCCGGCCCGCCAGCCGTCGACCGTCCTCGGAGGACCCGGCCTGGAACAGCACGGGCCGTCCCTGGGGCGGCCGGGGCAGGTTCAACGGTCCGCGGACCCGGAAGAACTCGCCCTCGTGGTCGAGCACGTGCATCCCTGCAGGATCGGCGTACCGTCCGCCGGCCACGTCCGGGGCCACGGCCCCGTCGTCCCAGCTGTCCCACAACCCGTGCACGACCTCGACGAACTCCGCGCCGCGGCGGTACCGGGCCGCGTGGTCCAGGTTGCGGTCCAGGCCGAAGTTGCGCGCCTCCTCGTCGCTCGCGGACGTCACGAGGTTCCAGCCCGCGCGTCCGGAGCTGAGGAAGTCCAGGGACCCGACCTGGCGAGCGGTGTGGAACGGCTCGTTGTACGTCGTGGACACGGTCGCGACGAGACCGATCCGTTCGGTGCACCGCGTCAGCGCCCCGAGCAGTCCGAAGGGCTCCGGGCGCAGGTTCGCGACGTGCTCGACCCCCGACGGGAACCGGTCCCACACGTAGAGCTCGTCGGCGTAGAAGACCGCGGCGAACCCGGCCCGCTCCGCGGTCCGGGCGAAGTCCTCGTAGTAGCCGACCGAGAGGTAGTCGGCGGGCCGGCCGCCCGGCAGTCGCCAGCTCGTGAGGTGCTCGCCGCCGGGGTAGAAGAGCATCGCCGTGAGGATCACGCCGCCGCACGCTACCCCGATCGTGTGAAGCGCTTGACAGCCCGGGTCGCGGTGCTCTCCACTGGAGAGGCCATCCAGAGCGGCCGAGAGACCTGGCTCGTCGACGCCGCAGCAACCGCCCCGCCGGGGTCGGTGCTCCCGCCAGGACCGATGGGAGAGGACCACCGATGGAGCACGCACCGCTGACGCGGCGTCTCGTGATCGACCTGCTGCGCAGCGCCGGGATGACCTGTCGGGCCTGACCGCCCCGACACCTCACCCGTCCCGCACCCGGAAGGCCCTGCGATGCCGCACGTCCCGAGCACCCCCCTGTCCTTCGCCACCCGGCAGGTCCACGCCGGCGCCGAACCCGACCCCGTCACGGGCGCCCGCGTCACCCCCGTCCACCTGACGGCGGGGTTCGTCTTCGACGACTTCGAGCAGGCCCGGGCCCGTTTCGCCGGGGAGGACGACGGGTTCGTCTACACCCGCATGGGCAACCCGACCACGGCCGCCGTCGAGCGACGGCTCGCCGCCCTGGAGGGCGGGACGGACGCGCTGCTCCTCGGCACGGGACAGGCCGCCCTCACGGTCGCCCTGCTCGGGATCCTCGGGGCCGGGGACCACCTCGTGGCCGCCGCAGACCTCTACGAGGGGTCGCGCGGGCTGTTCCTGGAGAACTTCGCGCGGTTGGGGATCTCCGTGGACTTCGCCGCCGGCCCCGAGGACTGGGAGCGGCTGGTGCGTCCCACGACCCGCGCCTTCTTCGCCGAGTCGATCGCCAACCCCAAGAACTCGGTCCTCGACGTCCCGGCCGTCGCCGCCGTGGCCCACCGCCACGGCGTCCCGCTCGTCGTGGACAACACCTTCGCCACGCCGTACCTGCTGCGCCCGCTGGAGCACGGGGCCGACGTCGTCGTGCACTCCGCCAGCAAGTTCCTCGCCGGTCACGGCGCCGCCCTGGGGGGTGTCGTCGTCACGGGGGAGGGGTTCGACTGGTCGGGGTTCGAGCACCTCACCGCCCCGGTCGGCGTCCTCGGCGGGGTGAGCTGGGTCGACCGGTACGGGCCGCGGCGGGCCTACGTCGAGCACACCCGCGGTGTCGTCGCGTCCCGCCTGGGACCGGCCATCTCTCCGTTCAACGCGTTCCTCGTCCAGCAGGGCCTGGAGACGCTCTCGCTGCGGGTGGCCCGCCAGAGCGCCACGGCCGAACTCCTCGCCCGCTGGCTGCTGGAGCGTCCCGAGGTCGTGTCCGTCGACCACGCGGCCCTGCCCGACCACCCGTCCCACGCCGTCGCGCAGCGGCTGCTGCCGCTCGGCACCGGGGCGGTCCTGTCCGTCACGCTCGCCGGCGGACGGACCGCGGCGCAACGCTTCGTGGACGCCGTGCAGCTGTTCACCCGGATGACCCACGTCGGGGACGTGCGCTCGCTCGTCATCCACCCGGCCAGCACCACGCACGCGCACCGCACCGAGGCCGAACGGCTGGAGACGGGGATCTGGCCCGGGCTGCTGCGCCTGTCGATCGGCCTGGAGGAACCCGCCGACCTCCTCGCCGACCTCGAACTGGCCCTGGCCGCCACGCGCGAGCCCGCACCCGAGGACGTCCTGGTGGAGGTGGGCGCCTGATGGGCCGGCTGCAGCACTTCGGGTACTTCTTCTCCCGGGGTTTCGGCCCGCAGGGCTGGGGCCGGGACTACCAGGCGTGGAACGACGACTGGACGCGGCCCGACCTGTACGCGCACGCCGTCCGCGACCTCGAACGCGCCGGGTTCGACCTCGTCGTGGTCGAGGACGCCGTCTCGCTGGGGAACCCGGCCACGCTGGACCTGCGGGTGCGCGCGGCGTACGGCGGCCCGAAGCACGACCCGCTCCTGCTGGCGCCGTACCTGTTCGCCGCGACGACCCACCTCGGGGTCGTCCCCACGGTCAACGCCGGGATCACCCCGCCCTACCTCGCCGCGCGGCAGGCTGCCACGCTGCAGCACCTCTCGGGCGACCGGTTCGGGCTGAACCTCGTCACCGACGTGGGCAGTGCCCGGCACGTCGGACGCGAACCCGTCGCCCACGACGTCGCGTACGACCGGGCGGAGGAGTGGATCGACGTCGTCCGCCGGTTGTGGCACAGCTGGGACGACGGGGCGCTCGTCGCGGACCCGGTGACGGGCCGCTTCGCCGACGGGGGCCGCATCGACGCGTTCCAGCACCGCGGCGAGCACTTCACGCTCGACGGTCCGCTCAACGCGCTGCCCTGCGCCGGGGGAGAACCCGTGCTGGTCTCCCCCGGGGGATCACCGCGCGGACTGGCGTTCGCGGGGTCCCGTTCGGACGTCCAGCTCGCCCTGGCCCCCCTCGACGCCGCGCAGGTCCGCGCCTACCGTGCCCGCGTCCTCGACGCCGCCGCGGCGGTGGGGCGCAAGGCCGACGACGTCCGGGTGCTGTTCGTCGTCAAACCCGAACTGGTGAGCAGCCGGGAGGAGGCGGACCGGATCGTCGCGGCCTCGCGGACCCCGTCCGAGGAGGTGCTGCACGAGGTCGCGCTGCACTGGTCCAGCGACCTCGAGACCGACCTCACGGCGCTCCCGCTCGACCGTCCCCTGGACCCGGCGGTGTTCGGCGACCACGTCTCGCGCGGCACGATCGCCGCGCTGCGGGGCGGGACGCCGGACGCACCGCTGCGCGAACTGCTGGCGCGCAAGGCCCGCAAGGGACGGCTCGCCGACCGCAGCGGTCTGGTCGGGACGGCCGAGGAGTTCGCCGACCTCGTCGAGGAGTTCGGCGAGGACGCCGGCAACGACGGGTTCCTGCTGTCCGGCGACCTGCACCCGGTGACGCTGCACCGGTTCCTGGACGACCTCGTCCCGGTGCTGCGGCGGCGCGGCGTCCTGCGGTCGGGCTACGGCGGGGGAGGGTTGCGGGGCAACCTCTTCGAGTTCTGAGGTCAGTCGGCCAGGAACCCCCGGACCCGCGCCCGCAGGCGGTCGAGGTCAGCCGCCGTCCGCGCCGGGTCCCCGGGGTGCTCCAGCGAGTGGTCGGCGCCCTCGAACTCGACGACCTCGCGGTCGCTCTCGTGCGCGAGGGTGCGGTTCCAGGTCGGGTCGGCCGTCCCGCCGACGAGCAGCGTCCGCGGGTGGGAGCGGGCCGCGGCCAGGCCCACCTCGGGACGGTCCAGCAACGGTGTGAGCCAGATCCCGCTCAGCCCCCGGTCGGCCGCGACCGGCAGGGCCAGCGTCGTGAGCGACTTGGCCACGACCAGGCACGGGCGCAGGTCGTCGAGCAGGAACCGGACGAGGGCCGGGACGTCCTCGGGCCGGGGCGCGGCCTCGGCCCAGGACAGCGCCAGGACCCGGTGCCCCGCGGCGGCGACGAGTTCGTCGCGCACGGCCCGCAGGACGGGTTGGTCCACGTCGTAGCCGCGCCCCGGCAGCACCAGTGCGGGTGCTCCCGGGGCGGCGCCACCCTCCTCGACGATGCGCACGGGTGCTCAGCTCGGGTCGGCGCCCAGCACGACCTCGAACTCCAGGAGCGTGGCGCCGGTCGCGACGGGCCGCTGCCGCTCGCCGGCGTGGGCCTCGCGGGCCCCGCCGCCGGCCCAGGCCTGGTAGGCCTCCTCGGTCTCCCACTTCGTGTAGACGAAGTACCGGGTCTCCCCGGCCACGGGGCGCAGGAGCTCGAACCCCAGGAACCCCGGGGTGCCTTCCACGGCCCCGAGCCGGTGGGCGAACCGGCGCTCCAGTTCCGCCCCCGACCCCTCGGGCACCTCGATCGCGTTGATCTTCACGACAGCCATGGGGGCAGGATCCCAGGATCAGTCCGCGATCGCGGCCACCGGGGGTGTCCGCGCCGCGCGCCGGGCCGGCAGCACCGAGGCCAGCACGCCCGCGGCGGCCGCGACGACGACGATGCCGGCGACCTGCAGCCACGGAACGGTGAGCTGGACGGGTGTCTGCCGGACCAGCACCGACGCCGTCCCGGCCAGGCCGTACCCGGTCCCGAGGGCCACGCCGAGGACGGCGGCCACCCCGGCCACGAGCAGGGCCTCCCAGGCCAGCAGCGCCCGCAGCTGACGACGGGTCAGCCCCAGCGCCCGCAGCAGCCCGGACTCCTGCCGCCGCTCCACGACCGACAGCGCCAGGGTGTTGCCGACCCCGATGAGGGCGATGACGACGGCCACGGCGAGCAGACCCGTCACCACGAGCAGCATCGTCGTGAGGACGTCGTCGAGGGTGTTGCGCACCGAGGCGATGCCGGTGATCTCGCTCGTGGGCAGGACCTTCGCGAGGGCCTCGGACAGGTCGTCCGTCGCCGCGGCCTGCTGCGCCGTGCTCCCGTCGACGAGGCGGATCCACGCCCCCGTCGGGGTGAGCACCGGGTCGAGGCGGCGGGCGTCGGTCAGGGTCACGGTGGCCTCGGCCGCGGAGCGGGCCGCGACCCGCACCCGGAAGGGCACGCCCGGTCCGGTGGCCGAGCCGGTGGTCTCGTCGACGCGGTGCAGCGTCAGCGTGCTGCCGTCGGCCGTGCCCGAGTCGTGCGCCCACTGCCGGGAGACGACGAGTTCGCCCTCCCTCGGCAGTGGAGTGCGGCCCTGCGAGCGCACCACCGTCGCGGCCTCCGTCGGATCGACCCCGGTCACCGACAGCCCCTGCGACCCGTCCGCCGTGGTGAGGGACAGCGCGTCGACGAGGGTCATCGCCGCGACGTGGCCCGTGCCGCGGACGGCCGCGACCGCCTCGGCGTCCAGCGCCTGCGGGGAGGTGACGACCACGTCCGTGGGGTACGAGGCGTCGATCCCGGCGGCGGCCGAGGACCGCGTCGAGGCCGTGCCGACGACCATCGCCGTCGTCAGGGTGACGCCGATGACCAGCGCTGTGGCCGTCGCCGCCGTCCGGCGCGGGTTGCGCACGGCGTTGCCCGCCGCCAGCCGGGCCGGGACCCCGCCGATGCGCCGGAACGGCCGTCCCGCCAGGGCCACCGCCGCGGGCACCAGACGCTGCGCGAGCAGCAGGACGCCGAGGAAGCTCACCGCACCCGCACCGACGGCGGGCCCCAGGTCACCCCGCCGGGCGAACAGGACCAGGGCCGCGGTGGCGGGGACCGCCAGCACGAGCCCCGCCACGAGGCGGAGCAGGCCGGCCCGCGAACCGGCCGGGACGGACAGGACCGGACGGAGGGCGGCCAGCGGCGCCACCCGCGTCGCCGCGCGCGCCGGCGCGGCGGCCGCGACGACCGTCACGAGCGTGCCGAGCGCGAGCCCGGCGGCGACGGCGGTCGGCGGTACGACGACGTCCCCCAGGGGGAAGGGGGAGTCCACCCGGCCCGCGACCGCGGCGACCGCCGCGGCCAGGCCGTAGCCGGCGAGGACCCCGGCCGCGGAGGCCAGCAGGCCGAGGGCGGCCGCCTCGAGCAGGACGCTGCGACCGACTTGACCGCGGTCGGCGCCGACGCAGCGCAGCAGCGCCAGCTCCCGCGTCCGCTGGGCCAGCAGGACGGCGAAGGTGTTGGCGATGACGAGCCCGGCCACCAGGACGGCGACCGCGCCGAAGACCAGCAGGACCGACGTCAGTGACGCGGCGTCGCCGGTGAACGAGTCCGCGACCTCCTGCGCCGCAGCGGTTCCGGACAGCACGCGGACCGGCTGTCCGGACGCTGCGGCCGTGACCGCGGCCAGCACGTCCTGGCCCGGGGCGGCCGCGACGCGCAGCTGGTCCACGGTCGTGGCGCCCCACGCGACGACGGTCGCCTCGGGGGCGAACAACCGCGGGCTCAGCCCGGCGCGCGGGTCGCCGGCCAGGTCCACGGTGCCGACCACGGTGACGTCCTGCGTCACGGGGTCCGGGACGCTGCCGTCCGAGCCCTCGCTGGGGTAGGTCGTCACGGACACCGTGGCGCCGACCGGGACGTCCACCCGGTCCGAGACCGCGACCTCGTCGGCGCTCGCGGGCAGGCGACCCGCCGACACGCGCTCCCAGCGCAGGGCGCCGTCGGGGCTGAGGGCGGACACCTGCGTCGTGGTGGCCCCGGACCGGCCGGGGAGGCGGACCGAGACGTACGTCGACCGGTCCGCGGCGACCGCCGCCACGCCGGGCAGCGCCGCGAGACGGTCGCGCAGGGCCGGCAGCGGGTCCTGGGCTTCGGTTCCCGCACCCGTCCCGTCGAGCTGGACCACGGCGGCGCTGGACGTGAACTGACGCCCGATCGACTCCAGCACACCGCTCTTCGCGGTGGCGTTGAGGGACAGCGTCGCCACGACGAAACCCACCGCGATGACGATCGCGAGGCAGGACGCGGCGACGCGCGCGCCGTGGGCGCGCAACTGGGCCAGGGTCACCCGGAGCACGGCTCAGGCCCCCAGGTCGCGCAGCGCGTCGAGGACGTCGTCGGGCGTGGGGTTCGCCAGACCACCGGCGATCCGCCCGTCGGCCAGCAGCACGACGCGGTCGGCGTAGCTGGCGGCGACGGGGTCGTGCGTCACCATGACGACCGTCTGCCCCACCTCCCGCACGCTGCCGCGCAGCAGGCTCAGCACCTCCGCACCCGAGCGCGAGTCCAGGTTCCCCGTGGGTTCGTCGGCGAACACGACGTCGGGACGCGGCAGGAGGGCCCGCGCGACCGCGACGCGCTGCTGCTGACCGCCGGAGAGTTCGTGGGGACGGTGGTGCAACCGCTGGGTGAGGCCGAGCCGGCGGACGACGTCGTCGAACCACGCGGGATCGGGGGAACGTCCGGCCAACCGCAGCGGCAGCAGGACGTTCTCGGCGGCGTCCAGGACCGGCAGCAGGTTGAAGCTCTGGAACACGAAACCCACGCGCTCGCGCCGCAACCGCGTCAGGTCCGCGTCGCGCAGCGCGGTGAGTTCGGTGTCGCCGAGGAACACCCGGCCGGCGCTCGCCGTGTCGAGGCCGGCGAGGCAGTGCATGAGCGTCGACTTGCCCGACCCCGAGGGGCCCATGATGGCGGTGAACTCACCGCGGGCGAACTCCACGTCCACCCCGGCGAGGGCGTGCACGACCGCGTCCCCCCGGCCGTACGTCTTGCGCAGCCCCTCGGCCCGCACGGCGGGACGGGCCGCCTGCAGCGCCGTGGGCGCCGCGGCCCGCTGGTTGGTCTCGCACACGTCGTTCTCCCTGTCTCGCAATCGCTCGCAGCACCTGCGAACTCTTCGAGGCTAGGGAGGACGGCCGGCCCGGTCGTCGGGTCCTGAGGTGATCTCGCGGTGCCCACCCGTCATCCTGCGGGTGGACACCGCCCAGTTCACAGTCGGACGCGGTGCGCCCCGGGGAGGCGGTACGTGCCGGCCGGGACGGACGTGCCCTCGGCTCCGGCCCAGCCGACGGTGACGTTCCGGACTGAGGCGGACAGCAGCTGGGTCGCACGGTTCCCGCAGACGCCGATGGCGCTCGGCGTGGGCAGCGTGAAGGCGACGCGGACCCGGGCGCTGTCGGCGTCCACGCGGGTGAAACCGGTGACGTCGGCGGGGCCGACGAGGTGTGAGGGTTCGGTGACCACCGGCACGGTGGCCACGCGGGGCAGCACCTTGCCGGCGCACTTGACGACGACGTCGACCTTCGTGCCGGTCGTCTCGACGAGCGAGGCGACCGGTTCCTCGCAGGAGTCCGAGTAGCCCGGGTCCTCCGGGTCGCACGACGGGACGCCGCCGAACGCGGAGAAACCCGTGAGGGTGAGGCTGACCGTCCCGTACCCGCAGAGCGCGGAGCTCCAGCCGGCGTAGCAGTCGTCGGTCATCGGCCGGGTCTGCGCCGGGGCCTGCAGCTCCAGCGTGGCGGCCCGCGCGGTCAGGTGCGGCGTGGCCCGGGTGCCGGTGGCGGCGGAGGCCGGACCGGCGGTGGCCAGGGCGGTGGTGGTGAGCGCCAGCAGGGCCGGCGCGGCGATCAGGGCGCGCGTCAGCGCACGACGGTGGAACATCTGAGACCCCCCTCAGTGACCGCGGACTTCGCGGCCGTCACACATCGTGCCGCAGGGGTGACTCAGCGGTCATGCATTTGCGCCAACCGGTCACCGCGCGTCGCGCAGGACCTCACCCGGTTGGACCAACCCGGCCGAGAACGCCAGCACGACGGCCTGGACGCGGTCCCGCGAGTGCGTCTTGGCCAGGACCCGTCCGACGTGCGTCTTGACCGTCGCCTCCGAGACGACGAAGCGCGCCGCGATCTCGGAGTTGCTCAGCCCGTGCGCCATGCACTCGAGCACCTCGAGCTCGCGCGGGGTGAGGTCGGTGGGCAGGCCCGGGGGAGTGCTCGCGGGGGTCGCCGCCCCCGCCCGCAGCAGCGGCCCGACGTGCTGCAGCAGGCGCCGCGTGGAGCTCGCCGCGATGACCGCGTCGCCGGAGTGGACCGTGCGCACGGCGTCGAGCAGCTCCTCGGGCGGGGCGTCCTTGAGGAGGAACCCGCTGGCGCCCGCACCGATGGCCGAGACGACGTACTCGTCGAGGTCGAAGGTGGTGAGCACCACGACCTTCGGGCCGTCCTCGCCGAGGCGACCGGTGATCTGCCGCGTCGCCTCGATCCCGTCCAGACCGGGCATGCGCACGTCCATGAGCACGACGTCGGCCGGGGTCGAGGTCACGACGCGGACGGCGTCGGCCCCGTCGGAGGCCTCCGCCACGACGGTGAGGTCCGGCTGGGAGTCGATCACCATGCGGAAACCCGCCCGCACGAGCTGCTGGTCGTCGACGAGGACGACCCGGACGGGGTTCTCCGCTGCACTCACCTCAGGAACTGTAGGGAAGGGTCGCGCGGACGGAGAAACCCCCTCCGGGGCGCGGACCGCTCACCACGGACCCGCCGTGCAACCGCGCCCGCTCGGCCATCCCGACCAGCCCCTGCCCACCCGGGCTCGGCTGCACCAGCGACGCGGCACCCCGACCGTCGTCCTCGACGCTCAGGCGCAGGGCGTCCGCCTCCCAGCGGACCTCGACGCTCGTGCGGGCTCGCGGACCGGCGTGCTTGAGGACGTTCGTCAGGGACTCCTGCACGATCCGGTACGCCGCCAGGCCCATCGCCGGCGGCAGGTCGCGGACCTCGCCGCGCACCTGCGCGGTGATCTCCAGCCCACTGGCCCGGACCTGGTCCACGAGGTCCCCGATCATCGTCGCGTCCGGTTGCGGTGCGCGGTCGTCACCCGGGCCGGTGCGCAGCACCCCGAGCAGGTTGCGCATGTCCGCCAAGGCCTGCCGCCCCGTGCCGGAGATCGTCTCCAGCACCTGCGCCGCCACCGCGGGGTCGGCCTTCGCCGCGTACCGGCCGCCGTCGGCCTGGGCGATGATGACCGACAGCGAGTGCGCCACGACGTCGTGCATCTCGCGCGCGATGCGCTGTCGCTCGGACGTCGCGGCGAGCCGGGACTCGTTCTCGCGCTCGTTCTCCAGCAACCGCGCCCGCTCGACCAGGGCCAGCTCGTTCTGCCGCTGCGCGCGGCGCAGGCTGCCGAGGGACCAGCTCGCCACGACGGAGAACGCGATGAGCGCCGCGAGGATCACCACCGCGCCCACCCCCGTGAGGGAGAAGAAGCGCACCGCGCACACGACCGCGCCGAACAGGCCGAGCAGGAGCCCCCCGTTCGACGCCCAGCGCCGGCCGTAGGCGGCCAGGGCGTAGACGGCCATGAGCACACCGACGTTGCCGAAGGAGGGGGTCGGCAGCGCCAGCTGGAGCAGCCCGAAGAGGGCGACGAGCCCGCCGGACACCTCCGGGTACCGGCGGCGCACGGCCAGCGGCACGGTCATCCCGGCGGCGACGAGCAGCCCGAGCGGGGACAGCTCGGTGACGGTGGCCAGGACGCTCAGCCCGGTCAGGCCCAGGGCGAGGAAGGCGTCGATGAGGAGCGAGTTCGCCCGCGTCCAGGCCACGACCGCGTCGAAGACGGTGCGCCCGGTGTTCTCGTCCTGCACCGCCACAGCGTAGGGAGGGACGCGCCGACCGGTCGTCGTCCCCGGGGACGACGTCGGGGGTCCGACCAGGGTGGGACGGTCGGGGCGCGTGGTCGGGTCGGGCGCTCCGATAACCTCCGGCGCATGGCGGACACCGTGCGACTCGCAGTCATCCCCGGCGACGGCATCGGCCAGGAGGTGACGGTCGAGGCGCTGAAGGTGCTCTCCGCCGTGCTGGACGGCTCCGGCACTCAGGTCGCGACGACCGAGTACGACCTCGGTGCCCGCCTCTACCACCGCACGGGCGAGACGCTGCCGGACAGCGTCCTCGAGGAGGTCCGCGGCCACGACGCGATCCTGCTCGGCGCCGTCGGCGACCCGAGCGTGCCGAGCGGCGTCCTGGAGCGCGGCCTGCTCCTGAAGCTGCGGTTCGCCCTCGACCACTACGTGAACCTGCGGCCGTCCAAGCTCTTCCCGGGTGTCGCGACCCCGCTCGCCGCCCCGGGGGACATCGACTTCGTCGTCGTCCGCGAGGGCACCGAGGGCCCGTACGTCGGCAACGGCGGCGCCCTGCGCGTCGGCACCCCGCACGAGATCGCCACCGAGGTCAGCGTGAACACGGCGTTCGGCGTCGAGCGCGTCGTCCGCGACGCCTTCGCCCGCGCCGCCGCGCGGCCCCGGAAGAAGCTGACGCTCGTGCACAAGCACAACGTCCTCGTGCACGCCGGCCACCTGTGGCGGCGCACCGTCGAGGCCGTCGGCGCAGAGTTCGGCGACGTCGCCGTCGACTACCTGCACGTCGACGCCGCGACGATCTTCCTCGTGACCGACCCGGCGCGGTTCGACGTCATCGTCACCGACAACCTCTTCGGCGACATCCTCACCGACCTCGCGGCGGCCGTGACCGGGGGCATCGGCCTCGCGGCGTCCGGCAACGTCAACCCCGACCGGACGGCCCCGAGCATGTTCGAGCCCGTCCACGGCTCCGCGCCCGACATCGCCGGCCAGCAGCTCGCCGACCCCACCGCCGCCGTGCTGTCCGTCGCGCTGCTGCTCGAGCACCTCGGGCACACCGACGCCGCCGCCCGCGTCGACGCCGCCGTGACGTCCGACCTGTCCCGCCGTGCCGCCGGGGAGGTCGGGCGGCGCTCCACCGCCGAGGTCGGGGACGCCCTCGCCGCCGCCGTCTCCTGACCCGCGCCTGGAGCGGGGCCCCGTCCTGCGGCGGGGTACCGTCGAACCACCCGCCACGCACCCCGAGGAGTCCTCATGACCGCCACCCCGACGACCGGGCCGACCACTGGGTTGACGTTCCCCGTGACGCCGTCGGCCGTGCCGGTCTCCGAGCAGCGCCGCGCCGAGATCCTCGCCAGCCCCGGGTTCGGGAAGTTCTTCACCGACCACATGGCGGTGGCGACGTGGACGCGCGACGCCGGCTGGCACGACGCGGCCGTCGTCCCCTACGGGCCGCTCCAGCTCGACCCGGCGGCCGCCGTCCTGCACTACGCGCAGGAGATCTTCGAGGGGCTCAAGGCGTACCGGCACGCCGACGGCAGCGTCTGGACGTTCCGTCCCGAGGCGAACGCCGCCCGCATGGCCCGTTCCGCGCGCCGGCTCGCGCTGCCCGAGGTGGGCGAGGCGACGTTCCTCGAGGCGATCACGCAGCTGGTGCGCGCCGACGAGGCGTGGGTGCCGACGGGCGGGGAGTCCTCGCTCTACCTGCGCCCGTTCATGGTCGCGACCGAGGCGTTCCTCGGTGTCCGCGCCGCGCACGAGGTGAAGTTCCTCGTCATCGCCTCCCCGGCCGGGGCGTACTTCCCCGGTGGCGTGAAACCGGTCTCGATCTGGCTGTCGCAGAACTACACCCGCGCCGCCCTCGGCGGGACGGGCTCGGCCAAGTGCGGCGGGAACTACGCCGCCAGCCTCGCCGCCCAGGACGAGGCCTCGGCCAACGGCTGCGACCAGGTCTGCTTCCTCGACGCGACCGAGCACAAGTACGTCGAGGAACTCGGCGGGATGAACCTCTACTTCGTCCACGACGACGGCTCGATCGTCACCCCCGAACTCACCGGGACGATCCTCGAGGGCATCACCCGCGACTCGATCATCGACCTCGCCAAGGACCTCGGCCACGAGGTGACCGAGCGTCGCGTGAGCATCGACGAGTGGCGCGAGGGCGTCGCGTCGGGCCGCATCACCGAGGTGTTCGCCTGCGGCACCGCCGCCGCCGTCACCCCCGTCGGCAAGCTCGTCTCGCCCGACGGCGAACTGTCGCACGGGACCGGCGCGGCCGGTGAGGTGACGATGACGATCCGGAACACGCTGCTGGACATCCAGTACGGCCGGGCCGAGGACACCCACGGCTGGCTCCGCCGCCTCGTCTGACCGCCCGCCCCCCTCCTTGGGGCTCGCGGCGTCGCCCGCGGGGGTGGGATCGTTGACGCATCCGGCTCAACCTACGAGCCGGTTGCGTCAGCGACACCCTCGCCGGCTGCCTCACCCGATCCGGCGGGCCGTGGCGACAGCGAGCGCCGACCGGAGGGTCTCGAGGAACCCTCGAGGGTCGGCGAGGAGGTCCGCCGGGGCGATGGTGATCAGTGTCAACCCGGCTGCGGCGTAGCGCCGGGCCTTGGCCTGTGTCCTGCGCAGCGCCCGCGCCCCCAGGTGCCACAGCATCGAGTCGATCTCCAGCACGACGCCGAGCTCAGGCCAGAACGCGTCCGCCTCGCCCAGCCACCGGCCGGCGACGACGACGGGCCGGTTCCACAACGGCTGCACCAGGTCCGACGACGAGACGAGTTGCAACGCCTTCGCTTCGGCCGCGCTGCGCACGCCGGCCCCGAGTTCCCGCAGCGCCGCTCTGGCGGGGCCACTGCGTTGCGTCGGCCCGCCGAGCACCTCACGCTCCAGCTGACGCAACGAACAGCGCTCGTGGCGCAGCACCGAGCTCATCAACTCGCGGACGTCGTCAGCGCTGAGGTCGTGTCCCCGGACGGCGTCGGCGCACGCCCGGGCCGCCGACGTGACGGGGAACCCCCGACGAACCGTCCGACCGGGGTCGCGCTCGCTGCGTTCGACGACGCAGAAGTCCGCTGACGTACGGTGCCGGTCCTGCGGCACCACGACGAGGACTTCCTCGTCGCGTCCCAACGGTGCGGTGAGCGCGGCGTGCAGATCGAGGGCGTGGACCCCACTGATGCGCGCGCCCTCGCCGGCGTAGACCAGCGCGGCCCGCCGACGTTCGACGGTCGTCGGTGTTCCGCGGTGGCCGAGCACGACACCGGGCAGCACACGTTGCCAGCGTCCCCGCACTCCACACCAGCGCGTGATCGTCGGGTTGGGCACCCCTGCGGTCAACAGGTCGGAACGCTTGACCACCCCCTGGTTCGCGCGGAGGAGGTCGTCGATGGAGGCACGGTCGTACTCTCGTCGTCGCGGCACTCAGGCAGGTTGCCCGCTCGAGGGGCTCGCGGTACGGCGTCGACCGTCGTCCTGTGGACAGGTCGTCCGACGGCGACCCTGTGGAGCCCGGTGCATCACGGTGCTGAGGCGGGCTCGTTGACGCTGCAGGCTCCTAGGGTGAGCCGGTTGCGTCGGCGAGCCCGTCCCGGTCCCCACGGCCGGGCAGGTAGCGCTGACGCCACGGGCTCCTAGGTCGAGCCCGATGCGTCAACGAGCCCAACCCCGGCGGGGCGCAGCGGGCTCACTAGGGTGAGGGGATGCGCATCGCCAGGTTCTCCTCCAGTGGTTCGGACCCGCGGTACGGGGTCGTCGAGGGCGCGCCGGGGGAGGAGGAGATCCTCGTCGTCTCGGGGGATCCGCTGTTCAGCCCGCTGAACCCGACGGGGGAGCGGGTGCCGCTCGTGGACGCGCGGTTGCTGGCGCCGGTCATCCCGCGCTCGAAGGTCCTGGGGATCGGGCGGAACTACGTCGCGCACGCCGAGGAACTCGGCAACGAGGTGCCGGACGAACCCCTGGTGTTCACGGTGCCGAACACGTCGGTCGCCGGGCCCGGGGACCCGTTGGTGATCCCGGCGTGGGCGGGGGAGGAACTGCACTACGAGGGTGAACTCGCCGTCGTCATCCGGCGGTTGTGCAAGGACGTCCCGAAGGACCGCGTCGCGGAGGTCGTCTACGGGTACACCGTCGCGAACGACATCACGGCGCGTTCCCTGCAGGGGCCGGACAAGCAGTGGTGGCGGGCGAAGGGGGCCGACGGGTTCACGCCCATCGGGCCGTGGATCGAGACCGACCTGGACCCCTCGGACGTCCGCATCGAGACGCGCGTCGGGACGGGGGAGGACCTCGAGGTCGTCCAGGACGGCCGGACGTCGCTCATGGTCCACGACATCCCGTCGATCATCGCCCACGTCTCCTCGGCCATGACGCTGCTGCCCGGCGACGTCATCCTGACCGGCACCCCGGCGGGGGTCGGGCCGGTGCGGGCCGGGCAGCGCGTCGAGGTCGAGGTCGAGGGGATCGGCGTCCTCTCGACGACGTTCACCGCGCCCGAGTGAGACCCCGGGTGGTCACTGCGCGTCGGCGGGCTGCGCGATCGCGACGGTGATCGTGTCGGTCGCGGTCTGCTTGGAGTAGTCGGCCGCGCCCGGCGCGCTCTGCTCGAGCACGTCGTAGCTGATGAGCATCTCGACGCTGCGGGTGCCGGCCGGGACGGCGGGCACGACGAACGACGTGGAGTAGGCGTACGGCGCCATCGCCAGGTAGCCCGGGGTCTGCCGGGACGTGTCCTGGACGGTGGGGCCGGTCGTGGTGGTGCCGTCGGCGGCGACGAGCGAGCTCGTCACGGTGAAGTTGCTGACGTAGGCCTTCTGCTGCTTCTTCGCCGTCCCGAGGTTCGGGCCGGTGATGGTCGCGGCGAGCTGGATCGGCTTGGCGGCCTCGGCGGTCCACTTCCCCATGTCCAGGGTCGACCAGTAGTTGACGGCCAGGGTCATCCCGCCGGCCTGCAGCTCGTGGTGGGCCGACCCGAGGGCGAGGTCGTTCTGCACGGGCGTCACGGCGACGGCGGTCTCGGTGGCGGTCGGCGTCGCCGTGGCCGAGGGGCTCGTGGTGGCGGCGGGCGTCAGACCGGCCGCGGCCTGCACGGAACCGCAGGCGGTGAGGGCGGTCAGCGGCAGCAGCAGGCCGGCGGCGGCGACGAAGGGCTTGAGCGAGGGCTTGGGCGAGCGGCGGGTCACGGAGGTCTCCTGGGGGCGGCGGGAGCGGGTTCGTCCTGATGACGCTGACACGCGTGACGCTGCGTGAGCGGGCCCACCACCCGGACGGACCACCCGTGACGGACAGCAACCACCCTGGTGGCCGCAGGCGCCCCCTCCGGGCTCACCCGATCAGGCGTGCCGGGCGCAATAGGCTGGGTGCTGCCATGACTGAGACCTTCACTGAGACCCTCGCTGAGACCACGCCTGCGACCACGGCCGAGGACGCGCCCGCCCCGTCCGCGGTGCGCGTCCGCTTCTGCCCCTCGCCGACCGGGACCCCGCACGTCGGGCTCATCCGGACGGCGCTGTTCAACTGGGCCTACGCCCGGCACACGGGCGGGAAGCTGGTGTTCCGCATCGAGGACACCGACGCGGCGCGCGACTCCGAGGAGAGCTACGCGCAGATCCTCGACGCGCTGGCGTGGCTCGGCCTGGACTGGGACGAGGGCATCGACGTCGGCGGCCCCCACGGCCCCTACCGGCAGTCCCAGCGGCGCGCGGTCTACGACGACGTCGTGCGGCGCCTCAAGGACGCCGGGCACCTGTACGAGTCGTTCTCCACGGCCGAGGAGATCGAGGCGCGCCACGAGGCGGCGGGCCGGCCGAAGGTGCTGGGGTACGACGGCTTCGACCGCGACCTGACGCCCGAGCAGGTGGCGGCTTTCCGCGAGGAGGGCCGCGAGCCCACGCTGCGGCTGCGACTGCCCGAGGGCCGGGACTGGTCCTTCGACGACCTGGTCCGCGGGCCGATCGAGTTCAAGGCGGGCTCGTTCCCCGACCCGGTCCTGGTGCGCGCCAACGGGGACCCGCTCTACACGCTCGTCAACCCCGTCGACGACGCGCTGATGGAGATCACCCACGTCCTGCGCGGGGAGGACCTGCTCTCCTCCACGCCGCGGCAGATCGCGCTGTACGAGGCGCTCGTCGACATCGGGGTGGCCACGGCCGTCCCGCGGTTCGGGCACCTGCCGTACGTCATGGGGGAGGGCAACAAGAAGCTCTCCAAGCGCGACCCGGAGTCCAACCTCTTCCACCACCGCGACCGCGGGTTCGTCCCCGAGGGCCTGCTGAACTACCTGGCCCTGCTCGGCTGGGGGATCGCCGAGGACCGGGACCTGTTCAGCGTCGAGGAGATGGTGGCGGCCTTCGACGTCGCCGACGTCAACGCCTCGCCGGCGCGCTTCGACGTGGCCAAGGCCGAGGCGGTCAACGCCGCCCACCTGCGGATGCTGGCTCCCGAGGACTTCCGCGACCGCCTCGTCCCCTACCTGCAGGCCGGCGGGGTGCTGCCCGAGCACCCGACCGCCGAGCAGCAGGCGCGCCTCGCGGCCGCCGCGCCGCTGGTGCAGGAGCGGATGACGCTGCTCGGCCAGGCGCCGGGGATGCTCGGCTTCCTCTTCGTCGCCGACGAGGACGTCGTGTTGGAGGAGGACGCCACGAAGGCCCTGCGGCCCGAGGCTGCCGACGTCCTCGACGCGTCGCTGACGGCGCTGGAGGCGCTGGAGGAGTGGACGACGCCGGCCCTCGAAGCGTCGCTGCGGGCGGCCGTCGTCGACGGCCTCGGGGTCAAGCCCAAGTTCGCGTTCGCGCCGCTGCGGACGGCCGTCACGGGCCGTCGGGTCTCCCCGCCGCTGTTCGAGTCGATGGAGATCCTAGGACGCGACGCCTCGCTCGCGCGGCTCCGGAGGCTGCGCGCCACCCTCTGACCCGATCCTCCCCGGCGGCTCAGGTCCGCCGCCGGGGAGCCGATTTGGGAAGCAGGGTGAGCGCCCGCTAGAGTTCATCTCGTTCGGCCGGTTCCCGGCCGGGCGGAACACCATGGGGTATGGTGTAATTGGCAGCACGACTGATTCTGGTTCAGTTAGTCTAGGTTCGAGTCCTGGTACCCCAGCGCTTGTACTGCAAGCTAGGGCCCCGTTGTGTAGCGGCCTAGCACGCCGCCCTCTCACGGCGGTAGCGCGGGTTCGAATCCCGTCGGGGCTACAGATGAGGCCCCCGGTCACTGACCGGGGGCCTCTTCCCGTGTCCGGCCCTTTCACGGGGCGGGCGTCAGGGCCGCGCTGAACGCCGCGGCCGTCGCGAGGACCGCGTCGGCGTGCCGGCGGCCCGGGTGCCGCCCGAAGCGCTCGGCCGGGCCCGACACGGACACCGCGGCCAGGACGCGCCCCGACGGAGCGCGGACCGGCGCGCTGACCGACGCGACACCGGCCTCCCGTTCGCCGCTGGAGTGCGCCCAGCCCCGCCGGCGCACCCCCGACAGGGTGGCGGCGTCGAAGCGGGAGCCCATGAGCTCCACGGACAGCCGTTCGGGGTCGTCCCAGGCGAGCAGGACCTGGGCTGCCGAGCCGGCGTGCATCGTCATGGACGAGCCGACGGGGACCGTGTCGCGCAGGCCGTGGAGGCGTTCGGCGGCCGCGATGCAGATGCGGTGCTCCCCGTGCCGGCGGTACAGCTGGGCGCTCTCGCCCGTGGAGTCCCGCAGGGCGGTCAGCAGGGGGCCGGCGACCGCGACGAGGCGGTCCTCGCCCGCGGCGGCCGCCAGCTCGGCGTGCCGGGCCCCGAGGACGAAGCGGCCCTGCAGGTCGCGGCGGACGAGCCGGTGGTGCTCCAGGGCGACCGCCAGGCGGTGCGCGGTGGGCCGGGCGAGCCCCGTCGTCGTGACGAGCTGGGCCAGGCTGGCCGGTCCGGCCTCGAGGGCGTCCAGCACCAGCACGGCCTTGTCGAGGACGCCGACTCCGCTACTCTTGTCCACGAAGCGATACTGGCGTCTCAGTCCGTGAGACGCAAGGTGTGAGACGCAGGAGGAGAGCCGGTCATGGGACGCACGCTGGCGCAGAAGGTGTGGGACGACCACGTCGTCCGCAAGGGGCAGGACGGCGAACCCGACCTGCTCTTCATCGACCTCCACCTCGTGCACGAGGTGACGAGCCCGCAGGCGTTCGACGGGCTACGGATGGCCGGGCGTCCCGTGCGGCGGCTGGACCTGACGATCGCCACCGAGGACCACAACACCCCCACCGCGGACATCCAGCGCCCCCTGTCGATGCTGGAGGACACGACGTCCGCCAAGCAGCTGCAGACGCTGCGCGAGAACTGCGCCGAGTTCGGCGTGCGGCTGCACCCGCTCGGCGACGCCGAGCAGGGCATCGTCCACGTCGTCGGCCCGCAGCTCGGGCTCACCCAGCCGGGGATGACGGTCGTGTGCGGTGACTCGCACACCTCGACCCACGGCGCGTTCGGGTCCCTGGGCATGGGGATCGGCACGTCCGAGGTGGAGCACGTGCTCGCCACCCAGACCCTGCCGCTCAAACCCTTCAAGACGATGGCCATCACGGTCGACGGGCAGCTCAAGCCCGGCACGACGGCCAAGGACATCATCCTGGCCGTCATCGCCGAGATCGGCACCGGTGGCGGGCAGGGCTACGTCCTGGAGTACCGCGGGGAGGCGATCCGGTCCCTGTCGATGGAGGGCCGGATGACGATCTGCAACATGTCGATCGAGGCCGGTGCCCGGGCCGGCATGGTCGCCCCCGACGACACCACGTTCGCGTACCTGAAGGACCGTCCGCACGCCCCGCAGGGCGCGGACTGGGACGCCGCCGTGGAGTACTGGCGCACTCTGCGCACCGACGACGACGCCGAGTTCGACGCCGAGGTCGTCCTGGACGGCGCCGCCCTCGAACCCTTCGTCACCTGGGGCACGAACCCCGGCCAGGGCGTCCCCCTGTCCGGCTCGGTCCCGGTGCCCGACGAGATCGGCGACGACGGCGTCCGGCAGGGCGTCGAGCGCGCCCTGCAGTACATGGGCCTGACCGGCGGGGAGCGCATGCGCGACATCGCCGTCGACACGGTCTTCCTCGGCTCCTGCACCAACAGCCGCATCGAGGACCTCCGGGCGGCCGCGGACGTCGTGCGCGGGCGCACGAAGGCCGAGAACGTCCGCATGATGGTCGTCCCCGGGTCGGCGCGGGTGCGCCTGCAGGCCGAGGCCGAGGGCCTGGACACCGTGTTCAAGGAGTTCGGCGCGGACTGGCGCTTCGCCGGGTGCAGCATGTGCCTGGGGATGAACCCCGACCAGCTCGCCCCGGGGGAGCGCTGCGCGTCCACCTCGAACCGCAACTTCGAGGGCCGGCAGGGCAAGGGCGGTCGCACCCACCTGGTCTCCCCGCTCGTGGCCGCCGCCACGGCCGTGCGCGGGACGTTGAGCTCGCCGGCCGACCTCGAGCCCGTCCCCGCCCCCGCCGCCTGAGAGGACCCGTCATGGAGAAGTTCACCGTCCACACCGGCGTCGGGGTGCCGCTGCGCCGCACCGACGTCGACACCGACCAGATCATCCCCGCGGTCTACCTCAAGCGCGTCACCAAGACGGGGTTCGAGGACGCCCTCTTCGCCGGCTGGCGCTCCGACCCGCACTTCGTGCTGAACCAGGAGCCCTACCGACCCGGTTCGGTCCTGGTCGCCGGGCAGGACTTCGGGACGGGCTCGAGCCGTGAGCACGCCGTGTGGGCCCTGCGGGACTACGGCTTCCAGGCCGTCCTGGCCCCCCGCTTCGGGGACATCTTCCGCGGCAACTCCGGCAAGCAGGGGTTGCTGGCGGCCGTGGTGTCGCAGAGCGACATCGACCTCATCTGGAAGGCGCTGGAGGCGCACCCGGGCACCGAGGTGACCGTCGACCTCGTCGAGCGCGTCGTGCGCGTGGACGACTTCACGGCCCCCTTCGAGGTCGACGAGTACGTGCGGTGGCGGCTCATGGAGGGGCTGGACGACATCAGCCTGACCCTGCGCCACGCCGACGCCATCGCCGACTTCGAGACGCGACGCCCGTCGTTCAAGCCGACGACGACCCCGCTGGCGCCGTCGGCCTGACCTGCGCCCGACCGGCCCCGGACCCCGCTGCGGCGCAGCGGGACCGGGGCCGTCCTGCGTGCTGAACCGTTGTGCTGCAACGCTTCTGTGCGCGCACCCCGAGCCCGGTGTCGCGTGGGTGGACGTCGCCGGGAAGCCCCTGCGGCGCAGCGCGACGCCAGCCGGTGGCGGCGAGGTGTGCTGCGGCGCAACGACTCGCCGCCACACCGGTGGTGGACTCCGGTGATCGTCGGTCGTACCGTTTCCCCCGTCGGGCTCCTGCTCGGCCCTGCGCGATCCGTTGCGCGAGGAGATGATCGGTTCGGACAACGCCCGGTACCCAGGAGGAGCCCCGTGAACAAGGCAGAGATGGTCGACGCCCTCGAGGCCAAGCTCGGCGGTCGCAAGCAGGCCGTGACCGCCGTCGAGGCGGTCGTCGAGCTCATCACGCTGACCGTCGCCAAGGGTGACAAGGTCGCCATCAGCGGCTTCGGCACGTTCGAGAAGCAGGCGCGCAACGCCCGCACGGGCCGCAACCCGCGCACCGGCGAGGCCGTGAAGATCAAGAAGACCTCGGTACCGCGCTTCCGTCCGGGCACCGCGTTCAAGGAGGTCGTCTCCGACACCAAGGCGCTGCGCGCGTTCCAGGCCGCGGCCAAGGAGCGCGCCGCCTCGACCGGTGCCGTCCTGACGACCCCCGCCACGGGCACGGCCAAGAAGGCGGCCGCCTCGACGACGACGGCCAAGAAGGCGGCGCCGGCCACCCGCACCGCGGCCCCGGCCGCCAAGAAGGCCGCTCCGGCCACCCGCACGACCGCCGCGGCGAAGAAGGCCGCTCCGGCCAAGACCGCGACGACCGCCCGGCGCACGGCCAAGAAGGCCTGACCCGCGCAGTTCCCGCACGCGAGAAGGCCCCCGCACTCACCGGAGTGCGGGGGCCTTCTCGTGCGCGGCGGGGCCTCAGTCGCGGAACGTCTCGATCTGCGCGCCCAGCGGCGTCAGGCGTTCGGCGAGCTGCTCGTACCCGCGGGCGATGATGTCCACGTTGCGCAGCACCGAGGTGCCCTTGGCCGCCAGCATCGCCAGCAGCACGACGACGGCGGGGCGCAGGGCCGGCGGGCACAGCACCTCGGCGCCGGACCAGCGCGTGGGGCCCTCGACGAGCACGCGGTGCGGGTCGAGGAGTTTCACGCGGGCGCCGAGGCGGTTCAGCTCGGTGAGGTAGATGGCGCGGTTGTCGTAGACCCAGTCGTGGACGGTCGTCGACCCCTCGGCGCTCGCCGCGATGACCGCGAAGAACGGCAGGTTGTCGATGTTCAGGCCCGGGAACGGCATCGGGTGGATCTTGTCGATCGGGGCCTTGAGCTCGGACGGGTGCACCGTGATGTCGACCAGGCGCGTGCGGCCGTTGGCCGCGGGGTACTCCGGCGACAGGTCGTAGCGCAGCCCCATCTCCTCGAGGATGGCCAGCTCGATCTCGAGGAACTCGATCGGTGCGCGCGTCACCGTCAGCTCGGAGTGCGTGATGATCGCCGCGGTGAGCAGGCTCATGGCCTCCACCGGGTCCTCCGACGGCGCGTACTCGACGTCGACGGAGATGTCCGGGACACCGTGGACGACGAGCGTCGTCGTGCCAATGCCCTCGATCCGGACGCCGAGCAGCTCCAGGAAGAAGCAGAGGTCCTGGACCATGTAGTTCGGGCTGGCGTTGCGGATCGTCGTGACGCCGTCCACGCGGGCCGCCGCCATGAGCGCGTTCTCGGTCACCGTGTCACCGCGTTCGGTCAGCACGATGGGGCGCTGCGGGGCGACGGTGCGGTCGACCGTCGCGTGGTAGTTCCCGGTGGTGGCGGTGACCTGCAGGCCGAAGGGGCGCAGGGCGACCATGTGCGGCTCGACCGTGCGGGTCCCGAGGTCGCAGCCGCCGGCGTAGGGGAGCGCGAACTCGTCGTACCGGTGCAGCAGGGGGCCGAGCATCATGATGATGCTGCGGGTGCGGCGGGCGGTCTCGCCGTCCATCGCCTCGAGGTCGAGGTCGTTGGGCACGTCGAGGACGAGGTCGTTCTCGTTGACCCAGGCGTACTCGACGCCGATGCTGCCGAGCACGTCGAGGATGCGGTGGATCTCCAGGATCCGGGCGACCCCGCGCAGCGTCGTGCGGCCCTTGTTGAGCAGGGCGGCGCACAGGAGCGCCACGCCCGCGTTCTTGCTCGACTTCACCGCGATGCTGCCGGAGAGCTTGACGCCCCCGTGCACGCGCAGGTGCGTCGGGCCGGGACGGCCGATCGAGACGATGTCGTCCTGCAGGGCGTGCCCGACGCGCTGCAGCATGTCGATGGACACGTTCTGCTGACCCTGCTCCATGCGGTGCACGGCGCTCTGGGACGTGCCCAGGCGTTCGGCGAGCTGGACCTGGGTCAGGCCCCGGTGCTTGCGCGCGTCGCGGATGAGGGCGCCGATCTGCGACAGGTGGTCGCCGGTCGGGGTGAGCTGCTCGGTGGAGACTGCCATGACGGCGAGGCTATCTCATGGATGAGATAAAGCCTGTCAAGGACGTCCGCCGGGCGTGTCTCCTGGTGTCAATGTGCCACACGCCCGGCGTGTTCCCGCTCAGGCGCTCGCGTGCGCCAGCGCGGCGTCCAGCGCACGGGACAGGTCCCGCCACAGGTCCTCGACGTCCTCCACGCCGACGGACAGCCGCAGCAGGTCCTCGGGCACCACCGCGGGCTCGGAGGCGTGCCGACGACGCCGCTCGATGAGCGACTCCACCCCGCCGAGGCTGGTGGCGGGCACCCACAACCGCACGGCGTCCACGACCGCGTCGGCCCCCGCGGGGCCGCCGACGACTTCGATCGACACGAGCGCGCCGAACCCCGTCATCTGCGTCGCCGCGAGCGCGTGGCCCGGGTCGTCGGGCAGGGAGGGGTGGCGCACGCGCGTCACGGCCGGGTGGGCGCCCAGGCGGCGGGCCAGGTCGGCGGCGCTGGCCTGCGAGCGCTCCAGCCGCAGCGGCAGCGTCCGCAGCCCGCGCAGCGCCAGGAACGTCTCCATCGGGCCGGGGATGGCGCCGTGCAGCGTGCGGTGGGCCTGCAGCGCGGCCAGCAGCGTCTCGTCCCGGGCGACGACCGCGCCGAGGACGACGTCGGAGTGGCCGGAGAGGAACTTCGTCACCGAGTGCACGACGACGTCGGCGCCCAGCTCCAGCGGCCGCTGCAGCAGCGGCGTCGCGAAGGTGTTGTCCACCACCACGACCGCGTCGTGCTCGTGGGCGACGGTGGCCAGCGCGGTGAGGTCGGCGACCTCCAGCAGCGGGTTCGTCGGGGACTCCAGCCACAGCACGACCGGGCCGTCCAGGCCTGCGAGCGCCGTCCGCACGCCCTCGACGTCGGTGATGTCCGTCGGCAGCACCGCCAGTCGGCCCTGAGCGGCGAGCAGCCCGGTCAGGGCGTGCGTGCCGTTGTAGGCGCCGTGCGGGACCAGGACCGTGCCGTCAGCGGGCACGAGGTGCAGGGCGGCGGCCACGGCGGCCATCCCGGAGGCGAAGGCCAGCGCCCGGCCGCCCTCGAGCTCGCCGACGGCGCTCTCCAGCGCCTCCCACGTCGGGTTGGCGAAACGGCCGTAGCCCAGGGCCGCGGTGCCGAGGGACCCACCGCCGACGAACGTCGCCGACAGCGACACGGGGGTGTTCAGCTCGCTGTCGAGGGCCCTGCGGGGCCGGCCCGCCACGACGGCGACGGTGGCGGGGGACAGGGGCGGGTCCTGCCGGGGGGCGGAGGACTGAGCGGAGGACTGAGCGGAGGACACGGTCGGGTCGTCGTTCTGCGGCACGGCAGAACCCAACCACACCGCCGGTAGGGTCGGCGCCGATGAGCAGCCAGCCCACCCCCCGCCCGCGCGTCGCCGTCGTCTTCGGTGGCCGTTCCTCCGAGCACGCCATCAGCTGCGTGACCGCCGCGGGGGTCCTGGCCGCCCTCGACCGGTCGGTGTGGGACGTCGTCCCCGTCGGGATCACCACGAGCGGCCGCTGGGTCCTCGTCGACGACGACCCGGCGCAGTTCGAGCTCGCCGACGGCAAGCTGCCGCAGGTGCCGGCTGCCGGGCCGTCCGTCGCGTTGTCGCAGGACGTGGAGTCGCGTGCGCTGCAGACGGTCTCGGGTGAGGCGCTCGGTGGGCCCGTCGACGTGGTGCTGCCGCTGCTGCACGGCCCGTTCGGCGAGGACGGCACCCTGCAGGGCCTGTTCGAGCTGTCCGACACCCGGTACGTGGGCTCGGGCGTGCTCGCCTCGGCCGCGGGCATGGACAAGCAGGTCATGAAGCTGCTGCTGGCCGGTCACGGGCTGCCCGTCGGGCCCTGGACGTCGTTCCGCGCCAAGCGATGGGACGCCGACCGGGACGCCGTCGTCGCCGAGGTCGAGGCGCTCGGCTACCCCGTCTTCGTCAAACCCGCCCGCGCCGGGTCGAGCATCGGGATCACCCGCGTCACCGACCGCGCCGGGCTCGAGGCCGCCGTCGCCGAGGCCGTCGCGCACGACCCCAAGGTCGTCGTCGAGGCCGCCCTGAGCGGCCGCGAGGTCGAGTGCGGCGTCCTGGAGGACCTCGCCGGGGGCGAGCCCCGCACGAGCCTGCCCGGGGAGGTCGAGGTCGTCGGGGGCCACGACTTCTACGACTTCGAGGCCAAGTACCTCGACGCCGGCAACGTGCGGCTCTCGTGCCCGGCCGACCTGCCCGACGACGTCACCGCGGCCGTGCGGCGCACGGCGGTCCGCGTCTTCGAGGCCATGGAGGCCGAGGGGCTGGCGCGCGTGGACCTGTTCGTCGACGTCGAGCGCTTCCGGGCGACCGACGGCGCGGAGGGGATCGTCGTCAACGAGATCAACACGATGCCCGGGTTCACGCCGTTCTCGATGTACCCGCGGATGTGGGCCGCGACCGGCGTGGACTACCCGCAGCTCGTCGACCACCTGCTCACGCTCGCGCTGCAGCGGCCCACCGGGCTGCGCTGACCGCTCAGAGGCAGGTCCGCGTCTGCTCGATGGCCGAGACCGGCCCGGCGAGGTCGACGAGCTGCGACGTCGCCTGGTCGCGCGTCAGGCCTGGCCCGAACCGGACGGTCACCTCGACCGCGGGAGAACGGCCGTAGGTGAGGAACCGCACCGCGCGGTCGTTGCTCGCGTCCTGCACCCAGTCCACCGTCGGCCCGGAGTCCGGCCCGACGGGGATGCACGCCTTCGTCGTGGGCCCGAGCACGAGGCCGCCGCAGCGCAGGACGACCCGGTCCTCGCCCCACACCGCCACGCCCTCGGCCCCCTGGGGGGTGCGGCCGAGCCCGTCGAGGCTGTCCGGCAGGGCCCGCAGCAGGGGTGCGCACGCGGGGTCGCCGGCCTGCGGGGCGGCCTCCACCCCGTCCGAGCCGCGCAGGTAGACCCACACGGCCACCGCGGCCACGACGACCACGACGAGCCCGACGACGAGCCGCCCGGGCCGGGACGGGTGACCGGAGCCGCTGGGCGGGGTGCTCGAGGGGGTGCTGGACATCGCCCCGTAGTGTGCCCGCCCGTGGAGCGGGCGCTGGACGGGGCAGGGGACGGGGCACGGGACGGGGCACGGGACGGGGCAGCTGACCTGCGGGTCGGGGACCTCGACGAGACGGCCCTGCTGGCCCGCGTGGTCCCGCTCATGCCGACCGACGCGCTGCTCGGCCCCGGGGACGACGCGGCCCTCGTGGCCGCGCCCGACGGGCGCGTCGTGGCCACGACCGACGTCCTCGTGGAGTTCCGCGACTTCCGACGCGACTGGTCCAGCGGCGCCGACGTCGGCTGGAAGGCCGTGGCGCAGAACGTCGCCGACGTCGCCGCGATGGGCGGCCGCTGCACGGGCCTGCTCGTCGGCCTGTCCGTGCCGACCGACCTCGAGGTCGCGTGGGTCGAGGACTTCGCCCGGGGGGTCGCCGCCGCGTGCGCGCGCTTTGACGCGGTCGTCGTCGGCGGCGACCTGTCCGGCGCGAGCGAGGTCGTCGTGTCCGTGACGGCCCTCGGGGACCTGCAGGGCCGACCTCCCGTGCTGCGCTCGGGCGCGCGGCCCGGCGACGTCGTGGCCGTCGCCGGGGTGCTCGGTCGCTCCGGGGCGGGACTGGAGGTGCTGCAGCGCAACGGGTCCCGTTCACCCCGCGAGGACGAGCTGGTCACCGCGCACCGGCGTCCGCAACCGCCCGTCACCGCCGGCCCGGCCGCGGCGCTCGCCGGTGCCACCGCCCTCATGGACGTCAGCGACGGGTTGCTGCGCGACGCGGGCCGCATCGCCGCGGCCAGCGCCGTGACGGTCGAGCTGACGACGGCGGGGGTGCTGGGGGAGTGGGCTCGCGAACTCGGCCCGGAGCGGGGCCTCGAGCTGGTCCTCACCGGCGGCGAGGACCACGCTCTCCTGGGCTGCTTCCCGCCGGCGGCCGTCCTGCCGGCGCCCTTCGCGACCGTGGGGCGCGTGGGCGCGGCAGGCCCGCACCCCGTCCTCGTCGACGCAGTCGCCTGGACGGGCGCGACCGGGTGGGACCACTTCGCGCGCTGAGCAGGTGAGCACCCCGGGAACGACGAAGGGCCGGATCCCGCAGGATCCGGCCCTTCATCGTCTGGAAGGGGGTCAGCGCGTGACCTTGCCCGCCTTCAGGCAGGAGGTGCACACGTTGAGGCGCTTCGGGGAACCGTTCACGGTGGCCTTGATCCGCTGGATGTTCGGGAGCCACATGCGGTTGGTCCGCCGGTGCGAGTGCGAGACGCTCTTGCCGAAGCCAGGGCCCTTGGCGCAGACGTCACAGGTGGCAGCCACGGGGAACTCCTGAAGTCGAACGAGAAGTGCAGCCCCCCGGACGGGAGGCGCAGGTGCCCGGCCGTCCGGACACCTCGAACACCATAGCCGAGGACCGCCGCCCGGGTGAAACCGGCGCGGTCAGGACGTCGTCGCCTCCAGCCCGGGCGCCCCGGGGCCGATGGTCCGGTGTGCCGACCGACCCCCAGCAGCCGCGCCGCGGCCGGTGGTGGGCGGCCCGCGACCACGTCGCCGCGTCCCGTGCGGTCGGCACCATGACGGCGATCGGCTGCCTCTACGCCCTCGGCAACGGCGTCGTCTCGCCCGAGACGATGGGCACCCGCCCCGGCGGGTGGCTCGTCACGGGGATCAGCGCGGCGCTCGTCGGGCTGCTGGCGGTCGCGATGGCGCTGCGTCCGCGACGGGCTCCGGCGGTGGGCCCGGCGGCCCTGGCCGCCCTCGCCGGCGGCGTCGTGCTCCTGCTCTGCCTGTGGACGGACGACGCCTCCTTCGGCGCCCAGATCTACCTGGGTTGGCCGGCGCTGTTCGCCGCCTTCCACCTGCGACCCCGGGCGGCGTGGTTGCTCACCGCCCAGGCCGTGCTGGCCGACGCCGTCCTCCTCGGGGTGCTCGAGGGCCCGGTCGGCGTCCTGCGGGACACCCCCGCCCACCTGGCCACGTTCGGTCTCGTGACGCTCCTGCTGACCCGGTCCGGTGAGTCCCAGGAACGGCTGCTGGCGCGGCTGCGCAGCGAGGCGGCCGAGGACGCCCTCACCGGCCTGGTGACGCGCCGGGCGTTCGACGCGGCCCTGGCCGCCCGGGTCGCCGACGGCACCGCGCAGGGACTGCTCCTCGTCGACCTCGACCGCTTCAAGTCCGTCAACGACAGCTACGGCCACCCCGTGGGCGACGCCGTCCTGTGCACCGTCGCGGCCGAGCTGCGCGCCGCGTGCCGCGCCGGTGACGTCGTGGGACGCCTCGGGGGCGACGAGTTCGCCGTCGTGCTGGTGTCCCCGGACGTGCGCGCAGGCGCGGCCGGTGCCGGGGACCTGGCCGACGTCGCCCACCGCGTCCGGGCCGCGGTCGCGCGCTGCACCGTCCCGGGCCGCAGCGAGCACCGGCTCTCCGTCAGCGTCGGCGGCGCCCGGGTCGTGGCGGAGGAGTCCGTGGCCGCGCTGGTCGACCGCGCCGACGCCGCGCTCTACGAGGCCAAGCGCGCCGGGCGGGACCGGGTCGTCCAGGCGCAGGGGTGAGCAGCGGTAACCTGCCCGCGTGCTCGACCTGGACGCCCCGCTGTCCAGCCTGGTGCCCCGCGCCGGCGACGGGACCAGCAAGAACGCCAACCCGTCGAAGTGGCTGAGCGACCTCGGGCTGGAGACGGGCCGGGACCTGCTGTGGCACCTGCCGCGCAAGTACCAGGACCGCGGTGACCTCACCCCGATCCGCGAGCTGGTCGTCGGCGAGGACGTGTCGATCGTCGCGCAGGTGCAGGACGTGGGGAAGCCGCAACCGCTGCAGCGCAAGACGGGCTGGCGGACGGTGGTGACCCTCTCGGACGGCCGGGACCGCATCACGGCGACGTTCTTCATGGCCACCCAGCACCAGTTCGGTCCCCTCCTGGGCAAGTACCCGGTGGGTTCGCTCGTCCTGGCCACGGGCCGCGCCGGGAAGTTCCGCGAGACCTGGCAGCTGGACAAACCCGTCTTCGAACCCCTCGAGGAGGGCGACGACGCCGGCGCGCGCGCCGAGGCGCCCGTCCCGCTGTACCCGGCGACACGGAGCTGCCCGAACTTCGTCGTCCGCGCCAGCGTCGCCACGCTGCTGGACGCGCTCGCGGCCGCCGGGCCGGCCGCCGGGGTGGAGGAGTTCCTGCCCGACGACGTGGCCGCGGCCGAGGGGTTGCTGCCGCCGCTGGCTGCACTGGAAGCCGTGCACCGCCCCCGCGACCGCGCCCACCTCGCGCGGGGGCAGGACCGGTTGCGGTTCGAGGAGGCTTTCGTCCTGCAGACGGCGCTGGCCCTGCGCCGCGCCTCGACGGCCACCCAGACCGCCGTGGCGCGCGTCCCCTCGCCCGACGGCATCGCCGCGGCCTTCGACGAGCGGTTGCCGTTCCCGCTGACCGGGGCCCAGCGCCGCGTCGGGGAGGAGATCGCCGCGGAACTGGCCCGGCCGCACCCCATGCAACGCCTCCTGCAGGGCGACGTCGGGTCCGGCAAGACGCTGGTGGCGCTGCGCGCCATGCTCACCGTCGTCGACGGCGGGGGACAGGCCGCGCTGCTCGCCCCGACCGAGGTCCTCGCCGCGCAGCACCTGCGCTCGATCACCGGTGCCCTCGGCGACCTCGCCGCCGGCGGGTTCCTCGGCGGGGACCCGCGCGGCACCCGCGTGGTGCTGCTGACGGGCTCCATGGGGGCGGCGGCGCGACGGGAGTCGCTCCTGGCCGCGGCGAGCGGGGAGGCCGGCATCGTCGTCGGCACGCACGCGCTGCTGCAGGAGGGCGTGCAGTTCGCCGAC
Source organism: Kineococcus sp. DHX-1 (assembly GCF_042473625.1). Taxonomy (GTDB): domain Bacteria; phylum Actinomycetota; class Actinomycetes; order Actinomycetales; family Kineococcaceae; genus Kineococcus. The sequence continues at coordinate 2,637,021 of NZ_CP170445.1, read as the reverse complement.
CTCGGCCTGGTCGTCGTCGACGAACAGCACCGGTTCGGCGTCGAACAGCGGGACGTGCTGCGCCGCAAGGGGACCGAGACCGGCCGCGGAGTTCCCCACCTGCTGGCCATGACCGCCACCCCGATCCCGCGGACCGTCGCCATGACGCTGTTCGGCGACCTGGAGACCTCCGTCCTCGACGAACTGCCCCCCGGCCGCGCCGACGTCCAGACCGTCGTCGTGCCGCAGGACAAACCCGCCTGGATCGACCGCACCTGGCAGCGGATCGCCGAGGAGGCGGCCCTGGGCCGGCAGGCCTACGTCGTCTGCGCGCGCATCGACGCCGACGACGACGACCTCGCCGACGGGGCCGAGGAGCCGGACGACGAGGAGGCGCAGCCGCCGGCGAAGGCGAAGGGGAAGGGGAAGGGGAAGGGGGGCACCGCCGGGGGGCGTCCGGCACCCCGTCCGCCCGCGGCGGTCTCGCAGGTCGTGGAGGTCGTCCGCGCCCACCCGGCGACCGCGGCCCTGCGCACCGAGGTCCTGCACGGCCGGCTCGTGCCCGCCGAGAAGGAGGACGTCATGGGCCGGTTCGCCGCCGGCGAGCTGGACGTCGTCGTCGCCACCACCGTCGTCGAGGTCGGGGTCGACGTGCCGAACGCCAGCGTCATGGTCGTCGTGGACGCCGACCGGTTCGGCATCTCCCAGCTGCACCAGCTGCGCGGCCGCATCGGCCGCGGCGGCCTGCCCGGGACGTGCCTGCTGCTGTCGGACACCAGCCCGGACTCCCGCGCCGGCCGCCGCCTGAAGGCCCTGGCCCGCACGCGCGACGGGTTCGAGCTCGCCCGGCTCGACCTCGCCGAACGGCGCGAGGGCGACGTCCTCGGCGCCGCGCAGTCCGGCGAGCGGTCCTCCCTGCAGCTCCTCGGCGTCCTGCAGCACGCCGACGTCATCGAGCGGGCCCGTTCCCGGGCCCGCACCCTCGTCGAGGTCGACCCCGACCTCGCCCGGCACCCCGGGCTCGCGGCGGCCGTCGCCTCCCGCGTCACCGGCGACACCGCAGCCTTCCTGGGCCGCACGTGAGGACGCGCACATGAGCAAGAGCAAGCGCACGGGGGCCCGCGGTCCCGCCCGGGACGTCGTGCTCGGGATGGAGCGCCTCCTCGTCGGCTACGGCGACCCCGTCTGCGCCCCCGTGACCGTCGACGTCGCCCGCGGCGAGGCGCTGTGCCTCGTCGGGGCCAACGGCGCGGGGAAGTCCACGGTCCTGCGGGCCGTGGCCGGGCTCCTCGAACCCCTCGACGGCACCGTGCGCCTGCACGGAGAACCCGTCGACGAGCGGTCGGTGCGGTTCCGCCGCGAGGTCGCCTGCGTCTTCGACGAGGACGCCTGGTTCGCCGAGCTGTCGGTCGCCGAGCACCTCGAGCTCGTCGCCCGCGGCCACGGCGTGCGCGACGTCGTCGAGGTCGTCGACGCCGAGCTGGAGGCCCAGCGGCTCACCGACGCCGCCGACCAGCTGCCGACGTCCCTGTCCAGCGGGCAGAAGCGGCGTCTGCTCCTCGCCGCCGCGCTCGTGCGGCCGCGTTCGGTGCTGCTGCTCGACGAACCCGAGCAGCGCCTGGACCCGACGGGCCGGGAGGCCCTCGCCGACCGGCTGCTCGCCGAGCGCGACGCCGGGACGGCCCTCGTCCTGGCGACCCACGACGTCGTCCTGCTGCGCCGGCTCGCCACGCGCGCGGTCGTCATCGACGACGGGGGCGACGGCCGGGCCGGAGCCGGGGGGACCTGCCGCGTCGTCGACGCCGACGAGGCCGCCCACATCGTCAGCGACCCCGTCCGGTGAGCGCCGCGTCCGGGGACCTCGTCGGTCCCCTCGCCGACCAGCCCTACCCGACGCGGCGCGAGCTGGTCGACGAGGCCGCGCCCTCCCGCGCCGCCCGCGGTCTGCGGGCCACCGTCGTCGACACCTACACGACGCTGCTCCAGGTCGGCATCGCCTTCCTGCTGCTCCTCGGCGGCAGCGGTTCGCTGCGCAACGCGTTGCGGGCCGGGCTGTCCGCCTCCGGCGGGGGACCGGGCTGGACCGCGCAGACCTCGGCCGTCCTGACCGCCGTCGGCCTGTCGGTGAGCTTCGTGGCCTTCGGGCTCGCCGTGTGGTGCCGGCTCGGCCCGGTCTCCCTCGGCACCGCGCCCACGACGTGGTGGACGCCGCTGCCCGTCGACCGCGGTGAGCTGCTTCGACCCGTCGTGCGCCGCCGCGCCCTCGGCTCGGCGCTCGCGGGCGGGCTGTTCACGGCCTGGGCCACGTCGATCGCCTTCGGCGTCACGGCCGAGCTCACGGGGCCGCTCGCGGCCGCGGGGCTCGGTGGCGGGTTCGCCGTGGGGGCCGGGCTCGCGGGGGCCGGGTACCTGCTCGTCGTCCGCCCCGCGATCCGGTCCGGCGTGCCCGCGCTGCTGCGCGCCGGTCGCGTCCTGGACGCCGTGGGCGTGGCCGTCGTCGTCGCGCTCGCGGCCAGCGCCGCCGTCGGCATCGCCGTCGACGCCGTGCAGCCCGAGGCCGTCCTCGTGCCCGCCGCCGTCGTCGCGGCCGGCGCGGTCGTCGTGGCCGTCCTGGCGGGCCGGCCCGCCCTGGCGCAGGCCGGGGACGTGCCGTCGCCCTCCCTGCGGCGCGGGGCGTCCCGGCTCGAGCGGCTCACGTCCTCGGTGCTGCAGGTCGACATCCGCGAGATGGGGCGCGCGATCGCGGCCGACTCCGGCGGGCGGGTCCGGCGCCGGCGGCGGTTCCCGCGCGTCAGCGGCCCGGTCTCGGCCGTCGTCGCCGCGGACGTGCTGCTCCTGCGCCGGCAGCCGCGCCGGTTGGTGACCGCCGGGGTCCTCGTCCTCGTCCCCTTCGTGCTCGCCGCCGGCACCTCGGCGCACCGGGCCGTCGCCGCGCTGTTCCTGTGGCTCGCCGGGTACGCCGCCGCCACCACGCTGTCGGAACCGGCCCGCAGCCTCGCGCTCGTCCCGGCGGCCGCCCGCGCGCTGCCGATCGCGGCCTCGACCGTCGTCGCCGTCCGGTGGATCCCGGTGGCCGCCCTCGCGGCGGTGTGGGGGGCCCTGGCCTACCCGCTCGCCGTCACGGCCTCCGGTCTGCTGCACGGGGAGTCGCTCGGCGCGGCGTGGTGGTCGTGGTCGCTGCTGGGGGCCCTGGCGGGGCCGGGCTTCGCCGCTGCGGCCCTGCGCGGGGCCGTCCGTCCCGACCCCGACCTGTCCGGCCCCGCCGTCTCGACGGCCATGGGGGCCGTCCCGCCGGGGGCGGCCGCGGCCGTGACCACCGGCCCCGACCTCGCCGTCCTGGTCAGCGTGCCGGTCCTGCTCGCCACCCTGGCCCGCGGTGCCTTCGACTGGCTGCTGCTGGGTCAGCTCGCGGCGTCGGCGGCGGCCGTCGGCATCGGCTGGGCCTACGCGGCGCACCGGGCGAGGAAGGTCTCGTGACGCGCATCGTGGCCGGGGTGGCCGGCGGGAGGCGGCTGAAGGTGCCGCCGGGGGAGACGACGCGCCCCACGAGCGACCGCGTCCGGGAGGCGCTGTTCAGCGCGCTCGACGCGGCCGGGGCGGTCGAGGGGGCTCGCGTGCTGGACCTCTACGCCGGGTCCGGCGCCCTGGGCCTGGAGGCGGCCAGCCGCGGAGCGCAGCAGGTCGTCCTCGTCGAGGCCGCCAAGCCCGCCGCCGCGACGGCCCGGACCAACGTCGCCGCGCTCGGGCTGCCCGGCGTCCGCGTCGTCACCGACCGCGCCGAACGCTTCGCCGCCTCGCCGTCGGCCGTCGTCGACGGCGGCTGGGACCTCGTCCTGCTCGACCCGCCGTACGCGGTCGCGACCGAGGACGTGACGGCGCTGCTGGCGGTGCTCGGACCGTCGCTGGCCCCCGGGGCGACCCTCGTCGTCGAGCGCTCCTCCCGCACCCCCGAACCCGGCTGGCCGGACGTCGTCGACCGCGTCCGCGAACGCCGTTACGGGGAGACGACGGTGTGGGTCGCTACGGTGCGGTCGTGACTCCAGCGGTGCGGGCGTGCGTGTGTCCCGGCAGCTTCGACCCCCTGACCCTCGGCCACCTCGACGTGCTGCTGCGCGCCGCCGACCTGTTCGACGTCGTGCATGCGGGGGTCGCGGTGAACCCCGGCAAGCGGGGACTGTTCACGGGTCCCGAGCGGGCCGAGCTCGTCCGCCGGGCCCTGGCGGACTCCGGGGACCCGCGGGCCGCGCGCGTGGTCGTGGCGGAGTTCGGGGACGGCCTGCTCGTCGACCACTGCCGGCGCCTCGGTGCCCCGGTGGTCGTCAAGGGCCTGCGCAGCGGGACGGACTACGCCTACGAACTGCCGATGGCCCTGATGAACCGCCACCTCGCCGACGTCGAGACCGTGTTCCTCGTGGGCGACCCCGCCTACGGCCACGTCTCGTCCTCCCTCGTCAAGGAGGTCGCCCGGTACGGCGGCGACGTCTCCGGCCTCGTGCCCGCGGCGGTGCGTGCGGCTCTGGCCACCCGGATGGGGGAGGATGCGTCCGACCCGGCCTGACCGCCGGGCGGTGATCTGGGGAGGCAGTTGCTGTGGAGGTGCACGAGAAGCTCGGCGAGCTCGCCGCGCTCGTGTCGGGTGCGCGGGGTGTCCCGCTGTCGTCGTCGGTGGTGGTCGACCGCGAGCAGCTGCTCGCCCTCGTCGCCGACGTCCGGCGGCTGCTGCCCGCCGAGGTGCAGCAGGCCGGTGACGTGCTCGCCCAGCGCGACGAGGTCCTCGAGGCCGCTCGCGTCGACGCGTCCGAGCTGCTCTCCGAAGCGCGGTCCCGCGCGGAGGAGCTCGTGGACGCCCAGGCCGTGACGAAGGCTTCGCGCGAACGCGCCGACCACATCGTGCAGACTGCCCGGGACGAGGCCAAGCGCCTGCGCCTGGACGCCGACGCCTGGGTGGACCGCAAGCTCGCCGACTTCGAGGACGAGCTGGACCGCCTCAAGCAGCAGGCCGCGCGCGGACGCGACCGGCTCAAGGTGCGCGACACGGGCACGGAGCCCGCCGCGGACGCCGGGCCGGGCCCGGACGCGTCGGCCACGACGTCCGAGAGCAGCTCCTGACGCGCTGCCCCCGCGCGCGATTGGGTCGTGGCCGCCGCCTCGGTTACCCTTGGGGACGGCCTCGGCGCGTGTGGTGCTCCCACCCAGCGACGGGGCCGAGTGGTGTGTCGGAACGGTCGAGCGACGAGGTGTGGACGTGAGCAAGAGGCAGCTGCCGGAGGGTCACCTGGACCCGAACGCGCCGCTCGTGCTGTCCACGCACGACCTCGGCCGCCGGCCGGGGACGATGCGCACCGTCCAGCGCACCGTGCCCGCCCCCGCCGACCTCGGGATCGCCGTCATCGGTGTGCCCGAGGGCAGCGACCTCGAGCTCGACCTGCGGATGGAAGCCGTCATGGAGGGTGTGCTCGTCTCGGGCACCGTCCGCGGCACCGCCGTCGGCGAGTGCGTCCGGTGCCTCACCGAGGTCACCGAACCCGTCGAGGTCACGCTGCAGGAGCTGTTCGCCTACCCCGGCAAGACGCCGGTCGAGGTGGCCGACGACGAGGACGAGATCCGTGAGGTCGCCCCCGGCGAGCTCGTCGACCTCGAACCCGCCGTGCGGGACGCGATCGTGCCGGAACTGCCGTTCCAGCCCGAGTGCGACGGCCCCTGCCAGCAGGACTACGAGATCGGGGTGTCCGAACCGGCCCCCGTCTCCGAAGAACCGGCGGACCCGCGGTGGTCCGCCTTGCAGTCCCTGCTCCACAGCAGTGACGACTCCCCGTCCGGAACCAGAGAGAAGAGCTGATCGTGGCCGTCCCGAAGCGGAAGATGTCCCGCAGCAACACGCGCGCCCGCCGTTCGCAGTGGAAGGCGCAGGAGGAGACGCTGGTCCGCAGCACCGTCCGTGGCCAGGTCGCCTACTCGCGCCCCCACACCGCCCGCGTGGTCACCGACTCCGCCGGCACCCCGCTGTACCTCGAGTACAAGGGCCGCAAGGTCAAGGACCTCTGAGCTGACCGCTCAGCAGGCCCCCGCCGTCACGCCGGGCGACGTCCGCGATGTCGCCCGGCTGACTGCTGCCCTGGGCGTGGAGGTGGAGGCCGAGCTCCTGCTGCTCGCGATGACCCACCGCTCCTACGCCTACGAGCACGGCGGGCTGCCGACCAACGAACGTCTCGAGTTCCTCGGGGACGCCGTGCTCGGCCTGGTCGTCACGCACGAGCTCTACGCGCGGTTCGCGGACGTTTCCGAGGGCCGGCTCGCCAAGCTGCGGGCCGCTGTCGTGAACTCCCGCGCCCTTGCGGACATCGCCCGGGGCCTCGACCTCGGCGCGCACGTGCGTCTCGGCAAGGGCGAGCTCGGCACCGGTGGCCGGGACAAGAACTCGATCCTGGCCGACACCATGGAAGCCGTCATCGGGGCGACCTACCTGTCCGTCGGCATGGAGGGCGCGCGCGAGTTCGTGCTGCGCCTGACCTCTCCGCTCATGGACTCCTCCGAGCGGCTCGGCGCCGGGACCGACTGGAAGACGGCGCTGCAGGAGCTGACGGCGGCCGAGGGCCTCGGTGTGCCCTCCTACGCCATCTCCGAGTCCGGGCCCGACCACGCCAAGAACTTCACGGCCGACGCCGTCGTGGGGGGCACCGCCCTGGGGCACGGCGAGGGGCGCAGCAAGAAGGAGGCCGAGCAGAAGGCCGCCAGCGCCGCCGTCGAGGCCCTGCGCGCCGCCACCGCCGCGGCCGCCGTGCGCGCCTCCTCCTGAGCCGCCGGTCCTGACGTGCCCGAACTGCCCGAGGTCGAGGTCGTCCGCCGCGGCGTCGCCCGGTGGATCGTCGGCCGGACGGTGCGCTCGGCGCGGTTCCTGCACCCCCGGGTGACGCGCCGGCACGTGGCGGGCCCGGAGGACGCCGTCGCTCGCACCGAGGGGCTCGTCGTCGCCGACGCCGTGCGCCGCGGGAAGTACCTCTGGCTGCCGCTGGCCACCCCCTCCGGTGACGCGGTGGACGCCATGGTCGTGCACCTCGGCATGAGCGGCCAGCTGCTCGTCGAGGCCGCGGACGCGCCGGCCGAGAAGCACCTGCGGGCGGTGTGGGAGTTCGACGACGACCGCGAGGACCTGCGCTTCGTCGACCAGCGCACGTTCGGCGGCGTCGCCGTCGTCCCGCTCGTGGGCGTGGCCGACGGTGGGCTCGGCGGCCGGGGGGAGTCGGTGGACGCGCCCTGGTCGCGGTTCGTGCCCGCCCCGGTCGCGCACATCGCCCGCGACCCCCTCGACCCGGCCTTCGACGACGCGCTGTTCGCGAAGCGGCTGCGGGACAAGACCACCGGCGTCAAGAGGGCGCTCCTGGACCAGACGCTGGTGTCGGGGGTCGGGAACATCTACGCCGACGAGGCGCTGTGGCGGGCGAAGCTGCACTACGCGCGCCCGACGCGGTCGACGACCCGCGCCCAGGCCGACGCGCTGCTCACCGGGTTGCGCGAGGTCATGACCGCCGCGCTCGCCGCGGGCGGCACGAGCTTCGACTCCCTCTACGTCAACGTCAACGGGGCGTCGGGGTACTTCGACCGGTCCCTCGCCGTGTACGGGCAGGAGGGGCGGCCGTGCCCGCGCTGCGGGTCCCTGGTGCGCCGGGACGCGTTCATGAACCGGTCGTCGTTCTCCTGCCCCGGGTGCCAGCCGGTGCCGCGCACCGCGCACTGGTGAGGATCAGGCCCACCACAGCTGCGTGGGGTCGGCGGCCGGCCTGAACCCCAGCGCCTCCACGGCCGGGGCGACCTCGCCGAACCGGCGGGCGAGCTCGCCCGGGCTGTGCGCGTCGGACCCGAACGCCAGGTCCCGGCCACCTTCCTCGCGCCACCACCGCACGACCCGCAGGTCCAGCGGCAGGGACGTGTTCACCTCCAGGGCTCGACCGCTCACCGCCAGGACGGACAACGTGTGCCGCAACGGCTCCTCGAACTCGTCCCAGGGGACGGGGAGGTCCGCGGGCCAGTGCCGCAGCGGGTAGTCGACGTGGCCGAGGACGTGGAACGGCACGTCGGCCTCGACCATGTCGCGGACTTCGGCCCAGTAGGAGAGCACGACGTCCAGCGCCGACCGCTGGGCGTACGCGGGGTCCACCTCGAGGAACTCCCCGGGCGCCGCCAGGTCGGGGAGGGCGTGGATCGAGCCGACGATCCGCTCGAACCCCTGGCGCCGCAGCAGGTCCGCAACCTCGTCCCGGTGCCGGTGCCCCGCGTCCAGTTCGATGCCGAGGCGGATCCTGAGGTTGCCGAAGAGGTCCCGGCAGCGCTCGACCTCGGCGACGTAGGCCTCGACCTCCAGAGGCGCGGCGAGGAACCGGCCGTGGCCGTCGACGGATCCCCGGACGCCCGCGGGCCAGTTCCAGCCCCCCGGCGGCGCGGACCACGCCTCGAGGTCGACGTGCTCGGTGAAGGAGACAGCGGGCAGGCCGAGCTCCACGGCACGGCGGCAGGTGCCCTCCATGTCGCCCTCGAAGGCGTCGAAGGAGAACCGGCTGTGGACGTGGTCGTCGGACGGGAGGGGGTTCACCGGACTCCTCGGGCGCGGGCGAGCAGGGTGTCGACGACGGGGGCCTTCGCCGCCTGGTACCCGGCCCGGTCGTGGGGGAGCAGGTGCGCCGCAGCCCTCTTCACCGTGGCGTAGGCCGCTGCGTCGGTGGGGTGGCGTCCCCACGCCCTCGGACCGGGTGTGGGAACGGCCGGGACGTCGCTCCTGCGACCGCCGCGCCGGCCCCACGGCTGCACCCACGGGGAACCGGGTACGAGGCCGGGCGTGGGAACACGCGTGGGTGTGCCCTCCACGTCGCCCTGGCGACGCCGACGGGACACCCACGGCTCACTCCACGTCGGTGGCCCGATCGGTGTCCCCATCGGTGTCCCGTCAGCGTCGTGGCGAGCCCGCCCCGACGGAACGGGGGCTCCCCGGTGACGATCATCGTCACCGGGGAGCCCCCGTTCCAGCCCGGGCGCGTCACCCCTTGAGCGCCCCACCGAAGTTGAACGCCCCGCCGAGGCGGCGGGAGAGGACGACGTACAGGACGACGACGGGGAGCGTGTAGAGCACCGAGTACGCCGCCAGCTGCCCCCACTGCACCGAGCCGTACTGGCCGAAGAAGGTGAAGATGCTCACCGACGCCGGCAGACGGTCGGGGGACAGGAGCAGGACGAAGGGGACGAAGAAGTTCCCCCACATCCCGATGAACGTGAAGATGAGGACGACGGACAACCCCGGCCACATGAGCGGCAGGACGATGTACCGCAGCGTCTGCATCGAGCTGGCGCCGTCGGTCCAGGCCGCCTCCTCCAGCGTGATCGGCACCCCGTCCATGAAGTTCTTCGTCAGGAAGATGGAGAACGGCAGGGCGGTCGTCGCCATGAAGGCGATGGTGCCGCCGAGGGTGTCGATGAGGTTGAGCTGCACGAACAGGCCGTAGACGGGGACCATGATGGCCGTGATCGGCAGACCGGTGCTGAACAGGATCGTCAGCAGGAACGGCCGCTTGTACCGCGTCTCGAACCGGGACAGCGGGTAGGCCGCGAGCGTCGCCACGACGATCGCGATGGCGGCCGAGCCGACGCACAGGACGAGCCCGTTCCACATCGGCCGGTAGGTGGTCTCCGGCGTCATGACGGCGCGGAAGTTGTCCAGACCGAAGTTCGAGCCGCTGGGCAGTTCCAGCTTGAGTCCGGCGTCGGAGTTGAAGGCCGCGAACAGGACCCACAGCAGGGGGACGAGGAACATCAGCCCGATGACCGACGTGACGACGTTCGCGAGGACCGTGGCGACCCAGGTGCGGGGGCCGCGGCCGTGACCGGACGCCGACGGCGACGTGCCGGAGGCCACCAGGGGGGCGGGGGTCTGTGTGGTCATGAGGGCCTCAGTCCTCGCGCAGCAGGCGCATGTAGAGGATGGAGAACACGGCGCCGACCGCGAGCAGGACGAGCGCGATGGCCGTCCCGTACCCGATCTGGCTGAACGAGAACGCCTGTTCGTACATGTAGAGCGGCAGGGTCTGGCTCTTCGTCCCCGGGCCACCCTTCGTCATCGTGTAGATGAGGCCGAAGACGGAGAGCGTCTGCAGCGTGATGAGCATGAGGTTCGTCGTGACGGTGCGCTTGATCATCGGCACCGTCACGTACCGCAGCCGGCGCCACCCGGTGGCCCCGTCCATCTCGGCGGCCTCCTCGATCTCGGCGGGGATCTCCGAGAGCGCCGCGTTGTAGACGAGCATCGAGAACGCCGTCCCGCGCCAGACGTTGGCGAGGGAGACCGCGATGATCGGCAGCGTGTAGAGCCAGTTCTGCCCGAGACCGAACGTCCCGAGGATCTCGTTGAACGTCCCGTCCTGGGCGAGGAACGCGTACCACACGTAGCCGGCGACGACCTCGGGGATGACCCAGGCGCCGATGACCGTGATGCCGACGAGCGTCCGGACGACCTTCGCGGACCGCTTCTGCAGCAGGGCCAGGGCCAGCCCGAGCAGGTTCTGCCCGACGACGGCGGACAGGAACGTGAAGACGAGCGTCAGGACGACGGAGTTGGCGAACGCGTCGCTGCTGAAGGCGGCCCGGAAGTTGTCCAGGCCGACGAACTTGGTCTCGCCCGATCCTGCACCGGTCAACGCGATGTTCGTGAACGCCGCGTAGACGCACCACAGGATCGGGCCCGCCAGGAACACCAGCAGCAGCACGATCGCCGGTGTGAGGGGGAGTGCCCGGGCGATGTCGACCTTGACCGGGTGCGTCCTGCGCCGCAGGTCCGGTCCGGCCGGAGCTCCCGGTCGTGTCACCGTGGCCACGGGTCCTCCTTCCTGCGACTCAGAGCGTCGCGGTCTTGTCCTCGCCGACGATGCCCTTGACGGCCTCGTCGTAGGCCTTCGCCGCGTCCGCGGGGCTGGCCTGTCCGGTGACGACGGCCTCCATCGCGACCTGGATCTCGTTGGAGACGCGGGGGTAGTCGGTGTTCTGCGGCCTGTACTGGGTGACCGGGACGAGGCTGGAGAAGAACTCCAGCGTCGGGTTGGAGCCCGTGTAGCTCGCGTCGGCGGCGACGTCCTTGCGGACGGCGACGGCGGCGGAGTTGATGTTGTACCGGAGGTTGTTGTCGAAGGACGTCAGCGTGGAGATCACGTTCCACGCGTTGTCCGCGTTCGAGGCGTTCTTCGTCATGGCCCACGTCCAGCCGCCGGACATCGAGATCTTGCCGTCGCCGGAGCCGTCCTTGGTGGGCATCGGCGACTGGGCCATGACCTGGTCCCACTGCTCCCAGGGGGAGCCGCCGGTCTTCAGCCAGTTGCTCGACTGCCACGACCCGTCGAGGGCGATGGCGAGCTGGCCCTTGGGGAGGAACTCCTCCGAGACGCGGTTGCCGATCTGGGCGTCGAGGGCCACCGAGGGGTCCGGGGCGAGCTTCTCGTCGAAGATCGTCTTGATGAACTGCAGCGCGTCGACGAACTCGGGGCTGCCGACGTTCCACTTGTCCTTGCTCGGGTCGTAGAGCGTCGAACCCGTGCCGTAGAACAACATCTCGAAGCCCTGCATCGAGGCGGCCTCACCGGCCGCCTTGCCCGCGTAGACGTTGATCGGGGTCACGTTCGGCAGCTTGCCCTTGATCTCGCGGCAGGCGGTGAGGATGTCGTCCCAGCTCTTCGGCGCCCACGCCTCGGGCAGCCCGGCCTGGCTCAGCAGGTCCTTGTTGAACCACAGGGCGCGGGTGTCGGTGCCGTCGGGGATGCCGTACGTCTTGCCGTCCTGCGCCTTCGCGGCGCCCTTGGCGACGTCCTGGAACTGGTCCCACTGGTCCCACTTGCCCAGCCAGCTGTCCAGCGGCTGCAGGTACCCGGCGGTGATGTCGGAGTTGATGAGGAACGTGTCCTCGTACACGACGTCCGGCGACGTGCGCGGCGAGCGCATCATCAGCTGGAGCTTGGTGTAGTAGTCGTTCTCGGAGGCGACGATCGGGACGAGCTCCATCGTCTTGCCCGAGTTGGCCTTCTCGTACGCGGTCTTCACCGTGCCGAGGTAGTCCTTCATGACCGTGCCGGAGCCCCACTGCTGGTAGGCGACCTTCGTCGTCCCACCGGCGGAGCCCCCGCCGCTGTCCGAGCCACCGCCGCAGGCGGCGGTGGCGAGCGCTGTGCCGGCACCCAGGCCGGCGATCGACAAGAAGCTGCGACGACGCACAACCCACTCCCTCGTGGCGGTGTCCATGTCCGGTGTTCCATGTCCGGTCGACCCTCACATCGGGCCGTGCGAGGAAACTAAATCCAGTGGATTGACCGTGTCAACGGATCCGGCGCATCATTCTGAGAACGATCCCAACGGGGTCGCCGAGCGCGAGGAGGCGCGGTGCGACGAGGCACGAACCTGCCGTGGGTGGGGGACTACAACCAGGCCGTGGTGCTGGACGGCATCCGGCGCCACCCGGGGACGTCGCGGACCGAGCTCGCGGCCGCCACCGGGCTGACGCTGCAGACGGTGTCGAACATCGTGCGCCGGCTGCTGGACCGCGGACTGGTCCAGGAGGGCGTCCCCGCGGGGGTCCAGGGGAGCCTGGCTCCGGTGCGCACCCGCGGCGGGGGCAAACCGCGCACCGCGCTGTCCGTGCGCCCCGGCCAGGCCCTGGCCGTCGGGGTGCAGTTCGAGCGCGAGCACGTCGACGCGGTGCTGCTGGACCTGTCGGGGGAGCTGCTGTCCAGCGTGCGCGAGCAGCTGCCCGACCCGACGGGCCCGGCCGCCTCGGTGCGGCCGGCCGTGGGGCACGCGACGCACGCCGTCCGCCGGCTCGTCCAGGACAGCGGGTGCGCCGACGCGGTGCTGGGCGTCGGCGTCGCCGCGCCCGGCCCGATCGACTTCACCGGCCCCGTCCGCAGCTCGGCCATCAACCTGCCCGGCTGGCGCGGGGTCGCGATCGCCGACCTCCTCGCGGACTCGACCGGTCTGCCGGTCCTCGTGGAGAACGACGCCACCGCGGCCGCCGTCGGGGACCTGTGGCGGTCCCCGCGGGTGGGCCGCAGCTTCCTCTACCTCCACGTCGGCGCCGGCATCGGCGGCGGCGTCGTCGTGCGCGACGAGGTGCTGCGGGGGGAGTCGGGCAACGCCGGCGAGGTCGGGCACGTCGTCGTCGAACCCGACGGGCCCGCCTGCTCCTGCGGAGCCCGGGGCTGCCTGGAGGCGGTGGCCGCACCGGTCGCCGTCGTCCGCCGGTACGGCGAGCGCGTGGGGGCGGCCGCGGCCCGGGCCGCGGGACTGCGCCTGGCCGAGCACACCGTCCTCGACGACCACGACCGCCTGGAACTGCTCGCGCGCGACGGCGACGCGGTGGCCGACGAGGAGCTGGCCCGCGCCGCGGGGGCCGTCGCGCGGGCGGTGCTCGGGGTCGTCAACGTGGTCGACGTCAGCGAGGTCGTCCTCGGTGGCGGCGGCCTGCGGCGGACGGGGGAGCGGGTGCGGGAGGCCGTGCGCCGCGGGCTCGGGGTCGCGATGACGCGGGACGTCCACCCCGTGACCGTCCGCTCCGGGGAGGCCGGTGAGCTCGCCGGGGCGCTCGGCGCGGCCAGCGCCGTCCTGCACGAGGCGCTGTCCTCCACGTGGACCGGCGTCCACGTGCCCGACCGGGAAATCGTCATCTCCCCGGTGGCGCCCGTGCACTGAGCGGGGGTCCGGTGCCGGATCTGGCAGGATGCGCCGGGGCTCCGAGGACCTCCTCCGACCCGCCCCCGCACCCACCGCCCGACCCGAAGGTTCCGATGGCCGTCACCGCCGCCCCGTCCGCGCTCGACCGCTGGTTCGAGATCAGTGCCCGCGGCTCCACCGTCGGCCGCGAGGTCCGCGGGGGGCTGGCGACGTTCTTCACGATGGCCTACATCGTCGTGCTGAACCCGCTCATCATCGGCACCCAGGCGGACAGCACGGGGCACTACCTCGGCGGGGGCACCTCGCCGAACCTCGCGGCCGTCGCGGCCGGGACCGCCCTCGTCGCGGGTGTGGTCACCCTGCTCATGGGGGCCGTCGCGAACTACCCCCTGGCCCTCGCGACGGGGCTGGGGCTCAACGCCTTCCTGGCCTTCGGCGTGGCCAAGCTGCCGGGCATGACGTGGCCCGACGCGATGGGCCTCGTCGTCATCGAGGGCCTTCTCATCCTGGTGCTCGTCCTGACCGGGCTGCGCCAGGCCGTGTTCCGCGCCGTGCCGGCCCCGCTCAAGACGGCCATCAGCGTCGGCATCGGGCTGTTCATCACGATCGTCGGCCTCGTCGACGCCGGGTTCGTCCGCGCCGGCAGCGGCACACCGCTCGAGCTGGGCATCGGCGGGTTCCTCGCCGGCTGGCCGACCCTGGTCTTCGTCGTCGGGCTCGTCCTCATCCTCGTGCTCATGGCCCGCGGCGTCCGCGGAGCGATCCTCGGCGGCATCGTGGTCGCGACCGCGCTCGCCCTCGTCGTCGAGGCCGTCGCGCACCTGGGTCCCCGCACGGGTGCGGACGGGTCGGTCGTCAACCCGCGCGCCTGGGGGCTCAACGTCCCCGCGCTGCCGGACTCCTGGATCGACACCCCGGACTTCGCGACTCTGGGGCACTTCTCGCTGCTGGGCTCGTTCGAGCGCATCGGCTGGGTGACCGTCGTGCTGCTCGTCTTCACCCTCATGCTGGCCGACTTCTTCGACACCATGGGCACCGTCGTCGCCATCGGCGCCGAGGGCGACCTGCTCGACGAGAACGGCAACCCCCCGCGCATGAAGCGCATCCTCGTCGTCGACTCCCTGGCCGCGGCGGCCGGCGGCGCGGGCGGCGTGTCCAGCAACACGAGCTTCATCGAGTCGGCCACCGGTGTCGGCGAGGGGGCCCGCACGGGCCTGGCGAGCGTCGTCACGGGCATCGCGTTCCTGCTGACGACGTTCCTGGCGCCGGTCGTCTCGATCGTCCCCTACGAGGCCGCGACCCCCGCCCTCGTCGTCGTCGGGTTCCTCATGATGACCCAGGTCAAGGGCATCGACTGGGCCGACTTCGAGATCGCCGTGCCGGCGTTCCTGACGATCGTCCTCATGCCGTTCACGTACTCGATCAGCGCCGGGATCGGGGCGGGGTTCGTCGCCTTCGTCCTGCTCAAGGTCGCCCGCGGCCGCGCCCGCGCGGTGCACCCGGTCATGTGGGTCGTGGCGGCGCTGTTCGTCGTCTACTTCGCGATCGACCCGATCAAGCAGGTCCTCGGCGTCGCCTGACCCGCAGGGCGGACGACGCCGCAGCGCCGCTCAGCTCCCCAGCGGGCGGGGAGCCAACCGCTGCAACTGGGTGACGTGGGCGGGGGTCAGTTCCTCCACGCTCGTCACCTGCAGCAGCTTCATGGTGCGCACGACCTGGTCGGACAGGATCGCGATGGCGCGGTCCACCCCGGCGCGCCCGCCGGCCATGAGGCCGTAGAGGTAGGCGCGGCCCACGAGCGTGAACCGCGCGCCCATCGCGATCGAGGCGACGACGTCGGCCCCGTTCATGATCCCGGTGTCCACGGCGACCTCGGTGTCGCGGCCGACCTCGCGCACGACCTGCGGCAGCAGGTGGAACGGGATGGGCGCGCGGTCCAGCTGCCGCCCGCCGTGGTTGGACAGGACGATCCCGTCGACCCCGAGGTCGGCCAGGCGGCGGGAGTCCTCGACGTTCTGGACGCCCTTGACCACGAGCTTGCCGGGCCACATGCCGCGGATCTCGGCGAGGTCGTCGTAGTCGATCGAGGGGTCCATCGCGTAGTCGAGCAGTTCCCCGACGGTGCCGCCCGTCTCGGTGAGGGAGGCGAACTCGAGCTTGCGGGTCGTCAGGAAGTCGAACCACCAGCCCGGACGCGTGGCGGTGTCCAGGACGGTGGAGACGGTCAGCTGCGGGGGGATGGAGAACCCGTTGCGCTTGTCGCGCAGGCGGGCCCCGGCGATCGGGGTGTCGACCGTGAACATCAGGGTGTCGAACCCCGCGGCCGCGGCGCGCTCGACGAGCCCGTAGGAGATCTCCCGCTTGCGCATGACGTAGAGCTGGAACCAGTTCCGGCCCGTCGGGTTGGCGGCCTTGACGCCCTCGATCGTCGTCGTGCCCAGGGTGGAGAGGGTGAACGGGATGCCCGCGGCCCCGGCGGCGCCCGCACCGGCCTCCTCGCCCTCGGTCTGCATGAGGCGCGTGAACCCGGTGGGCGCGATGCCGAACGGCAGGGCGGACGGGCCACCGAAGATCGTCGTGGACGTGTCGACCTTCGAGACGTCGCGCAGGATCGAGGGGTGGAACTCGACGTCGCTGAAGGCCTGCCGGGCCCGGGCGAGCGAGATCTCGCCCTCGGCGGAGCCGTCGGTGTAGTCGAAGGCGGCCCGCGGCGTGCGGCGCTTGGCGATGAGCCGCAGGTCCTCGATGGTCAGGGCGGCGTCCAGGCGGCGCCTGCGGCCGTCGAGCTGCGGCTTCTTGAACCCGACGAGGTCCAGGAGCTCACGGGGGTTCGGGGCCTGGCGCTTCACGACACTCCTCCGTTGGTGTGCTGCAGTGCGGTACCGGTGCGCGGTGGGACCGTCACCAGGTCGGCAGTCTGCCGCACCAGGGCGCGCAGGGTCTCCAGCGACCCCGGCAGGTCGCCGGCGGCGCGCGCCTGGACGAGGACGTTGCCCAGGGCCGTGGCCTCCACGGGGCCGGCGACCACCGGCAGCCCGCAGGCGTCGGCGGTGAGCCGGCACAGCAGTCCGTTCCTGGCCCCGCCACCGACGAGGTGGACGACGCGCACGTCCCGGCCGGACAGCCGGACGGCGTCGGCGACCGAGCGGGCGAAGGCGGCGGCCAGGCTCTCCAGCACGCACCGGACGACCTCCGCGCGGGCGGCGGGGGCACGTCCGCCCGCCTCCTCGACGAGGGTGCGCACCCGGGCGACCATCGGGCCGGGCGGCAGCAGCCGCGGGTCGTCGACGTCGACGAGCGTCCCGCCGGGAGCGACGTCGGCGGCCGCGGCGAGCAGGGCGGTGAGGTCGACCGGACCGCGCTGACCGGGTTCGGCCTCCCACTCCGCGACGCACTGCTGCAGGACCCACAGGCCCATGACGTTGCGCAGGTAGCGGATGCGGTCGTCGACCCCGCGTTCGTTGGTGAAGTTCGCGGCGAAGGAGTCCGCGGACAGGACCGGTTCCTCCAGCTCGACCCCGACCAGGCCCCACGTGCCACAGGCGATGTAGGCGAAGGCCTCGTCCTGCGCGGGGACGGCCACGACGGCCGAGGCGGTGTCGTGGGAGCCGACCGCCACGAGCCGCGTCCCCGCGCCGAGCCCGGAGTCGGCCAGGACCTCGCGCCGCAACCCGCCCAGGACCGTCCCGGGGTCGTGCACGGGGGGCAGCAGCCCGGGACGGATCCCGGCGAGGTCGACGAGGTCGGGCGCCCAGCGGCCGGTGCGGACGTCCGCCATCCCCGTCGTGGACGCGTTGGTCGCCTCGGCCCCCTGCACGTCGGCCAGCCAGTGCCCGAACAGGTCCGGCAGCAGCAGCAGCCGGTCGGCCAGCTCCAGCAGCCGGCCCTCGGTCACGAGCTGGTACAGCGTCGTGAAGGGCAGGTGCTGCAGCCCGTTGCGGCGGTACAGGTCCAGGGCGGGCACCCGGGCGTGGACGCGCTCGGCGACGCCGTCCGTGCGGCCGTCGCGGTAGTGCCGGGGCGTCCCCAGCAGCGTCCCGTCTGCCGCGAGCAGCCCGTAGTCGACCGCCCAGGTGTCGACGGCGACGGAGGACGCGTCCGCGGTGTGCCGGGCGACGGCGCGCAAGCCGGTCCGGACCTGCTGCCACAGGCCGACGGCGTCGGTGAACCAGGACCCGGCCACGGGCACCGGGCCGTTGGCGAAGCGGTGGACCTCCTCCAGCCCGAGGACCCCGGGCCCGGCCGAGCCGACCATGACGCGGCCGCTGGAGGCCCCGAGGTCCACGGCGACGTGGACGGACATCGCGCCTCCTCCTAGCGCAGGAACGCGGCGGCGACGCCGGCGTCGACGGGGACGTGCAGACCGGTGGTGTGGGACAGTTCGCCGCCGGTGAGCACGAAGACGGCGTTCGCCACGTGCTCGGGCAGGACCTCCCGCTTGAGCAGGGTGCGCTGGGCGTAGAAGTTGCCCAGGTCCTCCTCCGCGATCCCGTAGGTGGCGGCGCGCTGGGCGCCCCACCCGCCGGCGAAGATCCCCGACCCGCGGACCACGCCGTCGGGGTTCACGCCGTTGACCTTGATCCCGTGCTCGCCGAGCTCGGCCGCCAGCAGCCGCACCTGGTGGGCCTGGTCGGCCTTGACGGCCGAGTACGCGATGTTGTTCGGGCCCGCGAACACGGAGTTCTTCGAGGCGACGTAGACGATGTCGCCGCCGAGGCCCTGGGCGATGAGGACGCGCGCGGCGGCCTGGGAGACGAGGAACGACCCCTTGGCCATGACGTCGTGCTGCAGGTCCCAGTCGCGTTCGGTCGTCTCCAGCAGGGGTTTGGAGATCGACAGGCCCGCGTTGTTGACCACGAGGTCCAACCCGCCGAAGGCCAGGACGGCCTCGTCGACGGCGGCTCGGACGGCGTCGGGGTCCGACACGTCGGCGGCGACGCCCACTGCGACGTCGGTGGACCCGAGGTCCGCCGCGGCGGCCCGCGCCTTCTCCAGGTCCAGGTCGGCGACGACGACGCAGGCGCCCTCGGCGGCCAGGCGGGTGGCGATGGCCTTGCCGATGCCCGACGCCGCCCCGGTGACGAGCGCGATGCGGGCGGCCAGGGGTTTCGGCTTCGGCATCCGCGCGAGCTTGGCCTCCTCCAGGGCCCAGTACTCGATGCGGAACTTCTCGCTCTCCTCGATGGGCGCGTAGGTCGAGACGCCCTCGGCGCCGCGCATCACGTTGACCGCGTTGACGTAGAACTCCCCGGCGACGCGGGCGGTCTGGGCGTTGCGGCCGTAGGAGAACATCCCGACGCCGGGGACCAGGACGACGAGCGGGTCCGCGCCGCGGATCGCGGGGGAGTCCGCGGTGGCGTGGCGGTCGTAGTAGGCCTGGTAGTCGGCCCGGTAGGTCTCGTGCAGCTCGGCCAGTCGCGTCCGCACGTCCTCCAGGGGTGCGGTGGGCGGCAGGTCCAGGACGAGGGGCTTGACCTTGGTGCGCAGGAAGTGGTCGGGGCAGGACGTGCCGAGGGCGGCGAGGCGGGGGTGCTCGGCACGGGCCAGGAAGTCCAGGACGGCGGGGTCGTCGTCGTAGTGCCCGACCTGGGGGGCGTCGCGGGAGGCGATGCCGCGCAGCGTGGGGGCCAGCGCAGCGGCCCGGGCGCGCCGTTCCAGCGCGGGCAGGGGTTCGTACCCCGGCAGGACCGGGCCGAACGGTTCGGGGCGGGAGTTCTCGGCGAGGTACGTCTCGGCGGTCTCGATGATCCACCGGGAGTTCGCCTCGGCAGCGGCGGAGGTGTCGCCCCACGCGGTGATCCCGTGACCACCCAGGACCGTGCCCACGGCCTGCGGGTTCGCCGCCCTGACCGCCGCGATGTCGAGCCCGAGCTGGAACCCGGGCCGGCGCCAGGGGACCCAGACGACCTTGTCGCCGTACACCTGTTCGGTGAGCTTCTCGCCGTCGGCGCTGCACGCCAGGGCGATGCCGGCGTCGGGGTGCAGGTGGTCGACGTGCGCGGCGTCGACGAGGGCGTGCATGGCGGTGTCGATCGAGGGGGCGGCACCGCCCCGGCCGAACAGGCAGTGGTCGAACGCGGCGACCATCTCGTCCTCGCGCTCGGGGCCGGGGTACACCTGGGCGAGGGCGCGGACGCGGTCCAGGCGCAGCACCGCCAGCCCGTCGGCCGTCAGGGTGCCCAGGTCGCCGCCGGAGCCCTTGACCCACAGCAGGTCCACGTCGGTCCCCGTCACCGGGTCGGTCGCCGTGCCCTGGGCGGAGGTGTTCCCCCCGGCGTAGTTGGTGAACCGCGGGTCCGCGCCGAGGGCGTGCGAACGCTCGAGCAGTTCGCGGACCGGGGTGGGGGTCTGGTCGGGGGTGCTCACGCGCCCCACCCCGCCTGCGTCCCGCCGATCCGCTCGCCCGCGGTGCGCTGCAGGTAGCCCGAGGCCTTGAACGCCGCCATCGGATCGGGGTCCAGTCCGCTGCTCTCGCGGAGTTCGGCCAGGAGCGGGCGGACGTCGGTGTGGTACGCGTCCATGAGGACGTCGTGGGCGCCGAGGACGTCACCGGCGCGCTGCGCCGCGCGCAGGGCGTCGCGGTCGACGAGCAGCGCCTTGGCGGTCGCCTGCTGGACGTTGGTCACCGAGCGGATCTGGCCGGGGATCTTGTCCTCCACGTTGTGGCACTGGTCGAGCATGAAGTTGACGCCCGGCCCGGCCGGGTCCCAGCCGGGGTCGGACGGGGTCCCCGGCGCCAGGGCCCCCGCACCGACGATCTCGTGCATGATCCGGAACAGCTGGAACGGGTCCGCGGCCCCGGCCATGAGGTCGTCGTCGGCGTAGAACCGGGAGTTGAAGTCGAAGGCCCCGAGCCGGCCGGCGCGCAGGAGCTGCACGACGATGAACTCGATGTTCGTCCCGGGGGCGTGGTGGCCGGTGTCCAGGACGACCTTCGCCCGGTCGCCCAGGGCCAGGCAGTGCAGCAGCGAGGTGCCCCAGTCGGGGACGTCGGTGGAGTAGAAGGCGGGTTCGAAGAACTTGTACTCCAGGACCAGGCGCATGTCGTCGTCAAGCAGCGCGTAGACCTGGTGCAGGGAGTCCGCGAGCCGGTCCTGCCGCTCCCGCAGGTCGTCCTGGCCGGGGTAGTTCGTGCCGTCCGGCAGCCAGAGCTTGAGCTCCTTCGACCCCGTGGCGCGCATGACCTCGACGCACTCGGCGTGGTGGGCCACGGCCTTGGCGCGCACCCGCGGGTCGGCGTGGGTGAGGGAGCCGAGCTTGTAGTCGTCGTCCTGGAAGAGGTTGGCGTTGACCATCCCGATGGTGACGCCGAGGTCGGCGGCGTGGGCGGCGAGCTTGCCGTAGTCGTCGACGAGGTCCCAGGGGATGTGCAGGGACACGCGGGGGGCGACGCCGGTGTACTGGTGCACCTGGGCGGCGTCGCTGACCTTCTCGAACGGGTCGCGCGGGGTGCCCGGGGTACCGAAGACCTTGAACCGCGTGCCGGAGTTGCCGAACGCCCACGAAGGGAGCTCGATCGCCTGCTGCCGCAGTGCGGCCAGGGCGCGCTCGCGGGGGGTTCCGGGGGTGCTCGAGGTCGGGCTCGTCTCGGCAGTGGTCATGCTCGTTCGCTCCTGCTCGCTGGGACCTCGCACGTGCCAGGGTCCACTCCGTCGGGGACGCCGTCACGGTAGACCGGCATTGACACGTTTCACAAGAGCTGGGTGGCGGTCGCCCGTGCCAGCGGGGTGGCGGCCTGGCGCCACGGTGGGCTCGACGAGGGGCACACGTGGCCGGGAAGGCGTTGTCCCGCAAAACGTCGCGCGCGTCCTGACGGGTCGCCGCAGTCCCGGTGGGGAGCAGTGGACGACAACGATCCAGCGAAGGTCGCGCGGAACCCTTGACTCCGTGCGGCGTCGTCTCCACACTCGGGCTTGCCGCTTTGAATCGTGTCAGGCGGAGCAAGAGCCGGCGCCGACGCCGGTCCGTGGTCTCGAAGAGGAGACGAACTCGTGACACGCACCTCCACCCCACGCCGGTCCGCGCGACGCGTCCTCGCCTTCGCTGTCGCCCTGGCCCTCACCCCCCTGACGGCCTGCAGCGCCGGCAGCCTCGGCTCGTCCTCGGACTCCTCCGGCGACGGGACGACGATCACCTGGCTGACCGGCGCCGACGAGACGGCGCAGGCCACCGCGAAGGCGGTCGTCGCGGCCTTCGAGAAAGCCAACCCCGGCATCACCGTCAAGCTCGACGGCAAGCCGGCCGGCGGCGACGGGGACAACCTCGTCAAGACCCGCCTGCAGACCGGCAGCATGGCCGACGTCTTCGACTACAACTCCGGATCGCTGTTCCAGCAGATCGCCCCGGAGAAGAACCTCACCAAGCTCACGGGCGACGACGCCGTGGCCAAGGTCGACGACAGCTACGACGCCCAGGTGTCCGTCGGGAAGGACATGTACGGGGTGCCCTACGGCACCGCCTTCGGCGGCGGGGTCATGTACAACAAGAAGGTCTTCGAGCAGCTCGGCATCCAGGTCCCGCAGACGTGGGCCGAGTTCACCGCCGCGGCCGACAAGATCAAGGCCGCCGGCATCGCCCCCGTCATCCAGACCTACGGCGAGACGTGGACCGCCCAGCTGCCCATCCTGGGCGACTTCCACAACATCGCGGCGGCCGAGCCGACCTGGGCGGAGGACTACACGGCCAACAAGGCCAAGTACGCCACCGACCCGGTCGCCCTCGCGGGGTTCCAGCACCTGCAGGAGATCCACGACAAGGGCTGGGCGAACACCGACTTCGCCTCGGCCAAGGTCCCGGACGGGATGCGGCTGCTCGCCGACGGCAAGGGCGCGATGTACCCGATCCTGTCCGGCAACATCACCACGCTGGCCCAGGCCGCCCCCGACAAGGTGGACGACGTCGGCTTCTTCGCCCTGCCGGGCACGGACGCCGCCACCAACGGCCTGACCGCGTGGTTCCCCAACGGGGTCTACATCCCCGGCACCACCAAGGACGCCAAGCTCACAGCGGCCAAGAAGCTGCTGGCCTTCATCGCGAGCCCGGCCGGCTGCGACGCGCAGACCCAGGCCAGCCCGCCCACCGGCCCCTACCTCGTCGAGGGCTGCACGCTGCCCTCGGACGTGCCGCAGGTGACCAAGGACGTGCAGGCCTACTTCGACGCGGACAAGCAGTCCCCGGCGCTGGAGTTCCTCTCCCCGGTCAAGGGGCCGAACCTGGAGCAGATCTGCGTCGAGGTGGGCTCGGGCATCACCCCGGCCGCCGACGCGGCCAAGCTCTACGACCAGGACGTCCAGAAGCAGGCCCAGCAGCTCGGCCTCGAAGGTTGGTGACGGACGTGTCGGCGACCACCAGCTCCCCGCCGGGGACCGTGCGCGCAGGCGCCGGGGGTTCGCGCCGGCGCGACGGTCGCCGGCGCAGTCCGTACCCGCACTGGTTCTTCCTGCCCGCGGCGGTCGTCTACGCCGTGCTCTTCCTCGTCCCCACGCTGCTGTCGTTCTACTTCAGCCTGACGCGGTGGACGATCTTCTCCAGCGAGTTCATCGGCCTGGACAACTTCGCCCAGTTCTTCTCCGAGCCCGCCCTCACCAAGGGCTTCGTCAACACGTTCGTCTACGCCGTCGTCACGTCCGGGGCGAAGGTCGTCCTGGGCATGGCGCTCGGCCTGCTCCTGACCTCGCAGATCGTGGGGCGCGGGTACCTGCGCTCCGTGGTCTTCTTCCCGGTGCTGGTGTCGACCGTCGGGGTCGGCATCACGTTCCAGGTGCTGATGAACCCCGAGAAGGGCGTCGTCAACCAGGCCCTGGGCGCGTTCGGGATCGACCAGGTCGGCTGGCTCACCAACCCCTCGCTCGCGCTCTTCTCGGTGGCCCTGGTGGACATCTGGAAGGGCGTGGGCCTGGCCACCGTCATCTACATGGCGGGGATCGTGTCCATCCCGAACGAGTACCGGGAGGCCGCCAAGGTCGACGGTGCCGGGGCCTGGACGACGTTCCGCAACATCGTCCTGCCGTTGTCGTGGCCCGCGACCTCGACGGTCGTCACGCTCTCGCTCATCGGTGGCCTGCGGTCCTTCGACCTCATCTGGGCCATGACCAAGGGCGGGCCGGGGTTCACCTCCGACGTCATCGCCTCGGTCATCTACAAGCAGTACCAGGCGGGGTTCTACGGCCTGTCGACGGCGGGGAACGTCATCCTCTTCATCGCCGTCACCGCCATCGTGATCCCGCTGACGCGGTTCCTGTCGAAGAAGGAGGTGGAGATGTGAGCACCCTCACCGGCACCACGACGGCCGAGACCCTCAAGGCCCCGCGGGGTCCGCGCGGGAACATCCGCACCGCCTCGGCCCTGTACCGCTGGGGCGTGGGCGGCCTGGCGGTCCTGGCCAGCGTCGTCGTCTTCCTCGTGCCGTTCGCCTTCATCGTCACCACGGCGCTCATGGACTCCCAGCAGGCGGGGGAGTTCGCCCTGGCCTGGCCGCGGAACCTGCAGTTCGTCGAGAACTTCGTCACGGTCCTGCAGACCCGCGACTACATCCTCGTCATCGCCTTCATCAACTCGACGATCCTCACGGTGGTCTCGGTCACCGCGCTCGTGGTGCTCGGGGCGATGGTGGCGTTCGTGCTGCAGCGCCGCCGCAGCCGGATCACGCCACTGGTGAACTTCCTCGTCCTGGCCGGGCTCATCATGCCGCCGGCGGTCGTGCCGACGATCTGGGTGCTGCAGAAGCTCGGGCTGTTCGGCGGGATGCCGGGGCTGATCCTCGTCGAGATCGCCTACGGCCTGTCCTTCACCGTCCTGCTGTTCCGCGCGTTCCTCGGGACCATCCCGCGTGAGCTCGACGAGGCCGCCATCATCGACGGGGCCGGTCCGTTCCGGTTGTTCTTCCAGGTGGTCCTGCCGCTCCTGCGGCCCGTCACCGTGACGATCATCGTCGTGCAGTCGGTCAACATCTTCAACGACTTCACCAACCCGCTGTACTTCGCCCCCGGCGACGCCAACGCGACGGTCCAGCTGACGTTGTTCAACTTCCAGAGCCAGAACCTCACGTCCTACAACCTGCTCTTCATGGACATCCTGCTCATCACCATCCCGCCGTTGGTCATGTACCTGTTCTTCAACCGCCAGATCGTCGCCGGCATGACGTCCGGCGCCGTCAAGGGCTGACGCCCACCGCCCAGATGTACTGAGCACCGACTCCCCGGAGGAACCCCCGCATGTCCCCACGCTGGCACGCAGCGATGATCACGGCCGACGACGTGCCGCAGGCGCCGTTGCTGCGCACACGGTTCACCCTCGACGAGGGCCACGGGGAGGTGGCCTCCGCCGTCCTGCACGTCACGGCGCTCGGGGTCGTCGAACCCCACCTCGACGGTGAACCCGTGTCGCAGGACGTCCTCACCCCCGGCTGGAGCAGCTACGAGTGGCGGCTGCGCCACGCCACCCACGACCTCACGGAACGGTTCGCCGGGGGGGCGGCCGACCACGTCCTGGGGCTGGCGCTCGGCAACGGCTGGGCCGTGGGCCGGCTGGCCTGGAGCGGGAAGAGCGGCCTGTACTCCGACCGGATCGGCGCCTTCGCCCAGCTCGAACTCCGGTTCGCCGACGGCCACGAACAGGTCGTGGTGACGGGCCCGGACTGGCAGGCGCGTCCCTCGGCCGTGACGGCCGACGAGATCTACGACGGCCAGGACGTCGACTTCCGCCGCCTCGAACCGCGCTGGGCCGCGCTCGACGGGCCCGCCGACGGCTGGAGCGGGGTCAGCGTGCTGGAGTTCGACACCGGCCGGCTCACCGAGTTCGTCGGGCCGCCGATCCGCCGGCAGGAGGTCGTCAAGCCCGTCGCCGTGACGGCCTCGCCGAGCGGGAAGACGCTCGTCGACTTCGGGCAGAACCTCGTGGGCTGGTTGCGGTTCACCGTCACCGGACCGGAGGGCACCACCATCACCCTGCGGCACGCCGAGGTCCTCGAGCACGGCGAGCTGGGGGTGCGGCCGCTGCGGACGGCCAAGGCCACCGACCACCTCGTCCTGTCCGGCGGGGCGGACACGTTCGAACCGACGTTCACGTTCCACGGGTTCCGGTACGCCGAGGTCGAGGGCTGGCCCGGCGAGCTCACCGTCGACGACCTCGAGGCCGTCGTCGTGCACTCCCAGCTGCGGCGGACGGGGGAGTTCGAGTGTTCGCACGAGCTCGTCAACCAGCTGCACCGCAACGTCGTGTGGGGTCAGAAGGGCAACTTCCTCGACGTGCCCACCGACTGCCCGCAGCGCGACGAGCGCCTCGGCTGGACGGGTGACCTCGCCGTCTTCGGCCCGAGCGCCGCCTACCTGTTCGACGTCTCGGCGTTCCTGCGCGACTGGCTGCGCGACCTCGACGCCGAACAGGCCCACGACGACGGCATCACGCCGTACGTCGTCCCGGACGTCCTGAAGTTCTCGCCGCCGAAGGAGCTGCGCGGCAAGGCCGACTCCACGTGCTTCTGGTCCGACGTCGCCGTCTGGCTGCCGTGGACCCTGTGGCAGGCCTACGGCGACCGCGAGGCGCTGGCCGAGGCCTACCCGGCCGCCGTCGCGCACGTCCGGCACGTCGAGGGTCTGCTGTCGCCGACGGACCTGTGGGACGAGGGGTTCCAGTTCGCCGACTGGCTGGACCCGGACGCCCCGCCGGACGACCCGGCCGCCGCGAAGGCCGACAAGGGCGTGGTGTCGACGGCGGCGATCCACCGCTCGGCGCGCACCGCGGCGGACATGGCCCGGGTCCTGGGGCACGAGGAGGACGCGGACGCCTTCGACGCCCTCGCCGTCCGCCTGCGCACGGCCTTCCTGCAGCACTACGTCTCCGACGACGGGACGGTCCTGTCGGACTGCGCCACGGTGTACGCCCTCGCCATCGAGTTCGGCCTGCTGGACGGGGAGCTGAAGGCCAAGGCCGGTCACCGGCTCGCCGAGGTCGTCGCCAAGGCCGGGTACCGGGTCTCGACGGGTTTCGCCGGGACGCCGTACGTCACGGACGCCCTCACCTCCACCGGTCACCTCGAGGAGGCCTACCGGCTGCTGCTGGAGGAGGGCTGCCCGTCGTGGCTCTACCCCGTGACGATGGGGGCGACCACGATCTGGGAGCGGTGGGACTCGATGCTGCCGGACGGGACGATCAACCCCGGGCAGATGACGAGCTTCAACCACTACGCCCTGGGGGCCGTCGCGGACTGGATGCACCGCGTCGTCGCCGGGCTCTCGCCGCTGGAACCGGGGTACGCGCGCTCGCTCGTGGCCCCGCGGCCCGGCGGGGGCCTGACCTGGGCCAAGGGTGGGCTGGAGACGCCGCACGGCCGGCTCGCGGTGAGCTGGCGGCAGGACGGCGACGCGCTGAGCGTCGACGTGACGGTCCCGGCGGGCACGTCGGCCGTCCTGCGGTTGCCCGACGGCAGCGAGCGCGAACTCGCCGCCGGCGAGCACAGCGTCACGGCCTGACGGGCCGACGGGGCGGGCGGTCCTCCCGGCGCGGCGCGCGACGTCCACGCGCCGCGCTGGGAAGATCGGCGCATGACCCAGCTGGGCACCCGGCCGCGACGCTCGCGCTTCGCCCCGGAGGTGCTGCCCGACGGGCGCCGGCGGTTCAGCCACGAGGCCGTCGTCGCGCGCCGGGTGCTGCTCGTCGGCGTCCTGGCCGCCGGGGTCGGCGGCGGGGTCGTCGTCTCGCGGTTGCCCGGGGACGACGCGGAGGTCGTCCCGGCGTCCGGCGCGGCGACCCCCGCCCCCGCCCCCGCCTCCGAGGCCACGCAGCCGGCGGCTCCCGTCGCCGTGGACGGACCGTCGCGCACGGCCGCCGACAGCCCGTGGGTGGTCGTCAACAAGCAGCACCCCCTCGACCCGCGCGACTACGCGCCGTCCCTGGCCGTCGTGGACGGCAAGGAGGTCGCGGCCGTCATCGCCCCCGACCTGCGGTCGCTGCTGCAGGACGCGCGCCGCGACGGGGTGAGCCTGAGCGTCACGAGCGGGTACCGCTCCTTCCAGCGCCAGACGTCGGTGCACGACAACGCCGTCGCCCGCGACGGCCTGGAGTCCGCCGAGAGCGTGTCGGCCCGCCCGGGGTACAGCGAGCACCAGACGGGGTTGGCGGTCGACTTCGGTGGCCGCACCCAGCCGGGCTGCCTGCTGAAGAACTGCTTCGGCCAGACACCGGAGTCGGAGTGGCTGCGCGCCCACGCCGGCCGCTACGGGTTCCTGCTGCGCTACCCCGAGGGGGCCACCGGCGTCACCGGTTACGACCCCGAACCCTGGCACTGGCGCTGGGTGGGGACCGACCTCGTCCAGCGGGTCGCCGAGCGGGGGACGGCGACGCTGGAGGAGTTCTTCGGCATCAGCGGCGGCGCGGCGTACGCCTGAGCGTCCTAGTGGTCTGACCAGGAAGGACGTGGCCACAGGCGCGCTCTGAGTGCGTGCATCGCACGGCGTGGGAGCGATGGGCTGGCAGCGTCATCTCGAGCGACCACAACGCAGCGAGTGGAGCCGGCGCCCAGCGCCGGAGCGTGCTCAGGGCGCGAAGGGGGTCACGTGCTTTCCGTTCAGATCACTAGGGTGCGGTCCGTGCAACGCCTCACCGCTCTCGTCACCGGCCGCGTCCAGGGCGTCGGCTTCCGCTGGTGGACCCAGCGGCAGGCCGAGGAGCTGGGCTTGGCCGGCAGCGCCACCAACACCTCCGACGGCCACGTGGAGGTGGTCGCCGAGGGGGAGCGGGACGCGTTGCGGCAGTTGCTGTCCCGCCTGCGGGCCGACCCATCCCAGCACGGACGCCCCGGGCGGGTCACCCGGGTCACCGACCACTGGGGACCCGCCGAGGGCGTCGAGGGTTTCGCGGCGCGCTGAGCGTCAGACCGCGGTGTCGACGCGGCGGTGCGCGGGGCGCGCGACGAGGAACAGCATCGCGGCCGCCAGTCCGGTGCACGTCAGCATCATGGTCACCATCGGCACGGCGGAGTGCTCACCGGCGAGCCCGACGAGCGGGGAGACCAGTGCGCCGATCGTGAACTGCAGCGCGCCCTGCAGCGCGGAGCCGGTGCCCGAGGCGAACCGCACCTCGTCGGCCGCGAGCGCCGTCGCGTTCCCGAAGATCAGACCGCAGCTGAAGACCGTGAACCACAGCAGGACGAGCACGGCCGGGGTCCAGGCGCCGAGGGCGAGGACCGTCGTGAACAACCCGGCGGCGCAGGCGAGCTGCAGCAGCACCCCGGTGGTCAGGACCTGCGACGGGCTGAACCGGCGCAGCGCTTTGGTCGAGACGGCACCGCCGGCGGCGATCCCGAGCGCATTGGTCGCGAAGACGAGGGAGTAGGTCCCGGTCGAGAGGCCCACGACGTTCTGCAGCACGAAGGGGGAGGCCGACACGTAGGAGAAGACGGTCCCGAAGACCAGGACGAGCGTGCCGACGTACCCGACGTAGCCACGGCGCGACAGGACGGCCCGGGCGGTGACGGCGACGTCGCGGACCCCGCCGGCGTGCCGGCGCTCGGCCGGCAGCGTCTCGGGGACGACGAACCACGCGGCCACGACCATGACGAGCGCGGCGACGGCGGTGACGCCGAAGATGCCGCGCCAGCCGCCGTGCCCCGCGACGAGACCGCCGAGCAGCGGTGCGACGACCGGGGCGACCCCGCCGATGACGCCGAGCGTGGAGAAGGCGCGGGCGGCGGCCCGGCCGTGGGCCAGGTCGGCGACGACGGCGCGGCCGATGACCACGCCGGCGGCCCCCGCGACGCCCTGCACGAGGCGCGCCACGACGAGCACGCCGATCGAGGGCGTGAGTGCGCAGACGACCCCGGCGAGGAAGGTGACGAGCGTGCCGGCCAGCAGCAGGCGACGGCGGCCGAGCCGGTCGGACAGGGGTCCCAGCACGAGCTGGCCGGCGGCCATCCCGAGCATGAACGTCGTCAGCGTCAGCTGGACGCGAGCGGCGCTCGTCGACAGGTCCGAGGCGAGGTCCGGGAACGTCGGCAGGTACATGTCGACGGCGAAGGGGCCGATCGCGCAGAGCAGGGCCAGCGTCACCAGCAGGCGCAGCGGGACCTCGTCGAGGGGGCGTCCGGCGGCGCCCTGCGCCACGAGCCCGCCCGGGGCGGTGCGGGGCCGCGGGAGCGACCGGAACGGCGAGCGGCGCGACCGGGTGGGGCCTTCGGCGCGGGTGGGGCGGGTACGACCGGCGGGGCGGGTCGGCACAGGGGTCCTTCCGGGATTCGTCGGGGTCTTGCACCGTTGTACAACCTCGGACGGTCACTCATCGACTGCATCGCGTGTCGCACCAACGGTCATTCCAGACCGTGATGACCACGGGGAGGGGG
This sequence comes from Kineococcus sp. DHX-1, assembly GCF_042473625.1. GTDB lineage: Bacteria > Actinomycetota > Actinomycetes > Actinomycetales > Kineococcaceae > Kineococcus. The sequence continues at coordinate 2,607,017 of NZ_CP170445.1, read as the reverse complement.
CCCGGTGCCGAGAAGCCCGCCCGCGGCGCGGCACGGCTCGCCTCGGACGATCACGGGCCTCGCGTCGTTAGGCTCTCGCCCCGTGCACCTGAAGACCCTCACCCTCAAGGGGTTCAAGTCGTTCGCCTCCGCGACGACGCTGCGGCTGCAGCCGGGGATCACGTGCGTGGTCGGCCCGAACGGCTCGGGCAAGTCCAACGTCCTCGACGCCCTCACCTGGGTCATGGGGGAGAGCAGCGCGAAGAGCCTGCGCGGCGGGAAGATGGAGGACGTCATCTTCGCCGGCACGACCGGCCCGGAGGGACGTTCCGCCCTCGGCCGCGCCGAGGTCAGCCTCACGATCGACAACGCCGACGGGGCGCTGCCCATCGAGTTCGCCGAGGTGACGATCACGCGGACGATGTTCCGCACGGGCGGGTCCGAGTACGCCATCAACGGTCAGACGTGCCGCCTGCTGGACGTCCAGGAACTCCTGTCCGACTCCGGCATCGGCCGCGAGATGCACGTCATCGTCGGCCAGGGGCAGATCGACGCCGTCCTGCACGCCTCGCCCGAGGAGCGCCGCGCGTTCATCGAGGAGGCGGCCGGGGTCCTGAAGCACCGGCGCCGCAAGGAGAAGGCGCTGCGCAAGCTCGACGCGATGGAGGCCAACCTCACGCGGGTGGCCGACCTCGTCACCGAGATCCGGCGCCAGCTCAAGCCGCTGGGGCGCCAGGCCGAGGCGGCGCGCCGGGCCCAGGTCGTCCAGGCGGACCTGCGCGACGCGAGGTTGCGGCTCCTGGCCGACGACCTGGTGCAGGCCAGCAGCTCCCTGCAGCGCGACGAGGCGGACGAGGCGGCGCTGAAGACCCGCCAGGCGCAGGTCGAGGCCGACCTCGGCGAGGCGTCCGCCCGGCTCCAGGCCGCTGAGCAGGCCGCGGCCGCCGCGGCCCCGGACCTCGCCCGTGCCGTCGAGACCCACCACCGCCTCGACGCCCTCGCCGAGCGGCTGCGGGGGGTGCAGGCCCTCGCCGCCGAGCGCTCGCGGCTGCTGGCGAACGAGCCGGAGGAGCAGACCGGCCGTCGCGACCCGGAGGAGCTGCAGGCGCAGGCCGACCGCGTCCGCGCCGAGGAGGCCGCGCTGGCCGAGCAGGTCGCCACGCGCCGTGCCGCGCTCGAGGAGGTCCTCGCCGCCCGCGCCGCGGCCGACCAGGCGGCGCGGGCGGAGGACCAGCGGGTCTCCGCCGCGCTGCGCGCCGCCGCGGACCGCCGCGAGGGGCTGGCCCGCCTCGGCGGCCAGGTCGCCGCCCGCACCAGCCGCGTCGAGGCCGCCGAGGCCGAGCGCGAGCGGCTGTCCGGTTCCCTGGCCGACGCCGAGCGCCGGCGCGAGGAGGCGCAGACGGCTTTCACCGCCCTGGAGACGCAGGTCGCCGGGGTCGAGGAGGGCGAGGAGGGCCTGGACGCCGAGCACGAGGCGGCGGCCGACGGGCTCGAGGCCGCGGAGGCGGCGCACGAGCAGGCCCGCGCCGAGCTGCAGGCCGCCGAACGCGACCGCGCGACGTGGACCGCCCGCAAGGAGGCCCTCGAGATCGGGCTGGCCCGCAAGGACGGCACGGGCGCCCTGCTCGCCGCCGGCACGGCCGTCTCCGGTGTCCTGGGCTCGGTCGCGGCGCTGCTGAGCGTGGAGTCCGGCTACGAGCAGGCGGTCGCCGCCGCGCTCGGGTCCACCGCCGACGCCGTCGCCGTCGCGAGCCCCGCCGACGCCGTGCGCGCCATCGAGCACCTCAAGGGCGAGGACGCCGGCCGGGCCGGGATGCTCGTGGCCACGGCCGGGCCCGCTGACACCGGGCTGGTCGTCCCGCCCGACGCGCGGGCCGCGCTGTCGCTGGTCACCGCGCCCGTGGACCTGCAGCCCGCCCTGGTCCGGCTGCTGGGCCACGTCGTCGTCGTCGAGGACCTGCCGGCCGCCCAGCGCGTCGCCGAGTCCCAGCCCGACCTCGTCGCGGTCACGCGGGACGGCGACGTCGTGGGGGCGCACGTCGCCGCGGGCGGGTCGTCGTCCGCGCCGAGCCTGCTGCAGGTGCAGGCCGCCGTCGACGAGGCCACCGACGCCCTGTCGGCCGCCGAGCACCGCGCGCAGCGGGCGCAGTTCGCGCTGCAGCAGGCGCAGACCGCGCGGGCCGCGGCGACCGAGCGCGTCGAGGCGGCCCTGGACCGGCTCCACGACTCCGACGCGCGCATGAACGCCGTCGCCGAGCAGCTCGGGCAGCTGGGCTCCGCCGTCCGGGCGGCCGCCGCGGAGGCCGACCGGCTGCGCGCGACGCGCGAGCAGGTCAGCACGCGCCTGGAGGCCGACCGCGCCGAGCTCGCCGAGCTGTCCGAACGCTTCGAGGCCGCCAGCGCTGTCGAGGGCGACGGGGAGGAGGAGGTCTCCACCGACGAGCGGGACCGCCTCGCCGAGGTCGCCCGGGGGTTCGGCGGCACCGAGACCGAGGCCCGGCTCGCCCTGCGGACCACCGAGGAACGGTCGCGCGCCCTCGCCGGTCGCGCGGACGCGCTGGAACGGCAGGCCGCCGAGGAGCTCGCCGCCCGGGAACGCGCCGCCGCCCGTCGCGCCCGCCGCGCCGAGCAGCTGCGCGTCGCCGCGACCGTCCGCGAGGGCGCCGCGAGGGCGCTCACCGCATGGGAGTCCTCGCACGCCCAGGCCGCCCGGCTGCGAGAGGCCGCCGAGGCCGCTCGGGCGACGTTCGACGAGCAGGTGGGGGCCGCGCGGCGCGCCGTGGAGTCCCTCAAGACCGAGCAGCAGCGCCTCGGCGACACCCGGCACGCCGACGAGGTCGCCCGCGCCCAGCAGCGCTGGAAGATCGACCAGCTGCGTCAGCGCGCCCTCGAGGAGCTGGGCACCGACCCCGACGTCCTCGTCGAGGAGTTCGGCCCGCACCAGCTCGTCCCGCCGTCCCCGCCCGCCCCCGGCGACCCCGAACCGCAGGAGGCGCCGGAGCCGCGTCCCTACGTCCGCACCGAGCAGGACAAGCGGCGCCGCTCGGCCGAACGGGCGCTGGCCCAGCTGGGGCAGGTGAACCCGCTGGCGCTGGAGGAGTACGCGGCGATGGAGGAGCGCCACCAGTTCCTCGTGACGCAGTCCGACGACCTCAAGAACTCCCGCAAGGACCTGCTCGACATCGTCAAGGAGGTCGACGAGCGCGTCGAGCGCGTGTTCTCCGAGGCGTTCGCCGAGGTGGCGCAGCAGTACGAGGAGGTGTTCCCGCGCCTGTTCCCGGGCGGGGAGGGGCGCCTCGTCCTGACGGACCCGTCCGACATGCTCACCACCGGCATCGAGGTGGAGGCCCGGCCCGCGGGCAAGAAGGTCAAGCGGCTGTCGCTGCTGTCCGGCGGCGAGCGGTCGCTGGCCGCAGTGGCGATGCTCGTCTCGATCTTCCGCGCGCGCCCCAGCCCCTTCTACGTCATGGACGAGGTGGAGGCAGCGCTCGACGACTCGAACCTGTCCCGGCTCATCACCCTCTTCGAGGAGCTGCGCGCCACGAGCCAGCTGATCATCATCACGCACCAGAAGCGGACGATGCAGATCGCGGACGCCCTGTACGGCGTGACGATGCGCGGTGACGGGATCAGCACCGTCGTCAGCCAGCGGCTGCGCGAGGGGGAGCGGACCGTGGCGGCGAAGGCCCCTGAACCCGTCCCCGAGCAGGATCCCGAGCCCGCGCCGGTGTGACCGTCGTCGCCTCGGTGACGCCCCGGTGAGCATCCGGTCACGGAGCGATGACGACGGCGCGTGCCGGGTGGTGCGGGCGGGACCCGCGGGGCAAGGTGGTCGCGTGATGAGCTTCCACCGGGTCCCGGTACCGAACCCGGCCCCGGTGCCGACGTCGTGGGTGGTGGTCCGGTGATGGTGACGACTCTGCTGGTGACGTTCGTGGTGACGGTGGGTCTGGCCGTCGTGGTCCTGCTGACCGTCGCAGCGCCGAGCCTGCGCCGACGGGGCAGCCGGACGATGGCGCGGATCGACGCGTGGGCCGAGCGGCTCCTGCTCGTCCTGCGCCACCACCGCGACCGCGTCGCCGAGCAGGCCCGCACGCGCGTGGCCGCCCGCCTCGAGGCTCAGCGTCGCGGCGCGCGCGAGGAGCACCGGACGGTCCGCGCCCGCTGACGGGTGTCGGCGGGCGGGCGGTCCCCGCCCCGTCTGGGAAGATCGGGGGTCGTGGAGACAGTCGAGTACGTCATCGGCCTCATCGCGGTCATCGCCCTCGCGGGCGTGGGCGCGCTGGTGGGCTTCGTCCGGCCGCGCCGCCGGCGCCGGAACCTCCCGCCCCGTCCAGGGCAGCAGGCCGGCCTCAAGGGGGACTGGCGCGACGGCGAGGAGCACCTGCCGGGGGTCGGTGACGACGCGGAGGTCCCGCGCGACAGCGCCACCCGCACGGTCGAGGACGTCGGCCTCCCCGACGGCCCGGTCGTCGAACGACCCGCCCCCGTCCTCGGGCGCCTCGTCCGCCTCCGCGAACGCCTCTCCCGGTCCAACTCCGCCCTCGGACAGGGGCTGCTGGCCCTGCTCTCCCGCGACACGCTCGACGAGGCCACGTGGGAGGAGGTCGAGGACACCCTCCTGCTCGCCGACCTCGGCGTCGACCCCACGACGCGCATCGTCGACGCCCTGCGCGAGCGCGTGAAGGTGCTCGGTACCCGTGACCCCGCCCACCTGCGCGAGCTCCTGCGCGAGGAGCTGCTCTCCGCCGTCGGACCCGGCATGGACCGCACGCTGGCGACGCAGCGGCAGGGGGAGCGGCCCGCCGTCGTCATGGTCGTCGGCGTCAACGGCACCGGGAAGACCACGACCGTCGGCAAGCTCGCCCGCCTGCTCGTCGCCCAGGACAAGGACGTCGTCCTCGGCGCGGCCGACACGTTCCGCGCCGCGGCCGCCGAGCAGCTCGCCACGTGGGGCGACCGCGTCGGCGTGCCCACCGTCCGCAGCGACCGCGACGGCGCCGACCCCGCGGCCGTCGCCTTCGACGCCGTGAAGCAGGGCACCGAGGCCGAGGTGGACGTCGTCCTCATCGACACCGCCGGCCGGTTGCAGAACAAGGTCGGCCTCATGGACGAGCTCGGCAAGGTCAAGCGCGTCGTCGAGCGGCACGGTCCCGTCGACGAGGTCCTGCTGGTCCTCGACGCCACGACGGGCCAGAACGGCCTGCGCCAGGCGGCCGTGTTCTCCGAGGTCGTCGACGTCACCGGCATCGTGCTGACCAAGCTCGACGGGACCGCCAAGGGCGGCATCGTCGTGGCCGTCCAGCAGTCCCTGGGCGTCCCCGTGAAGCTCGTGGGGCTCGGCGAGGGGGCCGACGACCTCGCGCCCTTCGAGCCGGAGGCGTTCGTCGACGCGCTCCTGGCCTGACGGGCGGGTTCCCGCGTTACCTGAAGTTCACACGGGCGGCGGTGCCGTCACACGGGTGAAACACGGCGAACGAGGGGTTGTAACGAGAGCGGGCCACGGTGGTCCCGTTCTCGACCCCCTCTCTCGCCGGCCCCGCCGGCCTCGCGGAAGGCCATGCTGCCCATGGACTCGGCCCTGAACTCAGGCGACACCGCCTGGATCCTGACCAGCTCGGCGCTCGTGCTGCTCATGACGCCCGGCCTCGCGCTCTTCTACGGCGGCATGGTCCGCGCCAAGAGCGTGCTCAACATGATGATGATGAGCTTCGGCGCCCTCGCCCTGATCGGGGTGCTGTGGGTCCTGTGGGGCTACTCGATGGCCTTCGGGAACGACGTCGGGGGCGGTCTGCTCGGCAACCCGCTGGAGTACTTCGGCCTCACCGGCCTGATGGGCGACAACGCCTCCGCGACCTACCCGGCCATGGCCTTCGTCGCCTTCCAGGCCGTGTTCGCGATCATCACCGTCGCCCTCATCTCCGGCGCCATCGCCGACCGCGCGCGGTTCGGCGCGTGGATGGTCTTCGCCGGCGTCTGGGCGACCATCGTCTACTTCCCCGTCGCCCACTGGGTGTTCGCCTTCGACTCCGCCGACGGCTCCGTCGTCGGCGGCTGGATCGCCAACACGCTGAAGGCCGTCGACTTCGCCGGCGGGACCGCCGTCCACATCAACGCCGGCGCCGCCGGCCTCGCCCTGGCCCTCGTCCTCGGCAAGCGCCGCGGCTTCGGCCGTGACCCCATGCGTCCGCACAACCTGCCGCTGGTCATGCTCGGCGCGGGCCTGCTGTGGTTCGGCTGGTTCGGGTTCAACGCCGGCTCCGCCCTGTCGGCGGGCAACACCGCCGCCGTGACCTTCGTCAACACCATCGTCGCCACCTCGGCCGCCATCCTCGGCTGGCTGCTGACCGAGAAGATCCGCGACGGGCACGCCACCTCCCTCGGTGGCGCCTCCGGTGCGGTCGCCGGCCTCGTGGCCATCACGCCCGCCTGCTCGGCCGTCAACCCGGTCATGGCCATTGTCCTCGGCGCCATCGCCGGTGTGCTGTGCGCCCTGGCCGTGGGCCTGAAGTACAAGCTCGGCTACGACGACTCCCTCGACGTCGTCGGCGTCCACCTCGTCGGCGGCGTCTGGGGCACCATCGCCATCGGGTTCTTCGCCACCCCGTCCTCGCCCGCCGTCAAGGGCGGCTACGGCGCGGGCCTGTTCTTCGGTGGCGGCGTCGACCAGCTCTGGCGCCAGGTCGTCGGGGCGTTCGCGGTGCTCGCGTTCTCCTTCCTGGTCACGCTGCTCATCGGCTTCGTGATCCAGAAGACGATGGGCTTCCGCATCGACGAGGAGGACGAGGTCGCCGGCATCGACCAGGCCGAGCACGCCGAGTCCGGCTACGACTGGGGCGCCCTCACCGCCGGTGGCGGCCGGGTGGCCGGTTCGCCGGCCCGTCCGACCGACGCCCGTCACTCGTCCGGAAGCTCGGAGGTCTCCGCATGAAGCTCATCACCGCGATCATCAAGCCGCACAAGCTCGACGACGTGAAGTCGGCGCTCGAGGCCTACGGCATCCAGGGGATCACCATCTCGGAGTCCTCCGGCTACGGCCGCCAGCGCGGCCACACCGAGGTCTACCGGGGCGCGGAGTACACCGTCGACCTCGTCCCGAAGGTGCGCGTGGAGGTCCTCGTCGACGACGTGGACGCCCACGACGTCGTCGAGGTCGTCGTCAAGAGCGCCCAGACCGGGCGCATCGGGGACGGCAAGGTCTGGACGCAGCCGGTCGACGACGTCGTCCGGGTCCGGACCGGCGAGCACGGCCCCGACGCGCTCTGACCCACCCGCACCAACCCTCCTGGAGGTCATCCCCCATGGACGCTCCCGTGGCGGGTCCGCGCTGAGCGCGGACCTGCGCACCGAGCGACTCGCGCTGGCGGTGCGGGCCGGCAAACCCGGCCCGCACCGCCGCGCCGAGCTGGTCCAGCTCGTGGAGTCCCGGTTGCGCGACGTGTGGGACCTGGCCCTCGAACCCCTCGCCGGGCCCGGCGGCCCCCTCGCCGGCGGCCCGGGCGAGGGATCCGGTGTGGCGCTCGCCTGCGTCGGGTCGCTGGCCCGCCGCGACGCCGGCCCGGCCAGCGACGTGGACCTCGTCCTGCTGCACGACGGGCGGGCCCTGGGGCGCGACGACGTCGCGGCCCTGGCCGACCGCATCTGGTACCCCCTGTGGGACAACGGCTTGCGTCTGGACCACTCGGTCCGCACGACCAAGGAGTGCCGCGAGGTCGCCTCGGCCGACCTCGCCGCCGCCACCGGGCTGCTCGACCTGCGCGTGGTCGCCGGCGACGGCGGGCTCGTCGCCCGCACCCGCGGTCACCTGCTCGACGACTGGCGCGCCGGGGCACGACGCCGGTTGCCGCAGGTGCTGGACTCCCTCGCCGAGCGCGCCACGCGCTTCGGGGAGGTCGCCTACCTGCTCGAACCCGACCTCAAGGAGGCCCGGGGCGGCCTGCGCGACGCCATCACCCTGCGCGCGCTGGCCGCGAGCTGGCTCACCGACCGCCCCCACGGCGCCGTCGACGAGGCCCACACCCTCCTGCTCGACGTGCGTGACGGTCTGCAGGCCTCCTCCGGCCGCCCCGGCGACCGGCTCCTGCTCGCCGAGCAGGACGCCACCGCCGTCGTCTGCGGGTTCGCCGACGCCGACCTGCTGCTCGCCGCGGTCGCCCAGGCCGCCCGCACCATCTCCGCGGCCGTCGACCTCACCACCCGCCGGGCGCGCCAGTCGGTGCCGACCCGCCGCTTCCGCGCCCAGGGCAAGCGCCCGCGGCTGCGCTCGCTGGGACACGGCCTCGTCGAGCACGACGGCGAGGTCGTCCTCGGCGCCGGGGTCAGCCCCGCCGAGGACCCGGTCCTGCCCCTGCGGGCGGCCGCCACCGCCGTCCGCGCCGGTCTGCCGCTCTCCCCGGTGACCCTGGAGCACCTCGTCACCACCTGCCCGCCGCTGCCGCAGCCGTGGCCGGTCGCGGCGCGCGAGGCCCTCCTGGAACTGCTCGCCGCCGGCCCCGCCCAGGTGCCCGTGTGGGAGTCCCTCGACATGGTCGGGCTGGTCGAGCGCTGGATCCCGGAGTGGACGGGGATCCGCAACCGCCCGCAGCGCAACGCCGTGCACCGCTGGACCGTCGACCGGCACCTCATCGAGACCGCGGTCGCCGCCGGCCCGTTCCTGCGCGAGGTCGAACGCCCGGATGTGCTGCTGCTGGCCGCCCTCACGCACGACCTCGGCAAGCTGCCCGGGGCGCAGGACCACTCCCGCACGGGTGCGCCGCTGGCCCGCGCCGTCGCCGCTCGCGCCGGGTTCGCCCCCGCCGACGTGGAGGTCGTCGGCCGCCTCGTGGCCGAGCACCTGACCCTCGTCGACCTCGCCACCCGTCGCGACCCCGACGACCCGCAGACCGTGGCGGCCCTCGTCGAGGCCGTCGACGGTCGGCTGGAGACGCTGAACCTGCTGCGTGCCCTCACCGAGGCGGACGCCCGCGCCGCGGGCCCGGCCGCGTGGTCGCCGTGGCGGGCCCGGTTGGTCGACGGCCTCGTCGCGCGCGCCCGCAAGTCCCTCGCCGGGGAGGAGGCGCCCGGCCCGGCGCCCTTCGACGCGGCCGAGCAGGCGCTCGCCGCCGCGACGGCCGCGGACGGGCAGACCCGCGTCGACGTGCGCGAGGTCGACGGCTTCTTCGTCGTCACCGTCGTGGCACCCGACCGCACCGGCGTCTTCGCCGACCTCGCCGGCCTCCTCGCCGGCCACCGCTTCCTCGTGCGCTCCGCGCTCGTGCGCACCCTGGACGGCGTGGCGGTCGACTCCTGGTGGGTCGAGTCGCCGACGGGGGAGCCCCCCTCGGCGGAGCTGCTGCGCCAGAGCCTGGACCGCATCGTCGGCGGCGACGTCGCCCTGCTGGAACGGCTCGCGGCCCGCGACGCGCAGACCCGACGGCCGGCGGGCGGCGCGCGGTCGCTCGTCGCGCACCCCCGCGTCGTCATCCTCCCCGGGGCCAGCGACCGCGCCACCGTCCTGGAGGTGCGCTGCGCCGACCGGCCCGGGCTGCTGCACGCCCTCGGGCGGGCGCTGGCCACCGAGCGCATCGACATCCGCTCCGCGCACGTCGCGACGTACGCGGCCCAGGCCGTCGACGTGCTGTACCTCGCCGAGCCGACGGGGGACCGGCTCTCCCCGCCCCGCGTGGCCATGGCCATCCAGGCGCTGTCGGACGCGGCGGAGGTGCCGGGGGCCTGACGCGCCGCCGGTTAAGGTGGTGGCGTGTTCGCCACGCTCTCCGACCGCCTCACCGCCACGTTCAAGTCGCTGCGCGGCAAGGGGCGGCTGACCGAAGCCGACGTCGACGCGACCGTGCGGGAGATCCGCCGCGCGCTGCTCGACGCCGACGTCGCCCTGCCCGTCGTGCGCGACTTCACCACGCGCATCCGCGAGCGGGCGACCGGTGCGGAGGTCGTCGGGCACCTCAACCCGGCCCAGCAGGTCGTCAAGATCGTCAACGAGGAGCTCGTCGGCATCCTCGGCGGCGAGACGCGCCGCCTGCGGTTCTCCAAGAACCCGCCCACGGTGATCATGCTCGCCGGCCTCCAGGGTGCCGGGAAGACGACGCTGGCCGGCAAGCTCGGCCGCTGGCTCAAGGGCAACGGCAACCGCCCGCTGCTCGTGGCCTGCGACCTGCAGCGCCCCAACGCCGTCAACCAGCTGCAGATCACCGGTGAGCGCGCCGGGGTCGACGTCTTCGCGCCCGAACCGGGCAACGGCGTGGGTGACCCGGTCTCCGTCGCCCAGCGCGGCATCGAGCACGCCGTGCGCCACCACTACGACGTCGTCGTCGTCGACACCGCGGGCCGCACCGGTGTGGACGCCGAGATGATGCAGCAGGCGATCGACATCCGGGCCGCCGTGAAGCCCGACGAGGTCCTCTTCGTCCTCGACGCCATGATCGGCCAGGACGCCGTCGCCACCGCCGAGGCGTTCCGCGACGGCGTCGGGTTCGACGGTGTCGTGCTCACCAAGCTCGACGGCGACGCCCGCGGTGGTGCGGCCCTGTCGGTGCGCCACGTCACGGGCCAGCCCGTCATGTTCGCCTCCACGGGCGAGAAGCTCGACGACTTCGAGCCCTTCCACCCCGACCGGATGGCCTCGCGCATCCTCGACATGGGTGACGTCATGTCGCTCATCGAGCAGGCGGAGAAGGCCTTCGACGCCGACCAGGCGCAGGCCATGGCCGCGAAGTTCGCGGCCGACGAGGACTTCACCCTCGACGACTTCCTGCAGCAGCTGCAGGCGGTCCGGAACATGGGCTCGCTGAAGAAGATGCTCGGGATGCTCCCGGGCATGGCCCAGATGCGGCAGCAGCTCGACGCCTTCGACGAGCGCGAGTTCGACCGCATCGAGGCCATGGTCCGCTCGATGACGCCGCTGGAGCGCCGCCAGCCGCGCATCATGAACGGTTCCCGCCGCGCCCGCGTCGCCGCCGGCTGCGGCCAGAGCGTCTCGGCCGTCAACGACATGCTCGAACGCTTCGGCCAGGCGCAGAAGATGATGCGCTCGTTGAAGAACGGCCTCGGCGGCGGCGGGCTGCCCGGCATCCCGGGGATGCCCGGCGGTGCGGGGGCGGGCGCGTCGAAGAAGCAGAAGGCCCGGATCGCTGCCCAGAAGGGCAAGAAGGGCAAGAGCGGCAACCCCGCCAAGCGCGCCGCCGAGGAGAAGGCGGCCGCCGAACGCGCTGCGGCGCAACCGGGTTCGGCCTTCGGGCTGCCCGACCCGTCGAAGGGGTTCGACCCGGCCGACCTGAACCTGCCGAAGGGGTTCGACAAGTACCTCGGGCAGTGACGCACGCGTGAGCCAGGCACTGCACCTCACCGGACCGCTGCTCGTCGGGCCCGAGGAGGTGGTCGGTGAGGCGTGGGTCGTCGGGGGGCGGCTGACGTTCTCGCGGCCGGCTGCGGTGACGACCACGCGCCTGGCCGGGTGGGTGCTGCCCGGTCTCGTCGACGCGCACTGCCACGTCGGCATCGGCCCGCACGGCTGGGTCCCCGACGACGTCGCCCGCGCGCAGGCCGTCGTCGACCGCGACGCGGGCGCGCTCCTGCTGCGGGACGCTGGGTCGGCGTCGCAGACCCGCTGGATGGACGACGTCGAGGACCTCCCGCGCATCGTCCGCGCGGGCCGTCACCTGGCCCGGACCCGCCGCTACCTGCGGGGGCTGGCGCACGAGATCGAACCCGAGGACCTCGTCGAGCACATCCGGGTGGAGGCCCGCCGCGGGGACGGCTGGGTCAAGCTCGTGGGTGACTGGATCGACCGGGGGACCGGCGACCTCGCCCCGTGCTGGCCCGCGGACGTCCTGGCCGCCGGGGTCGCCGCCGCCCACGAGCTCGGCGCCCGCGTCACCGTCCACCAGTTCGGTGAAGACGGCGTCGAGGAGCTGCTCGCCGCGGGGGTGGACGGCATCGAGCACGGCACCGGGGTGGGCCCGGAGCACCTGTCGCGGCTGGCGGCCGCGGGCGTGGCCGTGGTCCCGACGCTGGTCAACATCGCGACGTTCCCCGGCATCGCCGACCGGGGCGAGCCGAAGTTCCCCACGTACGCGGCGCACATGCGTGCCCTGCACGCGCGGCGGTACGACACCGTCGCAGCCCTGCACGCCGCGGGCGTCCCGGTCTTCGCCGGCACCGACGCCGGGAGCGTCCTGCCGCACGGCCTCGTCGTCGAGGAGCTGCACGAGCTGACCGTCGCCGGGCTGTCCCGCACGGCGGCCCTGGACGCCGGGGTGTGGGCGGCGCGTCGCTGGCTCGGCCACCCCGGGCTGGAGGAGGGGGCCAGCGCCGACCTCCTCGTCGTGGCCGGCGACCCGCGCGCCGACCTGGGCGTGCTGCGGGACCCGACGGTCGTGCTGCGCGGCCGTGTCGTGGACGGTGCGCGACCTCTGGCATGATGGTCCGGCACTCGTCCGTCCAGGGACCCTCTCACCCGGGACGAACGCGTCCCTGAACTGCCCGGCCCGGCGTCCCCACACCGGAGCGGTCCGTTCGACACTTCAGAACCGGGAGACACCCCACACCGTGGCTGTCAAGATTCGCCTCAAGCGCATGGGCCAGATCCGCGCGCCGTTCTACCGCATCGTCATCGCCGACTCGCGCAGCAAGCGCGACGGTCGCGCGATCGAAGAGGTCGGCCTGTACAACCCGATGACGGACCCCTCGACGATCGAGGTCAAGTCCGAGCGCGTCCAGTACTGGCTCGGCGTCGGCGCGCAGCCGACCGAGCAGGTCGCCGCGCTCCTCAAGGTCACGGGTGACTGGCAGAAGTTCAAGGGCCTGCCGGGTGCCGAGGGCACCTACCGGACCCCGAGCACCAACACCAAGCCCCCGCGCATCCCCGCCGGTGGGGCGGCCAAGACGGCGTCCGCGCCGACCGAGGCCCCCGCCGCCGAGGCGCAGGCCCCGGCCGAAGAGTCCTGACGCGGTGCTCGCGGACGCTCTCGAGCACCTGGTGCGCGGCATCGTCGGCAACCCCGACGACGTGCAGGTGACGTCCAAGACGTTGCGGCGCGGTGCCGTGCTCGAAGTTCGCGTGCACCCGGACGACCTGGGGCGGGTCATCGGCCGCGCCGGTCGCACGGCCAAGGCGCTGCGCACCGTCATCGGTGCGCTCGCCGGCGGCAAGCAGGTGCGCGTCGACCTCGTCGACGTGGACCGTCGCTGACCCCTCGCGGTCACCAGCACCACCTCCGGACGCCGGGGTCGCGCACGCGGCCCCGGCGTCCTGCCGTTCCAGCCCAGCCATCTCGGAGGACTTCTCGTGGAGTACGTCGTCGCCCGCATCGGGCGCCCGCACGGGGTGCGGGGCGAGGTCACCGTCGAGGTGCGCACCGACGACCCCGACGAGCGCTTCGTCCCGGGCGTGGTGCTGCGCACCGAGCCGGCCCGGGGCCCGCTCACCGTCAGCGGCGTCCGCTGGCACAACGGCACCCTCCTGCTCACCTTCGAGGAGGTCGCCGACCGCACCGCCGTCGAGGCGCTGCGCGACACCCTCCTGCTCGTCGACATCGACGACGAGGCGCAGGAGTCCGACGACGCCTGGTACCCGCACCAGTTGCGGGGCATGGCCGCCGTCACGGTGACCGGCACGCCCCTGGGCACCGTCGCCGACCTGCTGACCGGCTCGGCGCAGGACGTCCTCGTCGTGACGGGCACCGACGGCCGCGAGGTGCTCGTCCCCTTCGTCCGCGCCATCGTCCCGACCGTCGACGTGCGCCGGCGCAAGGTCGTCCTCGCCCCGCCCGGCGGCCTCTTCGTCGAGCTGCCGGGGGACGAGGGCTAGTGCGCCTCGACGTCGTCACGATCTTCGCCGACTACCTCGCGCCGCTGCAGCTCTCGCTCATCGGCAAGGCGCAGGCCCAGGGGCTGCTCGACCTGCGGGTCCACGACCTGCGCGAGCACACCCACGACCGGCACCGCACGGTCGACGACACGCCCTACGGCGGCGGCGCCGGGCTGCTCATGAAGCCCGAACCGTGGGGTAAGGCGCTGGACGCCGTCCTCGCCGACCCGCCCGTCGGTGCCCGCGAGGAGGGACCCGTCCTCGTCGTCCCGTCCCCGGTGGGGGAGGTGTTCAGCCAGCGGGCCGCGGTCGAGCTGGCCGCCGAACCGTGGCTCGTCTTCGCCTGCGGCCGCTACGAAGGCATCGACGCCCGCGTCGTTGAGCACTACCGGACGCGGATCCGGGTGCGGGAGGTCTCGCTGGGGGACTACGTCCTCAACGGTGGCGAGGTCGCCGTCCTGGCGATCACCGAGGCCGTGGTCCGCCTGGTGCCCGGCGTCGTCGGGAACGCCGCGTCCCTCACCGAGGAGAGCCACGCCCCCGAGCACGACGGGCTGCTGGAGCACCCCGCCTACACCAAGCCGGCCTCCTGGCGCGGGCTCGACGTCCCGGCCGTGCTGGCCGGCGGCAACCACGGGGCCGTCGAGCGCTGGCGGCGGGACGAGGCGCTGCGGCGCACCGCCTCCCGCCGCCCCGACGTGGTGGAGCGGCTGGACCCGGCCCGGTGCGACGCGCGGGACCTCGCCGTCCTCGCCGAGCTGGGCTGGACGCCCGGTGATCACGGATTCCGTCCCACGACCTCCGCTGTGGCAGACTGATCAGCTGACACCAACGAGCCGCGACGGCCGGTGACCGCTGCCCCCGGGCAGCGGAGGGTGCGCCTGCCACAGGGGGCCAGCCCCACCGGACGCCCGTCGCGGGACCAACGCCTGTGCCGATGACCTGTGGCAACGACAGGGGAAGTGAGCAACAGCCATGAACGTGCTCGACAGCATCGACGCAGCCCAGCTGCGCAGCGACATCCCGGAGTTCCGGGCCGGCGACACCCTCAAGGTGCACGTCAAGGTCATCGAGGGCAGCCGCTCGCGTGTCCAGGTCTTCCAGGGCGTCGTCATCCGCCGCACCGGCGGCGGCATCCGCGAGGCCTTCACCGTCCGCAAGGTCAGCTTCGGCGTCGGCGTGGAGCGCACCTTCCCGCTGCACACCCCGGTCATCGAGAAGATCGAGGTCGTGACCCGCGGTGACGTGAAGCGCGCCAAGCTGTACTACCTGCGCGACCTGCGCGGCAAGGCCGCCAAGATCAAGGAGCGTCGCGACACGACCAGCCCCCGCGGCTGAGTCCAGCACCTCCACCGCGAGCCGGGTCCCCGACGGGGCCCGGCTCGTGTCGTTCCGGACGGGTTCCCAGCAGGCCCGTCTAGACTCCCCGAGCCGCGCTCTCGCGGCGCGCAGTCCCCGTGAGGCAGGAGTTCCGTGACGACCACCCAGCCGCGGCCGTCGACGTCCGGTGAGCCGGCTGGGCGCCGCTCCTCGCGCGGGGCGCGGGCCGTCCTCGTGCTCGCCATCGCCCTCCTGCTGGTCCTGCTCGTCCGCTCCTTCGTCGTGCAGACCTTCTCCATCCCCTCGGACTCGATGCAACCGACGCTGCAGCCGGGTGAGCGCGTGCTCGTCTGGCGCGTCGACGCCTCCGACGTCCAGCGCGGCGACGTCGTGGTCTTCGACGGCACCGGCACCTTCGCCGACGCCCCGCCGGAGCCGCAGGGCCTGGCCGCCGTCGGCGCCGGTGTCGCGGGGGTGCTCGGCTTCCGGCCGGGGGAGTCCGACTTCGTCAAGCGGGTCGTCGGGCTGCCCGGGGACCGCATCACCTGCTGCGACGCGCAGGGCCGCCTGCTCGTCGACGGCACGCCGCTCGAGGAGCCCTACGTGCAGCCCGGGGACGCGCCGAGCGAGCTGCGGTTCGACATCGAAGTGCCCGAGGGGCGACTGTGGGTGATGGGCGACCACCGCAGCGACTCGGTCGACTCGCGCTCCCACCTCGGCTCACCGGGTGGGGGGACGATCGCCCTCGACGACGTCATCGGCCGGGTCGTCGCCATCACCTGGCCGCTGGACGCGGTCGGCACCGTCGGACGGGGGAGCGCGTCGTGAGCGCCGGGGACACCGAGCAGGACACGCAGGCCCAGGAGCCCGCGCCGCGGCGCAGGGCCGGCGGCGGCATCGTCGGCGCCGTCCGCGAGACCGTCCTCGTCGTCGCGGTCGCGCTCGTCGTGTCGCTGGTGGTCAAGACCTTCCTGCTGCAGGCGTTCTTCATCCCCTCGCAGTCGATGGAGCAGACCCTCGACATCGGCGACCGCGTCGTCGTCAGCAAGCTGACCCCCGGCCCGTTCGCGCTGCACCGCGGGGACGTCGTGGTCTTCTCCGACCCCGGCGGCTGGCTCCAGGGCTCCACGCCCCCGCAGCGCAGCGCCGTGGGGTCCGTCGTCGCCGACGCCCTGACGTTCGTCGGGCTGCTGCCGGAGGACTCCGACGACCACCTCATCAAGCGCGTCATCGGCCTGCCCGGCGACCACGTCGTCTGCTGCGACGCCGACGGCCGGATCACCGTCAACGACACGCCCGTCGACGAGTCCGCCTACCTGGCGGCCGGGGTCGCGCCCAGCGACTCCGCCTTCGACGTCACGGTCCCGGCGGGCGAGCTGTGGGTCATGGGCGACAACCGCGCCGAGTCGGCCGACTCCCGCTTCAACCGGGACAAGGCGCACAACGGCTTCGTGCCCGTCGACCTCGTCGTCGGCCGTGCGTACGCCGTCGTCTGGCCGCTGTCGCACTGGTCCTGGCTCGGCACCCCCGACGACTTCGCCTCGGTCCCGGGACGGACGGGCGTGGAGTGAGCCCGGCCACCCGCACCCCGGCGAAGCGACGGCCCGCACCCTCGCCCGCCACACCCCCCTCGCTGCGCCTGGAGCGCCAGCTCCTGCGCTCGGGACACACGCTCGTCGCGGGGATGGACGAGGTGGGCCGCGGCGCGCTCGCCGGGCCCGTCAGCGTCGGCGTCCTCGTCGTCGACGAGGCCACCCGCACCGCCCCCACCGGCCTGCGCGACTCCAAGCTGCTGGCGCCGGCCACCCGGGACGCCCTGGCGCCCAAGGTGCGCCGGTGGGCCCTGGCCTGGGCCGTCGGGCACACCGAGCCCGCCGAGATCGACGCCATCGGCATCATCGCCGCCCTGCGCCTGGCCGGCCGCCGGGCCCTGGCGCAGCTGCCGGTCCGGCCCGACGTCGTCATCCTCGACGGCAACCACGACTACCTCAGCGATCCGCGGGAACCCTCGCTGCTCGACGAGTTGGGGGAGCTGGGCGAGGCGGGGCCGGTCCTGCCCTGCGACGCGCCGGCCGTGACCACCCGCATCAAGGCGGACATGTCCTGCGCGGCCGTGGCCGGCGCGAGCGTGCTGGCCAAGACGACCCGCGACGCGATGATGGCCGAGCGCCACACGGCGTTCCCGCAGTACGGCTGGGCCGGCAACAAGGGCTACAGCGCCCCCGACCACCTCCAGGCCCTCGCCGAGCACGGCAGCTGCGAGCAGCACCGGCGCAGCTGGCGGCTGCCCGGCCTGGCGGTGCCCGCCCCCCGCGTCGTCGAGGCGTCCGCCGAGGCGCTGGACCTGGGGCTCCTGGAGGACGAGGCGCTCGCGGACCTCACCTCCCACACCCCGGGGGGCCGGAAGGCATGATGGTCCCGTGAGCGCCGAGGACCTGGAGAACTACGAGACCGAGATGGAGCTGCAGCTCTACCGCGAGTACCGGGACGTCGTCTCGTTGTTCTCGTACGTGGTGGAGACCGAACGGCGCTTCTACCTCGCCAACTCGGTCGACCTGCAGGTCCGCACAGCCGACGGCGAGACGTACTTCGAGGTGACCCTGCACGACGCGTGGGTGTGGGACGTGTACCGGCCCGCCCGCTTCGTGCGCGACGTTCGCGTCGTGACGTTCAAGGACGTGAACGTGGAGGAGCTGCAGAAGCGCGACATCGAGGTCCCCGACGGGCCGGACCTGCGCGAGCGCTGAGGCCCGCCGTTCGGCCATCCAGGTGACGCATGACGTCATCGGTAACGCCTGTGCACGCTGCGTCGATGCACCCGTGGGACGCGCCCCACTGCCGGGGGGTCGCTGGGGCGCGTTCCCACTGCTCACACCCCTCCTTCCGGTCCGACGGGCTGTGGACGACGACGTCCCGTGCCGTCCCGGGCTCCACAGGGAGCGCGCCGTCCACAGCGGGGCCCGGCAGGTCCTGCCCCTGCCTCCCCCCGCCGCAGGCTGAGCCGCGGAGGTGGTGCACGTGCGCGCGAAGGACGCCGTGGGGCAGTACGGGGAACGGGTGGCGGCCCGGTGGCTGGTCGAGGCGGGCATGACCGTCCTGGACCGCAACTGGCGGTGCCGGCACGGGGAGATCGACGTGCTGGCGCGGGACGGCGACGACCTCGTCGTGTGCGAGGTCAAGACGCGGCGCAGCACGAGCGCGGGGACGGCGGTCGAGGCCGTCACCCCCGAGAAGCTGACCCGGCTGCAGGAGCTGGCCCAGGAGTGGCTCAAGGCGCACCCGGCCGTGACCCCCGCCGGCATCCGCTTCGACGTCGTGGCGGTCAGCCCCGCCGAGCGGGGCCCGGCCCGGGTCGAGCACCTGCGGGGCGTGCTCTGATGGCGCTCGCCCGTTCCCTCGCCGTCGGGCTCGTCGGTCTCGACGGGCACCTCGTCGAGGTCGAGGCGGACATCTCACCCGGCATCCCGGCCTTCGTGCTGGTCGGCCTGCCCGACGCGTCGCTGCACGAGGCCAAGGACCGCGTCCGGGCGGCGACGGCCAACTCCGGCTTCCCGCTGCCGGCGCAGCGGATCACCGTGAACCTCTCACCCGCGACCCTGCCGAAGACGGGGTCGGCGTTCGACCTCGCCGTGGCCGTCGCGACGCTCACGGCCGCCGGTGTCCTGCCGCCGGAGGCGTCCGCCGAGACGGTCCACCTCGGGGAGCTGGGCCTGGACGGCAGCGTGCGGGCCGTCGACGGGGTGCTGCCCGCGGTGCTGGCGGCCGCCCGCGCGGGGGTGCGCCGGGTCGTCGTGCCGGAGGCGACGGCCGAGGAGGCCGCGCTGGTCCCCGGCGTCGCGGTCCGCGGTGTGCGCTGGCTGGCCGAGCTGGTCGCGGACTACCGCGGTGACCCCCCGCTGGACCTGCCCGAGCCGCCGCGCGCCTTCGTCCCGCCCGAGCGGGTCAGCGCCGGGCGTCCGCTGGACCTCGCCGACGTCGTCGGCCAGACGGAAGCGCGCTTCGCCCTCGAGGTCGCGGCAGCGGGTGGACACCACCTGCTGATGAACGGGCCGCCCGGGGCGGGCAAGACGATGCTCGCCGCCCGCCTGCCCGGGCTGCTGCCGGACCTGGAGGAGGAGGCCGCCCTGGAGGTGACCGCCGTGCACTCCGTCGCCGGGACCCTGCGCGGCCGGCCGGGCACGGCCCTCATCACGCGCCCGCCGTACGAGGACCCGCACCACACCGCGTCGGTCGCCTCAGTCGTCGGCGGCGGCAGCGGGGTGCCGCGGCCCGGGGCGGTGTCCCGGGCCCACCGCGGGGTGCTGTTCCTCGACGAGGCGCCGGAGTTCGAGGCCCGCGTCCTGGACGCCCTGCGCCAGCCCCTGGAGCACGGCGAGCTCGTCCTGCACCGCGCCCGGGGCACGGCGCGCTACCCGGCGCGGTTCCAGCTCGTGCTGGCGGCCAACCCGTGCCCGTGCGGTCGCGCCGTCGGCAAGGGCCTGGACTGCACGTGCTCACCGCAGGCCCGGCGGCGGTACGCCGCCAAGCTCTCCGGCCCGCTGCTCGACCGCGTCGACGTGCAGCTGCAGGTGCAGGCCGTGACGCGCGCCGAGGTCGCCGAGGCGGCCGCGGGGGAGAGCACGACCGTCGTGGCGGCCCGGGTCGCGGCGGCGCGCGCGGTCCAGGGCGAGCGCCTGGGCCGGCACGGGGTGCGCACGAACGGGGAGCTCAAGGGTCCGCTCCTGCGGGGGCCGCTGCGCCTGGCTGCGGGCGTCACCCGCGACCTCGACCGGGCCCTGGAACGGGGTGTGCTGACGCTGCGCGGCGTGGACCGGGTGCTGCGGCTGGCCTGGACGGTGGCCGACCTGCGCGGGTCCGGGGCTCCGGACCGGGACGACGTCGGCCGTGCGCTCGCCCTGCGGGGGGCCCTCAGCGCGGCGGTGGCCGCGTGAGCCGCGCCCTGACGCAGGTCCCACCCGCCCTGCGCACCGCCCTGGAGGACGACCGGCTCGCCCGGGCGGCCTGGAGCCGCCTGGCCGAACCGGGGGACGTCGCCGCCGCCCGGCTGGTCGGCGAGGTCGGGGCGCCGCTGGCGCTCGAGGCCGTCGTGACCGGCCGGGGCCCGGAGCGGTGGCGCACCCGGCTGGCCGACGTCGACCCTGCGAGCGACGTCGCCGCGGTCCGTGCCGCGGGCGGGCGGCTCGTGGTGCCCGCCGACGAGGAGTGGCCGTCGGGCCTGGCCGACCTCGACGTCGACGCGACGGGGGAGCGGCCCCTGGGAGCGCCGTTCTGCCTGTGGGTGCGAGGCCCCGCGCGGCTGGCCGACGTCAGCGTCCGCAGCGCCGCGCTCGTCGGTTCGCGGGCCGCGACGGCGTACGGCCAGCACGTCGCGGCCGACCTCGCCGTCGGGCTGGCCGACCGGGGGTTCGCGGTGGTCAGCGGTGGTGCCTTCGGCATCGACGCGGCGGCCCACCGGGCCGCGGTGGCCGTCGGGGGGACGAGCGTGGCCGTCCTGGCCTGCGGGGTCGACCGCAGCTACCCGCCCGGCAACGCGGCGTTGCTGGCCCGCCTCGCCCAGTCCGGTGCGCTCGTCTCGGAGGTGCCGCCGGGCAGCACCCCGACGCGGTGGCGCTTCCTGGAGCGCAACCGGCTCATCGCCGCCCTCACCCGGGGCACGGTGGTCGTCGAGGCCGCCTGGCGCTCCGGCGCCCTGTCGACGGCGGACCGGGCCGAGCGGCTGCACCGCCCCGTCGGCGCCGTGCCCGGGCCGGTGACGTCACCGGCCTCGGCCGGGTGCCACCGCCTGCTGCGCGAGCGCGGAGCGGTCTGCGTCACGAGTGCGGAGGAGGCGGCCGAACTGCTCGGTGAGCTGGGGGCGGAGGAGGTGTCGGTCCCGGCGGTGGAGCGGCGTCCCTTCGACGGCCTCGACCGCGAGGAGCTGCGGGTGGCCGAGTGCCTGCCGCGCCGGGCGGGAGCGGACCTGGACGCGCTGGCCCGGGACAGCGGTCTGGACCCGGGAGCCGTCCAGGCCCTCCTCGGGCGCCTGGAGCTGTCCGGGCACGCGGTCCGGACCGGCGCGGGGTGGTCTCGCGCGCCGGGCGTCTGAGGCGGTCGGTGGAGCGGAAAACCAGTGGGACGTCCGGCGTGCGCTGCGTATCGTCGTCCCTCGTGCCTGGTGCGGAAACCGTTGCCGCGCAGGCCCTGAGCGCACCACGAGCAGACCACGAGCAGAGAGGTGGAGAAGGTGGAACGGCTGGGGAAGAAGCTGGTGAACTGGGCGTCCGTGCTGGAGGAGGGGACGCGCCGGCAGGCCCAGACCGCCGCCACGATGCCCTTCATCCACCCGCACATCGCGCTGATGCCCGACGCCCACCTCGGCAAGGGCGCGACCGTCGGGTCCGTCATCCCGACCGACGGGGCGATCATCCCGGCCGCGGTCGGGGTCGACATCGGCTGCGGCATGATCGCCGTCCGCACGCAGTTCACGGCCGCGGACCTCGCGGGCCGCGACCTGTCGGTCCTGCGGACGTCGATCGAGGCCGCGGTGCCGCTGTCGGCGGGTGCGGCCAACCGCGAGGTGTCGGCCACGGCCGCGCCGCGGGTGGCCGAGCTGGAGGCGCTCGAACCGGCCCGGGCCGCGTTCCGCGAACAGCTCGTCCCGCGCTGGCGGCTGGCCCTCGGGACGCTCGGTTCGGGCAACCACTTCATCGAGGTGTCCCTCGACGAGCTGGACCGGGTGTGGCTGTTCCTGCACTCCGGCTCGCGCGGTCCGGGCAACAAGCTGGCCACCCACCACATCGCCGTCGCGCAGCGGCTGTGCGCGCGGTGGTTCGTGCCGCTGCCCGACCGTGACCTCGCCTACCTCGTCGAGGGCACGGCCGAGTTCGACGAGTACCTCGCCGACCTGCAGTGGGCGCAGCACTTCGCGCTGCTCAACCGCGAGGAGATGATGGACCGGGTGGTCGCCCAGCTGGCCGGGTTCCTCGGGGCCGCCGTCGAGGAGGCGGAGCGGATCAACTGCCACCACAACTACACGACCCGGGAGCGGCACTTCGGCCGCGAGGTGTGGCTGTCCCGCAAGGGCGCCATCGCGGCCGACGCCGGGCGTCCCGGGCTCGTCCCGGGTTCGATGGGCACGGCCAGCTACGTCGTCGTCGGCAAGGGCGACGTCATGTCGCTGCACTCCTCCCCGCACGGTGCGGGGCGCGAGTACAGCCGGTCGGCGGCGCGCCGGACGTTCACCCACGAGCAGCTGCGGGAGGCCATGAAGGGCATCGAGTACCGGGACACGGACGCGTTCCTGGACGAGATCCCGGCCGCCTACAAGGACATCGACCGGGTGATGGCCGACGCGGCCGACCTGGTCGAGGTCCGGCACACGCTGCGTCAGGTGGTGAACGTCAAGGGCGACTGAGGCGTGGCCCCGGGGCGCCGTCCCGGGGAACCGTCGTCAGTGGCCGGCGGTGACGTACTGCTCGACGACCTCGGCGGGCACCCGGCCGCGGGAGTTGACGGGCACGCCGTTCTCGCGCGCCCACGCGCGGACCGCCCCGCTGTCGACCCCCGTGCCGGGGCCGTCGGCGGGGCGGCTCGCCCGGCGCCGGGGCGTCAGCGCCCGGCCGTGCTCCACGTAGAGGCTGAACGCGCGCCGCAGGGCGGCCGCGTTCTGGGCCGACAGGTCGATCTCGTACGGGACGCCGTCGAGGGCGAAGGCGACGGTCTCGACGGCGTCGGAGCCGTCGACGTCGTCGGTGAGCACCGAGTGCGTGCGCTGAACCACGGCGTGATCTTCGCACGGCCGGGACCGGGGTCCGGAACGGTCGCCGCGTGGCGGCTTGCGCGGCCGCGGGTCAGGCACGACGGTGCCGTGGTGGGACGAGACGTGAGTGGGCCGGGCGGGCCCCGGGGTGAGGACCTCGAGCAGGTGCTGGCCGCCTTCGCCACCCACCTGCGGGCCGAGCGCAACCACTCCGAGCACACGGTCCGGGCGTACCGCTCCGACGTCCGGGACCTGTTGACCTCGCTCGTCCCGGCCGCCGACGACGGCTCGCTCGACCTCGGGCTGCTCGGGCTGGCCGACCTGCGGGCCTGGCAGACGGCCGCGGCCGACGACCACCGCCGGTCCACCCTGGCCCGGCGCGCGGCGGCCGTGCGCACCTTCACGGCCTGGGCGCACCGTACGGGCCGGCTGGCCGAGGACCCGGGTCTGCGGCTGCGGGCCCCCAAGCGCTCCCGCGACCTGCCCCGCGTGCTGGCCCAGAGCCAGGTGCGGGCCGCTCTCGAGCCGGCGGTCGCGGCGCGCACCGACGCGTCCCCGGACCCGGTGGCGCTGCGGGACGGCGCCCTGCTGGAGCTCCTCTACGCCACCGGCTGCCGGGTCGCCGAGGTCGTGAGCCTGGACGTCGCGGACGTCGACGCCGGGCACCGCCAGGCGCGGGTGCTCGGGAAGGGGGACCGCGAGCGGGTCGTGCCCTTCGGCGAGCCGGCGCTGCGGGCGCTGGAGGCCTGGCTGGAGCGCGGACGCCCCGCCCTCGCCGTCGCGGGGTCCGGTGACGCGCTGTTCCTGGGGCTGCGGGGCGGCCGCATCGACCAGCGCCAGGTGCGCACCGTCGTCAACCGGGCGGTCGCCGCGGTTCCCGGTGCGCCGCACACGTCCCCGCACGGACTGCGGCACGCGGCCGCGACCCACATGCTCGACGGACGAGCTGACCTTCGTAGCGTACAGGAGTTGCTCGGTCACGCTACGCTGTCAACGACTCAGATCTACACACACGTCTCCGTGGAGCGGTTGCGGAGTTCTCACCGTCAGGCCCATCCCCGGGCCTGACGGACCGGGGGGAGGACCACGGTGGAACCAGGAGCGGCGCGGGAACGAGCCACCACGGCCCAGACCGAGCGCGGCTCCGGGCTGCGCGTGGTCGACGACGGGATGGAGCGCGGCATCGACGCCACCGGCACGGACCAGACGAGCACCTCGGAGGCGGCGGCCTCGGCGGACGGGGCGCAGACGGTCGAGGAGGTGCAGCCCGCGGGTCGCCCGCAGGCCAACGCCCGCTTCACCAGCCGCAAGGGCAAAGGGCCGCTGACGCCCGAGCAGGAGGCGGCCGAGGCCGCGCTGCGCGCCATGTGGGAGGACTTCAAGTCCACGGCGGACCCCTACGTCCGCGAGAAGCTGATCATGCACTACTCGCCGCTGGTCAAGTACGTGGCCGGGCGGGTCGGCGTCGGGCTGCCCCCCAACATCGAGCAGGCCGACCTGGTGTCCTACGGGATCTTCGGGCTCATCGACGCGATCGAGAAGTTCGACATCGAGCGCGCCATCAAGTTCGAGACCTACGCCATCTCGCGCATCCGCGGCGCCATCATCGACGAGCTGCGCGCCATCGACTGGATCCCCCGCTCGGTCCGCAGCAAGGCCCGCGAGGTGGAGCGCACGTACGCCAGCCTTGAGGGCGAACTGCACCGCACGCCGACCGAGGCCGAGGTCGCCGACCGCATGGGCATCGCCCTGTCGGACCTGCACCACATCTTCAGCCAGGTCTCCTACGTCAACGTCGTCGCGCTCGACGAGCTGCTCAGCGTCTCGGGGGAGAAGGGCGACAAGCTCTCCCTCGTCGACACCCTCGAGGACACCAAGGCCGAGGACCCCGTCGCGGCGTTCGAGAGCGAGGAGACGAAGTTCCTGCTGTCGCGGGCCATCAACCAGCTGCCCGAACGGGAGAAGATCGTCGTCACCCTGTACTACTACGAGGGCCTGACCCTGGCCGAGATCGGTCGCGTCCTCGGCGTCACCGAGTCGCGCATCTGCCAGATGCACACCAAGGCCGTCCTGCAGCTGCGCGGCAAGCTGTCCGACGCCGGCTGACGTCACGGCCGTCCCAGGGGGAGCAGGACCGGTGGCGTCCCCCGCAGCCGGGACAGCGGGTCGAGGTAGGTCTCGCCGCGGCGCAGCCCGAGGTGCAGGCACGCGGCGGGGCAGTGCAGGGGCTGCGCGGCGACCTTCCCGAGCGGCGACCCCGCCGTGACGGTCTGGCCCGGGCGCACGGCGGCGTCGAGGGGCTCGTACGTCGTGCGCAGCCCGTCCGGGTGCGCGACGACGACCACCCCGCGCCCGGCGACGGCGCCCGCGAACGTGACCTCGCCCGCCGCGACCGCGACCACCGGGCTCCCCACAGGGGCGGCCAGGTCCACGCCGCGGTGCCCGGCCTCGTAGCGCCCCACGTCGTCGAACGTGCGGACGACCCGGTGCGGGTCGACCGGCCACGTCCACGTCCGCGTGCTCACCCCGTCACGGGGTGCCGGTGCCTCCGGCGGCGCAGGTGGCGACGCGGGCACGCCGACGACGAGAGCCGTCGCGAGCCCCGCGACCGCGACGGACGCCAGACCGGCGGCGACTCCTGAACCCAGCACGGCGGCAGCCTGCCCCGGTCGGGCCCGCGGCGTCAGGCCATCGAGGCGCGGCTGTGGACGACCCGCTGCACCGGCGCCTGGGGAGCCCGGGACGACGCGGCGCCGGGTCGTGCACAGGCTGCGCAGACACGCAGGGCGCCGGGCGATCGCCCGCAGCGGTGGAGGAGCGGCCGTGGGAACACCCGTGGGTGTCCGCTCGACGTCGTGGGGGCGACGCGCGGGGGACACCCACGGCTCACTCCACGTCGGTGTCCCGACCGGTGTCCCGATGGGTGTCCCCGTGGGTGGTCCAAGGGCGTGGGACCGGACGTCGGACCGGACGTGGGACCCGTCGCGGTGCCCTAGCGCCGCACCCGACCGGCGCACTCGACGCACGTCGTGGCCCACGGCCGCGCGGCGAGGCGGCCGGGGGCGATCGGACGCCCGCACCGCTCGCACAGCCCGAAGCCCGGTTCCCCCAGCCGCCGCAGGGCCACGTCGAGCGCCGCCGACCGCTCCCGCACCTGCTCCAGCACGGCGGCGACCTGCTGCCGCTCGAAGGCCGTCGTGGAGCCCTCGGGGTCGTGCTCGTCGTCGGCGGTGCCCTCGGAGGCCGCCTCCAGGGCGCTCGCGAGCTCGCGCTCCAGCGCGGCGACCCGCTCGGTGGCCTCGGCCCGCTCCTCCTCCAGGACCCGCCGCAGGTCGGCGTGGTCCCCGGTGCTCACGGGCGCAGGGCCTGCAGGCGGTCGCAGGCCTGCAGGAGCACGGCGTCGGACTTGCAGAAGGTGAAGCGCACGAGAGCGGCGGTGGCCTCGGCGGCCGGTCCGCCGGGCTCGCAGAAGGCGCTGACCGGAACGCCGACGACGCCCGCGAGCTCGGGCAGGCGGCGGCACAGGTCCGTCCCGTCCTCGAAGCCCAGTGGGGTCGGGTCGGCGATCACGAAGTACGTCCCCGCCGGGGTGCGCACCCCGAAGCCGGCCGAGCGCAGGCCCTCGCCCAGCAGGTCCCGGCGCCGCTGCAGGTCGGCGGCCTGGTCGGCGAAGAACGCGTCGGGCAGGTCCAGGGCCCGGGCGACCGCGGGCTGGAAGGGGGCACCGTTGACGTAGGTGAGGAACTGCTTGACCGCCCGCACGGCCGCGACGAGGGGGGCGGGGCCGGTGACCCAGCCGACCTTCCAGCCGGTCACGGAGAACGTCTTGCCCGCCGAGGAGACGGTCAGCGTCCGCTCGGCCATGCCCGGCAGCGTGGCGATCGGCCGGTGCCGGTGCCCGTCGAAGACGAGGTGCTCGTACACCTCGTCGGTGACGACGACGGCGTCCTGCTCGACGGCCAGGCGGGCGACGAGGGCGAGCTCCTCCTCGGACAGGACGGTGCCCGTCGGGTTGTGCGGGGTGTTCAGCAGGACCAGGCGGGTCCGGTCGGAGAAGGCGTCGGCGAGGGCCGCGCGGTCCAGGGCGAAGCCGTCGGCGGTCGGCAGCAGCGGCACGGAGCGCTGGACGGCGCCCGCGAGGGCGATGAGCGCGGGGTAGGCGTCGTAGGCCGGTTCCAGCACGACGACCTCGTCACCCACCTCGCACAGCCCCAGCAGGGCGGCGGCCGTCGCTTCGCTGGCCCCGGCCGTCACCAGGACCTCGGTGCCGGGGTCGGGGCGCATCCCGTACCAGCGCTCCTGGTGCCGGCTCACGGCCTCGCGCAGCTCCGGCACACCGAGGCCCGGCGGGTACTGGTTCGCGCCCGAGCGGACGGCGGCGACGGCGTCGTCGAGGAGCGAGGCCGGCCCGTCGGAGTCCGGGAACCCCTGGCCGAGGTTCACGGCGCCCGTGCGCTGGGCCAGGGCCGACATCTCGGCGAAGACGGTGGGCCCGAAGCGCCGCATGCGCGCCACGCCGGGGCCCTGCCGGACGGTCGGGGAGGCGGTGCCGGAAGGGGTGGACGCGCCGCGGTCGAGACCAGTGCTCACGCGTCGTAGACTACGAGGGCACCCGGTGCGTCCTGCCTGCTCTCCCGCGGGCCGGTGACGTCCAGGGTGACATCGCGTTCCCGCTCTCCGCGTCCGGCGGAGGGGAGCACCCTCTCGGTCCACCGGGTCCTTCCCGGTGGTCGGGTGCGCACGGGAGCCAGGCGCGGCAGGCCGACCGGCCCGCTGCGGGACAACCGATCGGCCCCACGAGGGGGCCGGCACGAGGAGGACCACCCATGGCCGTCGTGACGATGCGCCAGCTGCTCGAGTCCGGTGTGCACTTCGGGCACCAGACCCGTCGCTGGAACCCGAAGATGAAGCGCTTCCTCTTCACGGAGCGCAACGGGATCTACATCATCGACCTGCAGCAGTCGCTGTCCTTCATCGACCGCGCGTACGACTTCGTCAAGGAGACCGTCGCCCACGGCGGCAGCATCCTGTTCATCGGGACGAAGAAGCAGGCTCAGGAGTCCATCGCCGAGCAGGCCCGTCGCGTGGGCATGCCCTACGTGAACCAGCGCTGGCTCGGCGGGATGCTCACCAACTTCTCGACCGTCTCCAAGCGGATCTCGCGCATGCGTGAGCTCGAGGAGGTCGACTTCGACGACGTGGCCGCCTCCGGCCTCACGAAGAAGGAGCTCCTCGTCCTGCGTCGCGAGTACGACAAGCTGACGAAGACGCTCGGCGGCATCCGCGACATGACCAAGGTCCCGTCCGCGGTGTGGATCGTCGACACCAACAAGGAGCACCTCGCGGTCGACGAGGCCAAGAAGCTCAACATCCCCGTCGTCGCGATCCTCGACTCCAACTGCGACCCGGACGACGTCGACTACCGGATCCCCGGCAACGACGACGCCATCCGCTCCGTCACGCTGCTGACGCGGGTCATCGCCGACGCGGTCGCCGACGGCCTGCAGGTGCGTCACGGCGGCAAGTCCGACACCGACGCCGAGCCGCTGGCCGCGTGGGAGCAGGACCTGCTGGCCGGCAACGAGGGCGAGCAGGCCGGTGGCTCGGAGTCGACCGCGACCGCCGAGGGCTCCACCGCCCCCGAGGCCGCCGAGGCGACCGCCGCCGAGGGCCAGCCGGCCGAGACCGCTGCCGCCGAGGGCGAGCCGGCCGAGGCCACCGCGCAGGCCTGACCTCCGTCAGGTACGACACAGGACGCCTGTGGTGACGCCCCGGGCCCACGGCCCGGGGCGTCCGTGCGTCCGCCCCCAGACCAGAAGTTCACGGAACGACGAGAGGACAGACCGTGGCCGCGTACACCGCCGCTGACGTCAAGGCCCTGCGCGAGAAGACCGGCGCCGGCATGCTCGACTGCAAGAACGCGCTCGTGGAGACCGACGGCGACGTCGAGAAGGCCATCGAGCTGCTGCGGATCAAGGGGCAGAAGGGCGTCGCCAAGCGCGCCGACCGCGACGCGTCGAACGGCCTCGTGGCCGTCCACGTCGACGGTGGCCTCGGCGTCATGGTCCAGGTCAACTGCGAGACCGACTTCGTCGCCAAGTCCGAGGGCTTCGTGACCCTGGCCAACCAGGTCCTCGCGCAGGCCGTCGCCGTCGGCGCGACCGACTCCGCCTCGCTGCTCGCCTCCGAGATGGACGGCAAGACCGTCCAGGTCGTCCTCGACGAGGCGAACGCGACGATGGGCGAGAAGATCCTCGTCCCCAACGTCGCGCGCATCGAGGGCACGCACGTCTCCGCGTACCTGCACCGCACCGCGACTGACCTGCCGCCGACCATCGGTGTCCTCGTCGCCCTCGACAAGGCCGACGACGCCCTCGGCAAGGACATCGCGATGCACACCGCCGCGATGAGTCCGACCTTCCTCACCCGCGACGAGGTCCCGGCCGAGAAGGTCGAGTCCGAGCGCCGCATCGCCGAGGAGACCGCGCGCGAGGAGAAGAAGCCCGAGGCCGCGCTGCCCAAGATCATCGAGGGTCGCGTCAACAGCTTCTTCAAGGACAACGTCCTGCTCGAGCAGCCGTTCGCCAAGGACCAGAAGGTCACGATCACCAAGCTGCTGGCCGACGCCGGCGCCCAGGTGACCGCCTTCGCGCGCTTCCGCGCGGGCGTCTGAGCGACACGCTCCACGGGGTGGGGGGACCACGGTCCCTCCACCCCGTTCGCACGTCCGGACCAGTCGCGACTCACCGAGCGTGACCTCCAGCACCCGACTGGGGCAGACTGCCCCAGACCTCAACAGACCTGCCAGATCCAGTGCGACCACCCGAGGAGCCACCGCGTGAGCGAGCCGAGCCTGACCGTCGACCTCGAGGCCGGGACCGTGCACCCCCGCCCCGCCTACCAGCGGGTGCTGCTCAAGCTCTCCGGTGAGTTCTTCGGCAACGGCCAGGTCGGCGTCGACCCCGACGTCATCGCGCAGGTGGCCCGCGAGATCGCCGGCCCCGTCAAGCAGGGCGTCCAGGTCGCCATCGTCGTCGGTGGCGGGAACTTCTTCCGCGGCGCGGAGCTGTCCCAGCGGGGCATGGAGCGCAGCCGCGCCGACTACATGGGCATGCTCGGCACCGTCATGAACGCCCTCGCGCTGCAGGACTTCCTCGAGCAGCAGGACGTCGCCACGCGCGTGCAGACGGCCATCACGATGGGCCAGGTCGCCGAGCCGTACATCCCGCGCCGCGCCATCCGGCACATGGAGAAGGGCCGCGTCGTCATCTTCGGCGCGGGCGCCGGCATGCCGTACTTCTCGACCGACACGGTCGCCGCGCAGCGGGCCCTGGAGGTCCGCGCCGACGCCGTCCTCATGGCCAAGAACGGCGTCGACGGCGTCTACACGGGGGACCCGCGCAAGGACCCGAGCGCCACCAAGATCGAGACGATCAGCTACGCCGAGGCGCTGCAGAAGAACCTGCGCGTCGTCGACACCACCGCCTTCAGCCTCTGCATGGACAACCGCCTGCCGATGATCGTGTTCGGCATGGAGGGCCAGGGCGTGGCCCGCGCCCTGCGGGGTGAGAGGATCGGCACGCAGGTGATCGCGGACTGAGGCCCCCGGGCCCGTCCGCGCGCTGCGGCACCGCGGAGGCGCAGGACGCGCCGGGACGAAGGACGAAGGGACCACCGTGATCGACGACACCCTCCTCGAGGCCGAGGAGAAGATGGAAAAGGCGGTCGAGGTCGCCAAGGAGGACTTCGGCGCCATCCGCACGGGGCGGGCCAACGCCGCGATGTTCCACAAGATCATGGTCGACTACTACGGCGCGCCGACCCCGCTGCAGCAGCTGGCGAGCTTCCAGATCCCCGAGGCACGCTCGGTGCTCATCACGCCCTTCGACCGCGGGGCCATGGGCGAGATCGAGAAGGCGCTGCGCAACTCCGACCTCGGCGTCAACCCGGGCAACGACGGCAACGTCATCCGCATCGTGCTGCCGCAGCTGACCGAGGAACGGCGCAAGGACTACATCAAGCTCGCCCGCTCCAAGGCCGAGGACGCCCGCGTCTCGCTGCGCAACGTGCGCCGTCGCGCCAAGGAGGAGCTCGACCGCATCGTCAAGGACGGCGAGGCCGGCGAGGACGAGGTCGGGCGCGCCGAGAAGGAGCTGGAGTCGGTGACGAAGAAGCACGTCGATGCCGTCGACGAGCTGCTGAAGAACAAGGAAACCGAGCTGCTGGCCGTCTGAGCGTGCCGGTGACCAGCGAGACGACGTCCACCGCCCGCCCGCCCCGGCGGGCGGGCCGCAACCTCCCCGCGGCCATCGGCATGGGCGTGGCGATGGGTGGGGTCCTGGTCGCCAGCCTCTTCGTGCGCCGGGAGGCCTTCGGCGTCCTGGTCTGCGTCGCCGTCCTGTACGGGACGGTCGAGATGGTCCGCGCCTTCCGGTCGCGGCACCTGCGCATCCCCGTCCTGCCGCCCGCGGTGGGCACCCTGGCGATGGTGCCGGGCGCCTACCTCGGCGGCGGGGAGACGCTCTTCGCGGCGTACGCCCTGACGGTCGCGGCCGTCGTCGTGTACCGCCTCGTCGACGACGGGGGTGACCACGGCTCACCCGTGCGCGTCCCGCCCGTGCGCGACGTCGCCGGCGGGATCTTCGTCGTCACCTACGGCCCGCTGCTGGCCGGCTTCGCGATGCTCATGCTCGCGGCGAGCGACGGTGCCTGGCGCGTCCTCGTCTTCGTCCTGCTCGTCGTCGCCAGCGACGTCGGCGGGTACGCGGCGGGCGTGCTCTTCGGCAAGCACCCCATGGCCCCGTCGGTCAGCCCGAAGAAGTCCTGGGAGGGCTCGGCCGGCTCGCTGGTCACCGGGATGGTCGCAGGGGCGTTGGCCCTGCCGCTCGCCCTCGGCGCGGCCTGGTGGCAGGGCGTCCTGCTGGGCGCCGTCACGGTCGTCGTGGCCATCGGCGGTGACCTGTCGGAGTCGATGCTCAAGCGCGACCTCGGCATCAAGGACATGGGGACCCTGCTGCCGGGGCACGGCGGCGTCATGGACCGGCTCGACTCGCTGCTGCCCGCGGCCCCCGTCGTGCACCTGCTGCTCCTGTGGTTCCTCGGGCCCTGACCCCCCGACCGCGGCGCCGTACCATGGGAGGCGATGTCCACTCCCACCCCCGTCTCCCCGGACCCTGCGACCGCGGGTCCCGGCCGGCCGCCGCGCGAGCCGCTCCCGCTGGCCCCCGCCGGTCCGGGCCAGCTCGTCATGTCCGCACCCCGCCGCGGCAAGCCCCCGCGCCACTTCGTCGACCTCGAACCCGCCGAGCGCGGGCCCGCGATGGTCGAGCTGGGGGAGAAGGCGTTCCGCGGCAAGCAGCTCGCCACGCACTGGTTCGAGCGGCTCGAGGACGACCCGGAGAGGATGACGGACCTGCCGGCGGCCAGCCGGTCCCGGATCGCTGACGCGTTGCTGCCGACGCTCCTGACGCCGATCCGCACCCTCACGGCCGACCAGGGCACCACGGTCAAGACGCTGTACCGCATGCACGACGGCGCGCTCGTCGAGTCGGTCCTCATGCGCTACAAGAACCGCGACACCCTGTGCATCTCCAGCCAGGCCGGCTGCGGCATGAACTGCCCGTTCTGCGCCACCGGGCAGGCCGGGCTGACGCGCAACCTGTCGACCGCCGAGATCGTCGAGCAGGTCACGGCCGCCTCGCGCGCCCTGGCCCGCGGCGAGGTCCCCGGCGGGGAGGGCCGCGTCGGCAACGTCGTCTTCATGGGCATGGGGGAGGCGCTGGCGAACTACAAGTCCGCCGTCGCCGCCGTCCGCCGGCTCACCCAGCCCGCCCCCGAC
Source organism: Kineococcus sp. DHX-1 (assembly GCF_042473625.1). Classification (GTDB taxonomy): domain Bacteria; phylum Actinomycetota; class Actinomycetes; order Actinomycetales; family Kineococcaceae; genus Kineococcus. Next base: position 2,574,338 of record NZ_CP170445.1, on the reverse strand, counting down.
GGCCTCGGCATCTCCGCGCGCGGCATCACGATGTCGACCGTCGGGCTCGTGCCGGCCATCGACAAGTTCGCGGCCGAGGGCATCCCGGCGACGCTGGCGCTGAGCCTGCACGCCCCCGACGACGAGCTGCGCAACGACCTCGTCCCGATCAACCAGCGCTGGAACGTCGCACAGGCCCTGGACGCGGCCCGCCGCTACTTCGAGTCGACCGGACGGCGCGTGAGCATCGAGTACGCGCTCATCCGCGACATCAACGACCAGGCCTGGCGCGCGGACCGCCTCGGCAAGCTGCTCAACGCCCGCGGGCGCGGCTGGGTGCACGTCAACCCGATCCCGCTGAACCCGACCCCGGGCTCGAAGTGGACCGCGAGCGACCCGGCCGTGGAGAAGGCGTTCGTCGCGGCGCTGGAGGCGCGGGGCATCCCGACCACCGTGCGCGACACCCGCGGCAGCGAGATCGACGGCGCCTGCGGTCAGCTCGCCGCGATCGGCCCCGAGCAGCCGACCGCGTGAGCACGCCGACGGTCCCGGTCGAGGAGCTCGTCCGCGAGCGCCCGGCCCGTGCGGGGGCGCTGCGACGGGGGTACAAGGTCGCCGACGTCGACCTCTTCCTCGACCACCTCGCGACGGCGCTGCCGGCCGGCCGGGTCGCCTCGGCCCAGGTGCGGGCCGTCGGGTTCGGGTCCCAGCTCGGGGGCTACGACGTGGCCGACACCGACGCGCTGCTGGCCGAGGTCGAGGACGCGCTGGCCCAGCGGGAGCGGTCGCACGCCCTGGCCCAGGACGACCAGCGGTCCTGGACCGACCGGCGCTCCGCGCTCGGCCAGGCCGTCGCGGGCCGCCTCAAGGAGCGTCGCGGGGAACGCTTCCCGCGGGCCCGGGGTCTGCGCCGCGGGTACCACCCCCGCGACGTCGACGACCTGTGCGAGCTGCTCGTGCAGCACTTCCGCGGGTCCCGCACCCTCACCGCCGACGACGTCCGGGACGCGCTGTTCCGCCCGCGCCGCGGGGCGCGCGGCTACCGCGAGGCGCCCGTGGACGCCTTCCTCGACCGCGTCGTGGAGCTGATGGTCAGCTACCGCTGACCCGCACTCACTCCCACGGCGGCACGGACCCCAGGACCCGGTCGACGGTGAAGACCACGACGACGCGGGCGGGGTTCTCCCGCGGCGTCCGGTAGCGACCGGCGTAGCGTTCCTCGGCGTCGCGGACGGAGGCCGGGTCGTCGAGCACCCGGCCGGGCCCCTCCAGCGACAGCCAGCGCCGGCCGTCGACCTGGGAGACCACGCACCGCGACCCGCGGGCCGCGTGGACGGCCTTGCGCGAGGTGCCCGAGGTGATGACCCGCACCTCCCGCGTGCCCGGGTCGAACGTGAAGCCGACGGGCACGACGTGCGGCGAGCCGTCGGCCCGCAGCGTCGTCAGCGTCGCCAGGTGCCGCTCGGCGAGGAACTCCAGGGCGGAGGCGGGGAGGTCTGCGGGGTCCAGGGCCACGGCGGGAGTCTGGCAGGCGGCGGCTCAGTCCGCGTGCGCGCGGGTCGTGACGAGCGCCAGCCACACCTCTGCCCGGTCCGTCGCGTCCTCCAGCGACACCCCGAGCAGGCGCTCGGCGCGGGACACCCGCTGCCGCAACGTGTTGCGGTGCACCCCGAGGGCGTCCGCGGCCGGTTGGCGGGCGCCGTGGTGCGCCAGGAAGACCTCCACGGTCCGGCGCAGCTCGGCGTCCTCCAGCGCGGCGAGGCGGCCGGCCGCCCACGCCTGGAGGTCCGCCGGGTCCAGCCGGTCCGGCAACGAGGACCCGTCGCCGTGCACCACGGGGCGTTGCGCCGACGTGCGGGCCCAGGCGGCGTCGGCGGCGCGGGGGGAGGCGTCGGCGAGCGGGACGGGGCGGCCGGTCCCGGCGCGCCCGGCCCAGCCCTGCAGCGCTGCGGCGACGGCGGCGGGGGAGCCCAGGGCGTGCCGCTCGCTGCTCGGCAGGTCCGGGGCGGCGGCACCGCTCCAGCGCACGACGACGACGGGGTCCGGCAGCTCCAGCCCGACCGCGCCGGCGAGCCGCCGGGCCAGGTCGGCCCGGCCGGTCAGGACGAGGTCGACGGCGCCGGCCGTGACGACGCGCGTCACGGTGTCGGTGTCGAGCACGGGGCGGGCCGTCAGGAGGTCCAGCAGCGCGGCCGCCGTGCCCACCGTGCCCTGCACGGCGCGCGGGACGTCGGGACCGCCCGCGACGAGCAGCCACCGGGTGGCCCCGCTGGCCCGGAGCGTCAGCGTCCCGGTCGCCGTGACCTCCGTCCACGCCGCCCGGGCCCCCTGGCCGCGCACCCGTCGCAAGCCCTGCAGCGCCGCCGCCGGGGGGGCCTGCGGCGACGTCGCCGCCAGGACGGCGCCCGCCGCGTCCAGCAGCCAGGCCGACCCCTGCACGGCCCGCGCCGTCCGGTGCAGCACCGCACGCGCCCCGTCCGGGCCCGCGGCCGCCGCCGCGAGGTCCCGGCCGGCGCGGGCGGCCGCGGCCTCGGCCTCGTTCTCGCTGCGCCGCAGCAGGTCCGCCAGACGCCGGGAGACCGCGATGAACGGCGTCGGCACGGGCACCTCGACGACGGCCAGCCCGGCCGCGGAGGCCGCGGTGACGAGCGTGCGGGGGACGGTGCGGTGCGACAGCCCCACCCCGAAGCCCACGCCGGCCGCGCCCGCGACCGCGAGCCGGCCCACCCAGCGCGCCCAGCCGTCGCGCGGCACCCGCAGACCCGTCGTCAGCAGCAGCTCCCCGCCTTCCAGGAAGGGCGTCGGGTCGTCGAGCTCGCTCGTGGCCACCCAGCGCACCGGGACGTCCGGATCGCCTCCGACGAGGCGCAGGTCGAGGGAGGCGGTCGAGAGGAGGTCGGCGAGCAGCACCACCCTGTCATGGTGCCGCACCCGGTGTCCGGTCTGCACCGTCGATGATCCCCAAGAGTGTGCGCGTCCGACACTGACGCTGGGGACGTGGACGCCTACCGTCGAACCATGACGATGCTCACCCCGGGGATCAGCCCGCAGGAGACCGCCGGCCCGACCACCACGCAGGGTGGTCCCTCGCTGCCGCAGGAGATCCGTCTCGTCACCGAGGTCCCCGGACCGCGCTCGACGGAGCTGGCCGCGCGCCGGTCCGCGGTCGTCTCGGCGGCCGTCGGCTCCTCCATGCCGTTCTTCGCCCAGGCGGCCGGCGGGGGCGTCGTCGTCGACGTCGACGGGAACTCCTTCGCCGACCTCGGCTCGGGCATCGCCGTCACCACCGTGGGCAACTCCGCCCCGGCCGTCGTCGAGGCCGTCACCGAGCAGGCCGCGCGGTTCACCCACACCTGCTTCATGATCACCCCCTACGACTCGTACGTGGAGCTCGCCGAGCGCCTCGCCGAGCTGACGCCCGGCGACTTCGCCAAGAAGAGCGCGTTCTTCACCTCCGGCGCCGAGGCCGTCGAGAACGCCGTGAAGATCGCCCGCGCCCACACCGGGCGCCAGGCCGTCGTCGTCTTCGACCACGCCTACCACGGCCGCACGAACCTCACGATGGCCATGACGGCGAAGAACATGCCGTACAAGAACGGGTTCGGGCCCTTCGCCCCCGAGGTCTACCGCGCCCCCCTGAGCTACCCCTTCCGCGACGGCCTCGACGGGCCGGCCGCCGCGGCGCGCGCCATCGCCGTCATGGAGAAGCAGGTCGGCGCGCAGAACCTCGCCGCGATCGTCATCGAACCGGTCCAGGGCGAGGGCGGGTTCATCGTCCCCGCGCCCGGGTTCCTGCCGGCCATCGCCGCCTGGGCCCGCGAGAACGGTGTCGTGTTCGTCGCCGACGAGGTCCAGACCGGCGTCGCGCGCACGGGCGCCTGGTTCGCCAGCGCTCTCGAGGGCGTCGAACCCGACCTCGTCACCATCGCCAAGGGCGTCGCCGGCGGTCTGCCCCTGTCGGCGGTCACGGGCCGCGCGGAGATCGTCGACGCCCCGGTCACGGGCGGTCTCGGCGGGACCTACGGCGGGAACCCCCTGGCCACCGCGGCGGCGCTCGCCGTCCTGCGGACCGTCGAGGACGAGGGCCTGATCGAGCGCGCCCGCCAGATCGAGGAGCTGCTGTTCCGCCGCCTGCGCGCCCTCGCCGACCGCGACCCGCGGGTCGGTGACGTCCGCGGCCGCGGCGCCATGGTCGCCGTGGAGCTCGTCAAGCCCGGCACCACCGAGCCGGACGCCGCCCTGGCCAAGTCGGTCGCGACGCAGGCCGCCCAGCGGGGCGTCATCGTCCTGACCTGCGGCACCGACGGGAACGTCCTGCGCTTCCTGCCGCCGCTGAGCATCGGTGACGCCCTCCTCGAGCAGGCCTTCGACGTCCTCGACGGCGTCTTCGCGGCCAGCTGACCTGCGCTGCACCACACCCCGGACGGACCCCACGAGAGGATCGCCGCCATGACCAGCACCACCACGAACCCCACCAGCGCCCGGGAGCAGGAACTCCTCGCGCGCGTCCCCACCGGCCTGTTCATCGGCGGGACCTGGCGCGAGGCCAGCGCAGGCGGGCGCATCGCCGTCGAGGACCCCGCGACCGGCCGGGCCCTCGTCGAGATCGCCGACGGCACGGTCGAGGACGGCGCGGCCGCGCTCGACGCCGCCGTCGCCGCGCAGGCCGGGTGGGCCCGCACGCCCACCCGGGAACGCGCCGAGATCCTGCGCCGCACGTTCGACCTCGTCGCCGCCCGCGCCGACGACTTCGCCCTCCTCATGACCCTGGAGATGGGCAAGCCCTTGGCCGAGGCCCGCGGCGAAGTGGCGTACGGGAACGAGTTCTTCCGCTGGTTCTCCGAAGAGGCCCCGCGCATCGCGGGTCGCTACTCCCAGAACCCCGTCGGAGGTTCGCGCCTGCTGACGATGAAGCAGCCCGTAGGCCCCGTGCTGGCGATCCTGCCGTGGAACTTCCCGCTCGCCATGGGGACCCGCAAGATCGCCCCCGCCCTCGCGGCCGGCTGCACCATCGTCGTCAAGCCCGCCACGCAGACCCCGCTGACGACGCTGCTGCTGGCGCAGGTCCTGGCCGAGGCCGGGGTTCCCGACGGCGTGGTCAACGTCGTCACGACCTCGACCACCGGCAAGGTCACGGCGCCCCTCATCGCCGACCCGCGGCTGCGCAAGCTGACGTTCACCGGGTCCACGCCCGTCGGCAAGAAGCTCGTCGAGCAGTCCGCCGAGCAGCTGCTGCGCATCTCCATGGAACTCGGCGGGAACGCCCCGTTCCTCGTCTTCGACGACGCCGACCTCGACAAGGCCGTCGACGGCGCGATGGCGGCCAAGATGCGGAACCAGGGCGAGGCGTGCACGGCCGCGAACCGGTTCTACGTCCAGCGCGGGATCGCGGAGGAGTTCTCCCGCCGCCTGGCCGAGCGGATGGGCTCGCTCGTCGTCGGGCGCGGGACCGAGGACGGCGCGCAGGTCGGGCCGCTCATCGACGCCCGGGCCCGCGACGACGTCGCCCAGCGCGTGACCGAGGCCGTCGACGCCGGGGCCCGGGTGCTCACCGGGGGCAGCGCCGTGGGCGAGGCGGGGTACTTCTACGCCCCGACCGTCGTCGTCGACGTCCCCGCCGACGCCCGCCTCCTGCGCGAGGAGACCTTCGGTCCCGTGGCGCCCGTCGTCGTCTTCGACACCGACGAGGAGGGCATCGCCCTGGCCAACGACACCGAGTACGGCCTCATCGCCTACGCCTTCACCCAGGGCCTGGAGCGCGGGATGCGCGTCGCCGAGGCGCTGGAGACCGGCATGGTCGGCCTCAACGCCGGGGTCGTCTCGAACGCCGCCGCCCCGTTCGGCGGGGTCAAGGCCAGCGGGTTCGGTCGCGAGGGCGGCCTGGAGGGCATCGAGGAGTACCTCGAGACGAAGTACGTGAACTTCCCGCTCTGAGGACGTCGCACGAGGAAGGGCCCCGCCGGAACTCCGGCGGGGCCCTTCCTGCGGGGGTGGTTCAGGCGTTGGCGGCCTGCGTGTAGACGTCGCGGACGACGCTGCCGAACCGCGGTCCGTAGAGCACCGAGGTGTTGTCGTCGTAGCTGAAGCTGGTGACGGACGTCACCGTGCCGGTGCCCGTCGCGGGGTCGAAGTCGTGCACCCAGGGGCCGCCGCTGGAGCCGCCGCCGAGGTCGCACAGGGTCGCGACGTCGGTCGTGGCGCCGGGGCCGTTGTCGGTGAACTGCGTGCCCGTGCAGTACTGGAGGGTGAACCCGTCGGCCGTCGTGCTGCGGCCCGGGTACCCGAGGACGGTCGTGCGCGCGAGCGGGGTGTCGAAGGCGATCCGGTTGGCGCCCACGGTGTCCTTGAGGGACTTGCCGCTGCGTGGGGTGACGAGGGCGAACCCCACGTCGTAGCTCAGCGCCGCCGACGACTGCTGGTCCGACGTGCGCCACTGCGTCGTCGTGAACGTCTGGCCGACCGCGAAGCGGCCCTGCGGTTCGCTGGCGCCGGCCAGCCCCGGGACGAAGATGAGGTTCTTGGAGTCCAGGCGGTTCTCGGTGACGCAGTGGCCCGCGGTGACGATGACGTTGCCCTTGGGGGAGTCGACGCTGCTCGCCGTGCACTCGTACTTGCCGGTCCCCTGGGTGAAGTAGAGGCGACCGACGGTCGGCAGCGCACCGCCCACCCAGTTCCGGGCGGTGCTGACGGCGTCCCCGGTGACGACGCCCGAGGCCGCGCGCCCCCCGCGCGGCAGGCTGGGAGCCTCCCCCTGGGCGACCGACGTCGACCGCGGCCGGGGCGCGGCGGCCGGGGGCTGGGGGACGCCGACGGCGGCGGCGGCGCCCGGGGCGCCCGCACCGCGGTTCGTGACGGTGCGGTCGAGGGGGGCGGCCTGGGCCAGCCGCTCGGCGGTCCAGTAGTCGAGCGCGGCCTGCTGGCCGGACGCGTCGACGGTCGAGAGCAGGGACACCCCGCCGCCCGGGGCCGCGCTGGCCGTCGTCGCGGCGAAGGTCGCGGCGCCACCGAGCGTGACGACGGCGGCCGAGGACGCGGCGATGAGCCTCCGCGTGAGGTGCGTGCGCATGGCGGGTGTCCCTCCCGAGTGGTCGTGCTGCCGGGGTCATCCTCGCCGATCCCGTGCAGATCTGCTGCAGGCCGCCCGTCACGGGGCGTGGCGGGCCCCGGGCGCGGGCCATGATGGACGCGTGAGCTCCTCCCGCACGCCCCGTCACGCCGCCGTCCCGACCGAGCGTCCCGGGGGCGTCCGGGACGTCGTCCTGCTCGGCAGCACGGGCTCCATCGGCACCCAGGCGCTCGACGTCGTCCGCGCGGCGGGAACGCAGGGGTCGGAGCCGCCGTTCCGGGTCGTCGCGCTGGCCGCCGGGGGCGCGGACGTCGCGACGCTGGCCCGCCAGGCCCTCGACCACGAGGTCGGCCTCGTGGGGGTGGCGCGCGAGGAGGCCCGCGGCCCGCTCGAGGAGGCGCTGCGCGCCCAGGCCGCCGGCCGGCCGTTGCCCCGCGTCGTCGCCGGACCGGACGCCGCGACGGAGGTCGCCGCGCACCCCTGCGACGTCGTCCTCAACGGCATGACGGGGTCGGTGGGGCTGCGGCCCACGCTGGCCGCCCTCGCCGCCGGCCGCACGCTCGCGCTGGCCAACAAGGAGTCCCTCGTCGCCGGTGGTCCGCTCGTGACGCGCGCGGCGGCCCCGGGTCAGGTCGTCCCGGTCGACTCCGAGCACTCCGCGCTCGCCCAGTGCCTGCGCGGCGGCGCCGCCGACGAGGTCGCCCGGCTCGTCCTGACCGCCAGCGGCGGGCCGTTCCGCGGCCGCACGCGCGCGCAGCTCGCCGACGTCACCCCCGAGCAGGCCCTGGCCCACCCGACGTGGTCGATGGGGCCGGTCGTCACGACGAACTCGGCGACCCTCGTCAACAAGGGGCTGGAGGTCATCGAGGCGTCCCTGCTGTTCGGCATCGGCTACGACCGGATCGACGTCGTCGTCCACCCGCAGTCCGTCGTGCACTCGATGGTCGAGTTCACCGACGGGTCGACCCTGGCCCAGTGCTCGCCACCGGACATGCGGCTGCCCATCGCGCTGGGGCTGTCCTGGCCGGACCGCGTGCCCGGTGCCGCGGCCGGGGTCGACTGGACCCGCGCCGCGAGCTGGACCTTCGAGCCCGTCGACGCGCAGGCGTTCCCGGCCCTGGACCTGGCCCGTGAGGCGGGCCGGCGTGGCTCGACCGTCCCGGCCGTCTTCAACGCCGCGAACGAGGAGTGCGTCGCCGCCTTCCACGCCGGGCGGCTGCCGTTCCTGGGCATCGTCGACACGCTCGCCCGCGTCGTCGCCGAGCACGAGCCCGCCGGGGAGCCGCGCGACGTCGAGGACGTGCTGGCCGCCGAGGACTGGGCCCGCGCCCGGGCGCGCGAGCTCACGGACGGGTCGTCGCGGTGAGCGAGGTCCTGCTCTGGGTGGTCGGCATCCTCGCCGCCGCCGTCGGCGTCGCGCTGTCCATCGCCCTGCACGAGGTCGGACACCTGTTGCCCGCCAAGCGGTTCGGCATCAAGGTCACGCAGTACATGGTCGGCTTCGGCCCCACGCTGTTCTCCCGCCGGCGGGGTGAGACCGAGTACGGCGTCAAGGCCGTCCCGCTCGGCGGATACATCCGGATGATCGGGATGTTCCCGCCCGGCCCGGACGGTCAGGTGCGCGCGTCGACCACCGGGCGCTGGGCGCTCATGGCCGAGGAGGCCCGGCAGGCCAGCTTCGTCGAGGTCGGGCCGGGGGAGGAGCACCGGACCTTCACGTCCAAGCCCGTGTGGCAGCGCATCGTCGTGATGTTCGGCGGGCCGTTCGTCAACCTGCTGCTGGCGCTCGTGCTGACGGCGATCGCGGCCAGCGCCATCGGCCAGCCGGGGTACGTCCCGCGCCTGTCGGCGGTCTCGCAGTGCGTCCTGCCCGCGGGCAGCACCGCCACGACCTGCGCGGCGGGGGACCCGGCCGCTCCCGGGGCCGCCGCGGGGCTGCGGCCCGGTGACGAGGTGGTCGAGTTCGACGGCGCCCCGGTCCGGAGCTGGAACGAGCTCTCGGCCGCCATCCGCGACCACGGCGGTCGTGCCGTCGACCTCGTCGTCCTGCGCGACGGGCAGCGCGTGCCGCTGACGGTCACGCCCGTCTCGACGCGGCGCGAGGCCGTCGACGCGAACGGCCGGCCCACGGGTGGGACGGAGGAGGTCGGGTTCCTCGGCGTGTCCCCCTCCATCGCGGTCGTGCGCATCGGCCTCGAGGAGGTGCCGGGGGTCGTCGGGCAGCAGGTCGAGAGCGTGGCCGGGATCGTCGTCCGGCTGCCGCAGCGGCTCTACGACGTCGCCCAGGCCGCGTTCGGGTCGGCACCGCGCGACCCCGAGGGCCCCATCGGCGTCGTGGGCATCGGCCGGCTCGCGGGCGAGATGAACGCCCTGCCGGCCGTCATCCCCGGCGACGAGCTGGCCGAGCGGACGTCGCGGCTGGTCTCGCTGCTCGCCGGCCTCAACGTCGCGCTCTTCGTCTTCAACCTCATCCCGCTGCTGCCGTTCGACGGCGGTCACATCGCCGGTGCGCTGTGGGAGGTCGTGAAGAAGGGGATCTACCGGCTGCGCCGCCGGCCAGACCCCGGACCGGTGGACGTGGCCAAGGCCATGCCCGTCGCCTACGGCGTCTCCATCCTGCTCGTGGGGATGAGCGTGCTGCTGCTGTACGCGGACATCGTCAGACCGGTGACGCTGAACCAGTGAGGGTCCTGCGCGGGAGGGGAGGCTGGATTCGTCCCCGCCGCGGCGGGGGTTGATACTGAGGCCCGTGAGCGTCAGCCTCGGTCTCCCCGCCCTCCCCCCGCCCGTCCTGGCCCCGCGTCGCAAGACCCGGCAGATCCAGGTGGGCAAGGTGGGGGTCGGCAGCGACTCGCCGGTGTCGGTGCAGTCGATGACCACCACGCCGACCACCAACATCAACGCGACGCTGCAGCAGATCGCCGAGCTGACCGCGTCCGGCTGCGACATCGTCCGTGTGGCCTGCCCGACGAACGACGACGCCGACGCGCTGCCGATCATCGCGAAGAAGTCGCAGATCCCGGTCATCGCCGACATCCACTTCCAGCCGAAGTACGTCTTCGCCGCGATCGACGCCGGCTGCGGTGCGGTGCGCGTGAACCCGGGCAACATCCGCAAGTTCGACGACCAGGTCAAGGACATCGCCCAGGCGGCCAAGGACGCCGGCGTCTCGATCCGGATCGGCGTCAACGCGGGCTCGCTCGACCCGCGCCTGCTCGAGAAGTACGGCAAGGCGACGCCGGAGGCGCTCGTCGAGTCGGCCGTCTGGGAGGCCTCGCTCTTCGAGGAGCACGACTTCCACGACTTCAAGATCTCCGTCAAGCACAACGACCCGGTCGTGATGGTGCGGGCCTACGAACTGCTCGCCGAGCGCGGCGACTGGCCGCTGCACCTCGGGGTCACCGAGGCGGGCCCGGCGTTCCAGGGGACCATCAAGTCCGCGACGGCCTTCGGGGCGCTGCTGAGCAAGGGCATCGGCGACACCATCCGCGTGTCGCTGTCCGCGCCGCCGGCCGAGGAGGTCAAGGTCGGCATCCAGATCCTGCAGTCCCTCAACCTGCGTCCGCGCAAGCTGGAGATCGTGTCCTGCCCGTCCTGCGGGCGTGCGCAGGTCGACGTCTACTCCCTCGCCGACGCCGTCACCGAGGGCCTGGAGGGGCTGACCGTCCCGCTGCGCGTGGCCGTGATGGGCTGCGTCGTCAACGGTCCGGGCGAGGCCCGCGAGGCCGACCTCGGGGTGGCCAGCGGCAACGGCAAGGGCCAGATCTTCGTCAAGGGCGAGGTCATCAAGACCGTCCCCGAGCACGCGATCGTCGAGACCCTCATCGAGGAGGCCAACCGCCTGGCCGCCGAGATGGGCGAACCCGAGGACGAGAGCACCGCGGGGTCGCCGACCGTCACGGTTGGCTGACGGGACCGCCGGGGTGTCCGTCTCGACCGGGCCGGTCCGAGCGGGCAGGATGCGGGAGTGTCCCTGATGAACCCGGCCGCACGAGGCTCCGCCGCCTCGGGGACCCTGCGCGTGCTGGGCGGCGCTGACGCGCCCGCCCTGCTGCGCCTGTGCGACCGCGACCCCGTCGCGAACCTCTTCGTCTCCGCCCGGTTGCTCGGCCTCCTGGCCCGGCCCGGCACCGACCTCGGTGGTCAGGTGTGGGGCTGGTTCGAGGACGGTGCCCTCGTCTCGGCCTGCTGGGCCGGGGCCAACCTCGTGCCCGTCGAGGCGACCCCCGCGGCCCTCGACGCGTTCGCCGCCACGGCCCGCGCCGAGGGTCGTCGCTGCTCCTCGCTCGTCGGTCCCGCCGAGCAGGTCCTGGCCCTGTGGCGACGCCTCGAGCCGTACTGGCGCGGGGCGCGCGAGGTGCGCGCCCACCAGCCGCTCATGGTCTGCGACACCGAACCGTCGGTGCGCCCGGACCCGACCGTGCGCCGCGCCACCCTGCGCGAGCTCGACCTCGTCGTCCCGGCCTGCGTCGCGATGTTCACCGAGGAGATCGGCTACGCACCCGCCCCGCCCGACGGCGGCGGTGCCTACCGCGCCCGCATCGCCGAGCTGGTCTCCACCGGCCGGTCGTTCGTCCGCGTCGACGCCGGCCGCGCCGGTCCCGAGGTCGTCTTCAAGGCCGAGCTCGGCGCCGTGTCCCCCAAGGTCGTGCAGGTGCAGGGCGTGTGGGTCCCGCCGCACCGCCGCGGCGAGGGCCTGTCCGAACCGGGGATGGCAGCCGTCGTCGAGGCCGCTCGCGCCGACGGCGTGCAGCAGGTGTCGTTGTACGTCAACGACTACAACGCCCGGGCCCTGGCCGCGTACCGCCGCGTCGGGTTCCGCGAGGTCGGGTCGTTCGCGACCGTGCTGTTCTGACGCGTCCGCCCGGGTTCGGGATCGTTGACGCATCCGGCTCACAGGTCGAGCTGAGAGCGTCAGCGGCTTCTCCCGGGGCGGCAGCGGGGTCGGGCTCGCTGTGACGTCGGGCTCGCCCTATGAGCTGGATGCGTCAACGATCCCAACCCCCCGGCCGGTGGCCGGTGGGTGGGGGAGTGGAAGTGCGGTGAGGGCGGCCGCAGTGCGCCGGTAGCCTGTCGGGCGTGCTGATGCGGATGTCGACGCTGTTCCTGCGGACCCTGCGGGAGGACCCGGTCGAGGCCGAGGTCGCCAGCCACAAGCTCCTCGTGCGCGCCGGGTACGTCCGCCGTGCTGCACCGGGGATCTACACCTGGCTGCCCCTGGGCCTGAAGGTGCTGCGCAAGGTCGAGGCGGTCGTCCGCGAGGAGATGGACGCCGCGGGCGCCCAGGAGGTCCACTTCCCGGCGCTGCTGCCCCGCGAGCCGTACGAGGCGACGAACCGCTGGAGCGACTACGGCGACGGCATCTTCAAGCTCAAGGACCGCAAGGGCGCCGACTACCTCCTCGCGCCCACGCACGAGGAGATGTTCACGCTGCTGGTCAAGGACCTGTACTCCTCGTACAAGGACCTGCCGCTGTCGATCTACCAGATCCAGACGAAGTACCGCGACGAGGCGCGTCCGCGCGCGGGCATCCTGCGCGGCCGCGAGTTCACCATGAAGGACTCCTACAGCTTCGACGTCGACGACGCCGGCCTGGAGAAGTCCTACGACCTGCACCGCGAGGCGTACGTCAAGATCTTCGGCCGCCTCGGGCTGGACTTCATCGTCGTCTCGGCGATGTCGGGGGCCATGGGCGGCTCGCGCAGCGAGGAGTTCCTGCACCCCACCGCGATCGGTGAGGACACGTTCGTGCGCTCGCCCGGCGGGTACGCGGCGAACGTCGAAGCCGTCACGACGCTGGCGCCGCCGGCGATCCCGTTCGACGGGCTGCCCGCCGCGCACGTCGAGGACACCCCCGACACCCCGACCATCGAGACGCTCGTGGCGGTCAGCAACGAGAGGCACCCCCGGGCGGACCGGCCGTGGACCGCGGCGGACACGCTGAAGAACGTCATCGTCGTCCTCAAGCACCCGGACGGGACGCGCGAACCGCTCGCCGTCGGCGTGCCCGGCGACCGCGAGGTCGATCTCAAGCGCCTCGAGGCCGCGGTCTCGCCCGCCGAGGTCGAACCGTTCGAGGCCGCCGACTTCGCCAAGCACCCTGCCCTCGTCAAGGGGTACATCGGGCCGGGCGTCCTGGGGTCGGAGAACGCCTCCGGCATCCGGTACCTCGTCGACCCGCGGGTGGTCGACGGCACGGCCTGGGTCACGGGCGCGGACGCCCCCGGCAAGCACGTCTTCGACCTCGTCGCCGGTCGCGACTTCACGCCGGACGGCGTCGTCGAGGCCGCTGAGGTCAAGGCCGGCGACGAGGCCCCCGACGGGTCCGGTCCGCTGGAGCTGGCGCGCGGCATCGAGATCGGGCACATCTTCGCGCTCGGCCGCCGCTTCGCCCAGGCCCTGGACCTCAAGGTGCTCGACGAGAACGGCAAGCAGGTCGTCGTGACGATGGGCTCCTACGGCATCGGCGTCACGCGCGCCATGGCGTGCGTCGCCGAGGGCAACCACGACGACAAGGGCCTCGTGTGGCCGCGCGAGCTCGCGCCGGCCGACGTGCACGTCGTGGCCACGGGCAAGGACGCGGCGGTCTTCGAGACCGCGGAGCGGATCGCCACCGAGCTCGTCGCGCAGGGGATCGAGGTCCTCTACGACGACCGCCCGAAGGTCTCGCCCGGGGTGAAGTTCAAGGACGCCGAGCTCGTGGGCGTGCCGACGATCCTCGTCGTCGGCAAGGGCCTGGCCGACGGGACCGTCGAGCTCAAGGACCGCCGCAGCGGTGACTCCGAGCAGGTGCCCGTCGACGACGCCGTCAGCCGCGTCGCAGCCGTCGTCCGCGGCTGAGCAGGCGCGCCGCCACGGTGGTCCCCGCGACCACCGCGGCGGCGACGCCCGCGCTCACCGCGACCGTCGTCGACGTGTTGGACTCGGCACCCGCCCGCGCGGCGGACACCCAGCCCAGGCCCCAGGCCAGACCCGCGCCGTAGGCCAGGCGGCCGCGGCTGCGCACGGCCGTGAACACCCCGACGCCCGTGGCGACGCCCAGGACGGCGACGGCCCAGCCGGTCTCACCGCTGGTCAACCCGCTGCTGCGCAGGGCGGCGGCGACGTTGGCGACCGTCGCGATGGAGACCCACCCCAGGTACAGGCCGATGCTGCCGTCGACGAGGACGGCTTCGACACGGGTGCGCGGCCGGTCGGCCAGCAGCGCGCCGAAGGTCTTGACGAGCACGAGCAGCAGCACGCTGATGACGACGACGGACAGCCACACCGACCCCAGCTGCACCGTGCCGATCCAGACGGCGTTGAGGACGAGGGAAGCGGCGGTCCACCAGCCCGTCGCGCGCTGGCGCGGGTCCTCGCGGTGCTTCGGCAGCGCCTGCCACACGGCCAGTCCCGCGAGTCCGGTGTAGACGACGGACCAGATCGCGAACGCGGGGCCGCCGGGCGCGACGAGGGTGGAGTCGGCGCTGAGCGCACCCCCGGCTGCCGACGCGATGGGGGTCCCGCCGAAGGCGCCCGATCCGACCGTGGCGCCGACGATCCCCAGGACGGCGCTGGCGGCGACCACCCCCTGGCGCACGGTGTCGGACGAGCCGTGGCCCGTCAGGGCGCCGCTGCGCCGGGGGCTGAGGGACGCGTCGCTGCTCACGCGAGCATGGTCGCGCCCCCGGCCTGCTCCTGCACCCCGTCCTGCACCTCGTCCTGGACCTCGTCGGGACCGGCACCGGGGGCGGGGCCGACGGCCGCCCGGATGCGGTCCTCGGTGATGCCGAAGTGCTCGTGCGCCACGGCGCCGGCACGTTCGGCGTCGCGGGCCAGGACGGCCTCGACGAGTTCGGCGTGCTGGGGGAGCGCCCGGTCGTAGTCGGCCCGCGTGAACGGTTCCCAGACGAGGCCGAGGTTGACGCGGGCGAGGAGCTCGCGGCTCAGCTGGGCGAGCTGGGAGTTGTGCGCTGCGGCGCAGACGGCGTCGTGCAGGGCGGCGTCCGCACGCCGGGACGTGTCGGGGTCACCCGCCGCGGCGACGTACGCGGCGAGCGCGGTGCGCAGGCGGTCGGCGTCCTGCACGGTGTGCCGCAGGGCGGCCGTCCGCGCGATCGTCGCCTCGACGAGCCGGCGCAGGTCGAAGGACTCCTCCAGCTCGGACCAGCTGGGCTGCAACGTCCGGGACACCGCCCCCGCGGTCCGCTCGTCGCTCCCCTCCAGCACCCAGGTGCCGCCCGCGCGTCCCCGGCTCGTGGCGACGAACCCGGCCCGGGTCAGCTCGTCCAGGGCCGCGCGCAGCGTGGGGCGGCTGACGCCGAGGAGCTCGGCCAGCTCGCGCTGGGCGGGCAGGCGTTCCCCCGGGGCGAAGTCGCGGACGGCGATCGCGGTGATGAGCCGGTCGACGACGGCCTCCACGCTCGTGCGCGGCCGGGCCGGGGCGAGGGACGGTCCTCCTCGGGCGGTCGGCATGCGCCGATCATCTCAGGCCCGCCTCGCGTTACGTTCTGGTTAATGGTCTTGTCCATTGACCATTGAGTCGGCACGCTCTCGGCCATGCCCTCCACGACCTCGGCGCCCGTTCGCGAGCTGACGCTCCCGTTCGGCGACCACACGACCGCCGTCCGCGTCACCGGCGACCTCCACGCGGCCGACCGCCGCCCGCTCGTCGTCCTGCACGGCGGGCCCGGCTGCACCATGGACTACCTGCTGGCGCTCGCCGACCTCGCCGAGCGCGGGATCCCCGTCGTGCACTACGACCAGCTCGGGAACGGCCGCTCCACGCACCTGCCCGACGCGGTTCCGGAGTTCTGGACCCCGCAGCTCTTCCTCGACCAGCTCGACTCCGTCCTGGCCGGTCTCGGCATCGGCGAGGAGTACGACGTCCTGGGGCAGTCGTGGGGCGGGATGCTCGCGGCCGAGCACGCCGTCCTGCGCCCGGCCGGGCTGCGCTCCCTGGTCATCGCCAACTCGCCGGCCTCGATGGACACGTGGTCACGGTCCGCCCTGGCCCTGCGGGCCGAACTGCCCGCCGAGGTCCGCGCCGCCCTCGACCGCCACGAGGCCGAAGGCACGCTCGACCACCCCGACTACCAGGCCGCGACCGCGGAGTTCTACGCCCGGCACGTGTGCCGCGTGCAGCCCATGCCCGCCGACGTCGCCCGCACGTTCGCCTGGATCGACGAGGACCCGACCGTCTACCACACCATGAACGGCCCCACGGAGTTCCACGTCACGGGGACGAACACCGGCTGGACCATCGAGGACCGCCTGCACCGGGTGCAGGCCCGCACGCTCGTCCTCAACGGCCGGTACGACGAGGCCACGGACGACTGCGTCGCCCCCTTCGTCGAGCACGTCCCCGGGGCCACCTGGGTGCGGTTCGAGGAGTCCAGCCACATGCCCCACGTCGAGGAGCCCGAGCTGTACCTCGACGTCGTCGACGCCTTCCTGGCCGGCGCCGCCCTCCCTGCAGGAGTCGTCCGATGAGCACCCCGACCGGATCCGCCGAGCTGTCCGAGTTCGGCTACGCGCAGGAGCTCAAGCGCGGGCTGAAGCTGCGCCACCTCGTCGTCTACGGCATGGTCTTCATGGTCCCGATCGCGCCGTTCTCGATCTTCGGCGGCGTCTTCGACGCCTCGCACGGCATGGTGCCGCTGACGTACCTCATCGGGTTCGTGGCCATGGTGTTCACGGCCGTCAGCTACCAGCAGATGTCCCGCGCGTTCCCCGTCGCCGGGTCCGTGTACGCCTACGCCGGCCGCGGCATCGCCCCGCCCGTCGGGTTCCTCGCCGGCTGGGCCATCCTGCTCGACTACCTGCTCGTGCCGACGCTGCTCTACGTCATCGGTGCCAACGCCATGGCCTCGGTCGTCCCCGGTGTCCCCCAGCAGGTCTGGATCATCGGGTTCGTCCTGCTCAACACCGTCGTGAACCTGCGCGGGGTCGAGACGACGAACCGCGCCAACATGGTGTTCCTCGTGGCCCAGCTCGCGGTCCTGGCGGTCTTCGTCGTCCTGGCGGTCTCGGCGATCTCGCGCGGGGTGGGCGGTGCGCACTGGTCGACGCTGCCGTTCTACAACCCCGACGAGTTCTCCACCCCGCTGGTGTTCACGGCCCTCAGCGTGGCAGTCCTGTCGTTCCTCGGGTTCGACGCGATCTCGACGATGTCGGAGGAGACGACGGGCGGGAACCGCGTCGTGGGCCGCGCCACCGTGCTCGCCCTGTGCGTCGTGGCGTTCCTGTTCGTCGTGCAGACGTGGCTCGCCTCGCTCCTCGTCCCCGGCCGCACGGCCTTCGCGGACGCCGACGCGTCGAACAACGCCTTCTACGACATCGCCCGCACGATCGCAGGTCCCTGGCTGCAGGTCGTCATCGCGATCGCCGTCGCGGTCGGGGCGGCCATCGCGAACTCGCTCGTGGCCCAGGCCGCGACGTCCCGCTTGCTGTTCTCGATGGCCCGCGACCGCCAGCTGCCGCAGTTCCTGCGCCGCGTCGACCCCGTCCGGCAGGTGCCGCAGCGCGCGATCCTGCTCGTGGCCGGGCTCAGCCTCGTCCTCGGCCTGTTCTTCGTCGGGCAGATCAACCTGCTCGCCTCGCTGTGCAACTTCGGGGCGCTGACGTCGTTCCTGCTCCTGCACGTCTCCGTGGTCTCGCACTACCTGCTCAAGCGCCGGCAGAAGACCTACGGCGTGCACCTCGTGGTCCCGCTCATCGGGTTCGCCATCATCGCCTACGTCCTGTGGAACGCCGACGTGCACGCCAAGGTCGGCGGACTCGTGTGGCTCGCGGTCGGCGGGGTCGTCCTCGTCGTCCTGCACCGCCTGGGTCGGTCGGTCTCGTTCGAGGCGTCGGACGCCGCCGTCGCCGAGCGCGTCTGACCTCCTCGCGCCGGGGCTGTGCGATCCGCACAGCCCCTCCGCGCGTCCTGGGCCGTCCGCCCCGTGACGGCGCGGGACGCCGCCCCTAGCGTCCTCTCAACCCGCCCTCCCCGCCCCTCCGGACCCCGGGAGCCCCCCATGTCAGGTGCAGCAGGACACACCGCCGACGACCACGCGCTCGGCCGCGTCCCCACGACCGCCCGCTACACGTGGTGGTCCGTCGCGATCCAGCGCTTCGGTCAGGTCTCGGCCCTCAGCCAGTTCCTCCTCGGCGCCACGCTCGGCTTCGGGATGAGCTTCTGGACGGCGTTCTGGGCGTTCACGTTCGGCGCCGTCATCCTCGAGGTCGTCTCGATCTTCGTCGGCATCATCGGCTCCCGCGAGGGCATGTCGACCTCCATGGTGGCGCGCTGGCTCGGCTTCGGCCGCGGCGGCTCGGCGCTCATCGGCCTGGCCATCGGCATCAGCCTCATCGGCTGGTTCGGCATCCAGTCCGCCGTCTCCGCCCAGGGGCTGGCCAGCACCCTCGGCGGCCTGCCCGCCTGGGGCTGGTCGATCCTCTTCGGGCTCGTCGTCACGGCGATCTGCATCTTCGGGTTCGGGTCCATGGCCTGGACCGCGTACGTCACGGTGCCCGCGTTCCTCGTCCTCGTCGGCTGGGCGATCGTCGCCGAGCTGTCCAAGAGCGACGTCGGCGCCCTCATGTCGACGCCGCCGCCGGGGGAACCCATCAGCCTGGCGACCGGGACCACGCTCGTGGCCGGCGGGTTCATCGTCGGGGCGGTCATCACTCCCGACATGACCCGGTTCAACAAGACCAGCGCCGACGTCGTCAAGCAGACCGTCGTCGGGTTCACGCTGGGGGAGTACGTCATCGGGATGTCGGGCGTCCTGCTCGCCCACGCGATCGGCTCCAGCGAGATCACGACGATCCTCACCTCCTCCGTCGGCTGGGTCGCGGTCCTCGTCGTCCTGCTCGGCACGGTCAAGATCAACGACTGGAACCTGTACTCCTCCGGCCTCGGCGTCGTGAACTTCATCGGCACCGTCACCGGTCGCCGGGTCAACCGCGCCGCCACGACCGCCGTCATCGGGGTGGTCGGGAGCCTGCTCGCGGCGGCCGGGATCCTCGGTCAGCTCACCGGCTTCCTCATCGTCCTCGGCGTCGTCTTCCCGCCCATCGCGGGGATCATGGTCGCGGAGTACTTCGTCGTGAAGAAGTGGCGCGGGGTCCTGGAGAGCTCGCGCGCCGACGGGGACGCCGTCCCCGAGACCTCCCCGACCTGGGTGCCCGCCACGCTCGTCGTGTGGGCCGTGGCCTCGCTGTTCGGGTACTTCGTCCACGTCGGGCTGGGGTCGGTGAACTCCCTCGTCATCTCCTTCGTCCTCTACGTCGCCGCCGGCCGCGCGGGCCTCCTGCGCGAGGTCGGCACGAGCCGGACCACCGACGGCGAGGTCGTCGAACCGGCCACCGCCACCGCGCCCGCGACGGCCTGACCGACTCCACCCGCAGCACTTGAGAGGAAACCCCATGCGCATCGGCATCGACGTCGGCGGCACCAACACGGACGCGGTCCTGCTCGACGACGACGGGTCCGTCCTGGCCGCCGTCAAGTGCTCCACGAGCGCCGACGTCTCCGGCGGCATCGTCGCGGCCCTGTCGGGTCTGCAGGACCGCCGGGCGTTCGACCCGGCCGGGATCCGGGCCGTGATGATCGGCACGACGCACTTCATCAACGCCCTCGTCGAGGCGCGACGCCTCGCCCCGACCGCGGCCCTGCGCCTGGGGTTGCCGGCGACGGCGTCGCTGCCGCCCATGGTCGACTGGCCCGAGCGCCTCGTGCAGGCCGTGTCCGGGCGCGCCTACCTCGCCCACGGCGGGCACGAGTTCGACGGCCGGACGATCTCCGCGCTCGACGAGGACGAACTGCGCCGCCACGCCGCGGACATGGCCGCCCACGGGGTCCGCAGCGTGGCCATCACCTCGGTGTTCTCGCCCGTCAACACCGAGTTCGAACTGCGCGCGGCCGAGGTGCTGGCCGCCGAACTGCCCCACGTCGCCATCTCCCTGTCCCACGAGATCGGCCGCATCGGCCTGCTGGAGCGCGAGAACGCGACCGTCGTCAACGCGGCGCTGCGGGAGCTGGCCGGCGGCATCGTCGACGGGTTGCGCGCCTCGGTCGCCGGGGCCGGCATCGACGCCCCGATCTACCTCAGCTCCAACGACGGCACGCTGCTGGACGTCGAGCACGCCCGCCGCTACCCGGTCTCGACGTTCGCCTCGGGGCCGACGAACTCCATGCGCGGTGCGGCCGTCCTGTCCGGTGTCCACACCTGCGCCGTCGTCGACGTCGGCGGCACGACCTCCGACGTCGGCGTGCTGCAGCGGGGTTTCCCCCGCGAAGCCACGACCGAGGTCAGCGTCGCGGGCATCCGGACGAACTTCCGGATGCCGGACGTGCTGTCCATCGGCATCGGCGGCGGTTCCCTCGTGCGCGGTGAGGGGTCCGCTGTGCGGGTGGGCCCGGAATCGGTGGGTTTCCGGCTCGTCGACGAGGCGCTCGTCTTCGGCGGCTCCACGCTGACGGCGACCGACATCGCCGTCGCGGCGGGCCGCGCCGACATCGGCGACGCCTCCCGCGTGGCCCACCTCGACCCCGCGTTCGTCCGCGCTGCGCTGGACCGGATCGCGGTCGACGTGGCCGACGCCGTGGACCGCATGCGCACCTCGGCGCAGCCGCTGCCCGTCGTGGCCGTCGGCGGCGGGTCGGTGCTGCTGCCGGACCGCCTCGCCGGGGCCGGGGAGGTGCTGCGCCCGGAGAACTTCGCCGTCGCCAACGCGATCGGCGCCGCCATCGCCCAGGTCGGCGGCGAGGTGGACCGCGTGTTCTCCATCGAACCCGGCAAGCGCACCGAGGTGCTGGACACCGCCCGCGCCGAGGCGGCCGAACGCGCCGTCGCCGCGGGGGCGGACCCGCGCACGGTGGAGGTGCTCGAGGTCGACGAGGTCCCGCTGCCCTACCTGCCCGGCGGTGCGACGCGCATCCGGGTCAAGGCCGTCGGGGACCTGCAGCTCGCCCCCGCCCGCCGGGAGGCCGTGCATGCCTGACGCGGCCACGTCCCTGCGGACCCGGGTCGGGGTCGAGGACCTCGTCGACATCGGCCGGGGCGCAGCGGTCCTGGGCACCGGCGGCGGCGGCGACCCGCACATCGGCGGGCTGCTGGCCGGGGCCGCGATGCGGGCGCACGGGCCCGTCGACCTCGCACCCCTGGAGGACCTGCCGGACGACGCCGTCGTCCTGCCGGTGGCGATGATGGGCGCGCCGACGGTCATGGTGGAGAAGCTGCCGTCGGCCGACCAGGTCGGCCGCGCGATCCGCGTCCTCACCGACCACCTCGGGCTGGAGGTCACGCACCTGGCCTGCATCGAGGCCGGCGGCGTGAACTCCCTCATCCCGTTCGTCGGGGCCGCCGAACTCGGCCTGCCCCTGCTCGACGCCGACGGCATGGGCCGGGCGTTCCCGGAACTGCAGATGGTCCTGCCCACCGTGTACGGGATCCGGGGGACGCCCATGTCGATCGTCGACGAGAAGGGGAACTCCGGTGTCCTGGACACCGTCGACAACCGGTGGGCCGAGCGGTTCGCGCGGTCGGTGACCATCGACATGGGCTGCTCGGCGATGATCAGCAACTACTGGATGACCGGCGCGCAGGCCCGCCAGGCCCTCGTGCCGGGGACCCTCTCGCTGGCTGCCCGGATCGGCCGCACCCTCACCGGGGCCCGCACCAGCGGCGACCCCGCGGGTGCCGTCGCCGACCTGCTCGGCGGCACCGTCCTGTTCACCGGCAAGGTCACCGACGTCGCCCGCCGGACCACGACGGGTTTCGCCCGCGGCGAGGCGCGGCTGGACGGCACCGGACCCGACGCGGGCTCGGAACTGCTGCTGGAGTTCCAGAACGAGTTCCTCGTCGCCGTCCGCGACGGCCGGACCGTCTCGACCGTGCCCGACCTCATCTGCGCGCTCGACACCCAGACCGGTGAGGCCGTGCGCACCGAGGGGTTGCGGTTCGGCCACCGCGTCACCGTCTTCGCCGCGCCGTGCGACGAACGCTGGCACAGCCCCGCCGGGCTCGCCCTCGCCGGACCGCGCGTGTTCGGCTACGAGAGCGACCCCGTCCGCGTCACCCCCGGAACACCCACCCCGACGGAGGCCCACCCGTGAGCTGGATCCTCGACGAGACCGTGCTGCCCGACCTCGCCCGCGGGGCCGCGCTCCTGGGCACCGGCGGCGGTGGCGATCCCTACATCGGCCGGCTGCTCGTCCAGCAGGCGATCCGCGAGAACGGGCCCATCACCGTCCTGGACCCGCAGGAGGAGTCCGAACTGCCCGACGAGGCGTTCGTCGTCCCGACGGCCATGATGGGCGCGCCCACCGTCATGGTCGAGAAGATCCCCCGCGGCACCGAGGCCGTCGTCGCGCTGCGCACGCTGGAGGCCCACCTCGGCCGCCGCGCGGAGGCGACCATGCCCATCGAGTGCGGGGGCATCAACTCGATGATGCCGCTGCTCGTCGGCGCCCGGACCGGTCTCCCCGTCGTCGACGCCGACGGGATGGGCCGGGCGTTCCCGGAACTGCAGATGGAGACGTTCAGCGTGTACGGCGTCTCCGGCTCGCCCATGGTCGTCGCCAGCGACCGCGAGGAGACCGTGCTCATCGACACCGGCGCCGACGACGTCCGCATGGAACGCTGCTCGCGCGCCATCGCGATCCAGTTCGGGGGCGCCGCCCTCATCGCCGAGTACTCGATGACGGGCGCGGACGTCCGCCGCACCGCGATCCCGCACACCATGTCCATGTCGCTCGGGGCGGGCCGGGCGATCCGGGAGGCGCGCGAGAGCCACAGCGACCCCGTGGACGCGCTCACCGAGTTCTTCGCCACGACCGTCTACGAGAACGTCCGGACGCTCTTCACGGGCAAGGTGGGCGACGTGGAACGCCGCACCACGGGGGGTTTCGCGCGGGGGCACGCCGACCTGCGCGGCCACGACGGGTCGCACCTGCGCCTGTCGTTCCAGAACGAGCACCTGGTCGCCGTCCTGGACGGCGAGGTCGTCTGCGTCGTGCCCGACCTCATCTGCGTCCTGGACGAGCAGACGGGGGAACCCATCACGACCGAGGGCATGCGCTGGGGCCAGCGGGTCGTCGTCGTGGCGATCTCCACGCCGCCGATCATGCGCACCCCCGAGGCCCTCGCGGTGTTCGGGCCCCGCGCGTTCGGCCTCGACCGCGACTTCACGCCCGTCGAGCAGCTCGTGCCGGGACCCACGCTCGCACCCGCCTGAGCGCGGGTGCGGCAAGATCGCCGCCGTGGAGCTCACCGCCGCCGACGTCCCGGCCCTCGTGCGCGGGGCCGAGGTGCTGGGCTCCGGCGGCGGGGGCGACGCCCGGGCCGGCGGGATCCTCGTCTCCCGGCTGCTGCGGGGAGGCTCGGTGGACCTCCTCGACCCCGACGTCGCCGACCCGGACCTGCTCGTCTCGGCCGTCGGGATGGTCGGTGCGACCGTCGTGTTCACCGAGCAGTTGCCGGGCGGCGGGGAGTTCACCCGCGCCCTCGACGCCGTCGAGCGGTGGACCGGGCGACGGGCCGGTTCGGTGGCGAGCATCGAGGCCGCCGGGCTCAACGCCGCGACGGCCCTCGTCACGGCGCTGTCCGCCGACGGGTCCCCGCTGCCCGTCGTCGACCTCGACCTGTGCGGCCGGGCCCTGCCTCGGCTGGACCAGTTCTCCCTCGCCGTCGCGGGGTCCGACATCACCCCGCTGGCCCTGGCCCTGCCCGGTGGCCAGGTCGTCGTCGTCGACGGCGGGGACGCCGTGACGACCGAGCGGAGCGTGCGCAGCGTGTTGGCCGGCGGGGGCGGCTGGGCCGCGATCGCGGTCGGCCCGCGTCCGCTGTCCGGACTGCGCCGGCACGCGCTCGCCGGCACGACGCGCCGCCTGCTCGACGTGGGCCGCCGCCTCCTGGCGCTGCCCGACGCGCCGGGTCCGGCGGCCGTGGCCACCGCCGCGGGTGGGGAGGTCCTCGCCGCCGGCCGGGTCCTGGAGGTCGTGCGGCACCGCGGCGCGGGGGAGGGCGGCTTCGGTCGGGGCAGCCTCGTCGTCCGCGACCGGGCCACGAGCTCGCTCCTGCGCCTGGAGATGGAGAACGAGTACCTCCTCGCGCTCGCCGACGGCGACGTCGTCGCCACGACGCCCGACGTCCTCGCCGTCCTGGACCGGCGCGCCGCACGGCCGGTGTCCTGCGACCGCGTCCGCCGCGGGGACGACGTCGTCGTGCTCCGGCTGGACGCCCCGCCGTTCTGGCACGAGCCCGCCCGGCTCGACGCCGTCGGTCCGCGGGCCTTCGGCTACGACGTCGACCCCGTCCTGCCGGGGGTGCCCGCGTGAGCACCCCCGACCTGGCGGCGCTGCTGCACCTGCCGGGCTGGCGCGGGACCGTGCGCCACGTCGCGGGCCCGCTGGACGGCCCGCCGCCCGCGGACGTGGTCCTCGGCGACGGCGGCGGCCCGACCGTGGCGCCAGGGGCGGGACCCGGCACGCTGCTCTGCCTCACCGGGGCGGTCGGCGCCGGTGCGACCGACGCCTGGCGGCTCGAGGCGCAGCTGCGCCGCGCGGCCGACGCCGGGGTCGTCGCCGTCCTGCTGCCGGCGGCCGCCGAGCCCACGGGGGCGACCCGGCTGCTGTGCTCGCGGCTGGGTCTGGCGCTCCTCGTCGCCGACGAGCCCGTGCTGCAGCGGGCGCTGGAGGCGGCCGTCGCCCTCGCGGCGCCGGAGGTCCCGCGAGCCCGGGCCGTGCGCGCGGTGTCGGGCGCGGCGGGCGCCTCGGCCCAGGACGGCGCCGGCTTCGTGCGCCTGCTGCAGCGCACCCTCGACATGCCGGTGGCCTTCCTCGACGGCCGCGGCGCCGTCCTGCACCGGGGCAGCGACCCCGTGCCCACGGCCGCGCTGCGCAGCGGGGAACCGGTCCCGCAGCGGACGGCCCTCGCGGCGGCCGACGGGGGCGGGACGCTGCTCGCGCACCCCGTCCTGCTGCCCGGGGTCCGGGCGGCGCAGCGCTGGTTCGTCGCCGCCGCGCCCGGGTGGGCCGACGTCGACGCCGTCGCCGACTGCCTGGCCGTCGCCGCGGCGACGGTGGCCGCCCGGCTCGGTGTGGACCGGCTCGGTCTCGAACGCGACGCCCGGGCCAGGGCGGCCCTGCTGACGGACGTGCTCGCGGGCGGCGACGGCCCCGACGCCGAGCTGCGCCGGCGCGCGGCCGCCGCCGGGTGGGCCCTGGACGGCTGGCACGTGGGCGTCCGGATCGGGGCCCCCGCCACGACGGACACCGCCGGTTCGCGCGACGAGGTGGCCGCCGCCTTCGCCGACGGCGGGCTGGCCCCCGTCGTCGTCGAGCACGGCGACGGGTGGAGCGCCTGGGTGAGCCTGCCGAGGCCCCCGGCCGCCGAGACCGTCCGCGAGCTGGCCGAGGACCTGCGGCAGGTGCACCGGGCGCTGCGGCGGCACCTGCGCAGCTGGACGGGGGTCGGCCGCCCCCACGGCGGCCCGGGCGGCATCGCCCGCTCGCTGGCCGAGGCGACGGACGCGGCCGGGCTGGCCGCGGGCCGCACCGAGCAGGGCTGCTTCCTGCACGTCGACCAGCTGGGCGTGGCGCAGACGCTCCTGGCGTGGACCCGCACGGGCACGTTCCCCCCGGCCGCACGCAGCCTGCTCGAACCGCTCGGGCCGCCCGGCTCGGACCTCGTGACGACCCTGGCCGCCTACCTGGACCAGGAGAGCTCGCTCGTGCAGACGGCCGCGGTCCTCGGGGTGCACCGGAACACCGTCGCCGCGCGGGTCGCGCGGGTGCAGCAGCTCCTCGAGGTCGACCTCACCGACCGCGACCAGCGGCTCGCGCTGCACCTGGCCTGCCGCGCCGTCCAGGGCGGGTGAGGCTCAGGGCTCCAGGTCGACGAGGACCGCGGTGTGGTCGCTGGCCCACACCCCGTCGACGGGGTCGACGGCCACGCGCCGCACGGCGCGGACCGACCCCTCGCCCGTGAAGGGCGCCAGGCCGACGAGGACGTGGTCGATGCGGGCGTCGGGCTGGTGGATGCGCGCGACGAACGGGTTGCGCCGGTCCCAGGTGAACCCGGGGTCGGCCGGGTCGGCGAAGCGCCAGGAGTCGACGAGGACGAACCCGGGCACCGGGCCCGCCGTCAGGTAGCCGTGGCACAACCGCAGCTCGTCGGACTCCGCGACGGCGTTGAAGTCGCCCGTCAGGACGGGCGGGTAGTGCGCGCCCTTCACGCGGGTGCGCGCCACGAACGGCACGAGCTCGCGCACCTGGGCGACGCGGACCGCGGACTCGGCCGGGGAGGAGTTCAGGTGCGTCGTCGTGAACGGCAGCGGCCGGCGGGGTGCGTCGACGAGGACCTGCAGCGCCGTGCGGCCCTCGTCCTCGTACCCGCCCGCAGGCAGGTCCAGGACCTCGGTGGACAGGAACGGCCAGCGGCTCAGCACGGCGTTGCCGAACTGCAGGGACTCCGTCGAGGGGTCCCCGTGCCGGGCCAGGCGCCGCCGCCAGCGGTCGGGCGCGGGGGAGGGCGACCAGGCCGCGTGCATCCCGAGCCGCTCGGCGAGCCACTCGGCGAGGTTCTCGTCGCCGTCGGCCCAGACCTCCTGCAGCCCCACGACGTCGGGCTGCTCGGCGCGCAGGACCGCGAGGAGCGCCTCCCGGCGGGCGCGCCAGTCGCCGAACCGCCACCACACGTTCCACGTCATGATCCGCAGCGGCGCGTCGGCCGCGCGCGGGCGCCGGTCGGCCGGTGGGGGCGGGGGTGCGCTGCTCATCTCGCGCGCAGTCTCCCAGCCGCTCCCGGGTCCGGCGCTCAGGGGGTCGGCGCGGTGGACGGGGTGGCGGCGCCCGGGACGGCGCGGCCGTCCTCGCCCAGCCACGGCAGGCCGGGGAACGCCAGGACCGTCGAGCCCCACCGGCGCGCCGCCCGCGCCGCGGTGAGCACCGTCGCGGCGGCGTCCGCCCGCCCGGTGCCCGCGGTGGCGACGACGTCCGCGCGCAGGGCGGTGACGCGCTCCTCGACGGCGGCCGCGAGTGCCGTGGCGGCCGCGGCGGTGGGGGCCGCGACGTCGTACCCGGCGGCCGCCTCGACAGGGGTCGCCCCGACCGCGGCCAGCTCGTCGACGAGGTCGTCGCGGGCGACGCGGTGGGCGGCCAGGTCCGCGAGGGCCTCGTCCCGGCGCGGGGCCGTGAGGCGACCGGCGACGAGGGCGTACGCGTAGACGGCGGCGTGCTCGCCGGCGAGCGCGGCCTGCAGGGCGCGGACGCGGGTCGAGGCGGCGGTGCCCGTGGGGGAGGGGGTCGCCGCCGCGCCCGTCGGGGCGGGGGAGGTCGGCGACGGGGTGGCGGTTCCCGCGTCCTGCGCCGCGGTGGTGCCCTGGGCGGGGCGCACGACCGCTCCCGTCGCCACGGCGACCGCGTCGGCCAGCACGGCGCGCGAGGCGGCGACCGCGACGAGCAGGCGGGCCGTGTCGGCCCCCGGCCCCCGGCCCTCGGCGGGCGCGAGCTCGGTGACCGCGGCGGCCGACGCCTGCGTCAGCCGGTCGGCGACGACCTGGGCGTCGGGCGGTGTGGCGGGGGAGGTCGTGGTCGTGGTCGCGGTGGGGGTCGCCGGCGCGGTCGCGCCCAGGGCGGTGAGGTGTGCGCGGCACACCTGCGCGGCCTCGGCGGCGACGGCCTGCAACGGCGCCGGGCCACCGGCGGCGGTGTCCAGGACGGTCAGCAGGGCGAGCGTGTCGTCGACGGCGGCCTCCCGGGCCACGTCGTCCGGCCCTCGGTCGGCCGTCGGGGTGGGTTCCTCGCCGACGACCCAGCGGACCCCGCAGCCGGCCAGCGCCGGTGCCGTCACCGCGAGCGCCAGGGTCCCCAGCAGCGCGCGGCGGGTGGGCCGGCGGGGGGAGGTGTCCCGCGCGGGCGGTGGGACGGACGGCGGGACGGGCGGCACGGTCGACGATCGTGCCAGGTGGGGGACGTCCCGGACGGCGGCACCCCGGACGGCTCTGGAGGGGCGGGAGCGGGGCGCCGCAGCGTCTAAGCTGTCCCGTCGTGCCCGCGCCGGGATCCGGTGCGGCCGTCAGGACAACTCGAGAGCAGGGAGGGGCGGTCGTGTCGACGCTGGAGGAGACCGTCCGGAGGGCGCTGGCTCCCGTCTTCGCCCCCGGCTCCGAGGTGGGGGACTCCCTCGTGCTGGACGACGTCGACGTCAGCAGCGCCGGCCGCCGCCACGTCGTGCGCGTGGTCGTCGACGGAGCCGGTGACGAACCCGGCGACATCGACCTCGACGCCGTCGCGGTGGCCTCGACGGCCGTCTCGCAGGCGCTCGACGACGCCGACGTCCTGGGGCAGGCCCCCTACACGCTCGAGGTGACCTCGCCCGGCGTCGACCGGCCCCTGACGACGCGGCGGCACTGGGCCCGCGCCCGCGGCCGCCTCGTGCGGGCCGTCCTGGCCGACTCCTCCTCGCTGCTGCTGCGCGTCGTGTCCGTCGACGACGAGGGCGTGCACGGGACGGGTGAGCCGCAGATGGTCAAGGGCCGTCCCCCACGGGCCAAGGACGTGGGCGCCCCCCACGACCTGCCCTGGGCCGACCTGGTCCGTGGTGAGGTGCAGGTCGAGTTCCGCCGCGCGGACGAGCTGGACGACCTGGAAGACCTGGACGACGACGCTGACGACGCTGACGACGCTGATGACGAGACCGAGGACGAGCAGTGAACATCGACATGGCCGCCCTGCGGATGCTGGAGCGGGACCGCGAGATCCCCTTCGAGACGCTCGTGCGGGCGATCGAGCAGGCGCTGCTCGTGGCCTACCACCGCACCGAGCACGCCGACCACAAGGCCCACCCCGACGCGCGGATCGAGCTCGACCGCAGCAGCGGTGAGGTGCGCGTGCTGGCCAAGGAGCGCGACGACGAGGGCACCGTCGTCGGCGAGTTCGACGACACGCCGAGCGGCTTCGGCCGGATCGCGGCGACCACGGCCCGCCAGGTCATCCTGCAGCGCCTGCGTGACGCCGAGGACGACGCCGTGCTCGGCGAGTTCGCCGGCACCGAGGGGGAGATCGTCTCCGGTGTCGTGCAGCAGGGCCGCGACCCGCGCATCGTCCAGGTCGACCTCGGCACCCTCGAGGGCGTGCTGCCGCCGGCCGAGCAGGTGCCGGGGGAGAAGTACGAGCACGGCTCCCGCCTGCGCTGCTTCGTCGTGAGCGTCAAGAAGGGGCCGAAGGGCCCGCAGGTCGTCCTCAGCCGCTCCCACCCCCAGCTCGTGCGCAAGCTGTTCGCGCTCGAGGTGCCCGAGATCGCCGACGGGACCGTGAAGATCACCGCGCTGTCCCGCGAGGCCGGCCACCGCTCGAAGATGGCCGTGCACGCCACGCGCCCGGGGATCAACGCCAAGGGCGCCTGCATCGGTCCGATGGGCCAGCGCGTCCGCGCGGTGATGTCGGAGCTTCGCGGGGAGAAGATCGACATCGTCGACTTCCACGAGGACCCGGCCCGCTTCGTGGCCAACGCGCTGTCGCCGGCGCGGGTGACGTCGGTGGAGGTCGTCGACCTCGCCGCGCGCTCGGCCCGCGTCGTCGTGCCGGACTACCAGTTGTCGCTGGCCATCGGCAAGGAGGGCCAGAACGCTCGGCTGGCGGCCAAGCTCACGGGCTGGCGCATCGACATCCGGCCCGACACCCAGGACGAGGACCGGGACGCCGACCGGGACGACACCCGGGCCGGTGAGCGCGCGGGCGGCGCCTGAGCGGGAAGGGCTAGACTCTCCCCATCGTTACACTGCCTGCGACCGGTCCCACCGACCGGCGGTCCGACCACGCCCTGCGCCTCCCGGCTCGTCCGGTGCGCACGTGCGTCGGGTGCCGTCGCCGGGGCGAACGGTCGTCGCTGCTGAGAGTCGTCGTCGCACCGGACGAGGCGGGAGTCCTCCTCGTCGACGTGCGTCGTCGGCTCCCGGGCAGGGGCGCGTGGCTGCACCAGAGCAGCGCGTGCCTGGAGCTGGCGGACAAGCGCCGGGCCTGGTCCCGGGCGTTGCGCCGGACGGCTCCCCTCGACACCTCGGGAGTACGGTCCTTCCTGGACTCGTGCCCGCACGAGGCCGTCGTGTCCACCACCACCGATGAGAGCGGGTCGAACAGCTGATGAGCACCCGATGAGTCTCCAGCGATGAATCCCCCCGACTGATGACGGTCCGCGCCCGGTAGAGACGAGCCCGGACCGAGACAGGAGAGATGTGGCGAAGGTCCGGGTCTACGAGCTCGCCAAGGAGTTCGGAGTCGAGAGCAAGGTCGTGCTGGCCACGCTCAAGGAGATGGGCGAGTTCGTGCGTTCCGCGAGCTCGACCGTCGAACCGCCGGTCATCCGGCGGCTGAAGGACAAGTTCCCCACCGAGGGTGGCGCCAGCGCCGCCCGACCGGGTCCGGCGGCGAAGCCGGGTCCGCGCGTTCCGAGCGGTGCCCGTCCGGGCCCCGCTCCGTCGCCGCGTCCGTCGGCGACCCCGGCCCCCGCTCCGGCGCCCACGCGCCCGCAGCCGTCGGCCGGTGCACCCGCTCCGTCGGCCCCCGCGCCGGCTGCGGCTCCCGCCCCGTCGGCTCCGGCCGCCCCCGCACCCGCGGCGGCTTCCGGTCCGGCGTTCCAGGCACCCCCGAGCGCTCCCACCGAGCGTCCCGCCGCGCAGCGGCCGGCCACGCCCGGACAGCGCCCGACCCCGGGTGCCCGTCCCTCCACGCCCCCGTCCTCCGGTGGTCCCGGCCAGGGTGCGCGTCCGGGGGCCCGTCCCGGCCCCGGTGGTCCCGGTGCCCGTCCGGGTGGTCCCGGTCAGGGTGGCCCCGGTGGTCCCGGTGCGCGGGGTCCGCGTCCGGACCGCGCTGATCGTCCCGGCGGCGAGCGTCCCGGTGGCGAGCGTCCCGGTGGCGAGCGTCCCGGTGGCGATCGTCCCCGCGGCGACCGTCCGCAGGGCGACCGCCAGGGCCGTCCCGGCGCCGGTGCTCCCGGTGGAGCGCCCCGTCCCGGTGGCGGTGCGCCGCGTCCGGGCAACAACCCCTTCGCGACGAGCCAGGGGATGCCGCGCCCGCAGGGTGGCCCCCGTCCGGGCAACAACCCGTTCGCGGCCAACCAGGGCATGCCGCGCCCGCAGGGCGGTCCCCGTCCCGGCGGTGCGCCCGGCCCCGGCGGTCCGCGCCCCGGCGGTCCGCGCCCGAACCCCGGCATGATGCCGGCGCGCCCGACGGTCGGCCGTCCGGGTGCGGGTGCCGGGCGTCCCGGTGCTCCGGGCCGCGGTGGCCCCGGTGGTGGCCGTGGTGGCGGCGGCGGGTACGCCGGCCGTCCCGGTGGTCCCGGTGGCGGCGGCGGTTTCGCGGGTCGTCCCGGTGGTGGTGGTCGTCCGGGCAACCGCGGCGGCACCCAGGGCGCGTTCGGTCGCGCCGGCGGCAAGCCGGCCAAGGGCCGCAAGTCCAAGCGCGCCAAGCGCCAGGAGTTCGAGGCGATGGCGGCGCCGTCGGTCGGCGGTGTCTCGGTCCGGCGCGGTGACGGCACGACCGTCATCCGCATCCGCCGCGGCGCCTCGGTCAGCGACTTCGCCGAGCGCATCGACGCCGACCCCGCGGCGCTGGTGACGATCCTCTTCCACCTGGGGGAGATGGTCACCGCGACCGCGTCGCTGGACGAGGACACCTTCCAGGTGCTCGGCCAGGAGCTCGGCTACGTCATCGAGGTCGTCTCGCCCGAGGACGAGGAGCGCGAGCTGCTCGCGGGCTTCTCCATCGACCTCGACGCCGAACTCGAGGCCGAGGGCGACGAGGAGCTCGAGGCACGTCCTCCGGTCGTCACCGTCATGGGTCACGTCGACCACGGGAAGACCAAGCTCCTGGACGCCATCCGGTCCACCGACGTCGTGGCGAAGGAGGCCGGTGGCATCACCCAGCACATCGGCGCCTACCAGGTCGTCAAGGAGCACGAGGGCTTCGACCGGCCGATCACCTTCATCGACACCCCGGGTCACGAGGCCTTCACGGCCATGCGTGCTCGTGGTGCCAAGGTCACCGACATCGCGATCCTCGTGGTGGCGGCCGACGACGGTGTGATGCCCCAGACCATCGAGGCGCTCAACCACGCCCAGGCGGCCGACGTCCCGATCGTCGTCGCGGTCAACAAGGTCGACAAGGAGGGCGCGAACCCGGACAAGGTCCGGCAGCAGCTCACCGAGTACAACCTGGTGGCCGAGGAGTACGGCGGCGAGACGATGTTCGTCAACGTGTCCGCGAAGCAGGGCATGGGCCTGGACGACCTCCTCGAGGCCGTCCTGCTCACCGCCGACGCCTCGCTGGACCTGCGGGCGAACCCGGACAAGGACGCTCGCGGTGTGGCCATCGAGGGCAACCTCGACAAGGGCCGCGGTCCGGTCGCCACCGTCCTGGTGCAGTCCGGGACGCTGCGCGTCGGCGACGCGATCGTCGCGGGCACCGGTTACGGCCGCGTCCGCGCGATGATCGACGAGAACGGGGACACGGTCGAGGAGGCCACCCCGTCGCGTCCGGTGCAGGTCCTGGGTCTGACGTCGGTGCCGGGTGCGGGGGACACGTTCCTCGCGGCGCCCGACGACCGCACGGCCCGGCAGATCGCGGAGAAGCGCGAGGCGCAGGAGCGCAACGCGGCTCTGGCGAAGGCGCGCAAGCGCATCTCGCTGGAGGACTTCACCGCTGCGCTGCAGAAGGGCAAGGTCGAGAGCCTCAACCTCATCCTCAAGGGTGACGGGGCCGGTTCCGTCGAGGCCCTCGAGGACGCGCTGTACAAGATCGACGTCGGCGACGAGGTCGAGCTGCGCGTGATCGACCGAGGTGTCGGTGCGGTGACGAAGAACAACGTCAACCTCGCCGTCGCCTCGAACGCGATCATCATCGGGTTCAACGTGCGCCCGGAGCAGCAGACCAAGGAGTACGCCGACCGCGAGGGCGTCGACATCCGCTTCTACTCGGTCATCTACGCGGCCATCGAGGACGTCGAGGCGTCCCTGAAGGGCATGCTCAAGCCCGAGTACGAAGAGGTCCAGCTCGGCACGGCGGAGGTCCGCGAGATCTTCCGCTCCTCGAAGTTCGGCAACATCGCCGGTTGCCTCGTCCGGTCGGGTCTCATCCGCCGCAACACCAAGGCGCGCGTGCTGCGCCGCGGTGTCGTGCACGGGGACAACCTCACCATCGAGTCGCTGCGACGGTTCAAGGACGACGCCACCGAGGTCCGCGAGGGCTACGAGTGCGGTATCGGCCTCGGGTCGTACAACGACCTCCAGATCGACGACGTCATCGAGACGTACGAGATGCAGGAGAAGGCGCGGAGCTGATCCGCGCTCGACCCGGTGGCCGGGGCGGGACCGACGAGGTCCCGCCCCGGCTGCCACCCCTCAGGTACCCATGTTCACAGCAACGCTCACCGTCGACCTGCTGCTCGGCGACGTCCACTCGTTGAAGGGCAAGCGCAGCCTCGTGCGACCTCTCGTCGCCGAACTGCGCCGGTCCTTCGATGTCGCCGCGGCCGAGACCGGGCACCTCGACCTGCACCGGCGGGCCGAGGTCGCGGTCGCCGTGGTGGCCGCCGACGCCGCCCGCTGCACCGACGTGCTCGACCGGTGCGAACGCCTCGTCGCGGCGCACCCCGAGTTCCAGATCCTCTCCGCCCGGCGCCAGTCCCTGTCCTCCCACGACTGAGGACCCCTCGCCGGACGTTCGATCCCGACCCTGCAGGAGTTCCCCGTGGCGGATCCCACCCGTGCCCGCAAGCTCGCCGACCGCATCAAGGTCGTCGTCGCCGACGCCCTCGAGAAGCGCGTCAAGGACCCCCGCCTGGGGTTCGTCACGATCACCGACGCCCGGGTGACGAACGACCTGCAGCACGCGACCCTCTACTACACCGTCTTCGGCAGCGACGAGGAGAAGCTCGGCACGAAGGCCGCGCTGGAGTCGGCCAAGGGCGTGCTGCGCTCGGAGGTCGGCAAGCGCACCGGCATCCGGCTCACCCCGACGCTGACCTTCACCGCGGACGAGGTGCCCGAGACGGCGCAGCAGATCACCGACCTGCTGTCCAAGGCCGCTGAGCAGGACGCGCGCGTCGCGGCCCTGGCGGCGGGCGCCAAGCCCGCCGGTGACGCCGACCCGTACAAGAAGCCCGCCGAGCACGACGACGAGTGGGACGACGACCTGGACGCTGACGGGGACACCGACGAGGACGTGGATCCGGCCGACGGGAACGCCGCCCGCGGCTGACGTCCCGGTGGCACGCTGGGGGTCATGGACCCGCAGTTCCCCGGTGTCGACCTGAGCACCGGCCTCGGCACGGACCTCGGTGGGGACACCGGGGTGCCCTCGTTCTTCGTCGTCGTCTTCGTGGTGATGGCCCTCGTCGGCGTCGCAGTCGTGCTCGGTGGCGTCCGCACCTCGGTGCGGGCCCGCCGGCGCTCCCAGGACGCCGTCCGGCTGGGCACCGAGGGGGTGACCACGACGGGCACCGTCGTCGACAACCGCATCACGAGCCACCACGAGCACCGCATGACGTTCTCGCCCGTCGTGCGCTTCGAGGCCGGCGGCCGCGAGGTCACGGTCGTGGGCGAGCAGGTGTGGAACAAGTCGTTCGTCACCGGCCGCCCCGCCCAGGTCGTCTACGACCCCGCCGACCCCGACCGCGCCCACGTGCGCGCGGAGGGCGGGTCCCTCCTGGGCAACGGCCCCACCGGAGTGTTCGTGGCGGTCTTCGGCGTGGCCTTCCTCGTCGTGGTCGTCGTCATGTTCGGCCTCGCCCGCTCGGCCTTCGGGCAGTTCCCCTGACGGGACGCTATCCCGGGCACGGCACACTGCTCCCCGTGCTCCTCCTCCCTCCCGCCCTCTCCGCTGTCGCCCCGGTCCCGCGTGGAGAACACCCTTTCCGCCCCTCCGAAGGCCGTTCCAGGGGCGGAAAACGTGTCCTCCGCCTGAGCCAGGGCGCCGGGGGTGCGGCGTGAGCGGGGTGGGGGACGGGATCCTCGTCGTCGACAAGCCGGCCGGCTGGACCAGCCACGACGTCGTCGGTCGCTGCCGGCGCCTGCTGTCCACGCGACGCGTCGGCCACGCGGGGACGCTGGACCCGGCGGCGACGGGCGTGCTGGTCCTCGGCGCCAACCGCGGCACGAAGTTCCTCACCCACCTCGTCGCCCACGACAAGGCCTACGCGGCGACCGTCCGGCTGGGGGTCGCCACGGTCACCGACGACGCCGAGGGTGAACCGCTCGGTGAGCCCGTGGACGCGACGGGGGTCGTGGACGACGCGCTCGCCGCGGCCGTCGCCGCGCTGACCGGGCCGATCCAGCAGGTCCCGAGCTCGGTCTCCGCCATCAAGGTCGACGGACAGCGCAGCTACGCGCGGGTGCGCGGTGGGCAGGACGTCGAACTGCCTCCGCGCCCGGTGACGGTGTCCCGCTTCGACGTCCTCGACCGGCGCCTCGACGGTCCCTTCCTCGACCTCGACGTCGTCGTGGAGGTCTCCAGCGGCACCTACGTCCGGGCCCTGGCCCGCGACCTCGGCCGGGCCCTCGGGGTCGGCGGGCACCTGACGGCGTTGCGTCGCACCCGGTCCGGGCCGTTCACGCTCGACGAGGCGCGCACGCTCGAGCAGGTGGAGACCGAGCCGCGGGTGGAGCCGCTCGCCGCGGTCGCACGACGCCTGTTCCCCGTCCTGGACGTCGACGAGCGCCAGGCGGGGAACCTGGCCCACGGCGGCTTCCTGCCCGCCACCGGGCTGGAGGGTCCGGTCGGGGCGTTCGCACCCGACGGGACGCTCGTGGCCCTCGTCGGCGACACCCCGCGCGGGGCGAAACCCCTGCTCGTCCTCGTGACCGGCGGTTAGGGTCGGTCACCGTGAGGGGTCGGGGGAGGGACGGTGCCGTCCTCGTCCCGGCCCTTGCGCTGGTCCTGCTCCTGGGCGGCGGTTCCGGGGTGCGGGACGCGCCTGCACCCTCGGGGGTCCCCGCGCCCGTGGTGGCGGCTCCCGGCGTCCCGGAGCCCGGGCTCCCGGTGCTCGACGCCCGGCTCGTCGAGCGCTCGCTGGCCACGGCGGACGGGACCCGCGGCTACCTCTGGCAACCGGCGGAGCTCCCGGGCCGCGCGCCGCTCGTGGTGGCCCTGCACGGCCTCGACGGCGAGGCGGGAGCCTTCGCGCGGGGGACGGGTCTCGCGGCGGCGGCCGCCGACGCCGGAGTCGCCCTCGTGGTGCCGCACGCGTCGGGCCGGGCCTGGAACGACGGACGCCTCGGACCGGACGGACCGGACGACGCCGCCTTCGTGCGCGCCGTCGTGGCCGAGCTCGTCGCCGAGGGGGTCGTGCACCCCGGCCGTGTCGTCGTGAGCGGGTTCTCCAACGGCGCCGGCATGGCGATGGTCCTGGCGGCCCAGCACCCCCTGGACTGGGCGGGCGTCGTGGCGGTCTCCGGTGAGCTGCTGGCCGGTCGGGGGGCGACCCGGCCCCTGCCTGCCGCCGCGCGTGGCGGGGCCGGACCCCCGGTCTGGTTGAGCCACGGGGACGCGGACCCGGTGCAGCCGTGGGCGGGCCGGTCCACCCGGTCGGCGTGGCTGCCGGCGCTGGCCTCGGTGGACGAGACGGTGGCGGCCTTCCGCCGGGCGAACGCGACGGACCCCGCCCCGGAGCGGTGGACGCTCCCGGGCGGGGCCTCGCTGACGGGTCCGGTGCAGGTCACGACGTGGCCGGGCCCGGCCCCGGTGACGGTCTACCGCCTGCCGGGCGCCGGACACGGGTGGCCGACACGCGCGGAGACCGGGTGGTCGGCCACCGACCTCGTCGTGTCGGTGGCCGCGACCTCCTGAGGGGTCCCCCCGGTCGGATCAGGCGTCGACGGTCTCCCGCACGCCGCGCCGGTCGCGGAAGCGGGCCAGGTCCAGCAGGCCCTCGCGCTTGGCGACGATCGTCGGGACGAGCGCCTGCCCGGTGACGTTGACCGCCGTGCGGCCCATGTCGAGGATCGGGTCGATGGCCAGGAGCAGCCCCACCCCGGCCAGCGGCAGTCCCAACGTGGAGAGCGTCAGCGTCAGCATGACGGTGGCGCCGGTGAGGCCGGCCGTGGCGGCCGAGCCGACGACGGACACGAACGCGATGAGCAGGTAGTCGGTGATCGACAGGTCCACCCCGAAGAAGCCGGCGACGAAGATCGCGGCCAGGGCCGGGTAGATCGCGGCGCAGCCGTCCATCTTCGTCGTGGCGCCGAGCGGCACGGCGAAGGAGGCGTAGGACTGCGGGACGCCCAGGTCCTCGGTGACGCGCTGCGTCACGGGCAGCGTGCCGATGGAGGAGCGCGACACGAACCCGAGCTGGGTCGCCGGCCACACGCCGGCCGCGAAGTTGCGCACGCTCAGGCCGTGGGCCTTCAGCAGCAGCGGGTAGACGACGAGCACGACGAGCGCGAGCCCGGCGTAGACGTCGACGACGAACACGCCCAGGGGGCTCAGGGCGTCCCAGCCGTACGTCGCGACGGCCTTGCCGAGCAGGCCGACCGTGCCGATCGGGGCGAGGCGGATGACCCACCACAGGACGGTCTGGACGACGGCCAGCGCGGACCGGGCGAAGGCCAGGACGGGTTCGGCCTTCTCGCCGACCTTCAGGACCGCCACCCCGAGGACGACGGCGATGACGAGCAGCTGCAGCACGTTGAAGTTCAGCGAGATGCTGCCGTCCTTCGCGGCGGACGCCTCGAGACCGAACGTGTTCCCGGGGACGATGCCCTGCAGGAAGTCCAGCCAGGAGCCCGTCGAGGACGGGTCCTTCGCGGCGCTCGCCGCGACGGACGACCGCTCGCCGGGGTCGGTCAGGACGCCGATCGCGATGCCGATGCCCACGGCGATGAGCGCCGTGATCGCGAACCACAGGAGGGTCTGCCAGGCGAGGCGGGCCGCGTTCGTCACCTGGCGCAGGTTCGCGATCGAGGTGAGGACGGCGAGGACCACGAGCGGCGGGACGAGGACCCGCAGCATCGTGACGAAGGTCGACCCGATGGTGGTCAGGGTCGTGGTGAGCCAGTTGGGGTCCTCGTCGGTGCCGCCCATCGAGCGGGCGAGCGCGCCCAGGGCGATGCCGAGGACGAGACCGATGAGGACCTGCACGCCGAAGGGCGTGCGGCGCAGGCGGGTGAGCACGGGGGAACTCCTGGGACGACGGGGTGGCGGGAACGGTGGTGCGCCGTCCCGCTACCTGGCGCTCTGCGCCCGCCCGAGGTCGATGTGGAGCCGCTCGGTGAAGTCCTGTGCCATGTCCATGCCGAGGGCGTGAACCGTGGCCCCGGCGCACTTGTTCCCGCCGCCTCGCTGCGCTCGGCCGGGGAACGTTGACTCCCCGGTGACGATCATCGTCACCGGGGAGTCAACGTTCCCCACCCGAGCACGCCGGCGCGCGGGGGTCAGAAGAGCGTGTAGCCCCCGTCGGTGACGACGACCGACCCCGTCGAGAAGCTCGAGGCGTCCGAGGCGAGGTAGACGACCGTCGCGGCGATCTCCTCCGGGCTGGCGTACCGCTGCATCGGCGCGTCCTCGATCCACATCCGGCGGAACTCGGGCCGGTCGACGGGGGCCATCTCCGTCTTGACGTACCCGGGCGCGACGGCGTTCACGCGGATGCCCAGCGGTGCCCACTCGGCCGCGAGCGACTTCGTCAGCTGGTGCACCGCGGCCTTGGAGGCGTTGTAGACCGGCTGCAGCTGCGGGCGGTTGACGATGGAGGCGCTGATGGAGCCGATGTTCACGATGCTCCCGCCGCCGTGCTCGGCCATCCAGCGCGCCGCGACGGTGCTGGGCAGCCACACGCCCTTGAGGTTCGTCGTGATGACGTCGTCGTACTCCTCGTCGGTCACCTCCAGCGCGGGGCGGTGGACGCAGGTGCCGGCGTTGTTGACGAGGACGTCGAGCGTTCCGAACTCCTCGGTCGTGCGCCCGATCGCGGCCTCGACCTCGGCGCGGGAGGTGACGTCCAGGCGGAGCCCGAGCGTGCGGCGGCCGGTGCTGGCCGCGATCTCGGCGGCCGCGGCCACCGAGGCCTCCTCGTTGCGGGCGGCCACGACGACGTCGGCGCCGGCCTCGGCGACGGCCTGGGCGAACGCCCGGCCCAGCCCGCGGTAGCCGCCGGAGACGAGGGCGACCTTGCCCTGCAGCGAGAACGTGTCCAGGACGGTCATCTCTCAGTTCCCCTCGGGTGCGTTGACGACGACGACGGCCTTCATGCTCAGCGGGTCGGAGTCGGCGTTGAGCGCGTCCTCGACCTGTTCCAGCGGGTACCGCGCGGTGACCATGTCGTCGAGGTGCACGGCGCCGGAGGTGGTCAGCGCGATGCCGCGAGGCCAGGTGTCGATGTAGCGGAACACCCCGGTGACGGAGATCTCCCGGGTGGCGATGAGCTGCACGGGCAGCGGCATCTCCTCCGCGCCCAGGCCCACGAGCACGACCGTCCCGCCGCCGCGCGTGCTGGAGATCCCCGACAGCACGGCCGGCGTCGCGCCGGAGCAGTCGATGAACGCGTCGGCGCGCAGGGCGGCGATCTCCTCGGCGTCGGCGACGGGGTGCAGCGCGCGGGTGGCGCCGAACGACGTGATCCGCTCGCGGCGGGAGTCGACGAAGTCGGTGACGACGACATCGGTGGCGCCGCGGGCGCGGACTGCCTGCGCGCACATGGCGCCGATCGGGCCCGCGCCGGCGATGAGCACCTGGTCGCCCGGGCCGACGTCGGCCTTGTGCGCGGCCCACAACCCCACGCTCAGCGGTTCGAGCAGGGCGGCGGACTCGTCGGACAGGCTGTCCGGCACGGTGTACGCCTGGTCGGCGGGGGCTGTGACGTAGTCGCAGAACGTCCCGTCGAACGGCGGCGTCGCGTAGAACTCCATGAACGGGCAGAGGTTCGAGCGGCCCGTCTTGCACTGCCGGCACTGCCGGCAGGGGACCTGCGGGTCGATCGCGACGCGGTCCCCGACGCGGGACTCCGGAACCCCGCGGCCCACGGACACGACCGTTCCGGACACCTCGTGCCCCAGCACGATCGGCGCGGTGACGACCATGTCCCCGATGCGTCCGTGCTTGTAGTAGTGGACGTCGGAACCGCAGACGCCGACGGAGCCGACGCGGACGAGGACCTCGCCGTCGCCGGGCGCCGGCACGGGACGTTCCTGCATCTCGACCACGCCCTGCTTCAGCAGGACGCTCGCGCGCATCGTGGTGGGGACGGTGGTCCCGGTCATGGTCTTCTCCTCGTCGAGGTGGGGCTCAGGCCGAACTGCGGGTGGAACTCTGGGGGAGCCTCTCAGGCCCGTCTCGTCACCGGACGGTGTACCCGCCGTCGACGACGAGGTCGTGGCCGTTCACCATCGCCGCACCCGGGCCCGTCAGGTACAGGACGGCGGCCGCGACCTCCTCGGGTTCGGCGAACCGGCCGACGGGGACCTGCGCGCGCAGGGCGTCTCCGGCGGCGTTCTGCCAGTTCGGCCGGGACAGCGGCGTGAGGACGACGGTGGGGGAGACGGTGTTCACCGTGATGCCGAGCGGTCCCCACTCCAGGGCGAGGGTGCGCGTCATCCCCAGCAGGCCGGCCTTGGAGGCGGCGTAGGCGACGTGCCCCTCCAGCCCGACCGTCGCGGCCTGGGAGGCGATCGTCACGATGCGTCCGCCGCCGTGCACGGCCAGGTGCCGGGCGACGGCCCGGGCGACGACGAAGGTCCCGGTGAGGTTCACGTCGAGCGTGCGGGCCCACCCGGCGAGGTCGATGTCGAGCGCGGACGCGATGGTCGCCGTCCCGGCGCAGCCGACGAGCACGTCGAGCCGGCCGGCCTCCCGCACGACGGTGGCCACGGCCTCCTCGACGGCGACGGGGTCGGTGACGTCAGCGGCGACGTGGACGTCCCCACCGGCCCCGGCGAGGGCCCGTTCGTCGCGGTCCAGGACGGCGACCCGGGTGCCTTCGGCCGCGTAGGCGGCGACGACGGCCGCGCCGATGCCGCTGGCGCCGCCCGTCACGAGGGCGACGCGGTCGCCCGCACCGCTGCGGGGGTCCTCCGGGGTCACGGAACCGAATGCTGGGCAGCCGGCCGGGCCCGGTCAACCGCTCTGCTCACGTGAGCAGACTCCTGCGCATCCGAGCCGGGATCGGCGAGCATTGGGCGCGTGGGTCCGGAGGAGCTGACCGAGGTGGTGGCCATCGCGCGCCGGCACTACGTCGACGGGCTCTCCCGCGTGGACATCGCCGCCGAGCGGGGGCTCTCCCGGTTCAAGGTCGGCCGGGTCCTGCAGGCCGCGCGGGCCGCCGGCATCGTCCGCATCGACGTCCGGGCGCCCGCGGGCATCGACTACGACGTCTCCGACGAGCTGCGGGCCCGCTACGGACTGCGGCGGGCGCTCGCGGTGCAGACGCCCGACGGGGACCGGGTCCGCGAACCCCTCGGCCAGGTCGCGGCCGACCTGCTCCGCGAGGTCGTCACCGCCGACGACGTGCTGGGCATCGACTGCGGTCGCACGCTGCGGGCCATGACGGGCCACCTCGACGGCATCGCCGCGTGCGACGTCGTCCAGATCACCGGCCTCGGCGGTCAGCTGGGCGCCACCGCGACCGACATCACGCGCGTCGTCAGCGAGGCCAGCGGCGGACGGGTCTTCTCGATCTTCGCCCCGCTCGTCGTCGGTGACGCCCGGACGGCCGCGACGCTGCGCGCCCACCGCGCCCTGCGTCCGACCCTGGCCGCCCACGCCCGGGTGACGCGCGCCGTCGTCGCGGTCGGCGCCTGGTCCCCCGAGCACTCCCAGATCCCGGCGCTGCTGGGGGAGTCGGAGACGGCGCGGTTCGCCGCGGCGGGGGTGGTCGCCGAGACAGGGGCGCTGCTGGTCGACGCCGACGGCCGCCGCGTCCCCGGCCTCGACGAGCGCCGCCTCGGCATCTCGGAGGAGCAGCTGCGCGCCGTCCCGGACGTCATCGGCGTCGGAGGCGGACGGGGGAAGACGGACGCGGTCCACGCGCTGCTGCGGTCGGGACTGGTCTCCTCCGTCGTGACCGACGTGCACCTGGCCCGCCGGCTCCTGCGCCGGGAGGGCTGAACCGTGGAAGCCGACCTGCACCCCGGCGACGAGACGGCGCTGACCGGTGGGGGCCGGACCGTCGTGACGCGCCGCGGGGAGGTCGTCCTGCGCCCCGCCACCCCGTGGTCGCCGGCCGTGCTCGCCCTGCTGCACCACCTCGCCGAGCGCGGGTTCGAGGGGGCGCCGCGGCCGGTGGGGACGGGCGTCGCGGCCGACGGCCGGGAGGCCGTGGCCTTCGTGCCGGGGCAGGTCCTCGCCCCCGCGCCGTGGACCGACGAGGCCGTGAGCGGCGTCGGTGCCCTGCTGCGTGCGCTGCACCGCGCGGTGGCGGACTTCGAGCCCCCGGCGGGAGCGCGGTGGCAGCCCTGGTTCGTCCGCGAGCTCGGCCGCGGGCCGCGCGTCGTCGGTCACGGCGACACGGGCCCGTGGAACTGGGTGTCCCGCGCCGGGCTGCCCGTGGCCCTCGTCGACTGGGAGGCGGCCGGTCCCGTCGACCCGCTCGTCGAGCTCGCCCAGGCGGGCTGGCTCACCTGCCAGCTGGTCGGCGACGTCGTGGCGGAACGGCAGGGGCTGGGGAGTCCCGTCCAGCGGGCGCGGCAACTGCGGCGGTTGCTCGACGGGTACGAGCTGCCGCCGGCTCGCCGCGAGGAGCTCGTGGCGCTCCTCGTCGAGGTGGCCGTGGCCGACGCGGCCGCCCAGGCCGACGAGGCGCGCGTCCGGCCCGAGAGCACCGACCCCGCGCCGCTGTGGGCGCTGGCGTGGCGGACGGACAGCGCGCGGTGGATCCTGCGCCACCGCGCGCTGCTGCTGCGGGAGGTGCTGCGCGCCGGGTGATGCGAGGGCTCAGGTCGCGGTCGGTCCCACCGCGGCGCCCGGGACGACGTCCCAGTGCTCGACGATCTTCCCGTCGACCACGCGGAACAGGTCGGCGGCCGTGAACTCCTGCGCCGCACCGCCGACGGGCCGGGAGAACGTCCACACGAGGTCCCCGTCGGACAGGGACAGGGCGGACTCCTGGGGCGGGAAGGACGACCCCGCGAAGAACTGCTTCAGCGGTGCCGTCCCGTCGGGGACCAGCGGGTTGTGCTGGCGGTAGGCGGGGTCGAACGAGCGGTCCACGACCGTCGCGTCCTGATCGCGGAACAGGGTGTCGTAGGCGCCGACCGCGAACTGCCGCTGCTGCTCCTCCTGCTCCTCGGTGAGGGCCGCGGGGGTCCCCGTCCACGCGTCGTCGAACATCGTGTGGCCGCTCGCGCCGGCGGCGGGCACGGCCTGGGACAGCGCCCAGTGCTGGACGACCTTCCCGGCGTCCAGGCGGAACAGGTCGACGCGCGCCGTCCCGGTCCACGGCTGCGACGGGTCCTTCGCGTCGTGCCAGTGCACCGCGACGTAGGGACCGTCGGCGGCGGTGCGGGCCACGACGGCCCGGTTCCCGGCGGTCAGCCCGGGCGGGGCCGTCCGGAACAGCTGGTCGACGACGGCGAGGTCGGCCTGTTCGGCCGCCCGGTCGAGGCGGTCGTCGCCCGACGGGGACGCGGTGGAGGTCGAGGGGGAGATCGAGCTCTGGGACGGGGCGGGGTCGGCGGCGGAGGATCCGCTGCACCCGGCGAGGACGGCGGTGGCGAGGCCGGCAGCGGCGAGGACGAGGAGTCGGGATCTCACGCCCAGGACACGGCGCGGGCCGTACCGACGTTCAGGTTTCCTGATGTGACAGTCGTCACGGCCCCGCCGTCGGTGGGGCTGGCCGGGACGGACGGGCGGTGCGACAGTGGGGATCCCAGCGTGGCGCTCGACGGACCGAGGAGGCAGTCGTGGACGAGGTGGCGCAGGACGCACGGACGTCGGCCGACCCGAGGGCGCGCTGGCGCACGCTCCCGCCGCGGACGCGCCCGGAGGACACGGTCGCCGAGCTGGACGTCAGCCCGGTGCCCGCACCAGGCCCCTCGGAGGACCCCAACCGTGCCGCGGTCCTGCGGTTCCCCTTCCCGGGCGTCTGACGGGGTGCGGTCGTCGCGAGGTCCGCGCGTCCGGGCGCCCCGGCTCGTCGGCCGTCGCTGGCTGAACAGTCCTGCCCTCGCGCCGGAGGACCTGCGCGGACGCGTGGTCCTGCTCGACTTCTGGACGAGTTCCTGCGTCAACTGCCTGCACGTCCTGGACGAGCTGCGGCCGCTGCAGGAGGCGTTCGCGGACGCACTGGTCACCGTCGGCGTGCACTCCCCGAAGTTCCCCCACGAGGCCGACCCCGCTGCCCTCGACGCGGCGGTGCGCCGCCTCGGGGTGCACCACCCCGTGCTCGACGACGCCGACCTCGTCACCTGGCGGGCCTACGCGGCGCGCGCGTGGCCGACGCTGGTGCTCCTCGACCCCGACGGGTACGTCGTCGCGACGCTGTCCGGGGAGGGGCACGCGGCCGAGCTGGGGACCCTCGTGGCCGACCTCGTCGAGGAGCACGGCCAGGGGGGAACGCTGCGCCGCAACGGTTCCCCGGAGGTTCCCGAGCGGCCCGAGCCCTCGGTGCTGCGGTTCCCGGCCCGCGCCGTCGCGCTGCCGGGCCGGTCGGTCCTCGTCGCCGACGCCGGACACCACCAGCTCGTCGAGCTCGACGAGGACCTCACCACCGAACTCCGGCGGACCGGCACGGGGGAGCGCGGCCTGCAGGACGGGACGACCCCCCGGTTCGCCGGGCCGCAGGGCCTGGCCCTGCTGCCGCCCGCCGTGGCCGAACGCGTCGGGTACGACGTCGTCGTCG
Organism: Kineococcus sp. DHX-1; assembly: GCF_042473625.1. Taxonomy (GTDB): domain Bacteria; phylum Actinomycetota; class Actinomycetes; order Actinomycetales; family Kineococcaceae; genus Kineococcus. The sequence continues at coordinate 2,529,500 of NZ_CP170445.1, read as the reverse complement.
CCGATACCGGCAACCACGCGCTCCGTGGGGTCCGCCTGGCCGACGGGTCCGCGCGGACCGTCGCGGGGACCGGCCGTCCCGCGCGGCGGCGGCACGGCGGCGGTCCCGCTCTCGCGCAGGACCTCTCCAGTCCCTGGGACGTCGCGTGGTTCGACGGACAGCTCGTCGTCGCGATGGCCGGCGTGCACCAGCTCTGGGCGTTCGACCCGGTGCCGGGAGTTGCGCGCGTCCTGGCCGGCACCACGGCCGAGGGGCTCCGCGACGGACCGGCCGAGAGCGCCTGGTGCGCACAGCCGTCGGCGCTCGCGGTCGACGCGTCCGGCGACGTCCTGTGGTTCGCCGACGCGGAGACGTCGTCGCTGCGGAGCCTGCGCCGCAACGCCTCCGGGGGCGAGCCCGACCGGACCGTTCCGGTCGTCACTGACCACCGGTTCGCCAACGCCGACCCGGTCGCCCGTCCCGGGTACGTCGTCCGCACGCACGTGGGCACGGGGTTGTTCGAGTTCGGGTTCCGCGACGGGCCGGCCGCCCAGGCGCAGTTCCAGCACCCCCTCGGCGTCGCGGTCGACACCGACGGGACGGTGCTGGTGGCCGACACCTTCAACGGCGCCGTCCGCCGCTACGACCCCGTGGCCGAGGAGGTGACGACGGTCCTGCGCGACCTCGCCGAACCGGTCGACGTGCTGCCCGACGGTCAGGTGCTCACCACCGTGGAGAGCGCCGGGCACCGGCTCGTGCGCGATCTCGCCCCCGGCCGGGACCGGCGCACCGCGACGCCGCCCGTCGAGCTGCGACCGGGGGAGGTCCTGCTCGCGGTGGAGTTCACGCCGCCGCCGGGGACCCGCCTGGACGGTCGGGGGGACGGCGGGACCCGCCTCGTCGTCACCGCGGCGCCCCCGACCCTCCTGGTCGCGGGGCGGGCTGCGGGACAGGCGCTCTCACGTCGGCTGGTCCTGGCCGACGGGGCCACCGAGGGGGTGCTCCACGTCGCCGCGCGGGCGGCGACGTGCGACGACGACGGCAGGTCCGGCGCGGCCTGCCGCCTGCACCGCGCGGAGTGGGACGTGCCCGTCCGGTTCGTGCCGGGCGCGTCCGACCGGCTGACGCTCACCCTCCCCGCGGAGTGAGGCACCCCTCCACGCCGCGGCGAGGGGTGAGCGACCGGGGAGGGACGTCGCTGCTGCGCACCCGCGGGAACCAGGGCGGACCCGGCGCGCTCGACGTGCTCGAGGACCGCGGCCGGACGTACGCCGTGCACCACGACGACGACGCGCGCACCGGCGGGACGATCCGCCTGCAGGTGCGCGAGGTCGAGTGGGCGGACGGCCGGCCGGAGTTCTCCGACGGACCGGGCGACGGCACCCCGCCGGCCTGACCCGCTGCGCCGCCGCGGGATCCGGGCGGATCCCGCAGCGGCAGCGTCCCGGGGCGTCAGTTGGTGCGGTGCTCCAGGTAGTACCGGATGAGCGACCCCGTCGAGGGGTCCTGCGCGTCGAGCGCCGAGGAGTCCCCGGTCAGGGCGGGCGCGATCTCCAGCGCGAGCTTCTTGCCGAGTTCCACGCCCCACTGGTCGAAGCTGTCGATGCCCCACACGGCGCCCTCGACGAACGTGATGTGCTCGTACAGCGCGATGAGCTGGCCGAGCACCGACGGCGTGAGGGACGGCGCCATGATGGACGTGGTCGGCCGGTTCCCCGAGAAGACGCGTGCGGCGACGACGTCCTCGGCCGTGCCCTCGGCGCGGACCTCCTCGGCGGACTTGCCGAACGCGAGCGCCTTGGTCTGGGCGAAGAAGTTCGCCATGAACAGCGCGTGGACGTCGGCACCGTCGGCGGCCTCGTCCACGAGCGGGTGGGCCGGCGTGGCGAACGCGATGAAGTCCGCCGGGACCACCCGCGTGCCCTGGTGGATCAGCTGGTAGAACGCGTGCTGGCCGTTGGTGCCGGGTTCGCCCCAGAACACCTCGCCGGTGTCGGTGGTGACGGGTTCGCCGTCGTAGCGGACGGACTTGCCGTTCGACTCCATCGTCAGCTGCTGCAGGTAGGCCGCGAACCGGTGCAGGTACTGCGAGTACGGCAGCACGGCGTGGGTGTGGGCGCCCAGGAAGTTCACGTACCAGACGTTGAGCAGGCCCATGAGCAGCGGCACGTTCTGCGCCGGCTCGGTGGTGCGGAAGTGCTCGTCGACGGCGTGGAACCCGGCGAGGAACTCGCGGAAGGCCTCCGGGCCGACGGCGACGGCCAGCGACGTGCCGATCGCGGAGTCGACGGAGTACCGGCCGCCCACCCAGTCCCAGAACCCGAACGCGTTCTCGGGGTCGATGCCGAAGTCGGCGACCTTCTGCAGGGCGGTCGACACGGCGACGAAGTGCTTGGCCACCGCGTCCTTGCGGGCGGCGTCGTCGTCGGAGAGGACACCGGCCGCCGCCAGCTCGCGCCACAGCCAGGCGCGCGCCAGCCGGGCGTTGGTCAGGGTCTCCAGCGTGCCGAACGTCTTGGACGCCACGATGAACAGCGTCGTCTCGGGGTCGAGGTCCTTCGTCGTCTCGGCGACGTCGGTCGGGTCGATGTTGGAGACGAACCGGCACTCGAGCCCGGCCTGCACGTACGGCTTGAGGGCCTCGTAGGCCATGACCGGGCCGAGGTCGGACCCGCCGATGCCGATGTTGACGACGTGCGTGATGGCCTTGCCGGTCACGCCCTTCCACTGCCCGCTGCGGACGGAGTCGGCGAAGGCGAACACCTTGGTCAGCTCGGCCTGCACGTCGGCGTCGACGTCCTGGCCGTCGACGACGAGGGCGGGGGTCGAACCCGGCGGACGGCGCAGCGCGGTGTGCAGCACGGCGCGGTCCTCGGTGACGTTGATGTGCTCACCGGCGAACATCGCGTCGCGCCGCGCCAGGACCCCGGTCTGCTCGGCGAGCTGCAGCAGCGCCGCGACCGTGTCGTCGGTGACGAGGTTCTTCGAGAGGTCGACGAAGAGGTCGGCCACGCCGAAGCTCAGCCGCCGGGCGCGCTCGGGGTCGGCGGCGAACCAGCCGGCCAGGTCCGGGGTGGTGGCCTCGCGGTGGTCGGTCAGCGTCGACCAGGCCGCCGTGGTGGTCGGGTCGACGGGCCCCTTCACGTGGTCCTCGGTCATCTGTGTCCTCCTGTGCTGCGGCCCGCGGACGGGCTCGGCGAGTCTGCTGCGTCGGTCCACGACGGTGGGTCCCGCCCACGACGCTAGCCAGCCCGCGTTCGGGGTGCGCGACCGGCTGCTGGCACAGTGTCCGCGTGCAGCGGTGGGAAGACCTGTCAGACGTCGAACCCTGGTTCGGCCGGTCGGTCGTCACCATCGGCAACTTCGACGGGGTCCACCGCGGTCACGCCGCCGTCCTGGGGCGGGTCGCCGACCTCGCCCGCTCGCGCGGTCTCGGATCGGTCGCGGTCACGTTCGACCCGCACCCGCTGCAGGTCCTCGACCCCGACCGCGCTCCCGGGCTGCTGACCGGGCTCGACCACCGCCTCGACCTGCTGGAGCGCACCGGGCTGGACGCCGTGCTCGTCATGCGGTTCACGCGCGAGCTCGCCGCCTGGAGCCCCGAGCGCTTCGTCGAGGACGTCTTCGTCACCGCGCTGCGGGCGCAGGTCGTCGTCGTCGGCCACGACGTGCGGTTCGGCCGCGCCAACTCCGGGGACCTGGCGACCATGCAGGAGCTCGGCCGCCGGCACGGCTTCGAGGTGGTCGTGCTCGACGACCTGGGCGACCCGGGGACGGGTGAGCACCGGGTCAGCTCGACCGCCGTCCGCGAGGCGCTGGCCGCCGGGGACGTCGAGCGCGCGGCCCACATGCTGGGGCACCCGCACCGCGTGAGCTCGACCGTCGTGCACGGCGACCACCGCGGCCGCGAGCTCGGCTACCCCACGGCCAACCTCGACACCGACGGCGCGGTGGGGCTCGTGCCGGCCGACGGCGTCTACGCGGGCTGGTTGACCCGGCCCTCGGGCGTGCGGCTGGCCGCGGCCGTGTCCATCGGCACCAACCCGACGTTCGACGGCCTGCGCCGCCAGGTCGAGGCGTACTGCCTGCCCGGTCAGCCCGGGGCCGGACCGGACGACGTCCTGGACCTGTACGGCGAGCGCGTGGACCTGGACTTCGTGGCCCACCTGCGCCCGACGCTGCGCTTCGAGGGGATCGGCCCGCTGGTGGAGCAGATGGAGCGCGACGTCGCCCGCTGCCGGGCCCTGCTCCTCGGGTGAGGGGCCTGGTCGGGTCCCTGACGCACCGCTGGTAGCCTGGTCACCGCCGTTCGATCGGCCGCGGACCCAGAGCGCCCGGGTGGATCAGCCCCGAGGCACCGCGCAACGAGTGCAAGGAGAGACGAGTGCCCCTCGACGCCGCCACGAAGCAGAAGATCATGGCCGAGTACGCCACCACCGAGGGCGACACCGGCTCGCCGGAGGTCCAGGTCGCGATGCTGACCCAGCGCATCCGCGACCTGACGGAGCACCTCAAGACGCACCAGCACGACCACCACAGCCGCCGCGGGCTGCTGCTGCTGGTCGGCCAGCGTCGCAACCTGCTCAAGTACATGGCCAAGAAGGACATCAACCGCTACCGCTCGATCATCGAGCGACTGGGCATCCGTCGCTGACCCACCGGTCAGGGACCTGACGCGACAGGGGTGGTCCCGCTACTGCGGACCACCCCTGTTGCGCGTCCGTGCCGCACTCGCGGCAGACTCGCAGGTGCACCACCTGCGAGCAGTACACCCAGCGGTACCGCGCAGCGTCGCACCGGTCCTCGGTAGTGGCCTCCGGACGGCCCAGGACACCTGGGCCCTCCGTGGGTCTCGATCGAAGGCCGGGGCGCGCGGGTGCCGCGCCAACCCGGAGGAGGAACCCCTTGGAGGGTCCTGAGATCACCGCCGCCGAAGCCGTCCTCGACAACGGCTCGTTCGGCACCCGCACCGTCCGCTTCGAGACCGGCCGCCTCGCCAAGCAGGCCGCCGGTTCCGCGAGCGTCTACCTCGACGGCGAGACGTTCCTGCTGAGCGCCACGACCGCCGGGAAGTCCCCGAAGGACCAGTTCGACTTCTTCCCCTTGACGATCGACGTCGAGGAGCGCAGCTACGCCGCCGGCAAGATCCCCGGCTCGTTCTTCCGCCGCGAGGGCCGCCCCTCGACCGAGGCGATCCTGGCCTGCCGCCTCATCGACCGCCCGCTGCGCCCGAGCTTCGTCAAGGGCCTGCGCAACGAGGTCCAGGTCGTCGTCTCCGTCATGGCGATCCACCCCGACGACGCCTACGACGTCGTGGCCATCAACGCCGCGTCGATGTCGACCCAGCTGTCCGGCCTGCCCTTCTCCGGCCCGGTCGGCGGCGTCCGCGTCGCCCTCATCGACGGCCAGTGGGTCGCGTTCCCGCGCTACTCCGAGATCGAGCGCGCCGTCTTCGACATGGTCGTCGCCGGTCGCGTCGTGACCGCCGCGGACGGCACCGAGGACGTCGCGATCATGATGGTCGAGGCCGAGGCGACCGAGGGTTCCTGGACCCTCATCAAGGACCAGGGCGCCACCGCCCCGACCGAGGAGGTCGTGGCCGCCGGTCTCGAGGCGGCCAAGCCGCACATCGCCAAGCTCGTCAAGGCGCAGGCCGAGGTGGCCGCGAAGGCCGCCAAGCCGACGCAGGAGTTCCCGCTCTTCCCGGACTACGCCGACGACACCTACCAGGCCGTCTTCGACGCGTCCGCGACCGAGCTGGCCGCCGCGCTGGCCATCGCCGGCAAGCAGGAGCGCGAGACCCGGATCGACGAGATCAAGGACCGCGTCAAGGGCGAGCTCGCGGAGGCCTTCGCCGGCCGTGAGAAGGAGGTCTCGGCCGCCTACCGCTCGGTGCAGAAGTCGCTGATCCGCCAGCGCATCCTCAAGGACAAGGTCCGCATCGACGGCCGTGGCCTGGCCGACATCCGGACGCTGTCCGCCGAGGTCGAGGTCCTGCCCCGCGTCCACGGTTCGGCCCTGTTCGAGCGCGGCGAGACGCAGATCCTGGGCGTCACGACGCTGAACATGCTCCGCATGGAGCAGCAGCTCGACACGCTGTCCCCGGTGACGCGCAAGCGCTACATGCACAACTACAACTTCCCGCCGTACTCGACCGGTGAGACCGGCCGCGTCGGCTCGCCCAAGCGTCGCGAGATCGGGCACGGCGCCCTCGCCGAGCGCGCCCTCGTCCCGGTCCTGCCGGCCCGCGAGGAGTTCCCCTACGCGATCCGTCAGGTCTCCGAGGCGCTGGGCTCCAACGGCTCCACCTCGATGGGCTCCGTCTGCGCCTCGACGCTGTCGCTGCTCAACGCGGGTGTCCCGCTGCGCGCCCCCGTCGCCGGCATCGCCATGGGTCTGGTCTCCGACACCGTCGACGGCCAGACGCAGTACGCGGCGCTGACCGACATCCTCGGCGCCGAGGACGCGTTCGGGGACATGGACTTCAAGGTGGCCGGCACCAAGGAGTTCGTCACCGCGATCCAGCTCGACACCAAGCTCGACGGGATCCCGGCCTCGGTCCTGGCCGGTGCGCTGACCCAGGCCCGCGACGCGCGCCTGCACATCCTGGACGTCATGGCCGAGGCCATCGACACCCCGGACGAGATGTCGCCGACCGCGCCGCGCATCATCACCGTCAAGGTCCCCGTGGACAAGATCGGCGAGGTCATCGGGCCCAAGGGCAAGATGATCAACCAGATCCAGGAGGACACCGGCGCCGACATCTCCATCGAGGACGACGGCACGGTGTTCATCGGGGCCGTGGACGGTCCCTCGGCGGAGGCGGCCCGCGCTGCGGTCAACGCCATCGCCAACCCGACGATGCCCGAGGTCGGCGAGCGCTACCTCGGCACCGTCGTCAAGACGACGACCTTCGGCGCGTTCGTCTCGCTCATGCCCGGCAAGGACGGCCTGCTGCACATCTCGCAGCTGCGCAAGCTCTCCGGTGGCAAGCGCGTGGACAACGTCGAGGACGTCGTCTCGGTGGGCCAGAAGGTCCAGGTCGAGATCGCCGAGATCGACCCGCGCGGCAAGCTGTCGCTCGTGCCGGTCGTCGCCGAGGAGGCCGCGGCCGAGGGTTCCGCCGACGCCGCCGAGACGGCCGACGCCTGACGTGACGTCGAACCCGACCGGGAACCCCGTCGAGCTGCCCACCGTGGCGGCCGGCGGGGTTCCCGCTACCACCGTCCTGTCGGACGTCGACGGGGCCGTCGTCACCCGCACGGTGCTGCCGTGCGGGGCCCGCGTCCTGACCGAGGCGATGCCGGGCCAGCGCTCGGCGAGCATCGGCTGCTGGGTCGGCGTCGGCTCGCGCGACGAGACGAAGGGCCACTTCGGCTCCACGCACTTCCTCGAGCACCTGCTCTTCAAGGGCACCGAGCGGCGTGACGCGATGGACATCGCCTCGGCGTTCGACGCCGTGGGCGGCGAGGCCAACGCGGCCACCGGCAAGGAGCACACGACCTACTACGCGCGGGTCCTGGACTCCGACCTGCCGATGGCGATCGACGTCGTCACCGACATGGTCACCTCCGCCGTCCTGGACGACGACGACTTCACCAGCGAACGCGAGGTCATCCTCGAGGAGCTGGCGATGAACGACGACGACCCGGGCGACGTCGCGCACGAGCGCTTCGCCGAGCTCGTCCTGGGCGAGCACCCGCTGGCCCGGCCCATCGGGGGCACCCCCGACACCATCCGGGCCGTCGGCCGCGACGACGTGTGGGCGCACTACCGCGAGCACTACCAGCCGTCCACGCTGGTCTTCACGGCCGCGGGCGGGCTCGACCACGACGAGGTCGTCGCCACGGTGCAGCGCGAGCTGGACCGCGCCGCCGGCGACCTCGGGCAGGCCGCTCCCCGCGCGCGCCGCACCAGCGGTGAGGTGGCCGGCGGACTGGACCGCGGCCGCGCGCTCGTGGTGGACCGGCAGACCGAGCAGGCGCACGTGCTGCTGGGGATGACGGGCATCACCGCGACCGACCCGCGCCGGTTCACGCTCTCGGTGCTCAACGCCGTCCTCGGCGGCGGGATGAGCTCCCGACTGTTCCAGGAGGTCCGCGAGAAGCGGGGCCTGGCGTACTCGGTGTACTCGTTCAACGCGAACTACGCCGACTCCGGCTACGTCGGCCTGTACGCCGGGTGCTCCCCGGCCAAGGCGGCGCAGGTCAGCGACCTCATGCTCGCCGAGCTCGTGAAGCTGGGTGAGACGCCCCTGGAGTCCGAGGAGCTGGCCCGCGGGATCGGCCAGCTCACCGGTGGTCTCGTGCTGGGCCTGGAGGACTCCGGCTCGCGCATGAACCGCCTCGGGAAGTCCGAGCTGACCCACGGGCAGTTCCTCGACGTCGACGCGGTGCTCTCGCGCATCCGGGCGGTCAGCGCCGAGGAGGTCCAGGCCATGGCCGCGGACCTGCTGGCGCGGCCGCGCTCGGTGACCGTCGTCGGCCCGTTCGGCGACGACACGGGGTTCACCGGGGTCGTGCAGTGACGAGGGTCTCCGTGGCGGGGGCGCGCGGGCGGATGGGTTCGCTCGCCGTCGCCGCCGTCGAGGCCGCCCCGGACCTCGAACTGGTGGCCGCCCTCGGCCGCGGTGACGACCTCACCGCGGCGGCGGGCAGCGACGTCTTCGTCGACCTCACGGTGCCGGACCAGGTCATGGCCAACGTCGAGTGGGCGCTGGGCCAGGGGATGCACGTCGTCACCGGCACCACGGGCTTCACCGCCGAACGCGTCGAGCAGGTGACGGCGTGGGCGCAGGCCGCCGACCGCCACGTGCTCATCGCGACGAACTTCGGCATCGGCGCGGTGCTGGTGATGCAGCTGGCGGCGAAGGCCGCCCGGTTCTTCGAGTCCGTCGAGGTCGTCGAGCTGCACCACCCGGACAAGGTCGACGCGCCCAGCGGGTCGGCCATCCGCACCGCCAAGCTCATCGCGGCCGCCCGCGCGGACGCCGGGCTCGGCGACGTGCCGGACGCCACGACCACCGAGCTGCCCGGCGCGCGGGGGGCGGTCGTCGACGGCATCCACGTCCACGCCGTGCGGATGCGCGGGATGACCGCGCACCAGGAGGTCGTCCTGGGAGGGCCGGGGGAGACCCTGACCCTGCGCGACGACACCTACGACCGGTCCGCGTACATGCCCGGGCTGCTCGTCGGCGTGCGGCAGGTCGCGTCCCGCCCGGGCGTGACCGTCGGCCTCGAGCACTACCTCGACCTGGACTGAGGGCGGAGCAGTGGCGGGCGTGCGCACGAAGGTCGTCATCGCGGTCAGCGTGGCCGCGCTGCTGTTCTACTTCGTCTTCCTCGGCCGGCTCGGCTACGAGCTGATCCGGACCGGGGTGTGGGCGGGGATCGCCCTGGGCGTCGCTCTCTTCCTGCTGCCGGTCGTGGGGTTGTGGGCCGTCGTGCGCGAGCTCCTCTTCGGCCTGGCCACCGAGCGGCTGGGCCGCGAGCTCGCCGAGCGCGGTGAGCTGCCCGCGGACGACCTCGAACGCACCGCGGCCGGTCGCATCGACCGGGCTGCCGGGGCCCGCGAGTGGGAGCAGGCCAAGGCCGAGGTGGAGGCGTCCCCGCAGGACGCGGGCGCCTGGTACCGCCTGGCCATCGCCTACGACGCCGCCGGCGACCGCCGCCGCGGCCGCGCCGCCGCCCGCCACGCCGTCAAGCTGCACCGCTCGCCGTCCTGACGTCCCGGGCGCCGGTGGCTACGCTCGGTGCATGTCCTCCTCCGCGGACCGCGCCGGGACCTGGACCGGCGAGAACGCCTTCCGGCTGCTCGCCGACGACCCCCCGCACCCCGCGCCGGCCACGGCCTTCGTGCAGGTCAGCGGAGCCATGACGACGGTCGCCTACACGTGGGAGCACCCCGACGACGGCCCCCAGGCGGGGTTGCTCGCCCTCGGTCCCGCCGACGGCACCCCCGACGCCGGCCCGGTCGTCGCGCTCTGGGGCGACTCCTGGCACCAGGCCCCCGAAGCGCGCGTGCTCAGCGGCCGGGTCCACGAGGACGGGACCGTGGTCGTGGCCTACGACTACGCCGAGGGCCGGTGGCGCTGGGAGGTGGCCCTGGCCTCCGACGACGACGCCCTGGCCCTGCGCATGGATGACGTCCCCCTCGCCGACGGCGAGCGCCACACCGCGATGACGGCGACCTTCACCCGCGCCTGACCCCTCGCACCGCCCGTTCCCGCGTGGGGGAACGGGCGGTCAGCCGGGAAGGTCAGGTGTGGTGCTCGCGGTGGTGCGGGGCGCGGCCCGGCGGCTGCACGGGGCGGGGGAGCAGCGGGACCAAGGGGGTGAGCGGCCGCGTCACCGGCTCGCCGGAGTGCACGGTGAGCTCCTCCTCCCCGTGGCGCAGGTCGATGCTCGAGCCGTGGTCGCGGACGGTGTAGGTCACGGCGTCGGGGCGGACGTCGACGCACAGCTTCGCCTGCCGCCACCGGATCGTGAACCGCAGCCGCGAGACCCCCGACGGCAGGTGCGGGTCGAACCGCAGCGCGCCGCCGGTGTCGCGCATCCCCCCGAACCCGTGGACCAGGGCCAGCCACGTCCCGGCGAGCGAGGCCATGTGCAGACCGTCGCCGGTGTTGTGGTGCAGGTCGCGCAGGTCGACGGTCGCGGCCTCGTAGAGGTAGTCGTGGGCGAGCTCCAGGTGCCCCACCTCGGCGGCCGTGATCGCCTGCACCGCAGCCGACAACGACGAGTCCCGCACCGTGCGACGTTCGTAGTAGTCGACGGCGCGCGCCTTCTCCTCGGCCGTGAAGACGTCGGGGAACCAGAACAGCGCCATCTGCAGGTCGGCCTGCTTGACCACCTGCCGGCGGTACAGGTCGAAGTACGGCGAGTGCAGCAGCAGCGGGTACTCCCGGTGCGCCGCGAAGTCCCACTCGGGCCGCTGCGTGAACCCCTCGCACTGCTGGTGCACCCGCAGGTCCTCGTCGTAGGGGACGACGACGGCGGCGGCCGCGTCCCGCCACGTCGCCTGCTCCTCCAGGTCGACCCCGAGGGAGCGGGCGAGGTCGGGCTGCCGGGCGCACGCCTGCGCCGCGACCCGCAGGTTCTGCGCCGCCGCGAGGTTCGTGAACACGTTGTCGACGACGACGGCCGTGTACTCGTCGGGCCCCGTGACCCCGGCGACGTGCCAGCCGCCGCGGGCGTCGTGGTGCCCCAGGGACATCCACAGCCGCGCGGTCTCGACGAGGACCACCAGACCGCCGTCCGTCTCCAGGTCCTCGCTGCCCGTGGCGACCCGGTACCGCTCGACCGCTGCGGCGATGTCGGCGTTGACGTGGAAGGCGGCGGTCCCCGCCGGCCAGTACCCGCTGGACTCCTGGCCGCGGATCGTGCGCCACGGGAAGGCCGCGCCGCGCAGCCCGAGTTCCGTGGCGCGCTGCCGCGCGGGTTCGACCGTCCGGGCTCGCCAGCGCAGGGCGTCGGCAGCCGCCTGCGGCGCGGTGTACGTCAGGACCGGCAGCACGTACGCCTCGGTGTCCCAGAACGTGTGACCGTCGTAGCCGGGACCCGTCAGGCCCTTCGCGGCGATGCCGCGCTGCTCGGCGCGGGCCCCGGCCTGCAAGACGTGGAACAGGGCGAACCGCACGGCCTGCTGGACCTCGGCGTCGCCCTCGACCTCGACGTCGGCGGCGTCCCAGAACTCTTCCAGGTACTCGCGCTGCTCGGTGAGCATCCCCGCGAAACCCGTGAACCGGGCGCCGGACAACGCCCCCGCCACCTGGTCGCGCAGCGCCGGCGTCGACCGCAGCGCCGACCAGCCGTACGCCAGGAACTTCGTCAGCCGCAGTTCCTGCCCGGGGTCCAACGTCGTCACGACCGTCGTGCGCGCCCAGTCCTGCGCGTCGTGCGTCTCGACGTCCACCCGGCCCGGCGCGTGGACGTGGTTCTCCATGCCCGCGGCCATCTGCAGGCCGCTGACGCGGGTGCGGTGCACGAGCGTCGCCCCGGCCGTCCCGGAGTCCCCCTCCACGGCCTGCAGGGGCGAGTCCAGGACGGCCGCCACCCGCGGGTCGTCGGACTGCCCCGGCATCGCGGCGTTCGCGACGAGTTCGGACTGCAGCGTGACGCGGATCGGCTGGTCGACCGCCTCGACGACGTACTCGACGGCCGCGCAGGCGCGCTGCACGAAGGAGACCAGCCGGGTCGAGCGCACCCGGATCCGCTTGCCCGCCGGCGAGGTCCACTCCGCCGTCCGCACCAGGGTCCCCGCCCGCAGGTCCAGCACGCGTTCGTGCGCCGTCAGCGTCCCGTACCGCACGTCGAAGGGTTCGTCGTCGACGAACAACCGGACGAGCTTGCCGTCGGTGACGTTGACGACGGTCTCACCGACCTCGGGGTAGCCGTACCCCGCCTCGGCGTACGGCAGCGGACGTTCCTCGTGGAAGGAGTTCAGGTAGGTGCCCGGCAGACCGTGCGGTTCACCCTCGTCGAGGTTCCCGCGGAACCCGATGTGCCCGTTGGACAGCGCGAAGACGGACTCGGAGGACCCGAGCAGGTCCAGCACGAGCTGCGTCTCCCGGACCAGCCACGGGTCGACGGGGAAGGTGTCCTGCGCGATCACGAGGCGGCCTCCAGCAGGTCGGCGAGGTCGGCGACGACGACGGTCGCCCCGTGCTCGCGCAACGCGTCCGCCCGGCCCCGGCGGTCGACCCCGACGACCGCACCGAAACCCCCGGCGCGTCCAGCCGCGACCCCGGACAGCGCGTCCTCGAACACCGCGGTGTGCGCGGGGTCGACGCCCAGCGCACGGGCGCCGGCGAGGTAGCTGTCGGGGGCGGGTTTGCCGGCGATGTGCTGCTCGGCCAGCGTGACCCCGTCGACGCGCTCCTCGACGAACTCGGCCAGCCCCGTCACCTCGAGCACCTGCCGGGTGTTGGCGCTGGAGGACACCACCGCCCGCCGCAGGCCCGCCTCGCGCGCGGCCTGCAGGTACCGCCGGGACCCCTCGTAGACGTCCACGCCGTCGGCGTCGATGCGGCGCAGCAGGTCGGCGTTCTTCCGGTTGCCCAGCCCCGCGACCGTCGTGTCCTCGTAGGCCTGGTCGGCGGGGTCGTCGGCCGACCCCTCCGGCAGCGTGATCCCGCGGGAGGCGAGGAAGTCGCGCACCCCGTCCGCGCGGGGTTTGCCGTCCACGAAGGTCGCGTAGTCGTCCTCGGGGTCGAAGGCGTGGAACTCCTGCCCCGTGTGCTCGGCGTGCGCGCGCAGGAACGCGTCGAAGGTCGCGGTCCACGCCCGGTCGTGGACGGCGGCCGTGTCGGTGAGCACCCCGTCCAGGTCGAACAGCAGCGCGGTCACGTGGTCAGGCAGTCCCAGCACGCTCCGCACCCTAGGAGCGCCACCCCCGGCCCGCAGGTCGGCCGGCGAGCCTCCACCCGGCGCCGTTCCGGCACCGGGGTGAGGATCGCGGGGTGGACGTCGTCGCGCTGCTCGGTCTCCTGCTCGTGGGGATCGTCGTCCTCACCCCGCTCGCCGGACGGGTGGGGGTCCCGCAGCCGATCGCGCTGACGCTGTACGGCCTACTGCTGGCCTTGCTCCCCGTCGTGCCGACGCCGCGGGTGCCGCCGGACGTCATCCTGCCGCTCGTCCTGCCGCCGTTGCTGTTCGCCCAGACGCTGCGGGGGTCCGTCCGGGAGCTGCGCGCCGACGCGCGCGCCGTGACGGTCCTCGCCGTCGGTCTCACGGCGGCCAGCGCGGCCGCCGTCGCGGTCGTGGGCCACCTGCTCGGGCTGCCCTGGGCGGTCGCGGTCGTGCTGGGCGCGGTCGTCGCCCCGCCCGACCCGGTGGCCGCGACGGCCGTGGCGCGCACGCTCCGGCTGCCGCCGCGGCTCGTCACGGTGCTGGAGGGGGAGGGGCAGTTCAACGACGCCACCGCCCTGACCACCTACCAGGTCGGGCTCATCGCGGTCGTGGCCGGCGGCATCGGGCTGGGGGAGGTCGGTTGGCGGCTGGCGCTGCAGGTGCTCGGCGGGATCGTCGTCGGGCTCGCCGGCGGGGTGGCCGCCCGGGCGGCGCTGTCCCGGCTGTCCGACGCCTCCGTCGAGACGACGATCACCCTCGCGCTGCCCTTCGCGGTCTACCTGCTCGCCGACGCCGTGGAGTCCTCGGGCGTGCTGGCCGTCCTGGCCGCGGGGTACTTCCTGCGCTCACGCGGTCACCGCGCCTCGACGTCGGCGGGGTGGGTGCTGGGCCGGTCGGTCTGGCGCTACGTGGACTTCCTCGTCACCGGACTGCTCTTCGGGTTCCTCGGCCTGGAGCTCACCTCGGCGCTGGAGGACAGCTCCGCGGTGGGGGACGGCCACGTGCTGGGCCTGGCGGCCGCCGTCATCGCGGTCCTGGTGGTCGTGCGGTTCGCCGTCGTCCACGGCGCATCGGCGCTCGCGGGCCGGCGCGCGCGGCGGCGGGGGTCGGCCACCCCGGCCGGGTGGCGGGAGGCGACCGTCGCGTCGTGGGCGGGGATGCGCGGGGTCGTCACGGTCGCCACCGCCCTGGCCCTGCCCCTGACGGGGCAGGACGGACCGTTCCCGCACCGGTCCGAGGTGGTGGTGGTCGCCCTCGTCACCGTGCTGGTGACGCTCGTCGCCCAGGGACTGACCCTGGCGCCGCTGGTCCGGCTGCTCGGGGTGGGGGCCACGGAGTCCGCCGAGGAGGACGCCCGGCGCCTGCGCCGGGACGCGACCCGGGCGGCGCTGCGGGCCGTCCAGCAGGCCTCCGACGTCGGTGAACGCGCCCGCTCGACCGTCACCACCCGCTACCGGGCCCGGTGGGAGCACCAGGACCGCATCGTCGGTCTGTTCGACGAGGGGGAGGAGGAGCCGGAGGCCGTCGAGGAGCTCGGCCGGCTCATGGTGGTGGCCACCGACGCCGAACGCGACCGCGTGCAGCAGGCGCGTCGCGACGGCGAGGTGAGCCCCGCCGTCGCCGACCGGCTCCTGCTCGACGTCGAGGCGCGGGCCGCGCGCTACGAGTGAGGCTCTCCGGACGGGCCCTTCCCGTCGTCCGCGTCCTCGTCCTGGGAGCGCGGGTTGAGCGCGTCGGGGTCCGCGTCGGGGTCGGCGTCGCCAGCGGTCCGGGCGCCGTCGCCGGTGCTCGTGCCGCGCGTGTCGCGGGGGTTGAGCTGACCGGGGTCGGCGTCGGGGTCGGCCTCGGTGGTGCTGTCGTGGACGTCGATGGCGTCCCGGTCCTGCGGTTCGTCCTGTGGTTCGCTCATGCACCCACTCTGAGCGGGTGTCGGGCGTTCCGCCCATCGTGATTGCCCGGTCACCGGGGGTGAGGCAGAGTGAGCAGCGTCGTCGCCGGGCTCCGTGGCTGTCGTCGGCACGCGCTGCAACCAGCCGGCGCGCCGCAGACGAGCGAGGAGAACCCCGTTGCCGTCGGCATGCCTCACCCTGCCCTCCGACCCCGGCGCGGTCGCCGTGGCGCGGCGCTGGGCGCTCGACCGCTGCCGGCAGGAGCTCGCGGGCGGCGGGCCGGACCGGGACGCGGTCCTCGACGTGGTCGAGCTGCTGACGTCCGAGGTCGTCGCCAACGCCGTCGTCCACGGCGCCCCCCCGGTGCGGCTGGAGGTGGAGTGCGGCCCCGACCACGTCCGCGTCGCCGTCCACGACGGCAGCGCCGCGCCACCCCACCTGCGGGCGCGGGACCTCGAGAGCACCGGTGGCCGCGGCGTGGCGCTCGTCGACGTCATGGCGGACGAGTGGGGATCGGGGCCGGCGCCCGAGGGTCCGGGGAAGGTCACGTGGTTCCGCTGCGGGTGGCCCGGGGGACGGGCCACCTGACGGGTCCGGTCACACCGGGGCCGCACTGCGGTCCGGCCGCGAGGCCCACGACCCGAGCCACGGCCCCAGGTCGTCCACCGGCATGGGGCGGGCGTGCACGAACCCCTGCACCTCGTCGCAGCCCAGCTCGCGCAGCGCGTCGACGGTCGCGACGTCCTCGGCCCCCTCGGCCACGACCCGCAGGCCGAGCTCGTGGGCCAGGCCCACGGTCGCCGCGACGATGGCGTGGACGCCGGCGTCCTCCAGGACCCGCTGGGTGGAGGAGCGGTCGACCTTCAGCTCGGTGGCCGGCAGGTCGCTCAGGT
The DNA here is from genome assembly GCF_042473625.1 of Kineococcus sp. DHX-1. GTDB lineage: Bacteria > Actinomycetota > Actinomycetes > Actinomycetales > Kineococcaceae > Kineococcus. The sequence continues at coordinate 2,513,390 of NZ_CP170445.1, read as the reverse complement.
GCGCCAGCGAGGAGCAGCCCGTCCCGTAGTCGTCGATGCTCAGCCCGAACCCCCGGCGCCGCAGCGCGTGGCACAGGTCGAGCCCGGCCTCGCCGTCCTGCACGAGCGCCCTCTCGGTGACCTCCAGCACGAGCGCGGACGCCTCCAGGCCGGCGGCCAGCAGGTCCTCCAGCAGCGGCAGCAGCCGGGGGTCGGACAGGTCCGTGGCCGACAGGTTGACCGCGACCGACACCTCCGGCCACCCGTCCGCCCGCCAGCGGGCCACGTCGCGGGACGCCGTGCGCAGGACGTGGACGGTGAGCGCCCCCGTGAGTCCCTCGTCCTCGACGACGTCGAGGAAGGCCCCCGGGGACAGCAGACCGAGCAGCGGGTGCCGCCAGCGCACGAGGGCCTCCACGCCCCTGACCCGGCCGTCCGCGAGCCCCACCTGCGGTTGGTGGAAGACCTCGAGCTGCCCGACCTCCCCGTCCCGCCACAGCGCGTGCAGGTCGTCCGCGAGCCCGGCCCGCCGGCGCGCGGCCGCGTCGAGGTCGGCGTCGTGGAGCCGCACGCCGCAACGGCTCGCCTTGGCCTGGTACATGGCCGTGTCGGCCTGCCGGAACAGCTCCTCGCCCAGCTGCCCTCCGGTGGCCACGCCGACGCTCACGCTCGTCCGGCGCCCGTCGTCGGCGGCGGCCCGGAGCAGGAGGAGGCCCAGCTCGGCGGCCGCCGGCTCGTCGGCGTCGGGGACCAGGACGGCGAACTCGTCCCCGCCGAGCCGGCACAGGACGGCGCCGGGCGGGACGGCCCCGGCCAGCCGGCCGGCGACGGCGACGAGCAGCCGGTCGCCCGCGGGGTGGCCGAAGCGGTCGTTGACCTCCTTGAACCGGTCGACGTCGAGCACGAGCAGCGCGCGACGCTCGGCCGGGACGGCGAGCGCCCGGTCGAAGGCCCGACGGTTGGCGAGCCCCGTGAGCTCGTCCGTCAGGGCCTCCTGCCGGCGGACCGCGAGGTGCGACAGGTCGCGGATCAGGTGCACGACGCGGAAGCTCACGCCGACGACGGCGGCCGAGGCCCACACCACGGCGGGGGTCGTCACGTCGGGGCGCAGACGGGTGGCGCCGGCCAGCACCGACACCCCGGCCAGCAGCACGACGAACGCGCCGATCGTCAGGGACTGCGTCGTCGCGGGCTGGGGCCGGGTCGGACGGACGGGCATCTGCGCCGCGAGCCCCACGCTGAGCGCGAGCGCGGCGGCCCCGGGCGTGGCCCACCCCGGCCGCCCGGTCGCTCCGAGCACCTGCCCCGCGAGCGCCGCGGCGGCGCCCGCGCTCATGAGCCAGGGCCGCAGGTCGGTCAGCAGGGCCGCCGTGCTCGCGACCGTCAGCGTCGTCCCGAGGACGACGAACAGCGCGGCCGCGCCGACCAGCACCGGCTGCCGACCGGCCACGGCCGGCACCGCCCACCCCGCGGCGGCCAGCGCGAGGTCGACCACGGCCACGACGGCGAAGATCGCGCTGATGCCGTTGAGCCAGTCGCCGGGGTCGGTCGTGCGCGTGCTCGTGCGGTTCCACCCGATGAGTCCGCGGTAAAGCAGGGCGCAGCCGACGAGCCCGGCCGCGGTCAGGACCAGCGGAGCCCCGCCGGCGAGGTCGACCGCGCACCCGGCGGTCGCGACGAGCGCGGAGGAACGGAACCAGCGCCAGACGTCCCGCTCGGCCTCCACCCGCCGGACGCGGTCGTGCAGCAGCGCGAGCGACAGGACGCCCGTCCCGGTCCGCAGCACGGGTTCGGCCGAGGCGGGCCAGACGACGGCCGCGGTCACGGCGAGGAGCACGAGGGGTGCGAGCACGACGGCGAGCCGCGGGACGCGGGCGGACGGGCGTCGGCAGGGGGCGTGGTGGCGGGCGCGGTCGGCCACGGGGGCACCACCTCCGGTCGCAGAAGAGGCACCCGGCGTGCTGCAGGTGACGGGAGACCATCGGCACCGCGACCGCGCTCGCGCAGGGGCCGGCGGGGAGGATCGCCCGTCCGGGTCAGCCGGAGACGGGTCCGGGCGGGTCCGGCACCTCGAACTGCACGCGGGCGATGTCGCTGCACGACGGGGCGAACAGCTCGGCCCGCACGCGGTTGTGCTCCGGATCCGCGTCGTAGGCGCGGTAGGCCTCCGCGTCCACGAAGTCCAGCGTGAGCGCCCAGTCCCAGTTCCCCGCGCGCAGCCCCGCGTCGGTCCCCACGTGCACGGCCAGCAGGCCCGGCGGGTCGAGCGCGACGATCGCGCGCAGTGCCCGGTCCAGCACGCTGCGGTCGGCTCCGGGGTGCAGACGGCCGACGACGACGTTCCTGATCACCCGGCCAGCACAGCACAGGCTTGCCCCGCCCGGGCGTTCGGGACAGGCTGCGCCCGTGAGCAGAGTCGTCCGCTTCGAGCGGTGGGGCGGGCCGGACGTCCTGCGCGTCGTCGAGGTCCCCGCCCGCCGTCCCGGACCCGCCGAGGTCCAGGTCACCGTCCGCGCCTCGGGGGTGACGGCGGGGGAGTCCGCCGCCCGCGAGGGGGCCCTGGCCGAGCTCTACCCGCGGGCCTTCCCGGCCGCCACCGGCTCGGAGTTCGCCGGGGTCGTCACCGACGTCGGGTCCCGGGCCCGCCGGTTCGCGGTCGGCGACGAGGTGCTCGGCTGGAGCCCGGAGCAGGGCGGGCACGCGGACGTGGTCGTCGTCCCGGAGGGGGCCCTCGTCCGCAAACCCGCCGCCGTGTCCTGGGAGGTCGCCGGCGCGCTGTACGTGGCGGGCGTGACGGCGTGGACGTGCGTGGAGTCCACCGGGGTCGGGGACGGGGACGTCGTGCTCGTCGTCGGCGCGGCCTCCGACGTCGGCACCCTCGTCGTCCAGCTGGCCCGCCTGTGCGGGGCCGGGGTTGTCGGCGTGGCCGAGGCCACCCACCACGACTGGTTGCACGCGCACGGCGCGGACGCCGTCGAACCGGCCGACGCCGGGGCGCTGGCCCGCGTCGTGCACGGTCGCGCGGGACGCGTCGACGTCGTGGTGGACACCACCGGCGCGGACGTCGACCACCTCGCCGAGGCCCTGGAGGTGCCGTCCTCCCGGTGCGTCGCGACGCTGCCGCTGGAGGCCGACCTGGAGTTCGGTCCCGCCGCGCCCCGGCGCGCCGAGGTCCTCGCCGAACTCGTGGACCTCGTCGCGCAGGACCGGTTGCACGTGCCCATCGCGGGGGCGTTCGCGCTGGACGACGTGGTCGAGGCGTTCGCGACGGCCGAACGCCCGCACCGGCGGGGCCGGATCGTCCTCCTGCCCTGACCCCTCCTCGCGGGACCGGCGGGCCGCCGGCGGGTCAGTCCTCCCCGGGGGCCACCCGCTGCGCGGCCAGCCGCACGGCGGTGTTCCCCGCCCCGAACCCCGCGTACCCGCCGCGCCGCTCGACGACCTCGACGAAGAACTCCCGGCTCACCGAGCGGGCGAAGAACTGCAGGAACTCCCCACCCCGTTCGTCGCGGTCGTAGAGGATCCCGCGGCGCCGCAACGACTCGCAGAACTCCTCGTCGAGGTCGAACCGGGCGGCGAGGTCGTCGTGGTAGTTCCCGGGCACCGGCAGGGCACGGCCGCCCGCGGCGAGGAAACCGTCGACGACGGCCACGAGGTCGTTGGTCGCGAACGCCACGTGCCCGCCCGTCAGCGGCCGCCCGCGCAGCGTCGCCGACGTGGGCCCGACGTTCAGCGCGATGCGGACCGGGGACCGCGGCGACGTGTGCGGCCGGGACCGCACCAGCCCGTCGGGAGCCGGGACCTCCGAGAGTTCCCCGGCCTCCAGACCCAGCACCGCGGTGAGGAACAGGCCCGCGGCGTCGAACCCCGCGAACGGCTGGGGCAGCGTCACGTGGTCGATCCCCGTGAACCCGCCCGCGGACGGGGTCTGCGCCGGGGCGGGGACGGGGACGAAGTCGTCGCGCCACTCCGGCGCGGTGCTGCAGAACTGCACCCACGTGCCGTCGGGCGCGACGAGCGAGGGGATCTCCGCCTCGCCCGGGCCCACGGGGCGGTGCACGAGCGGGGCGAGCAGGTCCCGTGCGCGCTCGGCCAGGGCGTGCGGCTGGTCCACCTCCAACCCCAGGGAGGACAGCCTCGCCCGGTCCTGGGCCGACCGCTGGTTCACCACGACCCGCACCGGCCCGCGGGTCCACAGGTCCACCTCGCCGCGGCGGTGCACCCCGGTGCGCCGCAGGCCGAACGCCGTCAGCAGCGACTCCACGGCCGGCAGTCCCGCGCCCGAGGCGGCGACCTCGACGAAGGCCCAGTCGCGCGGGACGGGGGCGGCGGGCAGCGTCCCGGGGACGGCTCGGTCGGCGAGGTAGCGCAGCGAGCGCAGCGCGTCCACGGCCGTGCGGCCCGGGTCGGCCTGGCGGTAGAGGTCGTTGAACACCTCCAGGGACACCGGCCCGTCGTACCCGCAAGCCAGGACGGCCCGCTGGAACCGGGCGAGGTCGAAACCCCCCTGGCCGGGGAACAGGCGGTGGTGCCGGCTCCAGGGCAGGACGTCCATGCCGAGCAGCGGCGCGTCGGCGACCTGGCAGAAGAACACCTTCTGCAGGTCCGCGATGCCGTCGGGGTCGTCACCGCGGGACAGGACGTGGAAGGAGTCCACGCACGTCCCCAGGGCGGGGTGGTCGGCGAGCGCCACGACGCGCGCCCCGTGCCGGTAGTCGGAGACGTGGGCCCCCCAGGCGAGCGCCTCGTACGCCAGCCGCACCCCCGCGGCGGACGCGTCGTCGGCGAGCGCGCTCAGCTGCGCGGCGAGTCCGTCGTCGTCGCGCACCGCGCCCGCGTGCACCGAGGAGCAGACCAGGACCAGGTCGCAGCCGAGCTCGCGGACGACGTCCAGCTTGCGCCGCAACCGTTCGCGGACGCGCGCCGCGCGGGACGGGTCGACGTCGTCGGGGTCGCGGAACGGCTGGTACAGCGCGATCCTCACCCCGAGGTCGGCGGCGAGGGAGCGGACCTGCGCCGGTCGCAGCGGGGAGGTCACGAGGTCGGGTTCGAACACCTCGACGGCGTCGAAGCCGGCGGCGGCCGCGGCGCGCAGCTTCTCCGGCAGGGTCCCGGCCAGGCTCACGGTCGCGATGGAGGTGCGCACGGTGACCACCCTGCCACCCCGGCAGTCCCCGGGGGTGGTGCGGCGGGAGGGCCTCGTAGGGTGCGGCGGTGGAACCCCGACCCGTCAGAACCCCGTCCAGCGATGCCTCCGGCGACTCGTCCGGCGGGCCCGAGGGCGTCGCCCCCGACCGCGTCCTGGGCCGCACGTTCGCCGCCGTCCTGTTCGACATGGACGGCACCCTCGTGGACTCCACGGCGGCCATCGAGCGGTCCTGGACGACGTGGGCGGTCGAGCACGGCGTCACGGGCGAGGCGCTGCGGAACGCCGCCGGCCACGGGCGCCCGGCTCCCGAGATCGTCGCCGACCTCGTCGGGCCCGGGACGGCCACCGCGGCCGCGGCGCGCATCCTCGAGCTCGAGACCACCGACGTCGACGACGTCGTCCAGCTGCCGGGGGTGCCCGAGCTGCTGGCCGGCCTGCCCGCCCACCGCTGGGCGGTCGTCACCTCCTGCTCGGCGCCGCTGGCCGACGCCCGCCGGCACGCCGCCGGGCTTCCCGACCCCGACGTGCTCGTGGTGTTCGACGACGTGGCCAGGGGCAAGCCTGCCCCGGACTGCTTCCTCCTCGGCGCGCAGCGGCTCGGCGTCGACCCGGCCGACTGCCTCGTCGTGGAGGACGCCCCGGCCGGTCTGGCCGCGGCGCGGGCCGCCGGGTGCGCGACGCTCGCCGTGCGCACGACCCACCCGGACGGGCCGCTGGACGCCGACCTCGTCGTCCCGCTGCTGTCGTCGGTGCGCCTGGACGCCGGCCCGGACGGTGTGCGCCCGCGGCTCGTGACCGCCGGCTGACCCGCCCGGAGGTGTCCGGAGCTGTAACGCCGGGACGCGCCGGGTCGATGACCCACCCGGAACCCGGTCGCTGCCCGGACCCCCGAGCGGGCAGCGACCGGGTCTCCCCTCGCGCGACTCCCGTCGCCCCCCTGTCCGGCCCGGCCGCCACGACCCGCTGGACGACGCGTGCGGTGGGCGGTCCTGAGCGCCCCTCGCGGTAACCTCGGCCCATGCCGACCGCCACCGCCGCACAGCCTCCCCGTCCGTTCGGGACGGTGCTGAGCGCGATGGTCACCCCCTTCCGCCCCGACGGGTCCCTCGACCTGGCCGCGGCGGCCTCCCTCGCCGAGCACCTCGTCGCCACCGGGCACGACGGCCTCGTCGTCAGCGGGACGACGGGGGAGTCGCCGACGACGACGGACGAGGAGAAGGACGCGCTGCTGCGCGCGGTCCTGGACGCCGTCGGGGACCGGGCCACGGTCGTCGCCGGGGTCGGCACGAACGACACCCGGCACACGGTCGAGCTGGCCCGAGCCGCCGAGAAGGCCGGCGCGCACGGTCTCCTCGTCGTGACCCCGTACTACAACAAGCCCCCGCAGACCGCCGTCCTCGCGCACTTCGAGACGGTCGCCGACGCGACCGGGTTGCCGGTCATGCTCTACGACATCCCCGCCCGCGCGGGCGTGCCGATCGAGACCGAGACGCTCGTCCGCGCGGCCGAGCACGACCGGATCGTCGCGGTGAAGGACGCCAAGAGCGACCTGTACGGCACCGCCCAGGTGCTGGCCCGCACCGACCTCGCGTACTACTCCGGCGAGGACGCGCTGAACCTGCCGCTCCTGACGCTCGGCGGGTCCGGCATCGTCTCCGTCGTCAGCCACGTCGCGGGTCGCGAGTACGCCGCGATGGTCGCCGCGGTCGACGCGGGCGACCTCGTGGCCGCCCGCACCCTGGCGTCCCGGCTGCTGCCCGCCGTCCGCGGCGTCATGACGCGCACCCAGGGCGCCGTCGCGGTCAAGGCCGCGCTCGAGCTGACCGGAGTCCTGCCCGGCCGCACCGTGCGTCAGCCCCTGCTGCCCGCGACCACCGCCGAGGTCGAGGCGATCCGCGCCGACCTGGCCCTCGCGGGTCTCGCGGCCCCGGCCGCCTGACCCCCCCCGAACCTCAGTCACACCCGTACCGACCGTCGCGGCCCCCGGGCCGCAGGAGGAGCCGCATGAGCCACCCCCACCCCGAACTGACGTCCCCGCCGCCGCTGCCGAAGGGCGCCCTGCGCGTCTACGGCCTCGGCGGCCTGGGCGAGGTCGGGCGCAACATGACCGTCCTGGAGCACGAGGGCAAGCTGCTCGTCGTCGACTGCGGCGTGCTGTTCCCCGAGGACCACCAGCCCGGTGTCGACCTCATCCTCCCCGACTTCGGGCCCATCGCCGACCGCCTCGACGACATCGTCGCCCTCGTCCTGACGCACGGGCACGAGGACCACATCGGGGCCGTCCCGTACCTGCTGAAGCTGCGCTCGGACATCCCGCTGCTGGGGTCCCAGCTGACGCTGGCCCTCATCGAGGCCAAGCTCAAGGAACACCGCATCAGGCCGTACACCCACGCGGTGCGCGAGGGGCAGAAGGAACAGCTCGGCCCGTTCGAGTGCGAGTTCATCGCCGTGAACCACTCGATCCCCGACGCCCTGGCCGTCGCCATCCGCACCGCGGCCGGACTCGTCCTGCACACGGGCGACTTCAAGATGGACCAGCTGCCGCTGGACAACCGGATCACCGACCTCAACGCGTTCGCCCGCCTGGGCGACGAGGGCGTCGACCTGTTCTGCGTCGACTCCACCAACGCCGAGGTGCCCGGGTTCACCGCCCCCGAGCGGGACATCGGCCCGGTGCTCGAGCAGTTGTTCGGGCGCGCGGAGAAGCGCATCATCGTCGCCTCCTTCGCCTCCCACGTGCACCGCGTGCAGCAGGTGCTGAACGCCGCGGACGCGCACGGGCGCAAGGTGGCCCTGGTGGGTCGCTCCATGGTGCGCAACATGGGCATCGCGGCGGACCTGGGGTACCTGACGGTCCCGAAGAACCTGCTCATCGACCTCAAGCAGGTCGACGACCTGCCCGAGGACCGGGTCGTCCTCATGTGCACCGGCTCGCAGGGCGAACCCATGGCGGCGTTGTCGCGCATGGCCAACCGCGACCACCGCATCGCGATCGACGCGGGCGACACCGTGATCCTCGCCAGTTCCCTCATCCCGGGGAACGAGAACTCCGTGTACCGCGTCGTCAACGGCCTGGCCCGCCTCGGTGCCACGGTCGTGCACCAGCAGAGCGCGAAGATCCACGTCTCCGGTCACGCCAGCGCCGGGGAACTCCTGTACTGCTACAACGTGCTCAAGCCCCGCAACGTCATGCCCGTGCACGGGGAGATCCGGCACCTGCTGGCCAACGCGGAACTGGCCGTCAAGACGGGCGTCCCGCGCGAGCGCGTCGTCATCGCCGAGGACGGCGTGGTCGTCGACCTCGTCGACGGGAAGGCGAGCATCGTCGGCGCCGTCCCCGTCGGCTACGTCTACGTCGACGGGTCCAGCGTCGGGGAGATCACCGAGGCCGACCTGAAGGACCGGCGCATCCTGGGCGAGGAGGGTTTCATCTCCATCTTCGTCGCGGTCGACTCCGTCACCGGCAAGGTCGTCTCCGGTCCGGAGTTCAACGCCCGCGGGTTCATCGGCGACGGCGACGACCGCTTCAACGCCGTCCGCAAGCGTGTGGAGAACGCGCTCAACGAGGCGTCCACGGGGCCGGTGGACACCTACCAGCTGCAGCAGATCGTCCGGCGCACCGTCGGGACCTGGGTGTCCCAGACGCACCGCCGCCGGCCGATGATCGTGCCGGTCGTCGTCACCGCCTGACCCGCGCGCAGCTCGGCGCGGTCGCCCTCACTCGCGAGGGCGGCCGCGCCGCAGCGCGATCCACACGACGAGGTTCACCAGCAGCACGACCCGCGCGGCGCCCAGCGTCGCCTCCAGCGAGACCGCCGAGCGGGGCAGCGCCGCCACGACGAGCGAGCCGAGCAGCAGCAGCACCGCCGTCACCCACGCCACGACCAGCAGGGGACGGCGCCGCGAGCGTTCCCGCAGCGCGTGCTGCAGCGACCGGGGCACCGCCCGCCACGCTGGGACGAACCACGCGGCGAGGACCCCCCAGCCGAGGGCGAGCACGATCCAGCGCCACGGCACGACCGAGCCGTCCGCCCCGCTGCCGTCCGCCCCGCTCTCGACCGCTCCGGCGACGCCCACGCCCAGCGCGGTGAGCAGCCCCGCCACCCACACCCGACGCGCCAGGCCGACCGCCAGGACGTCGACGTTGTGCCGGGCCACCGCGCTCTGCGGGTCCGCGGCCAGGGAGTCACCGAGCAACCGCGCGCCCCGTCCGAGCCGGTGGGAGTTCAGCGCCAGCGCCCCCAGGTTGTTCAGGGCGTCGGCGTGCCCGGGGTCCAGGCGCAGGACGGCCTCGTACGCCGCGACGGCCGCGCGCCGCCGCCCACGCCGGTGCTGGACCAGGGCCAGGACGAACAGCGGACCGGTCAGGCCGGGCCCGGCCTCGACGGCGGCGTGCGCCGCGCGCAGAGCCTCCCGGCGGCCGCCGCGTCGGGTGGAGAGGACGGAGGCCAACCGGGCCAGCGCGTACGGCTCGGACGGCTCGCAGCGCACGGCCTCGCGCGCGGCCCGCACGGCCTCGCCGTGGCGGCCGAGGTGCTCGAGGGCCACGCTCGCCAGCCGGTGGCCGTGCTCGGCGGTCGGGTCGACCGCGACCGCCGCCTGCGCGGCCTGCAACGCCTGTGGCCAGCGGTGCAGCTGGATCTCCGCCACGGCCGCCAGGCGCAGCGCGACGGGGTGACGCGGTTCGCGGGCCAGGACCTCGTGCAGGGTGCGCAGCGACTGCTCCCACCGTCCGGCGTCCCCGAGGGCCTCCGCGCGCCGCAGCGCCAGCTCGGTGGGGGAGGGCGGCACGCTCGCCGGGTGGTCCGGGCCGTCGGGGGGAGTCGGCACCGGTCCTCCTGGCTCGTCTACGGGATCGTGTCCGAAGGACTACGGACTGCGACCAAGGATGCTAGGTTCACGCCGTGCAGACGCCTCGCCGCACCCGGTCGGAGGCTACCTACCTCCCGCGGCACTCCACGGGTGGGTTCCTCGGCGGCCGGCCCGCCCGGGTCGTGGCCGCCGGGCTGACCGTCTCCCTCGGCGTCATCGGCGGGGCCGTGCTCGTCGACCGGGCCGACGCCCCGGCGGGGCGACCCGTCGCGCAGGCTCCCGCGAGCGCCGCCGCGTCCCCGTCGTCCTCGCCGTCCCGCGTGCCCCCGACGTCGCAGCCCACCGCGGTCGCCGCGCCCCTCGCCACGCCCCTCGCCACGCCCCTCGCCACGCCCCTCGCCACGCCCCTCGCCACGCCTTCTCCCGAGTCCTCCGCCCCGTCCGCACCCTCGGCGGGGAGCGCGGTTCCGGCCGCCGGCGGGACGTCGACCTCGAGCGACCGGGACCGGTCGGCCGGCACCGGGTCCTCCCGCGCGGCCTCCGGGTCCGCCGCGACGCCTCCCACCGAGCCGGTGGCCCCGGCCCCCTCCGCGGCGCCGACCGTTGCAGCCCAACCGGTCACGCCCGCCGACCCCGCCCCGGGCGCGCGCGAACTGCTGTCGGCGTCGGTCGAGCTGCCCGTCGACCTCCCGTCCGACCTGCCCGGCTCGTCGCCCGGCCACCTCCCGCTGACGGGGTCGGTCTCGGTGCAGCTGCCGCTGCCGGACCCGGTCACCGTGACGGGCGAGGTGAGCGTGCCGGCCCCGGGGGAGGTGCGGGTCGAGGTGCGGGTGGAGACGCCCGCCGCGCCCGTGTCCCCGGAGCAGTCCCCGGAGCAGTCCCCGGAGCAGTCCCTGGGCTCGGTCGTGGACCGGGTCGCGCGGCACCTGGCGGGACCCGCCGGCTCCTGACCCCTCGCCGGCCGGGCTCGCGGGTCAGCGCCTGCGGCGCCGCAGGTGCTGCACGAGGTCGTCCCACGACCCGTCGGAGTTCGCGTACGTCGCGACGTTGCGGGCGGTGTCGAACCACGCGCCCGTGGACGGCCGCACCTCGCGCCACGCCGCGTGCAGGTCGGAGTCGGTGAGCGGACGGACCCGGCCGGTGCGCAACGCGTCCCGCATCGCCAGCTCGGCCGCCGTCTCGACGATGTGCGCGAGGTCGGCACCGGAGTAGTCCTCCGTGCGGGCGACGAGCGGTGCGAGGTCGAGCCGGTCGGTCGGCCGGTCGCGCAGGTGGTGCTCGAGCACGGCACGGCGCGCGGGGGCGTCCGGCGGCAGCACGAGGACGGTGCGGTCCAGCCGCCCCGGACGGCGCAGCGCCGGGTCGACGTCCCAGGGCGCGTTGGTGGCGGCCAGCACGAAGACGCCCTCGTTGCCCCCGGCGCCGCCCGTCGCCACGCCGTCGAGCTCGGCGAGCAGCTGCTGCACGGTCGTGCGCATCCCCGTCGAGCGGGTCTGGCTGCGGGACATGCCCAGACCGTCGACCTCGTCGAAGAACAGGACGCACGGGGCGTTGCGCCGCGCCTGCTCGAAGAGGGCGTGCAGGTTCTTCTCGCTGCCCCCGATCCACATGTCCAGGACGTCGGCCAGGCCGACGGAGAGGAACTGCGCGCCCACCTCACCGGCGAGGGCCCGCGCGAGGAACGTCTTGCCGCAGCCGGGCGGGCCGTACAGCAGCAGCCCACCGCGCAGGCTCTTGCCGTACATCCGGCGCAGCTCGGGGTTGCGCAGCGGGCCGAGGAAGGCCAGGTCGAGGCGTTCCTTGACGTCGCTCATCCCGGCGACGTCGGCCAGCGTCGTGGCCGGACGCGTCAGGTCGGCGGTCGTCGCGTCCGGGTCCGCCGGGCCGTCCTCGACGTCGTGCGCCCCGAGCCGGCTCGTGTCGAGGGGGCCGAGGTCGGCCTCGGCGCGGTCCCAGTCGAAGGCGGGCGGTCCGCCCGGAGTCTGTGACGCGGGCTCACTGCGGTCCGGGGCGGGGTCCGGAGCGGGGGCGAGCGCACGCTGGACGAGGTCGCGCGCCTGGTCCGAGGCCGGGTCCAGGGCCAGGACGTGCGCGGCGTGCGCGAGCGCCGCCTGCCCGTCGCCGGCCGCGAGCAGCAGTCCGGCGACGTGCAGCCGCAGCGGCACGTCGGCCGGGTTCGCCTCCAGCGCGGCGAGCAGGCTGCGCAGCAGGGGGTCCTGCGGACCGGACGAGCCCGGGGAGGACGGCGACGCGCTCACGGCGTCAGCGTAGGCGGGCCGGCCGGCGGGCGGTCGGCCCTGTGGCGCAGCGGGGCGGCAGCGGCCGCGGCGACCGCCCCCACGGCGGTCTCCAGCGGCCCGCGGCCGACGACGAGCCGCCAGAGCGTCGCGACGACGAGCGCGACGACGACGTGCAGGCCGAGCAGACCCGTGGAGTGGTCCTCCGTCCCGGCCAGGGCCAGCACGTGACCGGCGTAGACGGTCAGCGGCATGCTGCCCAGCGCCGCCACCGGCACGAGGAACCGGGTCACCGCGCCGGGCAGCAGGCAGGCGGCCCCGATGACGGCCAGCGCCGTCCCGGCGGTGTGCAGCAGGTCGAACGGCGTCCCGGAGTGGGCCGTCACGACGGCCAGCCACCACCGCGAGTCCGTCGGGACGGTCCCGTAGAACTCGGCGCCGTCCAGCCCCGCGGCTCCCGTCAGCGGCCGGAGGGCGGCCAGGCCCCCGCCGGGTCCGAGCAGCAGACCGCTCGCCAGCCACGCGCCGGCCGCGAGCACCGCCCCGGCACCCAGCAGCCGCAGCGCGCCGGCGCTCGCCTGCAGGTCGACCCGGGAGACCGCCAGGCCGAGCACCAGGTACCCCGCCCAGCCCACGACGGGGTAGTAGCCCGTGAGGGCCAGCGTCTCCAGCAGGTCCCCGGGCCGGACCAGCCAGGCGAGCGTCGGCTGCTCGAACTGCGCGGGCAGCTCCGCCGACCGCCGGACCGCGAAGGACAGCAGCGGCGCCAGGGCGAGCCAGGCCACCCCCAGCACCGCCAGGCGGCGCGCGGGCCACCACAGGAACGGCAGCACGACGACGAAGGCCACGCCGTAGTACGGCAGGATCACCGCGACCCGGCTGTCGACGTCGATGAGCAGCAGCCCGACGAGCGCCACGAGCAGGCCGCGGACCACGACGGAGGTGCGGGCGGCGGCGCGCTCCGCGCCCCCGCGCCGGGTCGCCAGGCCGAGCGAGACCCCGGCCAGCACCGCGAAGAGGCCGGACGCCCGGCCGTGCGCGACGGAGTACAGGACGCCAGCGGTCCCGCTCCCCGGCGCGTCCCCGGGCAGCACGTGGACGGCCATCATCCCCACGACGGCGACGGCGCGGGCCAGGTCGATCCCGACGAGGCGACCGCGGTCGGCGGCGGTGAGCAGCGGCACCTCGCCAGTCTGCCGGGCCGGTCCGCCGGGTCCGTCGGGCGCCTCGCGGCGTGTCGTCGACGGTCCCGCAGCCCTGCGGGAGACCCTGGGACCCGGCTGGGCGCTCGCCCGGTCGGAGCAGTCGTGCGCCGGTACCGTGATCACATGGCCACCCGGGGGACGACCCAGCGCACGACGGAGCGCAGCAGCAGGGGAGGGGCCTCGACAGTGGCGACCGGTTCGCGAGGTGGCACGAAGTCCGGGTCGGCCGGGGGCAGGACCCCCGCGCGATCGTCCGGCACCCGGGGTGCCCGGCCCGCGGCCAACCGGTCCGTGTCCAGGACCCCGGCCAAGACGTCCGGCAGGGCGCCCGCGAAGAACGCCCCGGTCAGCACCGGACCGTCATGGCCCGTGCGCGCCGTCACCGCCGTCTGGATGGCCGTGGCCCACCTCGTCGGCGGGGCCGCCCGCCGCGTCGGCACCGGCGCCCGCGACCTCGACCCCGAACTGCGCCGCGACGGCGCCGGGTTCGCCCTGCTCGCGCTGGCGATCGTCGTCGCCGCCCGCGAGTGGTGGGGGCTGCCGGGCCGCGCCGGGGCCGTGATCCACACGGTCGTCGCCGGGACGTTCGGCGAGGTCGGCCTCGCGCTGCCCGTCGTCCTCGTGGGGTTGTCGGTGCACCTGCTGCGCCACCCCGACCACACCCAGACCACCACGCGCGCCGTCGTCGGCTCGATCGCGCTGACCCTGGCCACGGCCGGGCTCGTGCACCTGGCCACCGGTGCCCCCTCGCCGACGGGGCCCGAGGGCGCCGGGGCGGTGACGGACTCCGGCGGCATGCTCGGCTTCCTCGTCGCCGGGCCGCTCACCACGGCGCTCACGGCGTGGGTGGTCGTCCCGATCCTCGTGCTGCTCGGCTTCTTCGGCGTCCTCGTCCTGACCGCCACCCCGGTGCACGCCATCCCCTCCCGCGTCCGCGAGGCCTACGAACGCCTGACGCACCACCCCCACCGCCCTGCCCCCGAGGAGCGCTCTTCGCGCCGCGACCTGCCGGCGAACGCCCTGGCCCGTCAGCGCGCGGCGCGCGCGATCGAGGCCGCTCCCGCGGACGACGACGAGGACACGGCGCCCGTCCGTCGCCGCGGCCGCAAGGCCCAGGAGGCGCGGGAGGCCGCCGAGGCGGCCCGCGTCGGCGACGAGGCGTTCGAGCAGGCCGCGATCACCGACGCCGCCGTCGAGGAGTCCGGACGGCACGCGGGTCGCCGGCCCCGACCCGGTGAGCGGCGCGTGGTGCCGTCCGACGTCCCGTCCGTGCGCGAGGCGCTCGCCGCGGGCGACGCCCCGCCCGTGGTGGACGGTGCGTCCGTCCCGGCCACCAAGCCCAGGGACCTCGCTCCGCCGGAGGCGACCCCGCTGCCGCCGCGGATCGAGCAGCTCACGCTCGCCCCCGACGTCACCTACACGCTGCCCGAGGCGGCCGCACTGACGCCCGGGACCCCGCCGAAGGAGCGCAGCGCCGCGAACGACCGCGTCGTGGAGGCGCTCTCCGGCGTGCTCGACCAGTTCGACATCGACGCCCGCGTCACCGGGTTCTCCCGCGGCCCGACGGTCACGCGGTACGAGGTGGAGCTCGGGCCCGGGACGAAGGTCGAGCGGGTCACGCAGCTGTCCAAGAACATCGCCTACGCCGTCGCCAGTGCGGACGTGCGCATCCTGTCGCCGATCCCCGGCAAGTCCGCGATCGGCATCGAGATCCCCAACAGCGACCGCGAGACGGTCTCGCTCGGGGACGTCCTGCGCTCGCACGCCGCGACCTCGACCGAGCACCCGATGGTCATGGGTGTCGGCAAGGACGTCGAGGGCGGGTTCGTCGTGGCGAACCTCGCGAAGATGCCGCACCTGCTCGTCGCCGGCGCCACCGGCGCCGGGAAGTCGAGCTTCGTGAACTCCATGATCACCTCGATCCTCATGCGGTCCACGCCCGACGAGGTGCGCATGGTGCTCGTCGACCCCAAGCGCGTCGAGCTGACGATCTACGAGGGCATCCCGCACCTCATCACCCCGATCATCACGAACCCGAAGAAGGCCGCCGAGGCCCTGGAGTGGGTCGTGCGCGAGATGGACGTCCGCTACGACGACCTCGCGGCCTTCGGGTTCAAGCACGTCGACGACTTCAACAAGGCCGTCAAGGCGGGCAAGGTCCAGGTGCCGGAGGGCTCGCAGCGGGTGCTGCACCCCTACCCGTACCTGCTCGTGATCGTCGACGAGCTGGCCGACCTCATGATGGTCGCGCCGCGCGACGTCGAGGCCTCGATCCAGCGCATCACCCAGCTCGCCCGTGCCGCCGGGATCCACCTCGTGCTCGCGACGCAGCGCCCGTCCGTCGACGTCGTGACGGGCATCATCAAGGCCAACGTGCCCTCGCGGCTGGCCTTCGCGACGAGCTCGCTGGCCGACTCGCGCGTCGTCCTCGACCAGCCCGGCGCCGAGAAGCTCGTCGGGCAGGGTGACGCGCTCTTCCTGCCCATGGGGGCGTCCAAGCCCATGCGCGTGCAGGGGGCCTGGGTCACCGAGAGCGAGGTCGAGGCCGTCGTCTCGCACGTCAAGGCGCAGCTGCGGCCCGTGTACCGCGACGACGTCGTGGTCGCGACGCAGAAGAAGCAGGTCGACGAGGAGATCGGCGACGACCTCGACGTCCTGCTGCAGGCGACCGAGCTCGTCGTGACGACGCAGTTCGGCTCGACGTCGATGCTGCAGCGCAAGCTGCGCGTCGGGTTCGCCAAGGCCGGTCGCCTCATGGACCTCCTGGAGTCCCGCGGGGTCGTCGGCCCCAGCGAGGGGTCCAAGGCCCGCGACGTGCTCGTCCGCCCCGACGACCTCCCCGGCACCCTGGCGCTCATGCGCGGCGAGGAACCGCCGACGGCGATGGAACCCACGGGTGAGCCGGAGGTCATCGACCTCGACGGCAGCGACGGCTCCGAGGACGCCTGGGAACTGCTCGACCGCCGCTGATCCCCTCCCGCCGGGCCTCAGCGTCACCGGCCGGCCGCCCCCGCGGGCGGGGTCGTTGGAGCGGAGCGCCGGTAGGTTCGGCGCTCCGCGTCGACGACTCGAACCCGCGCGCACGACACGTCACGGAGAGCGAGCAATCTGTCGCCGAACGGTGACTCTCCGTGTAACTTTGAGTCATGGACGCGCCCCGACCCCCCGAGCCCGTCCGGCAGTCCGCCGACCGGCCCGGCGACCGGAGTGAACGCCGCGACGCCGAGCGCCGCGACCTCGACCTCCTGGTCTGGGACGCACCGAACATCGACATGACGCTGTCCTCGATCCTGGGGTCGCGACCGGCGTCCTCGGACCGCCCGCGCTTCGACGCGATCGCCCGCTGGTTCCTCGCCGAGGCCGCCGACCACGAGGTCGAGGGGTGCGTGTTCACCAACGTGCACCCGACGAGCGCGGTCTCGCTGCGGGGCTGGATCGAGGCGCTGCGCAACTTCGGGTACGCCGTGTTCGCGCGGCCCAAGGTCCACCCGGAGGACGACGTCGACGACGCGATGCTGCAGCACATCGCCTCCCGGCAGGCCAGCCACCGGTTGCGCCGCGTCGTCGTCGCCAGCGGCGACGGCCGGAACTTCCTCGCCCCCCTGGAGGAGCTGCACCGCGCCGGGGTCCGGGTCGTCGTCCTGTCCTTCGCCGAGGTCGCGGGGTACGCGCAGGAGTCCCCGCTCATCGAGTTCGTCGACCTCGAGGACGTGCCCGGCGCGTTCCAGGTCTCCCTCGGCCGCACGCGGCTCACGGCCCTGCCGCCGGACGGCGGGTGGTTCCGTCCCACGCGGCCCATGCGCGCTCTCCTCGACGAGGGCACCCCGCTGGACCACCCGCACCAGCACGCCCCTGCCGGACCTCGCGAGACGGACCCGTTGCACGGCAACGCACCCGCGGCCGCACCGCACCCCGAGGACGCCCCCGCCCCGGCCGCGCCGGACGTCGGTGAGGTCGGCCGCGTCCCCGCCCCGCAGTCCCCGCGCGCCCGCACGGCCTGACGCCCCACCCCGGCTCCCGCCGACCGACCCTGCGGGCCTCGCCGACGGCCGGACGGGGTCCTCAGGCCACGTACCCTGGATCCGTGTCCGCCACCACTCGTTCCGTCGCCCTCGTGACCCTCGGCTGCGCCCGCAACGACGTCGACTCCGAGGAGCTCGCCGGCCGCCTGGCCGACGCCGGCTGGACGCTGGTCGACGACGCGGACGGTGCCGACGTGGCCGTCGTCAACACGTGCGGGTTCGTGGAGCAGGCCAAGAAGGACTCCATCGACACGGTCCTGGCCGCCGCCGACCTCAAGGAGGCGGGGCGGACGAAGGCCGTCGTCGCGGTCGGGTGCATGGCCGAGCGCTACGGCAAGGACCTCGCCGAGTCGCTGCCCGAGGCCGACGCCGTGCTCGGGTTCGACTCCTACGGGGACCTGTCCAGCCACCTCGAGGCGATCCTGCACGGGGAGAAGCGCGAGTCCCACGTCCCGCGGGACCGCCGCACCCTGCTGCCGCTCGCCCCGGCCGACCGGCAGGCCCAGCGCCAGGCCGCCCGCGCCGTCACCCTCGCCGAACCCGACCTCCCCGAGGGCCTCGCCCCCGCAAGCGGGCCCCGGGTCGTGCGGCGCCGGCTCGGCTCCGGGCCGTGGGCGCCGGTCAAGATCGCGGCGGGCTGCGACCGTCGCTGCTCGTTCTGCGCCATCCCCGCCTTCCGCGGGTCCTTCGTCTCCCGGCCCGCCGACGAGGTCCTCGCCGAGACCCGGTGGCTGGCCGAGCAGGGTGTGAAGGAGGTGTTCCTCGTCAGCGAGAACACCACCTCCTACGGCAAGGACCTGGGGGACCTGCGGGCCCTGGAGGCGCTGCTGCCGCAGGTCGCCGCCGTCGAGGGCATCGAGCGCGTCCGCGTCTCCTACCTGCAGCCGGCCGAGGTCCGCCCCGGCCTGCTGGATGCGCTCACCTCCACGCCCGGGGTCGTGCCGTACTTCGACCTGTCGTTCCAGCACTCCGCGCCGAACGTGCTGCGCCGCATGCGCCGCTTCGGCAGCACCGACGCCTTCCTGGCGTTGCTGGAGCAGGTGCGCGAACGGTTCCCGACCGCCGGCGTCCGCTCCAACGTCATCGTCGGGTTCCCCGGGGAGACCGAGGACGACGTCGACGAGCTGTGCTCGTTCCTCGAGCGTGCCCGCCTCGACGTCGTCGGGGTCTTCGGGTACTCCGACGAGGACGGCACCGAGGCCGCGACCCTCGACGGCAAGCTGCCCGAGGACGTCGTCGCCGCCCGGGCCGACCGCGTCAGCCGGCTGGTCGAGGAGCTCGTGGCCCAGCGCGCCGAGGAACGTCTCGGCGAGGTCGTGGAGGTGCTCGTCGAGTCCGTCGTCGACGAGGACGGCGACCCGCACGTCGTCGGCCGCGCCGCCCACCAGGGGCCCGACGTCGACGGCGAGACCGAGCTGGACCTGCCCCCGGGCGTGACCCTCGCGGTGGGTGACCTCGTCCGCGCCCGCGTCACCGGGGTGGCCGGTGCCGACCTGCTCGCGGAACCGCTGGTGGGGACTACGGTCGAGGCATGAGCACCAAGGCGGGTCTGCACTGGAACACGCACCGGGTGCACCTGCCGAACGCGTTGACGGTGCTGCGCATCGTCTTCGTCCCGCTGTTCGTCTGGTTCCTCGCCGCCGACGGGGGGACCAACTGGCGGTGGCGGCTCGCCGCGGCGGTCGTCTTCATCGCGGCCAGCATCACCGACCGCTACGACGGGCACCTCGCCCGCCGCTGGGAGGTCGTCTCCGACTTCGGCAAGATCGCCGACCCCATCGCCGACAAGGCCCTCATCGGGGCCGGGCTGGTCGTGCTGTCGCTGCAGGGCCGGGTGTGGTGGTGGATGACCGTCGTCATCCTCGCGCGCGAGCTGCTCGTCACCCTGCTGCGGTTCATCGTCATCCGCCGCGGCGTCATCCCCGCGGCCAAGGGCGGCAAGATCAAGACGGTCGTCCAGACCGTCGCCGTCGGGCTGTTCGTCCTGCCGCTGCCCGCTGCGCTGGACCCGGTGTGCCTGGTGGTCATGGCGGTCGCGGTCGTCCTGACGATCTGGAGCGCGTGGGCCTACTTCGTCGCCGGGGCGAAGCTCCTGCGCCCGTGACCGGTCCGGGCGCTGTCGACGCCGGCCCCGTCGTCGCCGGGCTCGTGGCCGCGGGGCTGACCGTCGCCACCGCCGAGTCGCTCACCGGCGGACTCCTGTGCGCGACCCTCGTCGACGTCCCGGGTGCCTCGGCGGTCGTGCGGGGCGGGATCGTCGCCTACGCCACCGAGCTCAAGGCCGACGTCCTCGGGGTGGACGCCGACGCCCTGGCCCGCACCGGACCGGTCGACGGGACGGTCGCCGAGCAGATGGCCCGGGGGGCCCGCCGGGTCCTGGGCGCCGACGTGGGCCTGGCCACCACCGGCGTCGCCGGTCCCGGTCCCGCGGACGGCTTCCCTGCGGGGACCGTCTTCGTGGGGATCGCGGCCGACGCGCTGCCCGGCGGCGCCCGGCACGTGCGCCTCGACGTCCCGGGGGACCGGCCGCAGGTCCGGCGCGGAACGGTGCAGGCGGTCCTCGCCCACCTCGCGGCACTGCTGCAGGCGCAGGCGCAGGCGGAGGGCGGCGGCGGGGTCGCGGAACAGGATGCCGTCCCAGGGAGTTGAGCCAGACGTGCGCAACTCTGCTCCCACCGCTACCTCCGCGCCCCGTCCGGGGTACGGTGGTGGTTCCACTACAGGCAGCCACCGAGCAGGTCCGGACGGACGACCGGCGTTGCGCGGACTGCCACCTCGACTCCCTGAGGGAGGCCGCCGCATGGTCGTGCTCCGCCGGACGATCGGTGACGTGCTGCGCGATGAACGGCGCGGACAGCAGCGGACCTTGCGCGAGGTCTCCTCGACGGCCCGCGTGTCCCTCGGGTACCTCAGCGAGGTCGAACGCGGTCAGAAGGAGGCCTCCAGCGAACTGCTGGCCTCGATCTGCACCGCCCTCGACGTCCCCCTCTCCGAGGTCCTCGGGGAGGTGACCCGGCGCATCGCCGACGAGGAGGGTGTCGGCACCCGGCGTCGCTACGCGGCCGAGGGCATCGTCCCCGCGCCGGCGCCCCGGCCCACCGCCCCCGAGGTCGTCGACTCCGCCGAGGCGGCGACGGACCTGCCCCACGACCTGGACACCGACCTCGACGCCATCGTCGAGCAGGCCGTGGACTCCGTCGTCGACCACGCCATCGGCTCCGCCCTCGGCGAGGTGCCGAGCCGGGAGTTCTCCGTCGAGCTGGAGGGCCTGCCCGCCGAGCTCGAGCTCATCGTGCGTCGCCGGCTGATCCCCGCGGCCTGACGCATCCCCCCCCGATCACTTCCGCGTGCGGTAGCTGCGTGCGGTCTGCGGCCGGCCGGAGCTGCCCAACGGGCGCTGCGGCCGGCCGTCGTCCGTCGGGGCCGGTCCACGCTGGCAGCCGGGGCAGTAGAACGCGGTGCGGTCCTGCGGCGGGTCCCCGATCATCGCCACGCGGACGGTGCCCCCGCAGCGCAGGCAGGGCAGTCCGGACCGGGCGTGCGCGTAGTTCTGCCGCCCGCGGCGCAGGTCACCGGTCGTCACCTGGTCGGCGCGTTCCTTGTTGACGTCCAGCAGCCGGTGCACGAGCGCGACGAACGCCGCCACGTCCTGCACGTCCCGCACCGGTGACCACGGCGTGAGCCGGGCCAGGAAGCACGCCTCGGCCATGTAGAACGTGCCCACGCCGGCGAGCACGCGCTGGTCCAGCAGCGCCGCCCCCAGCTCCCGGTCCGGCTGCTCCAGGAGCCGCCGCTCGGCCTCGGCCGGGTTCCAGGCGGGCCCCAGCAGGTCCGGCCCGAGGTGACCGACGAGTTCGGACTCGCGGTCGGTCGTGACGAGGTCGAGCATCCCCAGCTTGTGGCCCACGGCCGTCCACACCTGCGTGCCGAGCACGGCCCGGATGCCGGACGCCGACCGCCGGCCGCGGGGGTCGCCGGTGTGCTCGACGTACCAGGACCCCTCCATCCGCAGGTGGCTGTGCAGCGTCACCGCGGGCTCCGGCGTCCCGTCGACCGCCGGGCCGGCCGCGATGCGCGTGAGGATGTGCTTGCCCGCGCTGACGACCTCGACCACCTCGCGCCCGGTGAGGTCCACCGTGGCCAGGCTGGGCCACCGCAGGTCGGTCTCGGTCAGCTCGCGACCGGCCAGCGCCCGGTCCAGGCGCCGCGCGGTGCGCCAGACGACGTCTCCTTCCGGCACGCCTCAGCTCCGGATCCGCAGACCGCGGGGCGTCGCGTGGAAGCCGGCCCCCTCCAGGGCGCGGCCTAGCGGCGAGTCCGCGGCCAGCACCCCGCTGCCGTCGGCCTTCTCCACCGTCAGCTTCCCCAGGACCCCCTCGCGCACGGACAGGGCCAGGGCGTCGGCCGCGGGCTGCAGGACGTCCTCCTCGACGGTCCAGGACAGGACCGACCGGCCCCCACGTTCGACGTACAGCGCGAGCTCCCCGTCGACGAGCACCACGAGGGCGCCGGCCTTGCGGCCCGGCCGGTGTCCCGTTGCCCCGGCGCTGACCTCGGACCGCTCGGGCCAGGGGAGCGCGGCACCGTGGGGGTTGGCCGGGTCCGTGGCCGCCAGCACCAGCGCGCCCGGGCCGGCGTCCTTGGCCCCGCGCCGCTGCGACGGGCTCGCCCCGCCCACCGGCTTGGCCGTGTCCCGCAGCCGGTCCACCGCTCCCGTGGTGGCGAACTGGGACGCGCCCAGCCCCTCGACGAAGTACCCGCGGCGGGCGCGGCCCGCGTCCTCGAACGCGGACAGCACCTTGTAGACCGCGGCGAACCCGCCCGGCACCCGTTCGCTGCCGACGGCACCGCGGGTCAGCACCCCGTGCCGGTCGAGCAGCACCTCGGCGCTGGCGTGGGCGCGCACGGTCGCGTCCATCTCGACCTCCGGCAGGAGGGACCACCGGCCCGCGGCCGACGGCGGACCGCCGCGCGAGGGCAGTTCCAGCCGGCGGGTCCCCCGGGGCGCCCGGCCCGGGCGGGCGTACCGCGTCCTGGGCGCGGCGGCGCGGGGCTTGTGCGCGCCCCGCCCACCGAGCCGGTTGCGCAGCGGCGCCAGCGTGTCGTTCGTGAGCCGCCCGGCCCACACCAGGTCCCACAGGACGGTCGTCAGCCCCGGGTCGTCGGTGGACCCGACGGCGTCGGACAGCGCGCGGAAGAAGTAGGCGCCGCCGCCGCCGAGTGCGTCCAGGACCGCCCGGTGCAGCTCGGTGTCGACTTCGACGTCCGCCTCCGCCGGGTCCGGCAGCGTGAGGGGGGCGAGGTCGGCCGGGTGCAGCGAGACCCACCCGTCGTCGCCGGGGAGACTGCCGTGGCCGGACCAGACGACCTCCCCGGCCGCGGTGAGCTCGTCGAGCATCGACGGCACGTACCCCTCCACCCGCGAGGCCAGCACGAGCGGTTCCAGGGCGCTGGCCGGCACGACCGCGCCCGCGAGCTGCTCGACGACGCGCAGCACCCCGTCGACCCCGCGCATGCGCTGGCGCAGACCGGTGCTCACCCCCTGCCACGCCGGCAGGAAGCGGGCCAGGTCGCGCGGCGGCACCGGTTCGACGTCGGCGCGCAGCGCCGCCAGCGACCGGCGGCGCAGGATGCGCAGGACGTCCGCGTCGCAGAACTCCAGCCCCGTCCCGCCCGGGCGCAGCTCGCCCTCGACGAGGCGCCCGGAGGCCTGCAACCGGCGCAGGGCGTCGTGCGCGACGGCCCGGCCCACACCGAAGCGGGCCGCCGCGTCCGTCACGGTGAACGGCCCGTGGGTACGGGCGTAGCGCCCGAACAGCTCCGCGAGCGGGTCCGCCACGGGTTCGGTGAACGCCTCGGGGATGCCGACGGGCAGCGGGGTCCCGAGACCGTCGCGCAGGCGGCCCGCGTCTTCGATGACGGCCCAGTGCTCCTCGCCCGCGATGCGGACCCGGATGAGGCGGCGCGCCTCCTCCAGCCCGGCCAGCCAGCGCGCCGCCCCGCCCTCGCCCCCGCCCTCGCTGCGGGCGGCGACCTCGGCCGTCGTCAGCGGGCCCAGCACGCGCAGCAGGTCCGCCACGTCCTCGGCGTCGGTGGACTTGCGCTCCGGCACCAGTCGCTGCAGCTCGTCCTCGGTGCGCTGCACCGCTTCCGGGTCCAGCAGGTCCCGCAGCGCCGCCCCTTCGCCCCGACCGAGGAGTTCGGCCAGCAGGCTCGGGTCCAGGGCGAGCGCGGCGGCCCGCCGCTCGGCCAGCGGGGAATCGCCCTCGTAGAGGAACTGCGCGACGTAGCCGAACATCAGGCCGCGGGCGAAGGGGGACGGTTGGGGCGACTCGACCTCGACGATGCGGACCTTGCGCGCGGCCAGGTCGCCCATGAGCTGTTCCAGACCCGTCACGTCGAAGACGTCGGACAGGCACTCGCGCACCGTCTCCAGGACGATCGGGAAGCTCGCGAACCTGCTGGCGACCTGCAGCAGCGACGCCGCGCGCTGACGCTGCTGCCACAGCGGCTGGCGCCGGCCCGGCTGGCGGCGGGGGAGCAGCAGGGCGCGGGCCGCGCACTCCCGGAACCGCGACGCGAACAGCGCGGACCCGCCGATCTCGGCCGTCACGAGTTCGGCCACCTCGTTCGCCTCCAGGGCGACGAGGTCGGCGACGTCGGGGGCCTGCCCCTCCGGCAGGTCCAGGTCGGGCAGCCGCAGCACGATGCCGTCGTCGGCGGGCATGGCCTGCACGTCGACGCCGAACCGTTCGCGCATGCGGGCGCCGAGGGCCAGCGCCCACGGCGAGTGGACCTGGCCGCCGAAGGGGGAGTGGATGCAGATGCGCCAGTCCCCGAGCTCGTCGCGGAACCGCTCGACGACGATGGTGCGGTCGTCCGGCACGTGCCGCGTCGCCTCCTGCTGCTCGCTCAGGTAGGTCAGCAGGTTCCCCGTCGCCCAGTCGTCCAACCCGGCCGCGAGCACGCGTTCGCGCGCGGGGGCGCCGCCGAAACCCCCGTCGAGGGAGCCCAGTTCCCGGACGAACTCCCCGAGGGCGCGGCCGAGTTCGGCGGGCCGGCCCAGGGCCTCCCCGTGCCAGAACGGCAACCGCCCCGGCTGACCGGGCGCGGGGGTGACGAGCACGCGGTCGTGGGTGATGTCCTCGACCCGCCACGCCGAGGAGCCGAGGGTGATGACGTCGCCGACGCGGGACTCGTAGACCATCTCCTCGTCGAGCTCCCCGACGCGCCGCCCCGGCCCCTCCCCGGAGGCCAGGAAGACGCCGAACAACCCGCGGTCGGGGATCGTCCCGCCGCTGGTGACGGCGAGCCGTTGCGCGCCGGGGCGTCCGGTGAGGGTGTCGGTGACGCGGTCCCACACCAGGCGCGGGCGCAGCTCGGCGAACTCGTCGCTCGGGTACCGGCCGGACAGCATGTCCAGGACCGCGTCCAGCACGGCGCGCGACAGCGTCGCGAACGGCGCGGCGCGCTTGGCCAGCGCCAGCAGGTCCGGCACCGTCCACTCGTCCATCGCGACCATCGCGACGATCTGCTGGGCCAGCACGTCGAGGGGGTTCGCCGGCACCCGCAGCTCCTCGATCCGCCCGTCGCGCATGCGCTCGACGACGACCGCGGTCTGCAGGAGGTCACCGCGGAACTTCGGGAACAGCACACCGCGCGAGACCGCGCCGACCTGGTGGCCGGCGCGGCCCACGCGCTGCAACCCGCTGGCCACGCTGGGCGGGGACTCGACCTGGACGACGAGGTCGACCGCGCCCATGTCGATGCCGAGTTCCAGGCTGGACGTGGCGACCACGGCGGGCAGCCGGCCGGCCTTGAGGTCCTCCTCGATGAGGGAGCGCTGCTCCTTCGACACCGACCCGTGGTGGGCGCGGGCCAGGACCGGCGGCCGGTTCTGCGCGTGGCCCGCGGCGCCCATGACCTCCGCGGGTGGCGCTGCGGGAGTCTCGCCGTCCTCACCCTCGTCGGGGTTCAGCCGCTCGTCCCAGATCTCGTTGAGGCGGGCCGTGAGGCGCTCGGACAACCGGCGCGAGTTCGAGAACACGAGGGTCGAGCGGTGGTCGGCCACGAGGTCGACGATGCGTTCCTCGACGTGCGGCCAGATGCTCGCCCGGCGGGGGTTCCCGGCCGCCTGGCCCGTGAGGTCGTCCGGGTCCTCCGCGCCGCGGCCGGAGGCGTCGAGCTGGCTCATGTCCTCGACGGGGACGACGACCTTGAGGTCGAACTCCTTCGTCGACGGCGGCTGCACGACCGTGACGGGGCGGCCGCCGGAGACCCACTCCGCGACCGTCTGGACCGGACGCACCGTCGCGGACAACCCGACGCGTTGCGTGGGTTCGCCCCCGGCCGCGGTCACGAGCGCGTCGAGGCGTTCCAGGGACACCGCGAGGTGCGCTCCGCGCTTGGACCCGGCCATGGCGTGCACCTCGTCGAGCACGACCGTCCGCACTCCGCGCAGCTGCTCGCGCGCCTTCGACGTCAGCAGCAGGAACAGCGACTCCGGCGTCGTGATGAGCACGTCCGGCGGGGTGCGGGTGAACCCGCGCCGCTCCTCCGTCGACGTGTCGCCCGACCGCACGCCCACCCGCACGTCGGGGACCGGCAGGCCGAGGCGCTGGGCCGCCTGCCGGATGCCCGTCAGTGGGGAGCGCAGGTTGCGCTCTACGTCCACCGCGAGCGCCTTGAGCGGGGAGACGTACAGGACGCGGCAGCGGTGGTCCTTGTCCTCCGGGACCGGCTCGGCCGCCAGTCCGTCCAGGGCCCACAAGAACGCCGACAACGTCTTGCCGGACCCGGTGGGGGCCACGACGAGGGCGTGCTGGCCGCGGCTCACGGCGTCCCACGCACCGAGCTGGGCCGGCGTCGGCGCCGCGAACGCCCCCCTGAACCACGCGCGCGTGGCCTCGGAGAACCGCCCGAGGACGTCCTGGGCCGCCGGGGCGGGGGGACGGTCGTCGGCGCTGCGCGTGCTCATCCCGTCATGACACCACCCGCCTCCGACACGTGCGCCTCAAGAGGGCCGTGGCACCCTGGCGCCCATGCGTGTCAGCGAGTTCTGGACCCTGGTGACCGACGAGTTCGGGGACGCCTACGGGCGCTCGCTGGCGGCCGACCAGCACCTGCTGGCCCTGGACGACCGGACGGCGCGCGAGGCGCTCGACGCCGGTGTGGACCCCAAGGCGATCTGGCTGGCGCTGTGCGACGCCATGGACGTGCCGGAGGCACGCCGCCTGGGCCGGGACCCCCGCCCGCGCCGGCGCTGACGCCTCCGACGGCGGCTACTCCCCGGTCGCGCCGTCGATCCGCTCGCGCAGCAGGTCGGCGTGCCCGTTGTGCCGGGCGTACTCCTCGACGAGGTGCACCAGCACCCAGCGCACGCTCGTCGTCCCCTGGCGCGGGTGCTCGAAGACCTCGTCGAGGTCGTGCGCGGCCAGCACCCGCCGCGCCTCCTCCTGCTCCTGCGCCAGCCACGCCAGCGCCTGCGCCGGGTCGGCGTCGTCGACGTCGTCGAAGTCGCCGTCGGGGTTGTCGGCGGAGTACGTGAGCGGCGGGGCGTCCTGGCCGTCGACCCGGACCCGCCACCAGCTGCGCTCGACGTCGGCGAGGTGCCGTACGAGGCCCAGCAGCGTCATCGACGACGGTTCGGCGGACCGCACGCGCAGCTGGTCGGCGCTGAGCCCGGCCACCTTCCACGCGAAGGTCGCGCGGTGGAAGTCGAGGAACCCCTCCAGCGTCTGGCGCTCACCGGCCCGCTGCGGCGGCTCCGGTCGCGGGTCCGGAGCCGAGGTCACCGCCACTTCAGGTCCGCGCCGACGGCCGTCGTCCGCAGCCGGTACAGGCTCGTCGAGGCGGCCACGAACAGGTCCGTGCCGTCCGCACCGCCGAAGCAGAGGTTGGCCACGACCTCCCCCACGACGACCTCGAGCAGCCGGGTGCCGTCGGGCGCGAAGACGGTGACGGCGTCGCCGTTGCTGGTCCAGACGTTGCCCGCGGTGTCGACGCGGAACCCGTCGGCGAGGCCGCGGTCGACCTCGACGAACACCCGTCCGTTCTTGACGACCGGCCCGGACGGGACGGCGTCCGCGCCGCGGCCCCCACGGACGCCGGTGAGGACGTCGTAGACGCGGATGAGGCGGTGGGACCCGTTGCCGGGGGTGGGGGCGGCCGACGTGTCCGCGACGTACAGGAGGGACTCGTCGGGGGAGAAGGCGAGACCGTTGGGTTCCTCGACGTCGCTGACCACGACGCGCAGCTCACCGGTGGCGGGGTCGAGGCGGAAGACGAAGTTGTCGCCGTACTCGCGGAACCCCTCGTGCCCCTCGACCTCCACCGTGATGCCGTACGGCGGGTCGGTGAACCAGACCGCCCCGTCGCGGGCGACGACGACGTCGTTCGGGGAGTTGAACCGCTCGTCCCCGAAGCGGTCGACGAGGACGTGCGTGGTGCCGTCGGCCTCGGTCCGCTCGATCGCGCGACGGCCGTGCGAGCAGGCCACGACGCGCCCCTGGCCGTCGAGCGTGCGCCCGTTGGTGAACTCGACCCCGTCGGCGTGGACCGTGAGGCTCTCGGCGCCCTCGTCCCAGCGCAGGATCCGGTTCCCGGGGATGTCGCTGAAGATGCAGGCGCGCTCGTCGGGCAGCCAGACGGGGCCCTCGGCCCACGTGCTGCCGGTGCCGAGGCGCTCCAGGACGGCGCCGTCCTGGACGAGGGCGGCGCCGCGCGGGTCGAGGACCTGGGGCTGGGAGGTGGGGGAGGACTCCTGCGTCACGGGCGTGAGCCTAGTCACGGCCCGACACGCCGGGTCGCGGTGGCTTGGGCTCGAACACGTGTACGGATAGCATCGCGGAGTCCACAGGGGGCTCGCCGGGCCGTTCGTCCACAGCTCCCCGCTCGCGCGGGGGTCGTGTCGGAGGTCCGTCCTAGCGTGACCCGCATCAGTTGGAACCACGACCAGAGGTGAGGACATGCCCGCTCCTGCGGACCGCGAGAAGGCCCTCGACGCCGCGCTCGCCGCGATCGACAAGAACTTCGGCAAGGGCTCGGTCATGCGGCTGGGCGACGACGTCCGCCCCCCGATCGAGGTCATCCCCACCGGGGCCATCGCGCTCGACGTCGCGCTCGGCATCGGCGGTCTCCCGCGCGGTCGCGTGGTCGAGGTCTACGGCCCGGAGTCCTCCGGGAAGACGACGGTCGCCCTGCACGCGGTGGCCAACGCCCAGCGCAAGGGCGGCATCGCGGCGTTCATCGACGCCGAGCACGCGCTCGACCCGGACTACGCCGCCAAGCTGGGCGTCGACACCGACGCCCTGCTCGTCTCCCAGCCGGACACGGGGGAGCAGGCGCTGGAGATCGCGGACATGCTGATCCGCTCCGGCGCCCTCGACATCATCGTCATCGACTCCGTCGCGGCCCTCGTGCCGAAGGCCGAGATCGAGGGCGAGATGGGTGACAGCCACGTCGGTCTGCAGGCGCGGCTCATGTCGCAGGCCCTGCGCAAGATCACGGGTGCGCTGAACCACTCCGGCACGACGGCCATCTTCATCAACCAGCTGCGCGAGAAGATCGGCGTCATGTTCGGCTCGCCCGAGACGACGACGGGCGGCAAGGCGCTGAAGTTCTACGCCTCCGTGCGCCTGGACGTCCGCCGGATCGAGACGCTGAAGGACGGGACGAACCCCGTCGGCAACCGCACCCGCGTCAAGGTCGTCAAGAACAAGGTCTCCCCGCCGTTCAAGCAGGCGGAGTTCGACATCATCTACGGTCAGGGGATCTCCCGCGAGGGCGGCCTCATCGACCTGGGCGTCGAGCACGGCTTCGTCCGCAAGTCGGGCGCCTGGTACACGTACGAGGGCGACCAGCTCGGCCAGGGCAAGGAGAACGCCCGCGCCTTCCTGCGCGACAACCCGGACCTCGGTGACGAGATCGAGAAGCGCATCAAGGAGAAGCTGGGCATCGGCCCGCGCATGGACGCTCCCGCGGACGCCGAGACCAAGGTCGAGTTCTGAGTCGTCGCGACCAGACGCCGCCCGGTCCGGAGGAGAACCCGGACCGGGAGGCCGACCCGCGCGAGGTCGCGCGTTCCATCGCGTTGCGGCAGTTGACGATGGCTCCTCGAACGCGGGCCCAGCTGGCCGAGAAGATGGCCGCGAAGGACGTACCGGCCGACGTCGCGGTCGAGGTCCTCGACCGGTTCGAGGAGGTCGGCCTCGTCGACGACCGCGCCTTCGCAGACGGCTGGGTGCGCTCGCGCAGCACCGGCCGGGGCCGGCGCGCCCTGGCGCAGGAGCTGCGCCGCAAGGGGGTCGACGACGAGACCGCCGCCGAGGCGCTCGAGGTCGTGGACCACGACACCCAGTTCGAGGCGGCCCGGGACCTCGTCGAGCGCAAGCTGCGGTCGGTGCGGGGTCTGGAACGGGCGGTCGCCGAGCGCCGCCTGTTCGGCATGCTGGCGCGGCGGGGGTTCCCCACCGATGTCGTGCTCCGGGTCGTGCGCGAGGCGCTCCAGGCCCAGGCGTAACGTCCGGTCCGTGACCGTCATCGCCATCCTGGAACTGACCCTCAAGCCCGAGAGCGTCGCCGACGCCCCGGCCATCATCACCGAGACGCTGCAGGCCACCCGGGCCTTCGAGGGGTGCCTCGGCTGCGAGGTGACCGTCGACGTGACCGACGAGACCCACGTGGCCATCGTCGAGCGGTGGACCTCGGTCGAGGCCGACGACGCCTACCGCGCGTTCCGCGCCACCCCCGAGGGAGCGAACCGCCTCGGCTCGATCACCGCGGACCGCAAGCTCACGCGCTACACGGTCCGCGACGACCTCTGAGCCCGGCGGGACCGGCGGTCAGACGTTCTGACCGCCGGTCACCTGCATCCCCTTGCCGGCTGCGACGGTGGCCGACGTGCGGCGGCCGACCGACAGCCTGCGCTGGACCCAGCGGGCCAGCAGTTCGAGCAGCAGGTTGATGACGACGAAGACCAGCCCGACCACGAAGTACATCTGCAACGAGTTGTCGAGCAGGTTGCGCACGCGGTTCGTGATCTCGACGACGTCGCCGAGGGACACGAGGACCACGCTGCCGAGGGCGGTGTCCTTCAGGACGACGATGAGCTGGCTGATGAGCGCCGGCAGCATCGCGCGCACGGCCTGCGGCAACTGGATCTGGCTCATGACCTGTCCGGGGCGCAGACCGATCGCCAGCCCGGCTTCGACCTGCCCCTTCGGCAGCGACTGGACGCCGGCCCGCACGATCTCGGAGATGATCACGCAGTTGTAGAGCGTGAGGCCGGCGACGAGCACCCACAGCGATCCGGGGTGGGCACCCACGGTGCGCAGCACCACGTCGACGAACAGGATCGTGACGACCACGGGCAGACCGCGCAGCAGTTCCACCAGTGCGACGAGCGGCACCCGGGCGGGGCCGGGCAGCAGGATGCGCAGCGCGCCGATGAGGAGCCCGAGCACGATCGAGGCGAGGATCGCGAAGAACGCCGCGCGCAGGGTGACCGACAGACCCCGCCCGAGCAGGGTCCACAGCGGGGAGAAGTCGGAGTTCGACGGGTCGACCAGCGGACCCCACTTCTGGGCGCTCAGCTGCCCCTGCTGGCCCAGGCGGGCCAGGACGAGGGCCAGCACGCCGACGAGGAGGACCGCGGCGACGATGCTGCCGATCCGGGTCCGCCGACGGGCGACGGGGCCGGGGGTGTCGAAGAGGACTGCCGTGGGCGCGCTCACCGGGCCACCGCCAGCTTCCGTTCGGTCAGGTGCAGGGCCAGGGCGGCCGACAGCGTGATGACGAGGTACCCGACCGCCATGCCGGTGATGATGGGCAGGCGCGGCAGCCCCTGCGCGCTCACGAGCCGCTGGTAGACCGCGAAGAGGTCGCCGCCGACGCCCACGGCGCCCGCCACGGCCGAGTTCTTGATCATCGCGATGAGGACGTTGCCCACCGGGGGGACGACCGCCCGCAGCGCCTGCGGCAGGACCACCTCGGTGAGCGTGAGGCGGAACGGCAGGCCGATCGCGCGGGCGGCCTCGGCCTGCCCCGAGGGCACGGTGGCGATGCCGGACCGCACGGCCTCGCAGACGAAGGCCGCCGTGTAGACGATGAGGCCGCAGACCGCGAGCGTGTAGTTGGATGCCTTCACCGCGAAGGCGGCCGGGACGGCGAACACGAAGAAGAACAGGACGATGACCAGCGGCGTGTTGCGCACGAGCGTCACGTAGACGGTGCCGACGCCGCGCAGCACGGGGACGGGGCTGACGCGGAAGACCGCGAGCACCGTGCCCAGCACCAGGCAGCCGACCGCGGCCCACGCCGCCAGACCCAGCGACCGCAGGAACCCGGCGGCGAACAGGTCGAGGTTGTCGATCACGGGATCCAGGGGGATCGCCTCCAGGAGTGCGTGCGGAGGGGTGGGCGGTCACCGTGGCGACCACCCACCCCGTCAACGGGTCAGGCGCAGGCGTCGGCCGTCGGCAGCGTGGGCAGTTCGGTGCCCTCGTACTTGCCGGCCGTCGCCTTCCACGCCTCCTCGTACGAACCGTCGTCGGACATCTCCTTGAGCGTGGAGTTGATGAACTCGCAGAACTTCGTGTCGCCCTTGGTGATGCCGATGCCGTACGGCTCCTCGGTGAACTGCTCGCCGACGAGCTTGAACGCGTCGTTCGACTTGGCGACGAGGCCGGTGAGGATGACGTTGTCGGTCGTCACCGCGGCGACCTGACCGCTCTGCAGCTGCGCCGCGCAGTCGCTGTACCCGGCGAACTCCACGAGCTGGCCCGGGTCGGCCAGGTACTGGCGGATGTTCTCCGCGGGCGTCGAGCCGGTGACCGAGCAGATCTTCTGGTCCGGGTTCGTCTTCAGGCTGTCCGGGCCGGTGATCGTGGTGTTGTCCTTGGCGACCATGATCTGCTGGCCGGCGACGTAGTACGGACCCGCGAAGGTGATGCGTTCCTTGCGCTTGTCGTTGATCGTGTAGGTCGCCACGACGAGGTCGACGTCGCCGTTGGCGATGAGGTCCTCGCGCTGGGCGCTGGGGGCCGGGACCCAGCTGATCGCGTCGGGGGCGACGCCGAGCTTGGCGGCGATGTACTCGGCCACGTCGACGTCGAAGCCCTCGGGCTTGTTCTCGAGGTTGGCCTCGCCGAACCCGGGCTGGTCGAACTTCGTGCCGATGGTGATCTTCTTGGCCGACGAGATGTCGGCCATCTTCGTGCCCGCCTCGAACGAGGCGCTGGCCTCCGCGGTGGGCTGGTCGGCGGCGTCCTCGCCGGACAGCTGACCGCCGCCGCCGCCACAGGCGGTGAGGGCGAGCAGGGTGGCGGCGGTGCCCGCCAGGGTGAGCGATCGCAAGGACCTCATGGGGTGGATTCCTCCGGGGGTGGGGTGCGGTCGGGCTCGGTGGGTGCGAGGGGTCTCACGGGGTTCCGCGGGTCAGTGGGTGAGGATCTTCGAGAGGAAGTCCTTGGCCCGCTCGTGCCGCGGGGCGGTGAAGAACGTCTCGGGATCGGTGTCCTCGAGGATCCGGCCGTCGGCCATGAAGACGACGCGGTCGGCCGCGCGGCGGGCGAACCCCATCTCGTGGGTGACGACGACCATCGTCATGCCCTCCTTCGCGAGGGAGGTCATGACGTCGAGGACCTCGTTGATCATCTCCGGGTCCAGGGCCGAGGTCGGCTCGTCGAAGAGCATGACCTTGGGGTCCATGGCCAGCGCGCGGGCGATCGCCACGCGCTGCTGCTGGCCGCCGGAGAGCTGGGCCGGGTACTTCGCGCCCTGGTCGGCGAGGCCGACCCGGGCGAGCAGCTCGTCGGCGCGGCGGCCGGCGTCGGCGGCGGAGACGCCGCGGACCTTCGTCGGCCCGAGCGTCACGTTCTCCTTCACGGTCTTGTGCGCGAAGAGGTTGAACGACTGGAAGACCATGCCGACGTCGGCGCGCAGCCTGGCCAGCGCCTTGCCCTCGGCGGGCAGGTCCTTGCCGTCGATCGTGATGCGCCCGGCGTCGATCGTCTCCAGGCGGTTCACCGTGCGGCACAGGGTCGACTTGCCCGAACCGGACGGACCGATGACCACGACGACCTCGCCCTCGGCGATCGTCAGGTCGACGTCCCGCAGCACGTGCAGCGCGCCGAAGTGCTTCTGCACGCCCTCCAGGCGCACGAGGGGGCGGCGGTCGGGCCGCGGGGACGACCCCGGGGCGGGTGACGGCTGAGGGGCCTGCGCCTGGTCACTCATGCGGCTGGACCGTACAGGAGCTGCTCAGCCTGTCCACCGAAACGCCACGCGGGTGGTGGGATCGTGACGAGATGGTGACTCCCGGGGGGTCTCGCGCGGTCACCTAGACTGGCCGGTGATGAGCACGACGACCGCCCCCGCCCAGCCGGACGCCCGTCGCACCTACCAGGTGCGCACGTTCGGCTGCCAGATGAACGTGCACGACTCCGAGCGCCTGTCGGGCCTGCTCGAGGACGCCGGGTACGTGCGCTTCGACGAGGCGGGCGGCGAGGGGCCGGTCGAGCCCGACGTCGTCGTCTTCAACACCTGCGCCGTGCGCGAGAACGCGGACAACAAGCTGTACGGCAACCTCGGTCACCTGGCGCCCGTCAAGGAGCGCCGCCCCGGCATGCAGATCGCCGTGGGCGGGTGCCTGGCGCAGAAGGACCGCGGCGAGATCGTCCGCAAGGCCCCGTGGGTCGACGTCGTCTTCGGCACCCACAACGTCGGGTCGCTGCCCGTCCTGCTCGAGCGCGCCCGGCACAACGCCGAGGCGCAGGTCGAGATCCTCGAGTCCCTCGAGACGTTCCCGTCCACGCTGCCGACCCGCCGCGAGTCGCCCTACGCGGCGTGGGTCAGCGTCTCGGTGGGCTGCAACAACACCTGCACGTTCTGCATCGTCCCCGCCCTGCGCGGCAAGGAGAAGGACCGCCGGCCGGGCGACGTCCTGGCCGAGGTGGAGGCCCTCGTCGGCGAGGGTGTCCTCGAGGTGACGCTGCTCGGGCAGAACGTCAACACGTACGGCGTCGAGTTCGGGGACAAGCTCGCCTTCGGCAAGCTGCTGCGCGCCACGGGCGGCATCGAGGGGCTGGAGCGCGTCCGCTTCACCAGCCCGCACCCCTCCAGCTTCACCGACGACGTCGTCGACGCCATGGCCGAGACGCCCAACGTCATGCCCAGCCTGCACATGCCGCTGCAGTCCGGCTCCGACCGGGTGCTGAAGGCGATGCGCCGCTCGTACCGGCAGTCGCGCTTCCTCGGCATCATCGACGGGGTCCGCGCGCGCATCCCCGACGCGGCCATCACGACGGACATCATCGTCGGCTTCCCGGGGGAGACCGACGAGGACTTCGAGCAGACGCTGCACGTCGTCGAGCAGGCGCGCTTCTCCAGCGCCTTCACGTTCCAGTACTCCCCGCGGCCCGGCACGCCCGCGGCGACGATGGGCGACCAGGTGCCCAAGCACGTCGTGCAGGAGCGCTACGTGCGCCTGACCGAGCTGCAGGACCGGATCACGTACGAGGAGAACGCCCGGCAGACCGGCCGCACCCTCGAGGTGCTGGTGGCCGAGGGCGAGGGGCGCAAGGACGCCGCGACCCGGCGGCTCTCGGGCCGCGCGCCCGACAACCGGCTGGTGCACTTCTCCGTCCCCGAGGGCACCTCGCTGCGTCCCGGCGACGTCGCCACGGTGACCGTCACGCGCGGGGCCCCGCACTACCTCGAGGCCGACGACCTCTCGTCGTTCGCCGTGCGGCGCACCCGCGCCGGCGACGCGTGGGAGGCCCGCCAGGCGCGGCCGGAACCCGAGGTCGAGTCCGGCCCGCGCCCGGTGGGCCTGGGCATGCCGTCCCTGCGACCTGCCTGAACCGCTACTTCGACGGCGGGACCGACGGGTCCGGCACGGGGTCCGGGCCGGGCGTCGGGCCCGGGTCGGGCATCGGGGGCGAGCCCGGCTGACCCGGGGTGGGCACCGGGCTGGGCGGGGCCGGGACCGGGGGCGGTGTCGGGATCGTCATCGAACAGGTCCTCTCATCGGGGTGCCGTCGGAGCTGACGCCGCCGCGCATCCGGGTGCCGCCACCCTCCATCGGGGAGACCGGGGCCTGGTCGGCCGCGAGGTCGACGCCCTTGCGGGCCAGGTCGCTGACCTTGCCCACCGTGTCGGCGAACCGGCCGTCGGTGCGGGTGTTGACGAACTGGCCCGCCTTGCCGATGGCGCCGCCGGCGCGGCCGGAGTGCTCGGCGGCGAAGGAGCCGGCCTTGCCGCGGGCCTGGTCGGCCAGGTGCAGGGCCTGGTCGGCGGCCTCGCCGATCTTGACCTTGAGGAAGTCGATGGTGCCCACGGGTCTCCTCCTGCGTGCGTCTGGGGTGCACGGATCGTCTCCGATGCTCTGCCACCATGACGCCGTGGGCCAGTCGAACGTTCCTGTCGTGGCCGTCGTCGGCCCCACGGCGTCGGGCAAGTCCGACGTCGGGGTCGCCCTCAGCCGGCTGCTGTCCGAGCGTGCGGGCACGCCCGGGGAGGTCGTCAACGCCGACGCCCTGCAGTTCTACCGCGGGATGGACGTGGGCACGGCGAAGATCACTCCCGCCGAGCGCCGGGGCGTGCCGCACCACCTCCTCGACGTCCTGGACGTCACGCAGACGGCCGAGGTCGCGACCTTCCAGTCCTGGGCCCACGCGGCCTTCGACGACGTCGCGGCCCGCGGCGGGGTGCCCGTGCTCGTCGGCGGCTCCGGCCTCTACGTGCGCGCGGCCCTCGACGACCTGCGGTTCCCGGGCAAGGACCCCGACGTCCGTGCCCGGTGGGAGGCCGAGCTGGACCGCGTGGGGCCGCAGGCGCTGCACGGCGTCCTGGCAGGACGGGACCCCGCCGCCGCCGCCGCGATCCTGCCGTCGAACGGGCGCCGCATCGTGCGGGCGCTGGAGGTCGGGGAGATCACCGGCGCCCCGTTCGCCGCGTCCCTGCCCGAGCAGACGTACCGCCGCCCCACCCTGCAGGTCGGCCTGGCGGTGCCGCGCGAGCAGCTCGTCGCCCGGATCGACGCCCGCGTCGACCGCATGTGGGCGGCCGGCCTCGTCGAGGAGGTCCGGGCCCTGGAGGCGCGGGGGCTGCGGGAGGGCCGCACGGCGGGCCGGGCGCTCGGGTACGCGCAGGTCCTCGACGCCCTCGACGGCCGCACGACGCTGGAGGAGGCCCACGAGCTGACCGCCCGCCTCACCCGCCGCTTCGCCCGCAAGCAGGACGCCTGGTTCCGCCGCGACCCCCGGGTGCACTGGCTGCCGGCGCCCGACGGCTCGGACCCCGAGGACCTGGCGCGGCAGGCGCTGGACCTGCTGCCCGTAGCATCGGCCGCGTGACCAGCGAGATCACCTTCACCAAGGGCCACGGCACCGAGAACGACTTCGTGCTGGTCGCCGACGCGGACGGCGCGTGGAACCCCGCCGCCGACGTCGTGGCGTGGCTGTGCGACCGCCGGGCGGGCCTCGGCGCCGACGGGCTCGTCCGCGCCGTGCGCACGGCCGCCGAACCCGCTGCGGCGCAGTGGGCCGGCGAGGCCGAGTGGTTCATGGACTACCGCAACGCCGACGGGTCGGTCGCCGAGATGTGCGGCAACGGCGTCCGCGTCTTCGCCGAGTTCCTCCTGCAGCAGGGGCTGCTCCCGGAGGCCGCCGCGGCGGGGGAGTGGTTCCCCGTCGCCACCCGCGCCGGCGTCAAGCGCCTGCGCCGCGAGGGCGAGGGCGCCTGGACCGCCGACATGGGGACGTGGCGGATGACCGGGGGCCAGGGCGCGCTGGCGGCGGGCTCGGACGCGCTCGTCCACGTCGAGGGGCTGGACGGCGTCGCCCGGCCGGCGCTGTCGTTCGACCTCGGCAACCCGCACACCGTCGTCGCGCTGCCCGACCGCGGCGAGCTGGCCGCCGCCGACCTGACCCGGGCCCCCCGCGTGGAGCCGGTCCCGCCGCAGGGCACCAACGTCGAGCTCGTCGTGCCCGTGGACACCATCGACCTTGACGGTGACGGGGACGCGGACATGGGTGACGTGTCCATGCGCGTGCACGAGCGCGGGTCCGGGGAGACGCGCTCGTGCGGCACCGGCGCCTGCGCCGCGGCGCTCGCGACCCGCGCCTGGGCCGGCGAGGGGGCCCCCGCCGTGTGGCGGGTCCGGGTGCCCGGCGGCCGGCTCGTCGTGACGGTGGGTGCCGGGTCGACCCTCACCGAGGGGACCGTCTGGCTGTCCGGCCCCGCCCGCCTCGTCGCGACGGGGACCGTCAGTCTTCCCGGCTGACCGTCAGGACGCGGAACCCCTTCGACGTCGTCGCCCGCTCGGTCCGGGTCCCCGGCAGGACCCCCGACGCCAGCCAGGTCTGCAGCGAGTCCGCCCCCAGGTTCTTCTGCACCACCAGGTGCGCCCGGCCGCCGGGGGCCAGGCGCGGCAGCCACTGCAGGAGCAGGGCGTGCAGGGCCTCCTTGCCGATGCGGATGGGCGGGTTCGACCACACCTCGGTGAAGCGCAGCGCGGGGTCGACAGCCTCGGGCAGGCTCGCCCGCACGTCGACGCCGAGCCGTTCGGCGTTGCGGCGCAGCAGGTCCAGGGCCCGCTCGTTGACGTCGACGGCGTGCACGACCTGCCGGGGGCGCAGCAGCGCCAGGCTCAGCGCGACGGGGCCCCAGCCGCACCCGAGGTCGAGGACGTCGCCGGTCCGGTCCGCGGCGCCCGGGTCGTCCTGGAGCAGCGGCAGCAGGACGGCGGTGCCCTTGTCGAGCCGGTCCCCGCTGAACACCCCGCGCGCGGTCTCCACCGTGACGTCGCGGCCGGCGAGGCGGACGGTCAGGTCGCGGCGCTCGTCGGCCGTCGCGGGCCGGGCGGTGAAGTAGTGCTGGGGATCGGACGCGGCGTCGTTCTCGGGTTCTGGCGCGGGCACGACGGGCAAGCGTAGGGCCGCCGGGCGGCGCGGCCGGCCCGTGGCCGGGACACGAGGACGAAATAGCGTCGCCGTCCTGACCGTTGACTGAGACGCTGGGTGCAGCACGGAGCAGCACCAGCAGGACGACCGAGGAGGTCCATGAACCAGCGCCACGTCTCCGCGACGGAGCAGTCGACGGAACCCACGACGGGCCCCACCCACGACGGGCGCGACCAGGAGTTCGACCGGGCCATCGCCCGGATCCTGCGCGGCCACGGGGACTCGCAGACCGGGGTGGCGCAGGAGGTGCCCGAGGACAGCGCCGACGGTCACACCGCGTGGGACGGCGACCAGCTCGACCTCGCCGACCGCCGGGCCCTGCGCCGCGCGGCCGGCCTGTCCACCGAGCTCGCCGACGTCACCGAGGTCGAGTACCGGCAGCTGCGGCTCGAACGCGTCGTCCTGGCAGGGGTCTGGTCCAGCGCCGACTCCAACCGGGCCGAGGCCGAGGTCTCGCTGCAGGAGCTGTCCGCCCTCGCCGCGACGGCCGGGTCGGACGTCCTCGCCGGTGTCCTGCAGCGCCGGTCCACCCCCGACGTCTCGACGTACCTCGGGTCCGGCAAGGCCGAGGCGCTCGCCGAGCTCGTCGCCGCCGAGGGGGCCGACACCGTGGTCTGCGACGGGGAGCTGTCGGCGTCCCAGCGTCGCGGACTGGAGGACATCGTCAAGGTGAAGGTCGTCGACCGGACGGCCGTCATCCTCGACATCTTCGCCCAGCACGCCAAGAGCCGGGAGGGCAAGGCCCAGGTCGAGCTCGCCCAGCTCGAGTACCTGCTCCCGCGCCTGCGCGGGTGGGGTGAGTCCATGTCCCGCCAGGCCGGTGGTCGCGTCGCCGGCGGTGCGGGGATCGGGTCCCGCGGTCCCGGTGAGACGAAGATCGAGCTCGACCGCCGCCGCATCCGCGGCCGGATGGCCAAGCTGCGCCGCGAGATCAAGGGCATGGGCACCGCCCGCGTCGAGAAGCGCTCGCTCCGGCACGCCCGGGCCGTCCCGTCGGTCTCCATCGCCGGGTACACGAACGCCGGGAAGAGCTCGCTGCTCAACCGGCTCACCGGGGCGGGGGTCCTCGTCGAGAACGCGCTGTTCGCGACGCTGGACCCGACGGTCCGGCGCGCGCAGACCCCCGAGGGGCGGCCGTACACGCTGGCCGACACCGTCGGGTTCGTCCGCTCGCTGCCGCACCAGCTCGTCGAGGCCTTCCGCTCGACCCTGGAGGAGGTCGCCGAGTCCGACCTCGTCCTGCACGTGGTCGACGGGTCGCACGCCGACCCCGAGGGGCAGCTCGCCGCCGTCCGGGGCGTGCTGGCGGACCTCTACGTCGAGCGCGGCACGCCCGCGGTCCCCGAGCTCGTG
Source organism: Kineococcus sp. DHX-1 (assembly GCF_042473625.1). Lineage (GTDB taxonomy): Bacteria > Actinomycetota > Actinomycetes > Actinomycetales > Kineococcaceae > Kineococcus. Next base: position 2,473,670 of record NZ_CP170445.1, on the reverse strand, counting down.
GCGGTCAACAAGGCCGACGCCGCGGACCCGGAGGTCCTGGACCGGCTGCTGCGCAAGGAGCAGAACGCCGTCGCCGTCTCGGCGCGGACGGGTGCGGGCATCGAGGAGCTGCTGGCGCGCATCGCCGAACAGCTGCCGGTGCCCGACGTCGAGCTCGAGGTGTGCGTGCCGTACGACCGGGGTGACCTGGTGCACCGGGTGCACACGACGGGTCAGGTCCTCGACGAGGAGCACACGGCGGACGGCACGCGCCTGCTGGCGCGGGTCAAGCCCCGCCTCGCGGCCGAGCTCGACCGGTACCGGTTGTCCCGGACCGCCTGATCGGCAGCGCACAGACGCCGTCTCCACAGCCGTGGGGGCGGCGTCGTGCTGTGGACGGGTGGTCCCCGGTGTCGCAGGCGCGGGGGAGGATGGACCGGTGAGCACGACAGCCGGTCCCCCCACCCCCGTCGACGAGGACCCCGAGCTCGGGGAACAGCAGGACGTCGACGGCCCGGAGGCCGCCGCCCTGCTCGACCAGGTCGTCACGGCCCTCGGCGGGCAGCGGCGCGAGGGCCAGGTCCGGATGGCCGAGGCGGTCACGGACGCGATCCGCACCCGCCGGCACCTCCTCGTCCAGGCCGGCACCGGCACCGGCAAGTCGATGGCCTACCTCGTGCCCGCGGTCGCCCACGCCGTGCACACCGACCGCCGCGTCGTCGTCACCACGGCGACGCTGGCCCTGCAGGCGCAGGTCGTCGAGCGCGACCTGCCCCGGCTGGCTCAGGCCATCGCCCCTGCGCTGCACCGCGAGCCGACGTGGGAGCTGCTCAAGGGCCGGGCGAACTACCTGTGCCGCAACAAGCTCGACGGCGGGTTCCCCAGCGACGAGGGCGCCCTGTTCGACGTGGCCGCCCCGACGGGGGAGGGCGCCGGGGACACGGGCCGCCTCGGCCGCGAGGTCGTCCGGCTGCGCGAGTGGGCCACCACGACGACGACCGGCGACCGGGACGACCTCGATCCCGGCGTCAGCGACCGCGCCTGGCGCCAGGTCTCGGTCTCGGCGCGCGAGTGCCTGGGCGCCCAGCGCTGCCCCGTGGCGGCGGAGTGCTGGTCGGAGCAGGTGCGCGCCCGCGCCCGCCAGGTCGACGTCGTCGTCACCAACCACGCCATGACGGCCATCGACGCCATGGAGAACAGCGGGCTGCTGCTGCCCGAGCACGACGTCCTCGTCGTCGACGAGGCGCACGAGCTCGCCGACCGCGTCACGGCCGTCGCCACTGCCGAGCTGTCCGCCTCGGTCCTGCACGCCGCCTCGCGCCGGTTGCGGCGCAGCGCGGGCATCGTCTCCGAGGCCCTCGACGACGCCTCCGTCGCCCTGGAGGCCGCCCTGGACGACGCCCCGCCCGGGCGCCTCGACCGGTGGCCGGACGCGCTGGCCGACGCCGTCGTCGCCGTGCGCGACGCGGCCCGCCAGGCGCTGACCGACCTCAAGGACGCCTCCGAGGGCGCGGGGAAGGAGGAGGACCCCGAGTCCCGCGGGGCCCGGCACCTGGCGCGCGCCGCGGTGCAGGAGGTCTTCTCGGTGGCCGAGCGACTGGCCGCCGACGTGGGCCGGGGAGCGCAGGACAGCTTCGACGTCGCCTGGGTGACCGCCGGCTTCGGCCCCGCCTCCCGCGCCCCCTCCCTGCACATCGCCCCGCTGTCCGTGGCGGGGCTGCTGCGCGAACGGCTGTTCACCGAGCGCACCGTCGTGGCGACCTCGGCCACGCTCACGCTGGGGGGTTCCTTCGACCCCGTCGCCGGGGCCTTCGGCCTCAAGGGCCCGAAGGGGTCGGGGACGCCGTGGACGGGCGTCGACGTGGGCAGCCCCTTCGACTACCCCCGCCAGGGGATCCTCTACGTCGCCCGCCACCTGCCTCCGCCGGGCCGCGCGGGCGCCAGCGAGGCGGCCCTCGACGAGCTCGCCGCGCTCGTCGAGGCCGCCGGCGGTCGGACGCTGGGGCTCTTCTCCTCCCGCCGGGCCGCGGAGGAGGCCGCCGAGGCGCTGCGAGGCCGGCTCTCGACCCCCGTGCTGTGCCAGGGCGACGACCGACTGCCCAAGCTCGTCCGAGACTTCACCGAGGACCCTGCGACGTCCCTGTTCGGGACGCTGTCGCTGTGGCAGGGCGTCGACGTGCCGGGGGACAGCTGCTCCCTCGTGGTCATCGACCGCATCCCCTTCCCACGCCCGGACGACCCGCTGATGTCGGCGCGGTCGCGCGCCGTCGACGCGGCGGGCGGCAACGGGTTCCTCACCGTGTCGGTCTCGCACGCCGCCGTCCGGCTCGCCCAGGGCGCGGGCCGCCTGATCCGGGCCACGGGGGACAGGGGGGTCGTCGCGGTGCTCGACTCCCGCCTGGCCACCGCCCGGTACGGGGGGTTCCTGCGCGAGTCCCTGCCGGACTTCTGGTCCACGACGTCCACGGACACGGTCCTGGCCTCGTTGCGGCGGCTGAGCGGGTGACGGGAACCCCGACCCCTGGCGCCGGGACCGGCGCTCCGTGGCATCCTCGGGGGGTGGCCACCGTCGGCTTCCTCCACTCCGCGCACGCGCACGTGCGCACCTTCAGCGATCTCCTGGCCGAGCGTGACGACACCGTCACCGGCCAGCACCTCGTCGACACCGGACTGCTGACCGCGGCCCGCACGCACGGCGTCGACAGCGTGCGTCCGGCGCTCGCGGACCGGCTGCGCCGGCTCGTGGCCGAGGGCGCCGACGTCGTCGTGTGCACGTGCTCCACGCTCGGCCCGACCGCCAAGCAGGTCGGCGCCGAGATGGGGCTGCGCGTCGTGCGCGTCGACCGTCCGATGGCCGAGGCCGCCGTGCTCGCGGGGCGGCGCGTCGCGGTCGTGGCCTCCCTCGACGAGGCCGCCGCCACCCTCATGCCGCTGCTGCACGAGTGCGCGGCGACCACGGGGCGCGCGGTGGAGTTCGTCGAGGTGCGCTGCACGGACACCTGGTCGGCCTTCGAGGCCGGCGACCTCCTGACCTACACCACGGGGGTCGCCGACGCCGTGCGCCGGGCGGTGCTGCCGCTCGACCCGCCCGTGGACGTCGTCGTCCTGGCCCAGGCGAGCATGCTCGACGCGGCCCCCTTGCTGCGCGACCTGCACGTGCCGGTGCTCACCTCGCCGCGACTGGCGATCGAGGCGGCCGTCGAGCTGGTCCAGCCCGTGCGCTGACCCCGCCGGGGCTGGTGACCGGCGGGGTCGGGCCGTCAGAGGCTGCGCAGGACCGCGGTGACCTTGCCGAGGACCGTCGCCTCGTCACCGTCGATGGGCTCGAAGAGCGGGTTGCGGGGCAGCAGCTTGACGTGACCGTCCTTGCGCTGGAACACCTTCACGGTGGCCTCGCCGTCGATCATGGCGGCGACGACGTCACCGTTGTCGGCCGTGGGCTGCTGGCGCACGACGACCCAGTCGCCGTCGCAGATGGCCGCGTCGATCATCGACTCCCCGACGACCCGGAGCATGAAGTGCTCACCCGCGCCGATGAGCTGGGCGGGCAGCGGGAAGACCTCCTCGACGAGCTCCTCGGCCAGGATCGGGCCACCGGCGGCGATGCGACCTACGAGGGGGACGTACGTCGGCGTCGGTCGGCCGTCGTCGGCGGTGCCCTCCACCCCGGAGATGAGCCCCCACCCGAACTGCGGGGCGGGCGTGACGACCTCGAGGGTGCGCGGTCGCCGGGGGTCCTTGCGCAGGTACCCCATCTTCTCGAGCGTCTTCACCTGGTGGGCCACGCTGCTCGGGCTCGTGAGCCCGACGGCCTGCCCGATCTCGCGCATGCTCGGCGGGTACCCGCGCGACTCGACGCACTCCTTGATGGCGTGCAGCACGCGCCGCTGGCGGTTGGTCAGGCCGTCGCGCACCACCGGGGCGTCCGGGAACTCGTGGACCGTCCCGAGGGTGCCGGCGTCCTCGCCCGCTGCGTCCGTCGTTCCGTCCAGCGCGTCGGCCACGTCCTGCTCCTGTCTGCGGTTCGCCCGGGCCGGAGGTGCCCCGGTGGCCGCCACGGTAGCCAGCGCGCCCGCGATGATCAAACACGTGTTCGAACCGGCGTGTCGTCGGCGGTCGCGGCTCTGTCGCGCGGCCCCGCCGGTGCCTAGGGTCGGAGCATGTGCCGGAACATCCGCCAGCTGCACAACTTCGCCCCACCCGCCACGTCCGAGGAGGTGCAGGCCGCCGCCCTCCAGTACGTCCGCAAGGTCGCCGGGACGACCCGCCCGTCCGCGCGCAACCAGGAGGCCTTCGACCGGGCCGTCGCGGCCGTCGCGCACGCCACGGCCCACCTGCTCGACGACCTCGTGACGAGCGCGCCGCCCAAGGACCGCGAGGTCGAGGCGGCCCGGGCCCGCGAACGGGCGGCCAAGCGCTACGCGTCCTGAGGGGCGGACCCTCGCGCCCGCCGCGCGTCCTCGCAGGTCAGGCCGTCTGTCGGAGGTCGGTGGCAGCGTCTGTCGGCGTCACCCCCTCGCCCGTCCCGGGCGTCGGGGGTTGCGCTCCACCGTTCGAACGGTGGTAGAACAGACGTGCCGGATCGAACACCCGTTCGACCAGGCGCCCCCGAGATGGAGGTCCACGCTCGTGAGCACCACCGCCCTCGCCCCGTCCTTCACGGCCCCCGCGCCGTTCACCGGCGGCGCCCGTCCGGCCCGCCGGTCCCGGCCCGTCCGCCGTCAGCGCTGCGCCCGCCCCGTCGTCGAGCGCGCCGCCGTGCGGACCGCCGCCCGTCGCCCGCTGCGGCTGACCCGCCGTGGTCGTCTGCTCGTCACCTGCACGGCCGCCACCGCCCTGACCAGCGCTGTCGTGGCCGTCACCGGCGCCTTCACGGGTGCCTCGGCCGGGGTCGACCGGGCGCCGGCCCCGGTCGTCGTCACGGTCGCCCCCGGTCAGACGCTGTCGGCCATCGCCGCCCAGTGGGCGCCGTCGGAGGACTGGCGCGAGGTCGCCGGCGACATCGTCCACCTCAACGACCTTCCCTCCATGACGCTGGAGGCCGGTCAGCGCCTCACGATGCCGAGCCGGCCCGACCGGGACTGACGTGGAGTCCCCGGTGCCCACCCCGCGCCCGGACGGCTGTGTTGCTGTGAGCGCCCGCCGCGACGTACGGTCGAGGCTGGGCCACAGGACTCGAACGGTCGCGGGGGAGGAAGTCGGGGTGCACTGCCCGTTCTGCCGGCACGAGGACTCTCGTGTCGTGGACTCCCGCACGACCGACGACGGCACCTCCATCCGTCGTCGGCGCCAGTGCCCGAACTGCTCCAAGCGGTTCACCACGGTCGAGACGGCGAGCCTCACCGTGGTCAAGCGCTCCGGTGCTCCCGAACCCTTCAGCCGGGCCAAGATCGCCTCCGGCGTCCGCAAGGCCTGCCAGGGCCGGCCGGTCAGCGAGGACGACATCGCGCTCCTGGCCCACCGGGTCGAGGAAGCCGTCAGGGCCCAGGGCGCCGCGGAGATCGACGCCCACCAGGTGGGACTGGCGACGCTGCCGTTCCTGCAGGAGCTCGACGAGGTCGCCTACCTGCGCTTCGCGTCCGTCTACCAGGCGTTCGACTCCCTGGCCGACTTCGAGAAGGCCATCGACCGGCTGCGCGCCGAGCGCGAGGCAGGCCTGAGGGCCGTCACCGACGACGCCGCGCGGCCCGTGCCCACCGCCGGCTGACCGGGCCGGTCCGGCACACCCCTGCGCGCGGCGCCGTCCCGCCTGCGGCGATGATGGACGGATGCTCGATCCGGCGTCCCTCTACTCCTACGAGGGTGAGCGCCCCGCCCTCGTCGAACCTCCGCTCGTCGTGGCGCTGTCGGGCTTCATCGACGCCGGCGCCGCCGTCCGGCAGACCGTCGAGCACCTGCTGGCCACCTGCCGCCACGAGGTGGTCGCCACCTTCGACGTCGACCAGCTCCACGACTACCGGGCGCGCCGCCCCACGATGACCTTCGGCGGGCAGAACTGGCTCGACGTCGAGCCGCCGCGGCTGCGCCTGCTGCGGGTCTTCGACGAGGAGGGTTCCTCGCTGCTCCTGCTGACCGGCCCCGAGCCCGACGTGCAGTGGGAACGGTTCTGCGCCGCGGTCTGGCGCATCGTCGACGAGCTGGGCGTCGGCCTGGTGACGGTCCTGTCCGCCGCGCCCACCGCGGTCCCGCACACGCGTCCGTCCGGGGTCACCGCCAGCGCGAGCCGTCCCGAGCTCCTCGAGGGGTACCGGACCTGGGACGTCGAGGCGCAGGTGCCCGGTCACGCGTCGGCGCTGCTGCACCTGCGCGGGGCTCAGGCCGGGCGCGACGTCATCTCCGTCCTCGCGCACGTGCCGCACTACCTGGCGGGCAGCGACTACCCCGACGCCGCGGCCGTCCTCGTCCGCACGCTGTCGGGGGCCACGGGCGTCGCCGTCGACGTCACGGCCCTGCAGGAGGCCGCGGCGGTCACCCGCGTCGAGGTCGACCGGCAGGTCTCCGAGTCGGCCGAGGCGGCGTCGGTCGTGACCGCGCTGGAGGAGCAGTACGACGCCTCCGGTGACGAGGGGCGCGGGACCAGCGCCGCGTCCGCGTTCCTGCCCACGGCCGACGAGATCGCCGAGGAGTTCGAGCGGTTCCTCGCCAAGCGGGACGAGGACTCCGGTCCGGAGTGAGCCGGCCCGGAGGCGCTCAGGCCCGCGCGCTCGCGCCGTCCGTGCCGACGCTGCCGCCCGTGGCGCCCGAGACGTGGTGCAGCAGGGCCTGACCGTAGGCGTCGGAGGCGTCGCGCGCCTCGAAGGCGTCGGCGCCGTCCTCGTCCAGCAGCAGCACCCGGTACAGCGGACCCTCGGCGTCCGCGCGGCGTTCCAGCCGGGTGAAGCGGTCGCCGAGCAGGTCGCGCAGCTGGTGCTCGGCCGGCAGCCAGCACGCCTCGGGCTGGTCGACGGAGTCCAGGGCCCACTCCGTCGTCCCGTTGAAGCCGATGACGCGGCCGGTCGGGTGGTCGTGCACCTCGACCGTCATGTCGGACAGCGTGAAGACGTCGGCGTCCATGTCCCGGTGGGGGATGACGAAGCGGTCCCCGGAGGCGGGGTGCCACGCCAGGCCGGCGTCCTTGAGGCGCAGGGCGAGGTCGAGGGAGATCACCCGCCCAGCATGGACCCCCGCCGCACGCCCCGTCGTGCCGGAACGGCCCGGGCACGGTAGGAACGTCCACCATGGACGCCAGCTCTCTCGACCTCGACGCCGCCCGCGAGCGGCTCCTCACCATGCAGCGCGACCTGCAGACCACGATCGACGACCTCGTCGCCCGGCTGGAGTCCGGCAGCACGCCGGACGCGGCCGAGGGCGGTCAGGACGCCGGCGACATGGGCGCCCACGAACAGCAGGCCGCCGAGAACGAAGGCCTGCTGGAGGGTGCGCGCCGGCGCCTGGACAGCGTGCACGACGCCCTCAAGCGCATCGAGGACGGCACCTACGGCGTCTCGGTGGTCTCCGGGGAGCCGATCCCGCCCGAGCGCCTCGAGGCGCTCCCGGACGCGGCGACCCTGGCCGGCGAGAAGCTCTAGCGCACGGTCACCCGGTCCCGGTGGTCGTCGGCGGGCAGGTCCCCGTCGACGACCGCCAGCACCGACATCGAGTCCAACCGCACGTCCCCCGCGGTCGTGAGGAAGGCCGTGTCGGCCGCGTCCCGGCCGGCGCTGATGCGGACCAGGGACGCGCGCGGCGCCAGCCGGGTGGCGTCGACGACCTCCCACGAACCCCGCGGGGCGGCCTCCACGACGGCGTGGAAGTCCATGGGGGACAGGCCCGGCGCGTAGACGGCCACCACCCGGGCGGGCACGTCCAGGGCGCGCAGCAGCGCGGTCGTGAGGTGGGCGAAGTCGCGGCAGACGCCCTGCCGGTCCACGAACGTCTCCAGGGCGCCGTCGGTGGGCGTGCTGGACCCGCTGACGTACGCCGTGCGGGCCCCCACCCACTCCGCGACCGCCCGCGGCAGGTCCTCGCGGGGCACCGCGGCGAACTCCGCGGCGGCCGTGCGCGCGAGCCGGTCCGAGGGGCAGAACCGGCTCGGCCGTGTGAACTCCCAGCGCTCGGCCGGCGTCAGGGGCGTGGGGTCGCCGCTCTCCGGAGCCACCGAGGCCTCGTAGGCGACGCTCACGTCCCCGGCGGGCAGGGTGGTGTGGTGCAGCACCGTCCCGTCGGGCAGGACCTCCGCGTCGACGGCGACGGGACCGTCGGGCCCGGTGACGGCGAGCTCCTCGGATCGCACGGGCACGCCGGGGCGGCGGGCGACGGCGACGAGCAGGCTCGCCTCGGTCGGGCGGTCGGCGTGGAGCTGCAGGTGGACGCGGACGGAGGTGCTGGACACGGCACGATCCTGCCCGAGTCCCCCGGGCCCGGCGCCGCGAGGTGCGCGGTGCCGTCCGGGCTCCTAGCGTGCGAGCCGTGCGCATCGTCATCGCCGGAGGACACGGGAAGATCGCCCAGCTGCTCGGCCGCCTGGCCGTCGACCGCGGGGACGAGGTCGTCGGGATCGTCCGCAACCCCGGCCACGTCGCGGACCTGAGCGCCCTGGGGGTGACGGGGGTGGTGCGCGACCTCGAGGGTCTGACGGCCGGGTCCGACGGACCGGACGTGCTCGCCGGGGACCTGCGGGGCGCCGACGCGGTCGTCTTCGCGGCCGGTGCGGGTCCGGGCAGCGGGGCCGCGCGCAAGGACACCGTCGACCGGGCCGCCGCGGTGCTCCTGGCCGACGCCGCCGAACGGGCTGGTGTCCCCTCGTTCCTGCTGGTGTCCTCGATCGGCGTGGACCGCGTCCGCGACGGGGCGACCCCCGAGGACCTCGACGAGGTGTTCGTCGCCTACCTGCGGGCCAAGCTGGCCGCGGAGGAGGACCTGCTGGCCCGCCCGGGGCTGCGGGTGGTCGTGCTGCGCCCGGCGGGCCTGCTGGACGACCCCGCCACGGGCCGCGTGCGGCTGGACCCGGCGGTGGACGGCGGCACGGTCCCACGGGCCGACGTCGCGGCGGTGGCGCTGGGGTTGCTGGACCGGCTCGTGGCGGACGGGTCCCCGGCCCGCGTGCTGGGGCTGGAGTCGGGGCAGACCGCCGTCGCGGACGCCGTGGCCGGCGCCTGAGGTCCCGTCAGCCGAAGGCCCGCCGCGCGTAGGCGAGCGCGAACAGCAGCAGCGCCACGAGGGCGGTCCGCAGGGCGCGGCCGGGAGTGCCGCGGTGGGCCCGGGTCGCCCGCGCGTCCGACCGCAACCACCGGGACGGCACCCGGTCCAGCACCAGCCCCAGGGCACCCGCGAGCACACCCCAGACGACGCCGACGCCGAGCACGGCGGGCACCGTCAGGAGGAGCAGGACGTGCGGGACGGGGGAGCCGTCCCCGCCCGTGCTGCCGGCGCCGACCGCGGCCACGGCCTGCACGAGCAGCCCCGCCGCGGCGAGCGCGAGGAACTCGCTGTCCGTGGGCGGCCGGGGGACCCGGCGCAGGAGGACGGCGAGGAGCCCGGCGCCGGCGAGGGCCACGAGGACGACAGCGGCCGCCGGGACGGCTCCTCCCGTGACGGGCAGGCGTTGCCCGAGGGCGGCCGCCCCCCACACCGCCACGGCGAACCCGAGGGCCAGCGGCAGGGTCAGCACCCGCCCCGGCCGGCGGTCGGCCGGGCCGAGGATCGCGCCGGCGAACGCCGCCAGGCACACCTGGGCGCCGAAGACCGCCGCGCTCGGCGCCGCGAGCAGGGCCCCGGCACCGAGCAGGAGGACGAGCGGCCGGCGTCCCGTCGCCGGGCCCGGACGCCCTGCGGGAGAACGGGTGACGACGAGGAGGACGGCGGCGGTGACCGCCAGGTCACCCGGACCGGGCGGCGCGGCGACGAGGGCGGCCAGCGCGAGCACGGCCACGACCACGGCGCGACGGGTGCCCACGACGCGTTCGGCGACCAGCCAGGTCCCGACGACGACGAGCGCCGTCACGGCCGGCAGGACGACCACCTCGACGGTCCCGGGAGCCAGGGACCACGCCCGGGCCAGGCCGGAGGACCAGGGCGTGGCCCCCGCACCGGACGCGGTCCCTGCGAACGGCGTGAGGACCGCGACGGCGACCGCGTACACCGTGGCGGCCACGCCGACGCGGTCGGTCCCGGCCCGGCGCCGCAGGGTGCACCGCGCGAGGAGCACGACCGCCGCCGCGAGCACCGCCGCCCGCAGCCAGCCGGGTGAGGGCACGTCGCCCAGCGCGTCCACCCAGGCCAGGGCAGGCAGGGCGAGCAGCGGGAGCCGGGGCAGGGCCGCCCGCAGGGTGCGGGCGGGGCGGCGGGGCCGTCCGCCGGGACGCACCAGGGCGCCCCGGCCCACGACGGCGGCCCCCAGCAGCGCCAGTCCCGCGACCGCGACGGCGGGACCGCCCGGTCGCCAGCCCGCACCGTCGGCCAGGCGGAACAGGCCGGTCCCGAGGACCAGGCCGCTCGCCGCGGCCAGGACGACCCGTCCGACCGGGTCGGGGACCGGGACGCGCAGCAGGTGCAGCACGGGCAACCCCAGCACCGTCACACCGCTCAGCAGGGCGAGGGCGGCCAGCGGCGCCGGCAGCGGGACGCCGAGGACGAGCAGCAGCGTTCCGGCGGCGGCCACCGCGAGCAGCAGGGGGCCGGCACCGGGCCGGACGGGAGGGCGGGGACCGAGCGGGCGGCGGTGGCGTGGGCGACGGCCCCGCGGGCGGCGGTCGGAGGCGCGGCGGGACGCGCGGGTGCGGACGACCTCGAGGCGGTCGGGGTGGGACGTCAGGCCCGCCCCCGACGCCGTGCCGGTCCCGGCGGGCGGGGTGGTGGCGGCCACGGCGCGGGCGGCGCGGTCGCTCGCGGTCGCCGGCAGGGTGGGGTCGCTGCGCGGGACGGGGTAGCGGTCCACGCGGCGGGCTCCTCTCCACCCGGGACGGGGCGGGTCCCTCGTCCGTCGCGTGACGGTAGGAACGCTCCCGTGCCCGCGGCAACGCCGAACGGGTCAGCAGGCGTGACGGAGCGTGGCGAACGTCGCCCGGCCTGCGCAGTGCGGTCTGTTCTGGGACTCGTCCCCGAACGTGGTGGAACCGTTGTGCTGCAGGGGATCACCGCCTGCGGCGTGGACGGCGTGAGGTTGAACGCTCAAGTCCACCCGAATGGCAGTCCCGTCCGGGCATGACGCACCGTGAGCGCGCCCCGGCCGTCCGGTCCCCCTGCGGCGGACCCCGGCCCACGGCGGGGGTCCCGTGCGGGAGACTTGGGGTCCCGACCGCTCCCGCCGCTGGAGGAACCACGTGCCCGCCCCCGACGACGCACCGGCCCGCACCGGACGTGCGCTGCTGCTCGAGAACATCCACGCCGACGCCCGGGCCCTGCTGACCGAGGCCGGCTGGCACGTGGAGACCGCGTCCGGGGCGCTGGACGAGGACGAGCTGCTCGAACGCCTCGACGGGGTGCAGCTGCTCGGCATCCGGTCCCAGACGCAGGTGACCGCGAAGGTCCTGGAGAACGCGCCGGACCTGCGCGCCGTCGGCGCCTTCTGCATCGGCACCAACCAGATCGACCTGTTCGCCGCGGCCACCCACGGGGTCGCCGTCTTCAACGCGCCGTACAGCAACACGCGCAGCGTCGTCGAGCTGGCCCTCGCCGAGATCATCGCCCTCACCCGTCGGCTGACGGTCAAGGACCGCGCCATGCACGAGGGCGTCTGGGACAAGTCCGCCGCCGGGTCGCACGAGGTGCGCGGGCGCCGGCTGGGGATCATCGGCTACGGCAACATCGGTTCGCAGCTGTCCGTCGTGGCCGAGGCGCTGGGCATGAGCGTCTTCTTCTACGACCGCACCGACAAGCTGGCGCTCGGCAACGCGCGCCGCTGCGGGAGCCTGCACGAGGTCCTCGAGGTCGCCGACGTCGTGACGCTGCACGTCGACGGCCGCAGCAGCAACAGCGGGTTCTTCGGGGAGGAGGAGTTCGCCCGGATGCGTCCGGGCTCGATCTTCCTCAACCTCTCGCGCGGGTTCGTCGTCGACCACGTCGCGCTGCGGCACCACGTCGAGTCCGGGCACATCGCGGGCGCGGCCATCGACGTCTTCCCGACCGAGCCCAAGGGGGCCGGTCACGCCTTCGAGTCCGAGCTGCGCGGGCTCCCGAACGTCATCCTCACCCCGCACGTCGGGGGGTCGACCGAGGAGGCTCAGGAGGACATCGGCCGCTTCGTGGCCGCCAAGCTGCGCGACTACGCGCTGCACGGGGCAACGACCCTGTCGGTGAACCTGCCCACCCTGGGGGCCGAGGCCACGCCCGGGACGGTCCGGCTGGCCCACCTGCACCGCAACGTGCCGGGTGTGCTCGCCGCCATCAACTCCGTCCTGGCCCAGGCCGGCGTGAACATCGAGAGCCAGCAGCTGGCCACCCGCGGGGACCTGGGCTACGTCGTCACCGACATCGCCGCCCACGCCTCCGACGAGGTGGGCCGCCTGCTGCGCGAGCTGCCCGAGACCGTCCGGGTGCGGCAGCTGGGCTGAGCGTGGTCCCCGTCGTCTCCGGCGTCCACGTCGTCGTCATCTCCGACACGCACCTGCCGAGGCGGGCGAAGGACCTGCCCGCGCCGGTGTGGGCGGCGGTCGAGGCGGCCGACGTCGTCGTGCACGCCGGCGACTGGTGCGACGAGGCGACCGTGCTGGCGCTGCGCGCGCGGAGCCGGCGTCTCGTGGGCGTCGCGGGCAACAACGACGGGGCGGACGTGCGGGCGCACCTGGCCGAGACGGCGACGTTCACGCTCGAGGGCCTGCGGTTCGGGGTCGTGCACGAGACGGGCGACAAGGCCGGGCGCGAACGCCGGTGCGACACGGCCTGGGCGGGAGCGGTGGACGTGCTCCTGTTCGGGCACAGCCACATCCCGTGGGACTCCACGACCCCGCGCGGGGTGCGGCTGCTCAACCCCGGCTCGCCGACGGACCGCCGTCGGCAGCCGACGGGGACCTGGCTGGAGTTCGACGTCGTCGACGGGACGCTCGGCGAGGTCGTCCTGCACCGGGTCCCGCGGGCCCCTCAGAGGTAGATGTCCACCCGGCCCGCGGGGTGCTGGGGGTTGGCGGGCCCGACCTCCACGGCGTCCCCGGCCGTGGGTCGGCGGATGACCATCGCGGGGCGACGGCGGCGCTCCCTGCCGGAAAAGTCGCCGGAGGTGTTGCCGGAGGGGGTCGGCGCAGGCGTGGTGACGGCCTGCGAGCCCCAGGTGGCGCTCTCGAGGCTGATCATGTCGTCCCCATCGACCGTCACGATCCGTAGCTGAGGTGGTCCCCGGCGTTCACCCGTTCGGACGAGCCGGGGCCGCGCTCCTCACGCTGCGCGCGCCGCCGCCCACGCTGCCGGCCACGCCTGCGCCAGCAGCTCGTAGGACGCCGCCCGCTCCGCCTGGTCGTGGACGTTCGTCACGACGAGCAGCTCGTCGGCGCCGGTCCGCCGCGCCAGCCGGGCGAGCCGTCCCGCCACGTCCTGCGCCGTCCCGGCGAGCAGGTGGTCCCCGAGCCGGCCCGCGGCGTTCCGCTCGGCCAGGGTCCACCGGTGCGCCGCGGCCTCCTCCGGGGTGGGCAGTGGCGCCGGCGCCCCGAGGCGCATCCGCACGGTCGCGAGCGTGGCGGCGCGGGCCAGCTCCTCGGCCCGGCCGGCGTCGGCCGCCACGACGGCGGCGACGGACAGGAGGGCGTGCGGCGCCGGTCGCGCGGCGGACGGGACGAAGGCCTCCCGGTAGGCGCGCAGCGGCTCGGCCGGGTCGAGGACCCCGAAGTGCCCCGCGTAGGCGTACCCCGTCCCCAGGGCGGCGGCGACGCGGGCCCCGTGGTCGCTGGACCCCAGCACCCACACCGGCGGCAACGGCACCCCCGTCGGCATGGCGGTGATGCCCGCGAACGGGTGCCCGGGGGCGAAGCCCTCGACGTGTCCGCGCAGCTCGGCGTACTGCTCGTCGAAGTCGTCGGCCGCCAGGGCCTGTCGCGACCGGCGCAGCGCCAGCGCGGTGCGCCCGTCCGTGCCGGGGGCGCGACCCAGTCCCAGGTCGATGCGGCCCGGGTGCAGGGCCTCGAGCGCGCGGAACGTCTCGGCGACCTGCAGCGGGGAGTAGTTGGGCAGCATGATCCCGCCCGCTCCCACGCGCAGGGTGTCCGTCGCGGCGGCGACCGCACCGATGAGCACGGCGGGCGCCGAGACGACCGCGGGGGAGCCGTGGTGCTCGGCCACCCAGTAGCGCCGGTACCCCAGTGCCTCCACGGCCCGCGCGAGCTCGACGCTGTCGCGCAACGCGGCCGCCGGGGGCCGTCCGGAGGTGACCGGTGACAGGTCGAGCACGGACAGCGGCGCGGGGTGGGACGCGGGCGCGGAACTCACAGGGGCATGTGTCGCAGCCCGGGGCTACTGTCGTCAACCGTGCCGCCAGAACGTGCCCAGGGCAAGGAACTGCCGTCGGGGTGGTTGCGGCGGCTGGCCGGGTACTGCGCCCGGCACCCGCGCGACCTCGCCCTCTCCTTCGGGGCGGCCGTCGTGTCCTACGTCGTCACCGCCCTCGTCCCGCTGGTGGTGCGTCACGTGGTCGACGACGTCATCGGCCGTCCCGCGGGGGCGGGTGGCTCCCTGTGGCCGTGGGCGGCGCTGCTCGTGGCCGCGGGCCTGCTCGTCTACGCGCTCGGCTTCGTCCGCCGCTACGCCGCGGGACGGCTGTCCCTGGACGTCCAGTACGACCTGCGCAACGACGTCCACGCCGCTGTGCAGCGGATGGACGGTCGCCAGCTCGACGCGCTGTCGACCGGGCAGGTCGTCAGCCGGTCGATCAGCGACGTCCAGCTCGTCCAGGGCCTGCTGGCCTGGCTGCCCAACGTCACCGGCAACGCCGTCCTGTTCGTCGTCTCCCTCGTCGTCATGGCGGTCCTGTCTCCGCCGCTGACCCTCGTGGCCCTGGCCACCGGGCCGGCCCTGTTCTGGATCGCCTGGCGCAGCCGCCGGGACCTGTTCCCCGCGAACTCCGCCGCGCAGGCCCGCACCGCCGAGGTGGCGGCCCGCGTCGAGGCCGCCGTCACGGGGGTGCGCGTGGTCAAGGGGTTCGGCCAGGAGGCCGCCGAACTGGCCCGCCTCGAGCGCACGGTCGGTGACCTGTTCACCGACCGGATGCGCGTCGTGCGCTACAACTCCCGCTACGGCCCTGCGCTGCAGGCGGTCCCGGCCCTCGGGCAGGTCGGGGTGCTGCTCTTCGGCGGCTGGCTGGCCCTGACCGGGCACCTCACGGTCGGCACGTTCCTGGCCTTCTCCACCTACCTGGGGAGCATGGTCTCGCCCGTGCGCCAGCTCGCGGGGCTGCTGACGATCGGGCAGCAGGCCCGCGCCGGGGTCGAGCGGGCCCTGCAGGTCGTGGACACCCGTCCCACCGTCCTCGCACCGCGCCGCACCCCGGCCGTCCCGCTGCCCGACGGCCCGCTGGGCGTCCGCTTCCGCGGCGTGGGGTTCGCCCACGCCCCGGGCCGTCCCGTCCTGCGCGACGTCGACCTCGAGGTCCCCGCCGGCGGGACGCTGGCGGTCGTCGGAACCGCCGGCTCCGGCAAGTCGACCCTCACGGCCCTGCTCGACCGCTTCCACGACGTCGACGCCGGCAGCGTCGAGGTCGGCGGCGTCGACGTGCGGGACCTGGACCCGCAGGAGCTGCGCCGAGCGGTCGGCATGGTCTTCGAGGAGACGTTCCTGTTCTCCGACACCGTGCGCGCCAACGTCGCCTACCCCGTGCCCGACGCGGACGAGGAGGTCCTGAGGGCCGCGCTGCGCACCGCGGCGGCCGACGGTTTCGTCGACGCCCTCGACCACGGGTGGGACTCCCTCGTCGGCGAGCAGGGGCTGACGCTGTCCGGGGGGCAGCGCCAGCGCATCGGCCTGGCCCGCGCCCTCGTCGCGGCGCCCCGCGTGCTGGTCCTCGACGACGCGACGTCGGCCGTCGACCCGACGGTCGAGCAGCGGATCCTGTCGGCCCTGGCCACGCAGCGGCCGGCGGGCCAGACCGTCCTGCTCGTCGCCCACCGCCGCTCCACGCTGCGGCTGGCCGACCGGGTCGTCGTCCTCGACGGGGGCCGGGTCGTCGACAGCGGGACCGAGGCCGAGCTCGCCGCCCGCTGCCCGGTGTTCCAGCGGCTGTTCGGCACCGGCCCCGACGACGCGCGGGGGGCGGTGCCGGCGCCCCGGCGGCCCGCTGCGTCCACGGGCGCGGACGGGGGCACGACACGCGCGGCCGGCGCCACGAGCGCCGGCCTGCCCGTCTCGCCCGAGCTGGCCCGCCGCATCGCGGCCCTCCCGCGCCTCGACGTCTCGCCCGACGTGGACGTGGCCGACGCCGAGCGGCAGGACCCGCAGTTCTCCCTGCGCCGCCTCCTGCGCCCGTTCCGGTGGGCGCTGGTCGCCGGCATGCTCCTCGTCGCCGGCGACGCCTTGGCCCAGCTCGTCCTGCCCCAGCTCGTCCGGTCCGGGCTCGACGACGGGGTGGCCCGGCAGGACCTGCGGGCGCTGCTCGTCGCCTCGGGCATCGCCGCGGTCGTGGTCGCGCTGGACTGGCTGGTCACCGTCGGGCAGGGCCGGGTCACCGGGCGCACGGGGGAGCGCCTGCTCTTCACGTTGCGGCTCAAGACGTTCGCCCAGCTGCAGCGGCTGGGGCTGGACTACTACGAGCGCGAGCAGGCCGGCCGCATCATGACGCGGATGACGACGGACGTCGACGCGCTCTCGCAGTTCCTGCAGAGCGGCGTCGCGCAGGCCCTCGTCAGCCTGCTCTCCCTCGTCGGCGTGTTCGTGGCGATGCTGCTGCTGGAACCGGGGCTGGCCGTGGTCGTCCTGGCGGTGCTGCCCGTCCTCGCCGCCGCGACGCTGCTGTTCCGCTCTCGGTCGCGGCCGGCCTACGTCGAGGCCCGCGAACGCGTCAGCGCCGTCAACAGCCGGTTCCAGGAGTCCGTCGCCGGCGTGCGCGTCACCCAGGCGTTCGTCCGGACCGACCAGGACGCCGAGGGCTTCCGCGAGCGGGGGTGGGCCTACCGGCAGTCGCGGCTGCGGGCCCAGCGGTACATCGCGACGTACTTCCCGTTCGTGCAGTTCCTCAACGAGGCCACCGCGGCGCTCGTCCTCGTGGCTGGCGGGGCGATGGTCCGCGACGGCCGGATCGCGGTGGGGGTGCTCGTGGCGTTCCTGCTCTACGTCGACCTGTTCTTCGCCCCGGTCCAGCAGTTGTCGCAGGTGTTCGACGGGTACCAGCAGGCCGCGGTCGGCCTGCGCCGCGTCCGCGACCTCCTGCGCACGCCGACGACCGTGCCCGCCGCGGTCGACGCGGCGCCGGTCGGCCGGTTGCGCGGTGACGTCCGCCTCGAGGGCGTCGAGTTCCGCTACCAGGGCACCGAGCGGCCGGCGCTCGCCGGCGTCGACCTGCACGTGCGGGCCGGGGAGACCGTCGCGCTGGTGGGGGAGACGGGCGCGGGGAAGTCGACGGTCGTCAAGCTCGTGGCGCGGTTCTACGACTCCACCGGCGGCCGCGTGCTCGTCGACGGGACCGACGTGCGCGACCTGGACCTCGCCGGCTACCGGCAGCGGCTCGGCGTCGTGCCGCAGGAGGCCTACCTGTTCGACGGGACGGTCGAGCAGGCCATCGCCTACGCGCGCCCCGACGCCTCGGCCGAGGAGGTCCGGGCCGCCGCGGCGGCGGTGGGTGCCGACGCCGCGATCTCCGCGCTGCCCGGCGGGTACGGGTTCGTCGTGGGGGAGCGGGGCCGGAACCTGTCGACCGGTCAGCGCCAGCTCGTCGCCCTGGCCCGCGCCGAGCTCGTCGACCCGGACGTGCTGCTGCTCGACGAGGCGACGGCCGCGCTGGACCCCGCCGCGGAAGCTGCGATCGCCGCGGCCAGCGACGCCGCGGCGAGCCGGCGCACCACGATCGTCGTCGCGCACCGGTTGTCGACGGCGGCGCGCGCGGACCGGATCGTCGTCCTCGACCAGGGCCGTGTCGCCGAGGAGGGGACGCACGCCGCCCTCCTCGAGAGGGACGGGGTCTACGCGGCGCTGTGGGCGTCCTTCGTGGCGGGGAGCGCCGCAACCGCGTGACGTACCCCGTCCTGGGCCCGGCAAACCCCGCGTCCAGACAGTTCCGGGTCCGCGTGCAGGAGTGCCGGTTCCAGAGCACGCTGTGGTCCATGAGCAAGAGCAGGACGACGCAGCGTGACGAGATCTCCGTGCACCACGGAGACCACGGCGAGCAGGCCGACTCACCGGGGCAGATCCCCCGGCGGGGGTGGGTGGCCGTGACCAAGCGCGCGTGGGCCGAGGCCAAGGAGGACCAGGTCCCCCTGCTCGCGGCGGGCGTGGCGTTCAAGGCCTTCCTCGCGATCTTCCCGGCCCTGACCGCGGCGTTCCTCGTGTGGGGGATCTTCGGGAACACCCAGACCATCGTGGACCAGATCAACGGGATCAGCGCGATCCCCGACGCGGCCCGCACGCTGGTCACCGAGCAGGTCGGCCAGGTGGCCCAGGGCAAGTCGGCGGCCGGCATCACGGCCGTGGTGGCGATCCTGCTGGCCCTGTGGAGCGCCTCGAGCGGCGTCGAGAACCTCATGGCTGCGACGAACCTCGCCTACGACGAGAAGGAGACGCGGGGTTTCCTCAAGCGCAAGGGCACCGCCCTGGTGCTGACGGTCGGCGCCATCGTCTTCATGCTGCTGGCCATCGCCTTCATCGGCGTCGTACCGGTCCTCGTCAGCGCACTCGGGGCCGGCGGAGCGGTGTCCCTCGTCGTCAACGTGCTGCGGTGGGTGCTGCTGCTGGGCCTGATCCTCGTGGCCCTCGCCGTTCTGTACCGCCTGGCGCCGGACCGCGACGCCCCGAAGGTGAAGTGGGTGTCGGTCGGCGCCGGGGTCGCGACCGTCCTGTGGCTCGTCGTCTCGGCCGGGTTCTCGATCTACGTCACCGTGGCCGGGGACTCCTCCTACGCCAAGAACTACGGCGCGATGGCCGGTGTCGTCATCCTGCTCATGTGGCTGTGGCTGACGAGCTACGCGATGCTGCTGGGTGCCGAGGTCAACGCCGAGTCCGAGAAGCAGACGGACCAGGACACGACCGTCGGCCCGACCGAACCGATGGGACGGCGCGACGCCGTCGCCGCCGACGACAAACCGCGTGAGCGGTGAGGGAGGACACGCCGTGAGCGAGCAGACGGGACCGACGGACGGGGCGGGCGGACACGACGGACCAGCGTCGGTCGCCGAGCACCTCGAGAACTCCAAGCGGCTCGCGGAGGAGGCCCACCAGGGCTGGCAGGACCTCCCGGCCGAGCACGAGGCGGACGACGCCCACCACCCCGGGGAGCAGGGGCAGCAGGCGCCGGCCGACTGACGGTCCTCTCGTGCGGCTCCCCGGGCCGGTCAGCGCCCGCCGGTGAGCTTGCGCGAACGCTGGGTCGACCCCGGCCCGCCGTACGGGTAGTCGGCGGGTTCGGGGTCGCTCGCCTCGTCCAGGGCCGCGAGTTCGGAGGCCTCGAGTTCCAGGTCCGCCGCCCCGAGGTTCTCCGTCAGCTGCTGCGTCGTGCGCGCCCCGAGGATGACCGAACTGACCGCGGGCTGCGCCGACAACCACGCCAGGGCGATCTGGGCCCTCGGCACGCCGCGCTGCTCCGCGACGCGCTGGACGGCGTCGACGACGGCCCACGTGCGTTCCTGCGCGTTCCGCTTGGCGTACGCCTCGACCCCGCGGTCGGGGTTCTCGCCGAGTCGCGTGGAACCCGTGGGCGTCGTGTCGCGGGTGTACTTGCCGGACAACCAGCCGCCGCCCAGGGGCGACCACGGCAGCAGCCCGAGGCCGTTCTCCTCCGCTGCGGGGACGATCTCCCACTCGATCTCGCGCACCAGCAGGTTGTACTGCGGCTGCAGCGTGACGGGCGGGGAGTACCCGCCGGCGTCGGCGACGTCGACCGCTTTTTGCAGCTGCCACCCGGTGAAGTTCGACAACCCGACGTGGTGGACCTTGCCCGCGCGGACGAACGCGTCGAGCGTGGCCAGGGTCTCCTCCAGCGGGGTCCACGGGTCCCACGCGTGGACCTGGTAGAGGTCGACGGCGTCGACGCCGAGGCGGCGCAGCGACGCGTCGAGCGCGCGGGTCAGGTGCCGGCGGGACAGGCCGACGCCGTTGGGTTCTGGGGAGGTGGGGAACCGGCCCTTGGTGGCCAGCACCACGCGCTCGGTGACGTCGGCCGGCCGGTCGGCGAGCCAGGCGCCGATGATCTCCTCCGACACACCGCCGCTGTAGACGTCGGCCGTGTCGACGAGGGTTCCGCCGGCGGCGAGGAACGTGTCGAGCTGCTCGAAGGAGACGTCGCGGTCGCTCTCGCTGCCGAAGGTCATGGTGCCGAGCGCGAGGTTCGACACCGAGGTTCCGCTGTTGCCCAGGGTTCTGTACTCCATGGGCGCATCCTGCCCCTGGTCCGGTCCGGGCGCCCCTGACACCATGCGGGGGTGCAGTCGACGCCCGTCCCCAACCCCGCCGAGTTCGACGTCCACGTCCGCGGCACGGTGTTCCTCGACATCGTCATGACGGGCCTGGACTCCGAACCCCGGCTGGGCACGGAGGTCTGGACGTCGGGCATGGGCTCGTGCCCGGGCGGCATCGCGAACATGGCCGTGGCGGCCTCCCGGCTGGGGCTGTCGACGTCGTTGTCGGCGGCGTTCAGCACCGACGCGTACGGGGAGTTCTGCTGGCGGACGCTGGGGGAGCAGGAGGGCGTCGACCTCTCGACGTCGTACCGCGTGCAGGACTGGCACTCGCCCGTCACGGTGTCGCTGGCGTACGGCGGGGACCGCGCGATGGTCACCCACGAGCACCCGGCGCCCGTCGACGAACCGGCCGGGGTCCCCGCGGCCCGGGCCGCCCTCGTGCACCTGGCGGCCGTCCCGCAGCCGTGGGTGCTGCGGGCGCGCGAGCAGGGTTCCCTCGTCTTCGCCGACGTGGGCTGGGACGCCTCGACGCAGTGGAACCCCGACGTCCTCGCCGGTCTGGAGCACTGTCACGCGTTCCTGCCCAACCACGTCGAGGCCATGCGCTACACGCGCACCGACGACGCCGCGGCGGCGGTCGCGGCCCTGGCCGAACGGGTTCCCGTCGCGGTCGTGACGTGCGGGCCCGACGGGGCGCTGGCCGTCGATGCGGGGACGGGGGAGCGTGCCCACGTGCCGGGCCTGCGCCTGGACGCGCTCGACGCCACGGGCGCCGGGGACGTGTTCGGGGCCGGTTTCCTCACCGGGACGCTCGCCGGCTGGGGCCTGGCGGACCGGCTGTCCTTCGCGAACCTCTGCGCGGGGTTGTCGGTGCAGCAGTTCGGCGGGTCGCTGTCGGCGCCGGGGTGGGGGGACATCGCCGACTGGTGGTCGCACCTGCGGCGGGGGCCGCGGACGTCGGCGACGGCGCAGCTGGTCGTGCAGTACGGCTTCCTCGACGCCGTCCTCGCGGCCCACCCGAGCGGGACGGACCGCGCCGTCCGCCGGGCCACGGCGACCCTCGCGGTCGGCAACGACCTGCCGAACGGGGGACCCCGCACCATCTAGCTGACAGTCCGTACATATCTAGATACCTTCGGTGACGTGACCACACCTCACCGCCGCCGCGCGGCGAGCCGTGTCCTCGCCACGGCCCTGCCGTTCGCCCTCGCCGTCCCCCTCGGGCTGGCCGTCGCCGCACCGGCGTCCGCCGCCGAGACGCCCCCGCGGGCAGTGCTGCTCGCGACCGCCCCGCGCATCACCTCCGCCCCGCCGCTGCGCGTCGTGCTCGGACAACCGTTCACCCACACCTTCACCGCCACGGGCGACCCGGCGCCGACCTGGAGCGTGCGGGGGTCCCTGCCCCCGGGGCTCAGGCTCGATCCCGTCACGGGCGTGCTGTCCGGTGTGCCGACCGCGACCGTCGCGCTGAGCCTGTTCACGGTCACGGCCACCAACGGTGCGGGCTCGGCGAGTCAGACGGTGACCATCGCGACCGTGCTGCCCGGCACCCGGGCGCCGCCCCCGGGCGCCGCCCCCGTCATCACGTCCGCCGCGCCCGCCGCCGTCGTCGTGGGTACGCCTTACCGCCACCAGTTCACCGCGACCGGCACCCCGGCGCCGACGTGGTCGGTCAGCGGCACCCTGCCGTCCGGCCTGACCCTGGACTCGGTGTCCGGCGTGCTGTCCGGGACCCCGTCGGCCGTCGGCGCCTCGGTCGTCACCGTCACCGCGAGGAACTCCGCCGGCGTCGCCTCGCAGACGGCCACCCTCGTGGTCGTCGGGTCCAGCACCGCGCCGTCCATCACCCCCACAACCGCCGTCGTCGCCACGGTCGGGGTGCCGTTCGCCTACGAGGCGACGGCCACGGGCGTACCGGTGCCCACGTGGTCCGTCGAGGGGGCCCTGCCCGCCGGGGTGCGCCTCGACGCCGCCACCGGCGTCGTGTCCGGCACGCCGACCGCCGCGGGGACGTCCACCGTGACGCTCGTCGCCACGAACTCCGCGGGCAGCGACCGCGAACCCCTGACCATCGTCGTCGCGGCAGCCGGCGCCCAACCGGTCCTGGGGGCGACCACGGTGGTCGGCGTCGTGGGCTCGCCGCTGTCGACGACGCTCACGGCCTCCGGCTCCCCGACCTGGGCCGTGACCCAGGGGACGTTGCCCGCCGGACTCGCCCTCGACGCCCGGACGGGCACCGTGAGCGGCACCCCCACGACGCCCGGCACCACCCGGGTGACGGTGACCGCCACGAACTCCGGTGGGGCCACGACGGCCGAGGTCGTCTTCGTCCTCTACCCGACCCAGCTGGCCGCCACGCCCGCGCCCGGGACCGCGCGCTACGCCGGTGCCGACCGCGTCGGGACCGCCGTCGACGTGTCCCGCAAGCTGTTCCCGCAGGCCGGCTCCGCCCGCGCCGTCGTGCTGACGACCTCGGAGAAGTACGCCGACGCCCTCGCGGGCGGTCGGCTGGCCAGCGCCAACGGCGGTCCGCTCCTGCTCACGCCCTCGGGGTCGCTGTCGGCCGACGTCGCCGCCGAGGTGAGCCGCGTGCTCGCCCCCGGAGGCACCGTCTTCGTCCTGGGCGGGGAGACGACGCTGACCCCGCAGGTCGCCGCCTCGGTCGCGGCCCTCCCGGGGCGCTACCAGGTGGAGCGGCTCGCCGGCGCGGACCGGTTCGCCACGGCCGCGGCCATCGCCACCGAGGTCGCGGGGCTCTCCGGCGGGGCCACGGGTCCCGTCTACCTCGTCAACGGGCAGAACTTCCCCGACGGGCTGGCGGTGTCGGCGCTCGCGGCCCGCACCGGCGGGGTCGTGATGCTCACCGACGGGACCGCGCTGCCGGCCGTCACCCGCGCCTACCTGCAGGCCGCCGACCCGACGGGGGCCAAGACGGTGCCGGTCGGTGGGCAGGCCGAGGTGGCGGCCGGTGAGCTGCCCACCGCCGCCGCCCGCGCGGCCGTCGCGCAGGCCCTGACGGGTGCCGACCGCTACGACACCGCACGCCTCGTCGCGGCAGAGTTCGACGGCGGTTCCGGCGTCCCGGTCGTCGCCGCGGGGCTGGCCACGGGGGAGAACTGGCCCGACGCCCTCGTCGGGGCGGCGGCGCTGGGCGCGCTGAACTCCCCGCTCCTGCTGACCCCGCGGGCCCAGCTGGACCCCGCGGCACAGACGGCGATGGCCGGGCTCAACGCGGTCAGCCCGGTGCGGGTGGGACTCGTCTTCGGTGGGGAGCCCTCGCTGTCGGCCGGGACGATGGCCAGCTTCGCCGCCCTCGTGCCGGCGCCGGTGACGGGCACGACGCCGTGAGCGGCGGCATGATCGCGGTGTGACGGCACGGGTGAACGACGAGCGTCCAGGGGCCGCCCCCTTCGTCCCGGAGGGGGCGGACCTGGACGCGCTGCGGCAGGCGGCCCCGTCGTGCCGCGGGTGCGAGCTGTGGGAGCCCGCGACGCAGGTGGTCTTCTCCGCCGGAGCGCCCGACGGCCGCCTCGCACTGGTCGGGGAACAACCGGGCGACCAGGAGGACCGGCGCGGGGTGCCGTTCATCGGGCCCGCCGGGCGGTTGCTGCAGAAGGCCGTCGCCGAGGCGGGGATCGACCTGTCGACGACGTACGTCACCAACGCCGTCAAGCACTTCCGCTTCAGCCAGACCGCGCCCGGGAACCGGCGCATCCACGCCACTCCCGACCAAGGCCACGTCACCGCCTGCCGGCCGTGGCTGGCCGCCGAACTCGCCGTCGTCGACCCCGACGTGATCGTCTGCCTCGGGGCGACGGCGGCCAAGGCGTTGCTGCCGAAGGACTTCCGCGTGACCAAGCACCGCGGGCAGGTCTTCACGCTGACGACGACGCGGGGCGAGAAGACGTTCATGGGCACCATCCACCCCTCCGCGGTGCTGCGGACCCCCGAGGCCGAGCGCGACGCCGCCTACGCCGGCCTCGTCGCGGACCTGCGCACCGCGGCCGCCGCCCTGGGCTGACCGCGGCGGTCCCCGGGGTTCGGGCACGGGGTCACCCCGTGCCCCGTGATCGGGTGCAGGGTCACCCCCTGCCGCACAGGATCGCCCTCATCGCGTCAGACATGTTCTGACATGCGATTAGCATGGATGCACGATGGACACCGCACGCAGCTCAGCCCCCGTCCGCATCCCCGGCGCCCCGCCCGCGGCCGACCGCGTCTACGCTCACGTCAAGCAGGCCGTGCTCGACCGAACGCTGCCCGGCGGGCACCTCCTCACCGAGGGCGAGGTCGCCGACGAGCTCGGCGTCTCGCGCACCCCGGTCCGCGAGGGGCTGCTGCGGCTGCAGGGCGAGGGGTTGGTCCGCCTCATCCCCAAGCGCGGCGCCCTCGTCGTCCCCGTCTCCCCGCAGGAGGTCGAGGACGTCCTGGAGGCCCGCGAGCTCGTCGAGGTCCACGCCGCCCGCCGGGCCTGGACCGTCCGCTCCGAGCTGGTGCACCGCCTCACGCCGCACCTGCTGACCATGCGCCGGGCCGCCGCCTCGCGCGCCGGGAGCGCCACCTGGGACTTCATGGCCGCCGACCGCGCCTTCCACGCCGAGGTCGTGCGGGCCGCCGGCAACGAGGTGCTCGCCGGGGTCTACGACTCGCTGCGCGACCGGCAGATGCGGATGGGGGTCCTGAACCTCGTCGGGTCCCCGGAGCGGACCGCCGTGGCGCTCGCCGACCACGAGGCCCAGCGCGAGGCGCTGCTCGGCGACGACGAGGCCGCGTGGACCGCGCTGGTGCGCGAGCACGTGCGCCACGCCGGGGACCGGCTGCGGGCGGTGCGTCCGTGAGCCGCCGAACCCCTGCCGTGCGCGGGGCCTGGCTGGTCTTCGCCGTCGGCGCCCTGGCCTACGTCGTCACGGTCGCCAACCGCACGTCGCTGGCGGCCGCCGGCCTGGACGCCCAGCACCGGTACGACATCACGGCCGGGACGCTGTCGAGCTTCGCCGTCCTGCAGTTCCTCGTCTACGCCGCGCTGCAGGTGCCGATCGGTGTCCTCATCGACCGGTGGGGGCCGCGGCGGCTCGTCGTCCTGGGTGCCGCGACCATGGGCGCCGGGCAGCTCGTCCTCGCCCTCAGCACGCAGACCTGGCAGGCCGTGCTGGCGCGCGTGCTCGTGGGGGCGGGGGACGCGGCGACGTTCGTCAGCGTCCTGCGCGTCGTGACGAACTGGTTCCCGCCCGCCCGCGTCCCGGTCATGACCCAGCTCGTCGGCCTCTTCGGGCAGCTGGGCCAGGTCTTCAGCTTCGTCCCCCTCGTGGCGCTGCTGCACGGGCCCGGCTGGACGTCGGCCTACACCGGCATGGCCTCCTTCACGCTGCTGGCCACCGTCCTGTCGGTCCTCGTCCTGCGGGACGTGCCGCCGGGGCGGGAGAACCCGCGCGTCACCCGGTCCCTGCGGCAGGTCGGCGGGGACCTGCGGGCCGCGCTGCGGCACCCCGGGACCCGGCTCGGTCTGTGGTCGCACTGGGCGACTCCGTTCTCCGGCAACGCCTTCGCGACCCTGTGGGGTTTCCCGTTCCTGGTCTCCGGGCAGGGGCTGAGCCCGGCGGGTGCGAGCGCCCTGCTCACGCTCTACACGGTGACGGCGGCCGGGACGGGACCGCTGTTCGGCACGTTCGTGGCCCGGCACCCGCTGCGGAGGTCCTGGCTCGTCCTGACGGTCGTCGGGTCGCAGGTCGTCGTGTGGGCGGCGGTGCTCCTGTGGCCCGGTCGTGCCCCGGTGGCCCTGCTGGCGCTGCTCGTGGTCGTGGCCGCGACCGGCGTGCCCGGCTCGATGGTCGGGTTCGACTACGCCCGCACCTCCAACCCGGCCCACCGCCTCGGCGGGGCGACGGGCATGACCAACGTCATGGGGTTCTCGGCCTCGGTCGTCCTCATCCTGCTCGTCGGGGTCCTGCTCGACGCCCAGGGCGCCGGGACGCCGGCCACGTACTCCCTCGGCGCGTTCAAGGTGGCCTTCGCGCTGCAGTTCCCCCTGTGGGCGGTCGGAGTCGTGGGCATCCTCGTCAGCCGGCGCCAGACCCGCGCCCTCATGGCCCGCGACGGGGTCGTCGTGCCGCGCGTCCGGGACGTGCTGCGAGCCCGTGGTTCCCGCGCCGGGGCGGGCACGGCATGATGCGGCGGGTGAGCGAGCAGACGCAGGCACAGGCGGGACAGGCGCAGATCGGCGTGACCGGGCTGGCGGTGATGGGCCGCAACCTGGCCCGCAACATCGCCCGGCACGGCTACGTGACCGCCGTCCACAACCGCACGGACGCCAAGACGAAGGCCCTGGTCGAGGAGTTCGGCGACGAGGGCACGTTCGTCCCCGGGTACACGACGCAGGAGTTCGTCGACTCCCTGTCCTCGCCCCGGACGATCATCATCATGGTCAAGGCCGGTGCCCCCACCGACGCCGTCATCGACGAGCTCGCCCCGCTGCTGTCCGAGGGCGACATCCTCGTCGACGGCGGCAACGCCCACTTCCTCGACACCCGCCGTCGCGAGGCCGCGCTGCGCGAGAAGGGCATCCACTTCGCCGGCGTCGGCGTCTCCGGCGGTGAGGAGGGAGCCCTGCTCGGGCCCTCGATCATGCCGGGCGGTTCCGAGCACGCGTACGACACGCTCGGCCCGATCCTGGCCGACATCGCCGTCTCGGTCGACGGCACGCCGTGCTCCACGCACGTCGGCCCCGACGGCGCCGGCCACTTCGTCAAGATGGTGCACAACGGCATCGAGTACGCCGACATGCAGCTCATCGCCGAGGCGTACGACCTGCTCCGCCACGGCCTGGGCCGCACGCCCAAGCAGCTCGCCGAGGTGTTCACCGCCTGGAACTCCGGGGACCTGGAGAGCTTCCTCATCGAGATCACCGCGCGGGTGCTCGACAAGGACGACCCGACCCAGGACGGCGTCCCGCTCGTCGACGTCATCCTCGACGAGGCCGAGCAGAAGGGCACCGGCCGCTGGACGGTGCAGACCGCCCTCGACCTCGGCACGCCCGTCTCCGGCATCGCCGAGGCCGTCTTCGCCCGCGCGCTGTCCGGCCACGCGGAGCAGCGCAAGGCCGCCCAGCCCGTCCTCCCCGGCCCGGCCGGTGGCGCCGAGGGCTCCGGCGGGTTCGTCGCCGAGGCCGACGCCGACCAGTTCGTCGACGACGTCCGGGCGGCGCTGTACGCCTCGAAGGTCGTCGCGTACGCGCAGGGCTTCGACATGATCCGCGCCGGTTCGCAGGAGTACGGCTGGGGAGTCGACCCGGGCGCCATGGCGACCATCTGGCGCGGCGGCTGCATCATCCGCGCCAAGTTCCTGGACCGGATCAAGGACGCCTACGCCAAGAACCCCGAGCTGCCCTCGCTGCTGCTCGACCCGTACTTCGCCGACGCCGTCGCGCAGGGCCAGGAGGCCTGGCGCCGGGTCGTCGTGCACTCGGTGACCGCCGGCATCCCGGCGCCGGGGTTCGCCTCGGCGCTGGCGTACTACGACGGCCTGCGCCGCGAGCGCTCCTCGGCGGCGCTCGTGCAGGGTCTGCGCGACCTGTTCGGGGCGCACACCTACAAGCGCGTCGACCGCGACGGGTCCTTCCACGTGGAGTGGTCCGGCGACGGTTCCGAGTCGCAGGGCTGAGCGCCCGCGCACGTGACGACGGCGGTGACCCCGTGGGGGTCACCGCCGTTCGTGCGTCCGGGGCCGGGTCAGCGCGTCGCGTCGACCCGCTCGGCCCGGCGGCTGCGGACGCGGCGCGCGACGGCCCACACGAGCACCCCGGCGATCGCGGCGTAGAACGCGTAGTCGAGGTAGTGGCCGTACTGCTCCACCAGCTCGTACTGGGTGCCGAGCGCCATGCCGAGGCCGATGAGCAGGGCGTTCCACAGCCCGCTGCCGGCGATGGTGAACAGCGAGAACTTCACGAGGTTCATGCCCGCCGCTCCCGCGGGCAACGAGATGAGACTGCGGACACCGGGGACGAAGCGACCGGTGAAGACGGCCATGCCCTCGTGGCGGTGGAACCAGTCGGCCGACTTCGTCACGTCCGAGGCGTCCATGAGGGGGACCCTCGCGGCGATGCGGGCCGCGCGGTCCAGCCCGACGGCGTGCCCGACCCAGTACAGGACGAGGGAGCCGAGGTAGGCGCCCAGCGTCGACAGCGCGAACACCGCCACCGCGTTGATGGCGCCCGTCTGCACGAGGAACCCGGCCAGCGGCAGGACGATCTCGCTCGGGATGGGCGGGAAGACGACCTCGAGGAAGCTCAGCAACCCCACGCCGGGGGCGCCCAACGCGTCGACGGTGTCCAGGACGAACCCGGTCAGGCCGCCTGCCTGCGCGGCGGTCTCGGCCGTGGTGCTCATGCGTCGGTGTCCTCCGGGGATCGGGGTGGGGGTCCTGGCTCGTCACGCAGCTCGTCACGCAGAACGCGCGAGCCCGCGCAGAAGTGCCGCGCGTCGGCGTCCAGGACGAGGCGCGCCGGTGCCACCCCGCCCGACAGCGCCCGCACGAGCGCCTGCTCGGGCAGCTCCTCCTGGGAGGCGACCAGGAGCGCGTTGCCGTACCGGCGGCCGCGGAACACGCCCGGTTCGGCGAGGACCGCCGCGTGCGCGAAGACCTCGAACGCCGTCGCGAGCTCGGCGCGGGAGTTCGGCATGGGCGGCCGGTCGGCCAGGTTGGCCACCCACAGGCCGCCGGGGGCGAGCACGCGGTCGACCTCGGCCAGGAACTCGGCGGTCTGCAGGTGGGCGGGCACGGCGTCCCCGGCGAAGGCGTCGCGCACGACGACGTCCTGGCTGTCGTCGGGCAGCGGGGCCAGCCCGGCGCGGGCGTCCGCGGCCCGCAGCTTGAAGCCCGCGGGCCCGCTCGCCCCGAAGCTGCGCCGGTAGACCTCGACGAGGTCGGCGTCGACCTCCAGCACGAGCTGGCGCGAGCCCGGCCGCGTCGCCGCGACGTAGCGGGGGAAGGCGCACCCGGCGCCCCCGAGGTGGACGGCGCGCAGCGGGCCGGGGGAGTGCGCGGCGTCGAGCACGGCGGCGGTCCACTGGTGGTACTCGAAGACCAGGCGGGTGGGGTCGGCGGTGTCGACGTAGGAGCTCGGGACGCCGTTGACGAGCACCGTCCAGCCGTCCGGGTCGTCGGGGTCCTGCTCCAGCCGGACCGTCCCCGTGGCGATGGCCTCCTCGCCCTCGACGGGGGTCGCCGACCCGCCGCTGGGCGGGCGCGGGCCCCGAGGACGACGGGTGGGGCGGGGGCGGTCGGGCACCGGGAGATCCAACCAGGCCGGGCGGTGCCGCGCCCCCGCGGTCGGCGGCCAGGGGCCGGACTGAAGTTCCGGCGCCCAGCTGCCGAGGAGGAAGCATGTCCACCTTCCTGGAGATGTGCCTGCTGGCGCTGTTCGTGGTGCCGTTCCTGCGCGACCGCCGGATGCTGCGTCGCCACCTCGACCCCGCGCGCTTCCCCCAGGCCGACCGGCCGCCCGTGGCCTCCGCCCAGCGGCTGCCCCGCCCGTGGGCGCGCCGCCGCTACGTCGAGGACGGCGTCGCCGACGTCGCTGCCTACCTCAGCGAACAGGACAACGCCCGCTGAACGCTGTGCCGGAACGGTTTCCGGCTGGCGTCCGGCTCGTCACCGGCTAGCGTCGTCGCCGTGAGCCGCCACGAGAAGTCCACCGCCTCCGACGCCGACGAGCCCTCCGCGCTCGAGCGCCGTTCCGCCGACCTGGTGACGCGGTTGCTCAAGGTGGGCATCGACGGCCTCGGCCCGTTCGACAGCGCCGCGGAGGTCGCGAAGGCCGCCCGCGCCGACCACCCGAGCACCGAGTCGGCCGTGCACGCCGTCGTGCACCAGCACAGCAGGCTCGTCGCGGGCAACGGCTTCGTGACGGGACTGGGCGGCCTGTTCACCCTTCCGGTCTCGCTGCCCGCCAACGTCTTCGGGTTCCACGTCCTCGCCGTCCGCGCCGTCGCGGCCATCGCCGAGCTGCGCGGGTACGACACGACCAAGCCCGAGGTGCGCTCGGCCGTCCTCCTGACGCTCGTGGGGGCCGACGCCACGGACGTGCTGAAGTCCGCCGGGCTCCCGACCGGGGGCCGGCTCGTCGCGCTCGTCACCTCCCGGGTGCCGCGCCCGGTCCTCATGCTCGTCAACAAGGGCGTCGGGTTCCGGCTCATCGCCAAGTTCGGCACCCAGGGCCTCCTGCGGCTGCCGCAGCGCGCGCTGCCGGTCGTCGGCGGGGCCGTCGGGGCCGGGCTGGACACCGTGATGTTCCGCCGCATCACCAAGAACGCCGAGAAGGCCCTCCCGCCGCTGACCGGCGGGGCCGCCCAGGCGGTCGAGGGCTCCGCGTGAGCCGGGGCCGTGCCGGGGGCCCTGCGGTCCTGCGCACGGCCCCCGCCCTGGACGCCCGGACCACGCTCCGGCTGCGGCTCCTGCCGTGGATGGTGCGCGACGCTGCGACTGGTCGCTGGACGGGGCAGGGGCGGCGTCGCCTGGCCGCCGCAGCGCTCGGCACCGTCTACCTCCTCTCGCCGGTGGACGCCGTGCCCGAGCTGTGGACACCCGTCCTGGGACTGCTCGATGACGGCCTCGTCGCCGCCTTCGTCGCGGCGTCGGTGCGGACCGCGACCGCCGACTACGTGCGCTGGGGCGGGCGGCGTGGCCCTCGTCCGTCGTCGTCCCACGCAACAGCTGGGGACGAGGCCGCTCTCGGGCGTCCCGGGTTCCACAGGCCCGCCGGAGGCTGATCGGCGCCCCGTCCTGTGGACGGCCGGCGCCAGCTTCGGCCCAGTCGCCGCAGGGTGGCGCCGTGACCTCCCACCCCGCACCCCTCGCAGCCTCCCGGCCCGGTCCCCTCGTGGCCGGCGGGCCGGCCGACCTCCTGGCCCTCGTGCCGTACCGCCTCGGGTTCCACCCGGCCGACTCGGTCCTGCTCGTCGAACTGCGGCGCGCCGATCCGGTGACCGGACGGCGCACCGTCGGCCTGCTGGTCCGCGGGGACCTGCCCCCGGCCGAGGGGGGGCGGGTGGACCCCGCCGCCGCCCGCGTCGCGGCCGAGGCGTGCCTGCGGCTGGTGCGGCGGTCGGTGCGGGCGGGGTCGGAGGTCCTCGTCGTGCTCTACGACTCCGCGGCCCGTGCGACCGGGACCGCCCTCGAGCCCGGTCCGGCGGCGGGAGCCGTGCTCGACGCCGTCCGGTCGGGATGGCGGTCGGGACGGCGCTCCGGTCGGGGGCCCGGGCGGGGTGCGGACGGGCCGCGCCTGGGGGACCAGCTCCTCGTCGGGGCCGGACGGTGGCGCACGCTGTCCTGCGCCGGCCCCTGCTGCCCGGCGGCCGGTGAGCCGTTCGGCGACGAGGCCGTGGTCGGCTCGAGGCGCGCGGGCAGTGCGCTGCGGCTCCAGGCCGAGGCCGTGTGGCGGGGGTTCGCTGCCGCCCCGGACCGCGCGGCCAGCCTGCCGGTGCTGGCCCCGGCCGACCCCGACCGGTGCGCCGCGGCGGCCGCATCTCGCCGGGAGCCGGTGACCCCGGCGCAGGCGCGCGCCCTGGTGGGTGCGTTCGACCGCGCCGTCGAGGAGGGCCTCCAGGGGGCCGTCGGCGGCGGCCTGCCCGGTGTCCCCGCGAGCTCCCCGGTCGACGACGCCGCGTGGTGCGGGCGGCTCCTGCGCGCCCTGGACCGGCTCGAGGTGCGCGACGCCGTCCTGCTGTCGGGCTGCCGGGGACCGAGCACGGCGCCGGCCCGCCGGCACCTGCTGCGTCCCCCGGGCGCCGCCGGCTCCCCGGTCGGTGCCGTCGACGTGGGGCGGGCGCTGTCCGGGGAGAGGGACCCGGCGCGCGCGGCCGCCGCGGCCGAGCTGGCCGTCCGGGTCGCCCGTTGCGGCGGCACCGGCGGCGCCGCGGAGGCCTGGGCCGTGGCGGCGTGGCTGGAGTGGACCGCCGGCCGGTCCGTGCGGGCCGGGGCCTGCGCCGAGCAGGCACTGCGCGAGGACCCGGACCACCGGCTCGCGGTGCTCGTCGACCACGCCGTGCGGCGTGGGCTGGGACCGGCGGGGGAGTCCGGTGCCGAGTTCCGTGCCGAGGTCGGTGCTGCTCCCGGCTGAGCGGCACCGGTGCGGGCGGCACCCGTCGCGCGTAGTACGGTCACGGATCGTCTACGACGTTGGAGGGTGCGGCATGGGGATCGTCGTCGGGTACGTGGCCAACCCCGAGGGGAGGGCCGCGCTGGAGCGGGCCGGTGCTGCCGCGGTCCGGCTCTCCGCACCCCTCGTGGTGGTGCACAGCCGCCGCCCGGGCCGGGAGGTCGACGCCGAGGAGGCCGGGCTGCTCGCGGCCGTCCACGACAAGGTGCGCGCCGAGCTGGCCGAGGCGGGCCAGTCCGTGGAGGTGCGCGAGGTCCCCGACTCCGACGACCCGGCCGACGACCTCATCACCGCGGCCGAGGAGTCCGGCGCCTCCCTGATCGTCATCGGGCTGCGACGTCGCACGCCCGTCGGGAAGCTCATCCTCGGCGCCAGTGCGCAGCGCATCCTGCTCGACGCGCCGTGCCCCGTCCTGGCGGTCAAGCCGGAGGACTGAGCCGGCTGGGCCGGTCCGGCGCCGTTGTGGTGCCTCCCGGGTGGTGTCGCGCCACCTCATCCGCGGATCCGTGCAAGAATCGGCGTTTGTCTCCCACGTGGGCATAAGCACCCGCCCGCCGGTGTTGACGTTGTCGACTGCTGCCCGCGCAGTCCCGTTCCGCCCACGACGAAAGGCAGTCCGTGTCGTCGGTACCGACCTCCCGGCCGCTCCCGCCAGAGTTCGCTTCCGCTCCCTTCCAGGAGCTTCTGCAGCACGGAACCACCCACGGCTACGTCGACGCGCAGTCGGTCCGGGTGGCGTGCGAGGACGCCCAGCTGCCCGTGCAGCGCATGAAGGCCGTCCTGCGCGCCCTCGACGACAACGGGATCACCGTCAAGGTGCCCGCCGAGGCGCCCAAGCGCGCCGTCGCGGCGGCGTCGGCCCGTCGGACGACGTCCACGGCGACCGCGACGAAGACCGCCCGCCCGGCCGCCAAGCGCGCCGTCGCTCCGGCCGAGGACGAGGACGGCGCGGTCGCCGCCCCGGCCAAGCCCGCCGCCAAGACGGCGGCGAAGGCCCCGACGAAGACGGCCGTGAAGAAGACCGCCGCCAAGACGGCGTCCAAGGCCCCCGCCAAGACGGCCGCCAAGTCCTCCCCGTCCGACGAGGGCGACGAGCCCACCGGCGACGAGGCGATCGAGGACCTCGCTGCCGACGAGGTGGCGTCGGACGAGGAGACCACCACCGAGGCGCCCGAGGGCGAGACCGCCAAGAAGACCGGCGGTGCCTTCGTCCTGCGCGACGACGACGAGGACGACGCTCCCGCCCAGCAGGTCTCCACGGCCGGTGCGACGGCCGACCCGGTCAAGGACTACCTCAAGCAGATCGGCAAGGTCGCCCTCCTCAACGCCGAGCAGGAGGTCGAGCTCGCCAAGCGCATCGAGGCCGGTCTGTTCGCCGAGGAGAAGCTGCACTCCGGCGACGAGATCGACCCGATCTTCAAGCGCGAGCTGTGGTGGATCAGCGAGGACGGCCGCCGCGCCAAGAACCACCTCCTCGAGGCCAACCTCCGCCTCGTCGTCTCCCTCGCCAAGCGCTACACCGGCCGCGGCATGCTGTTCCTGGACCTCATCCAGGAGGGCAACCTCGGGCTCATCCGTGCGGTCGAGAAGTTCGACTACACCAAGGGCTACAAGTTCTCGACCTACGCGACGTGGTGGATCCGCCAGGCCATCACCCGCGCCATGGCCGACCAGGCCCGCACCATCCGCATCCCGGTGCACATGGTCGAGGTCATCAACAAGCTCGCCCGCGTCCAGCGGCAGATGCTGCAGGACCTGGGCCGCGAACCCACTCCGGAGGAGCTCGCCAAGGAGCTCGACATGACCCCGGAGAAGGTCGTCGAGGTCCAGAAGTACGGGCGCGAGCCGATCTCGCTGCACACGCCGCTGGGCGAGGACGGCGACTCCGAGTTCGGTGACCTCATCGAGGACTCCGAGGCGGTCGTCCCGGCCGACGCCGTGAGCTTCACGCTCCTGCAGGAGCAGCTGCACTCGGTGCTCGACACCCTCTCCGAGCGCGAGGCGGGCGTCGTCTCGATGCGCTTCGGCCTCACCGACGGACAGCCGAAGACACTGGACGAGATCGGCAAGGTCTACGGCGTGACGCGTGAGCGCATCCGTCAGATCGAGTCCAAGACGATGTCGAAGCTGCGGCACCCGTCGCGCTCGCAGGTCCTGCGGGACTACCTGGACTGACGTCCCACCCACGAACGGCCCGACCGGCTCCCGGTCGGGCCGTTCGTGCGTTCACGGCGTGACCGTGCTGGTGGTGCCGCTGGCCCGCAGGCTGCGCTCGGCCAGGACGCCGAACGCCCGGCGCAGCGCGGCGGGGGAGACGTCCTCCACGTCGGCGTCGAAGCGGGCGACCGCCGCCGCGAGCGCGGGCCAGGACCACGACCCGAGGGTCAGGCCGCTGCGGCCGTCGCCGAGGTCGACGAGGGTCCCGTCCCCGACGAAGGGGGCGAGTTCGACGGCGGGCCGACGCAGCACCACCCGGCCGGCGACGGGCCAGGCGTCCCGCACGGTCGACCCCTTGAACCGCGCCTCGACGAGTGCCCCGGGGTCCCCGCCGGGGACCGGCCGTGGGACGAAGCGCGGTCCGGCGGGGACGAGCGGTTCGAGGCGGTCCAGGCGGAAGGTCCTCCAGTCGTCCCGGTCGAGGTCCCACGCCAGCACGTACCACCGGCCGCGTCGGTGCAGCAGGTGGTGCGGCTCGACGCGGCGGGTCTCGTCCCGGTGCCGCAGGCGCAGCACCTCGTGGGCGCGCACGGCGGCGCCGACGGCCAGCAGCACGTCGGCGTCCACGGCCGGCTCCCCGCTGCCCACGACGACCGTGTCGGCGAGCGCCTCGACGCGGTGCCGCAGCCGGGACGGCAGCACCTGCCCCACGACGGCGAGGGCGCGCTCGGCAGCCTCCCCGAGGTCGCCGCCGGCGGCCGCGGTCGTGCGGAGGGCGACGACGAGGGCCACGGCCTGCTGGTCGTCGAACAGCAGCGGCGGCAGGTCCTGCCCGGCGGCGAGCCGGTACCCGCCGTCCGGTCCCTTGAGGGCCGTGACGGGGTAGCCGAGCTCGCGCAACCGGTCGACGTCGCGGCGCACGGTGCGGGGGCTGACGCCGAGCCGGTCGGCGAGGAGGGGGCCGGGCCAGTCGCGCCGCGCCTGCAGCAGGGACAGCAGGGTCAGCATCCGGCCTGAGGTTCCGCTCACGGATCCAAGGATGACCCGAGAAGAGGTCAGGACCTGACCGCTGACCGGAGGAGAGTCGACCTCGTCGCCGGGACCGCCCCGGCCGCACGAGGAGGACGACGTGACCGTCACGACCACCACCCACCTGAACTTCCGCGGCCAGGCCCGGGAGGCGCTGGAGTTCTACGCCGGCGTCCTCGGCGGCACGCCGACCGTCGTCACCTACGGGCAGGCGCACGACCCGCAGGGGCAGCCCGACCACGTCGTCTGGGGCGAGGTGCAGGCCCCCGGAGGGGCGCACGTCATGGCGTACGACGTCCAGACCGACCGGGAGTTCGACCCCGGTGTCAACGCCGTCTACGTCTCGCTGCGCTGCGAGACGGCGGAGGAGGTCGCGCGGACCTACGAGGGGCTGGTCGAGGGCGCTCGGCACGTGCGCACACCGCTGGGGCCCTCGGCCTTCTCGCCCCTCTACGGGATGCTGACCGACCGGTTCGGCGTGACGTGGGTGGTGGACCAGCGCGTGGAGTTCAGCGCAGGCTGAGCGCCCCGGCGACCCACACCCCGGTCGCGAGGAGGGCGGCGCAACCCTCCAGGGCCACGCTCAACCCGACGTTCCTCAACGCCACGACCGTCGAGCGCCAGGCCCGGCGGGCGCGGTCGGGGACGTCGGCGGCGGCCGCCAGTTCCCCCAGGAAGACCCCGAGGACGAAGCCCAGCGGCAGGCCGAGCACGGGGACGACGAAGAAGCCGACGACGCCGAGGACGGCGCCGAGCAGCAGGGTGCGCTTGCCGATGCCGGCGCGGCTCATCCGGCGGCCGGGCAGGAGGTACATGCAGACCTGCCCGGCGGCCAGCAGGACGGCCACCCCGGCGAACCAGGCCCAGGCGGCGCCGCCCTCGGCGACGGCCCACACGAGGGCCGACAGCCCGATGAGCACGGTGCCCGGCAGCACCGGGACGACGATGCCGACGAGACCGACGGCCATCGCCAGTGCGACGACGACGAGCCCGGCGTCACCCATGGTGACGCCGGGCTCGCCGGTCGTGCGGTGTGGCGGTCAGCGTTCGTCGGGCGCGGCGGTCGACGACGTGGCCACGAGCTTCTGGGACTCGTCGTGGATGTCGGCGCCGGCGGCGCGCAGGGCCTCGCGGTGCTCACGACCGTGGTGAGCGCAGAAGAGGAGCTCACCACCGGCGTTGAGCTGGACCCGCACGTAGGCCTGTGCGCCGCACCGGTCGCAACGGTCCGAGGCGGTCATGGGGCTCTGGCTGAGGGTGGTCATGGCGGTGGTCATCCCGCGACTCCTTCCGGGTCGTGCACGCTGGCGGGCAGCTGCTGCTCCCGCCGGACACTCTTCCCCAACCTTCGGCAGCTCGCGCGCGTTCCCACGCCGTTGGAGCAACCCGTTCGCTCCTAGCGGAGGTGTCATCGGTCACACCGGGCCCGCCGGGCGCCTCCTCGGGCCCGAGGACGGGGCCCCGTACGCTGCCGGGGTGACTCCCCCCAGCCCGAACTCCTCCGGCCCCTCCGGCGGCGAGGACAAGTACACCGCGGCGAACCTGCTGGTCCTCGAGGGCCTCGAGGCCGTCCGCAAGCGGCCGGGGATGTACATCGGCTCCACCGACTCGCGCGGCCTCATGCACTGCCTTTGGGAGATCATCGACAACGCCGTCGACGAGGCGCTCGGCGGGCACTGCCAGAACATCCACGTCGTCCTGCACGCCGACGGCTCGGTCGAGGTCCACGACGACGGCCGCGGCATCCCGGTCGACGTCGAGAAGCGCACGGGCCTGTCCGGCGTCGAGGTCGTCTTCACCCACCTGCACGCCGGCGGCAAGTTCGGCGGCGGGTCCTACTCGGCCTCCGGCGGTCTGCACGGGGTCGGGGCGAGCGTCGTCAACGCCCTCAGCTCCCGCCTCGACGTCCAGGTCGACCGCGGCGGCAAGACGTACGCGACGAGCTTCCGGCGCGGTGCGCCCGGCCGGTACGCCGGCGAGGGCCCCGACGCCCCCTTCACCCCGGCGACGGGCCTGGAGGTCGTCGGCCGCGCCAAGCGCGGGGCCACCGGGACGCGGGTGCGCTACTGGGCCGACACGCAGGTCTTCCTCAAGGACGCCGAGTTCTCCCACGCCGACCTCGCCGCCCGGGCGCGGCAGACCTCCTTCCTGGTGCCGGGGTTGCGCATCGTCGTGCGCGACGAGCGCTCGGGCGAACCCACCGAGGAGGTGTTCCAGCACGACGGCGGGATCGGGGAGTACGTCGAGTTCCTCACCCCCGACGCCCCCGTCACGGACGTGTGGCGCCTGCAGGGCGAGGGCACGTTCACCGAGACGGTGCCGGTCCTGGACGACTCCGGGCACATGGACATGCAGGACGTCGAGCGCCACTGCGTCGTCGACGTCGCGCTGCGCTGGGGGACGGGCTACGACCCCACCGTGCGCACCTTCGTCAACATCATCGCCACGCCCAAGGGCGGGTCGCACCTGTCCGGGTTCGAGCAGGGCCTCTACGCGGCGGTGAAGGCCCAGGTCGACGCCCAGGCCCGCCGCCTGAAGGTCGGCAAGGACGAGAAGCTGGAGAAGGACGACGTCCTCGCCGGCATGACCGCGGTCATCACGGTGCGGCTGGCCGAACCGCAGTTCGAGGGCCAGACCAAGGAGGTCCTCGGTACGGCGGCCGTCCGGGGCATCGTCCGCAAGGTCGTCGAGGGCGAGCTGACGACGGCCCTGACGAGCGGCAAGCGCGAGGAGAAGGCGCAGGCCACCGCGGTGCTCGACAAGGTCGTCACCGAGATGAAGTCGCGCATCTCCGCCCGGCTGCACAAGGAGACCCAGCGGCGCAAGAACGCGCTCGAGAGCTCCTCGCTGCCGCCCAAGCTCAAGGACTGCCGTTCCGACGACGTCGCCAACACCGAGCTGTTCCTCGTCGAGGGCGACTCCGCGCTGGGCACGGCGATGGGCGCGCGGGACTCGGAGTACCAGGCGCTGCTGCCGCTGCGCGGCAAGATCCTCAACGTCCAGAAGGCGTCCGTCACGGACATGCTGAAGAACGCCGAGTGCGCCTCGATCATCCAGGTCGTCGGCGGCGGGTCGGGCCGCAGCTTCGACCTCTCCTCGGTGCGCTACGGGAAGATCGTGCTGATGACGGACGCGGACGTCGACGGCGCCCACATCCGGACGCTGCTCCTGACCCTCTTCTTCCGCTACATGCGGCCGCTCATCGACGCCGGCCGGGTCTTCGCCGCCGTGCCCCCGCTGCACCGCGTGGAGGTCAACGGGGCGGGGCGTCGCGAGCGCGAGGTGATCTACACCTACTCCGACGCCGAGCTGCGCCGGGTGACCGCGGACCTGACCAAGCGCGGCCGGACGTACAAGGACCCGCAGCGCTACAAGGGCCTGGGGGAGATGGACGAGGACCAGCTGGCCGAGACGACGATGGAGCGTGCGCACCGGACGCTGCGCCGGGTCACCGTCTCCGACGGGGCCGTGGCCGAGCGGGTCTTCGAGCTGCTCATGGGCAACGACGTCGCCCCGCGCAAGGACTTCATCATCGCCGGCGCCGAGAACCTCGACCGGGACCGCATCGACGCCTGAGCCGGCCCCCTGAACGCCCCTCGTCCTCCCGGACGGGGGGTGTTCTGCGTTCAGCACCGGACGGATGTCCGTTTGAGTCCGAAGTGTTGACTTCTGGCCCGGATCGGGCGTAGAACTGCTCCCAGCCCGACGGAACGGGCGCAGAACCGCAGAGCACGACCCCCGACGAGGACGTCAGCAACGACGAGGACGTCAAGCAGGAGCACCCACAGATGTACGCACCGGAGCGGCACCAGACGATCCTGGACGCGGCGCGCGACGCCGGCCGGGTCGAGGTCACCGCGCTGGCCGAGCTCCTCGACGTGACGCCCGAGACCATCCGTCGCGACCTCACCGTCCTCGAACGCCGTGGCGTCCTGCGCCGCGTCCACGGCGGGGCC
This sequence comes from Kineococcus sp. DHX-1, assembly GCF_042473625.1. Taxonomy (GTDB): domain Bacteria; phylum Actinomycetota; class Actinomycetes; order Actinomycetales; family Kineococcaceae; genus Kineococcus. Next base: position 2,433,900 of record NZ_CP170445.1, on the reverse strand, counting down.
ATCCCCGTCGAACGGCTCGGCGCGGAGCTGGCCGTCCCCGAACGCCAGGACGTCGCCGGCCCGGAGAAGGACCGCATCGCCCGCGCCGCTCTGGCCGAACTGCCCGACGGCGGCACCCTGCTGCTCGACGCCGGCACGACGACGGCCCGCCTGGCCGAGCTCCTGCCCACCGACCGCGAACTCGTGGTCGTCACGCACGCCCTGCCCATCGCCCAGGTCGTCGCCCAGCAGATGGCCCAGCGCCCCAACGTCACCCTGCACGTCGTGGGGGGCACGGTCCGCGGCCGGACGCTGGCCGCGGTCGGGGTCTGGGCCGAACGCGCTCTCGCCGAGGTGTTCGCGGACGTCTGCTTCCTCGGGACGAACGCCCTCACCGTCGAGCACGGGCTCACGACGCCGGACCTCGCCGAGGCCGCCGTCAAGCGCTCCCTCATCTCCTCCGCCCGGCGCACCGTCGTGCTGGCCGACCACACCAAGTTCGGCCGGGACGACTTCGCCCACGTCGCAGACCTGGAGGCTGTCGACACCGTGATCACCGATTCCGCGACCGACCCCGAGATCCTCGGGGACGTCGAGGCCGCCGGCCCCCGGGTCGTGCGCGCATGAACGTCCTGACCGTCACGCCGAACCCGAGCGTCGACCACACCGTCGAACTCGCCGTGCTGACCCGTGGCGAGGTCCACCGCGCCCTGGCCGGTTCCGTCGAGGCCGGCGGCAAGGGCGTCAACGTCGCCCGGGCCCTGGCCCGCCACGGTCACACCACCACGGCCGTCCTGCCGTCGGGCGGGGTCGACGGCGACCGCCTCGAGGCGCTGCTCGCGCCGCAGCGGGTGCGCGCGCTGACCGTCCCCATCGCCGGGACGATCCGCACGAACACCACCGTCGTCGAGGCCGACGGCACGACGACCAAGCTCAACGAACCCGGTCCGGAACTCACCGTCGCAGACGTGGACGCGTTGCAGCGCAGCGTGTGCGACGAGCTCGAGGCCGCCCCGGACTGGTTCGTCAGCAGCGGTTCCCTGCCTCCCGGCGCCCCCGTCGACCTGCACGCCCGGTTCGTCGTCGCCGCCCGGCGGGCCGGTGTCCGTTCCGCCGTCGACACCAGCGGCGCCGCGCTCGCCGCCGCCGTCGACGCCGCCCCCGACGTGCTGAAGCCCAACGAGGACGAACTCGCCGAACTGCTCGGCCGCGAACTGCACACCGTGGGCGACGTCGTGACCGCCGCCGGGGAACTGCGAGGTCGCGGTGTGGGCGAGGTGCTCGTGAGCCTCGGCGGTGCCGGCGCCCTGCTGGTGGGGCCGGACGGCGTGGTGTGGGCCGGGGGAGAACCCCTCGTCCCGCTGAGCACCGTCGGCGCCGGCGACTGCACGCTCGCGGGTTTCCTGCACGCGTGCGGGACCCCGGCCCAGCGCCTCGCGACGGCCGTGGCCTGGGGCCGCGCCGCCGTCCTCCTCCCGGGCAGTTCCGTTCCGGGCGACCCCGAGACCACCCGCGCGGCCACGGCCGTCCGGACCCTGACCGATCCCGATCCCGACACCCTCGTGAAGGACCTTCAGCGATGACCGACCTGACCGCTCCCGAACTCGTCCTCACCGACCTGGTGGCGACCGACCGCGTCGACGCGACGCGTCAGCTGGCGCAGACGCTGGCCGACGCCGGGCGCGTCACCGACCTCGAGCAGTTCCTCGCCGACGTCGCCGCCCGCGAGGAGCAGATGGCCACCGGGATCCCCGGCGGCATCGGCCTGCCGCACGCCCGGTCCGCGGCCGTCACGGTCCCGAGCCTGGCCGTGGGCCGCGTCGTCTCCGGCGAGCGCATCGACTGGGGCGCCCCCGACGGCCCCGCCAACCTCGTGTTCCTCATCGCCGCACCCACCGAGGGCGAGGCCGACCACCTGCAGATCCTCGCGGCCCTGGCCCGCAAGCTCGTGCACGCCTCCTTCCGCGAGTCCCTCCTCGCGGCGCCCGACGCGGCCGCCGTGTCCTCGACCGTCCTGACGGAGGTGTACGGACGATGAAGTTCGTCGCGATCACCAGCTGCCCCACGGGCATCGCCCACACGTACATGGCCGCCGAGGCCCTCGAGCAGGCCGGCAAGGCCGCGGGGCACGACGTCCAGGTCGAGACGCAGGGTTCGGCGGGGTCGGCCCCGTTCGACCCCGCGGTCATCGCCGCGGCCGACGGCGTGATCTTCGCCGCCGACCTCGAGGTCCGGGACAAGGACCGCTTCGCGGGCCTGCCCTTCGTCGACGTCGGCGTCAAGAAGGCCGTCGCGGATGCGCCCGGTGTCGTCGCGGCCGCCGTCGCCGCCGTCGAGGCCACCCCGAAGGGCTCGACCCCGGCTCCGGCCGCGGGCCCGGCCCTGGCCACCAAGGTGACGTCGAACGCCGGCGTCGGCACCCGCGTCCGCCAGTGGCTCATGACCGGGGTCAGCTACATGATCCCGTTCGTCGCCGCCGGCGGGATCATGATCGCCCTCGCCTTCCTCATCGGCGGGTACCAGATCTCCGACGTCAAGGCCGCCGACCTCATCTCCGGGTTCGACCCGCTGTCCGGCCACGACTGGGCCGGGCTGCTGTTCGTCCTGGGCGGCGCGGCGTTCGGGTTCCTCGTCCCCGTCCTGGCCGGGTTCATCGCGTTCGGCATCGCCGACCGCCCGGGCATCGCCCCCGGTTTCGTCGGCGGCACCATCGCGGTGACCGTCGGCAGCGGGTTCCTCGGCGGCCTCGTCGCCGGGTTCCTTGGGGGTTTCGTCGCCCTCGCCCTGGCCCGTCTGAAGGTCCCGAACGCCGTGCGCGGCATCATGCCCGTCGTCGTCATCCCGCTGGTGGCCACGTTCGTCACCGCCGGCGCCATGCTCGTCGTGCTCGGCCGGCCGATCGCGTGGCTCATGGACGAACTCACCGCGGGCCTGAACTCGCTCTCGGGCAGCGGCATCGTCCTGCTCGGCGTCATCCTCGGCGTCATGATGGCCGCCGACCTCGGTGGGCCCATCAACAAGGTGGCCTACACCTTCGCCACCACCGGCCTGGCCACCGTCGCGACGTCCTCGGGCAGCCCGGTGGAGCTGAAGGTCATGGCCGCCGTCATGGCCGCCGGCATGACGCCGCCGCTGGGCATCGCCCTGGCGACGTTCGTCCGCAAGAACCTCTTCACCGAGGCGGAGCGGCAGAACGGCAAGGCCGCGGTCCTGCTGGGGGCGTTCTTCATCACCGAGGGTGCGATCCCGTTCGCGGCGGCCGCCCCGCTGCGCATCATCCCGGCCGCGATGATCGGCTCCGGCCTCACCGGCGGCCTCACGATGGCCTTCGGCAACACGCTGCGCGCCCCCCACGGCGGGATCGTCGTCTTCGGCCTCGTCGGCCAGCCCCTGCTGTACCTGGTGGCGATCCTCATCGGGACCGCCGTCACCGCCGTGGCGGTCATCGTCCTCAAGGGGCTGCACCGCAAGGCCCCCGAGGCGCAGGCCACCCCCGCCGCCGCCCAGCCCGCGACCGTCTGACCCCCCCCGCCCGAGCAAGGAGAACTGCCGAGATGAGCACCCGCACCGCCACCGTCGCCTCCCGCGTGGGGCTGCACGCCCGCCCCGCCTCGCTGTTCGTGCAGGCCGCCGCGGCCACCGGTCTGCCGGTGACCGTCGCCGTCGGCGACGGCGAACCCGTCGACGCGCGCAGCATCCTCATGGTCATGGGGCTCGGTGCCAAGCACGGCGACCAGGTGACGCTCACCGCCGAGGGGGAGGGCGCCGACGCCGCGCTGGACTCCCTGGTCGCGCTGGTCGAGACCGACCACGATGCCTGACGTCCTCTTGGGCGTCGGGGTCGGGACGGGCGCCGCGGTGGGGACGGCCGTCGTCCTCGCCCCGGCCGCCCGGCCCCCGGCCGCTGAGCCCGCCGATCCCGCCGCGGGTCCCCGCATCCGCGAGGCCTTCGACGCCGTCGCCGCGGAACTGCGCCGTCGGGCGGAGTCGGCCGGCGGCACCACGGCCGACGTCCTGCAGGCCACCGCCCTCATGGCCGCCGACCCCGGGCTGCTGGCCGTCGTCGACCAGCGCCTGGCCGCCGGTTCCGGGCCGGCCACCGCCGTCGACGAGGCCGTCGAGCAGTTCTGCGCGGTCCTGGCCGCGAGCGGCCCGTACCTGGCCGAACGCGTCACCGACCTGCGCGACGTGCGCGACCGCGTCGTGGCGCGCGTGCTGGGTCTGCCCGAACCCGGTGTCCCGCAGCTGAACGGCCCGTCGGTCGTCGTGGCCCGGGACCTCGCCCCGGCGGACACGGCCGCGCTGGACCTGTCGCTCGTCGTCGGCATCGTCACCGAACTCGGCGGCCCCACGAGCCACACCGCGATCATCGCCGCGCAGTTCGACATCCCGTGCGTCGTCCGCGTCGGCGGCGCGCTGGACCTGGTCGCGGGCACGGAGGTCGCGCTCGACGCGCGGGCCGGGACCGTCACCCCCGACCCGCCCGCCGGGTTGCGCGAGGAGGTCGCCGCCCGCCGTGCCGCGCGTGCCGCGCTCGCGTCCTCCGCCGGTGGCCCCGGCCGCACGGCGGACGGCACGGCCGTCCAGCTGCTGGCGAACGTCGGGACCCTCGAGGACGCCGACCGCGCTGCGGCGCAGGACGTCGAGGGGGTGGGCCTGTTCCGCACGGAGGTCCTGTTCCTCGACCGGGCGAGCGCGCCGACGCTGGCTGAGCAGACCGACGCCTACGCCCGCGTGTTCACGGCCTTCGGCGACCGCAAGGTCGTCGTCCGGACCCTCGACGCCGGCGCCGACAAGCCGCTCGCCTTCGTCGACGTGGCGGCGGAGGAGAACCCGGCGCTCGGGGTCCGTGGGCTGCGCACGTCGCGCCGGCACCCGGAGCTGCTGGCGACGCAGCTGCAGGCCCTCGCCGCGGCGGCCGAGCGGACCGGTGCCCGACCCTGGGTCATGGCTCCCATGGTCTCGACCCCGGCCGAGGCGGGGCAGTTCGCCGCCCGGGCGCGGGCCGCGGGGTTGCGCACGGTCGGGGCGATGGTGGAGGTGCCCGCGGCGGCGTTGCGGGCCCGACAGCTCGTGGCCGCGGGGCTGGACTTCGTCAGCCTCGGGACCAACGACCTGACGCAGTACGCCATGGCGGCCGACCGGCTCGAGGGCGACCTCGCGGACCTGCTCGACCCGTGGCAGCCGGCCGTGCTGCAGCTCGTCCAGGCGACCGGCGCCGTCGACGTTCCCGTCGGGGTGTGCGGCGAGGCCGCGCGCGACCCGTTGCTGGCCCTCGTCCTCGTGGGCCTCGGGGTGCGCAGCCTGTCGATGGCCCCTGCGGCCGTCCCGGCCGTGCGGTTCGCGCTGTCCCGCACCGACCTGGGCACCTGCGTCAAGATGGCCGACGCGGCGTTGGAGGCGGACTCGCCGGACGACGCACGCGAGGCGGCGGCGCGTTTCGCCGACGCGGACGTGCTCGCGTTGTAGCCTCAGGAACAGGATCCCTCGGCGGGACGTCCCCCCGGCCTCGCCGAGGGATCCGCAGGTCTCGAGTGCAGCCGTGCGTGTCAGCGGTGCAGTGGTGGAGGTGTGTCGGACGTGCCCAGGGTCGTCGTCACGACGGCGGGCGGGGTGCGCGGCCGGGCCGCCGACCGTGGTGTCGTCAGCTTCCGGGGAGTTCCCTACGCGGCGCCCCCCACGGGGTTGCGCCGCTTCGCCGCCCCCGCCCCGGTGGACCGCTGGGAGGGCGTGCGCGAGGCGCGCGACCCGTCGCCCGTCGCCCCGCAGGACCCGCGGTCCGGGTACGGCTGGTCGCCGGCCGCGGGCGAGGACCACCTCACCGTCGACGTCCACGTCCCCGCCGACTTCCCGCGGGACCTGCCGGTGCTCGTGTGGATCCACGGCGGCGGTTGGGTCTCGGGCTCCGGATCGGCTCCGGGGTACCACCCCGCCGCCTGGGTGCGCCGGGGTTTCGTCGTGGTGTCGATGAACTACCGGCTGGGTTTCGAGGGTTTCGGTGCCGTCCCCGGCGCTCCCCACAACCGGGGCCTGCTGGACCAGGTCGCGGCGCTGCGGTGGGTGGCCGAGAACGTCCGGGCCTTCGGCGGGGACCCGGACCGGGTCACCATCGCCGGGCAGTCCGCGGGTGCCGCCTCGGTCGCCGCGCTCCTGTGCGCCCGCGACGCACGCGGTCTGTTCCGTCGGGCCATCGCGGCGAGCATCACCGGCGAGACGGTCACCGTCGCGCAGGCCGAGCGGACGGCGGAACTCGTGGCCCGCGCGGCTCGCGTCCCCGCGACGCGGGAGGGTTTCGCCGGGCTCCCACCGGTGCGCCTGCTCGCGGCCTCCGACACCGTCGCCCAGGACCTCGCCGCCGACCCCCGTGCCGGGGTCCGCGGGGCGGTCCCGCTGCTGTACCACCCCGTCGTCGACGGTGACGTGGTCACCGGGCCCTTCATGGAGGGTGACCAGGCGGGTGGGGACCCGGCCGTGGACCTGCTCGTGCAGAACGCCGCGGACGAGTGGACGTTGTTCTCCCGCAGCGGTTTCGCGCCGGTCGCGGCCACGTTCGAGCAGGTCGCGGAGTTCGCCGTCGCCGTGGGCCTGCCCGCCTCCGCGGTGCAGGACTACCGCGCGCTCCTGCCGTCCGCCGACCCCGGTGCGCTCGGGGACGCGGTGCTGTCCGACGCGCTGTTCGCCGAACCCTCGCGACGGTTCGCCCGGGCGCACACCGCCCGCGGTGGCCGCACCCACCTGGCCCGCTTCACGTGGCGGTCCCCGGCCCTCGGTGGCCGGTTCGGTGCGACCCACGGCCTCGACGTGCCCTTCGCCTTCGGCAACCCGCAGGCGATGGAACTGTTCCTGCACGCCGTGCCCGTCCTGCCGCTGGCCCGCAAGGTGCCCCGGGTCGGTCCGCGCCTGCGGGGGCTGTTCCCCACGCCCGCGGCCGCGGCGCTGTCCCGGCGCATGGTCGAGGCGTGGACGCGGTTCGCCGCCGACGGCGACCCCGGCTGGCCCGCGGCGGACGCCGACGGCGTCCCCGTGCAGGTGTGGGGTTCGCGCGACGTCCTCGAGCACGCCCGGGACCCGCGCGAGGACCTGTTCGCCGACGTGGAGTTCCGCCCCTACGACGGCGAGGTCCCCGCCCCCGTCTGAACGGGGCGTACGGGATGTCTGCACGGTGACCCTGGAACCGCCCTTCCGGGGCGCTTGCGGCGTCAGGTCGCAGACATCCCGTCCGCGCGGTGTGCAGGGCGTCCACCTGACAGCACAGTCCCAGCGGTCCACGTGCGGAGCGTGGAGCGGTAGCGTCGCCGGGTGACGAGATCCGAGACCCGCGCGCGCCGCCCCGGCGTCCTGGCCGCCGTCCGGGAGCTCGTCCTCGTCGTGGCGGTCGCCGTCGTCGTCTCGCTCGTCGTCAAGACGTTCCTGCTGCAGGTGTTCTGGATCCCGTCGGGGTCGATGGAGCAGACGCTCGACGTGGGGGACCGGGTCGTCGTCTCCAAGCTGACCCCCGGTCCGTTCGCGCTGCACCGCGGCGACGTCGTCGTGTTCGCCGACCCCGGGGACTGGCTCACCGGCCAGCCGCCCGCCCCGCAGCGGGGCCCGCTCGCCCGGGCCCTGGCCACGGTCGGCGTCCTGCCGCAGGACGGGAACGACCACCTCGTGAAGCGGCTCGTCGGCCTGCCCGGGGACCACGTCGTCTGCTGCGACGACCAGGGGCGGCTGTCGGTGAACGGGGTCGCGGTCGATGAGTCGGGGTACCTCGCGGCGGGGGCCCGTCCGAGCGAGAAGGCGTTCGACGTCACCGTCCCCGCGGGGGACCTGTGGGTCATGGGCGACAACCGCCAGGACTCCTCGGACTCGCGCAAGCACGGGTTCCTGCCGGAGGACGACGTCGTGGGCCGGGCCGAACTCGTCGTCTGGCCGCTGTCCCACTGGTCTCGGCTCGCCACGCCGTCCGCCTTCGACGACGTGCCCGCCGCGTCGGGCGTCTCCTAGCCCCGGACGGCCCGCCGGACGTAGCGTCGTGCGGTGACGACCCCCTCCCCGGACACGCCCGACGGCCTCGCCCCCGCCCTGGCCCGCCGGCTGGCCACCGAACCCGCCGCCGTCCGCCGGGCCCTGACGGTGCTCGGCGAGGTCCTCTCCGGCGGTGACCGGTCGCCGACGACCGCGAACGGCTTCGTCGAGACCCACCTGCGGCTGCCGCACACCGCCCTCGTGTCCGAACGCGTCGACCTGACGAACACCCGGGCCGTGTCGGTCGGTGCGGCGCTGGCCGACCTCGTCGACCTGCACGCCGCGGTCCTCGGGCCGGTCGAGGACGACGAACCTCCCACCTGGCAGCGCATCGACCTGCTCGACGAGCACGTGTCGGTGCCGACGTCGGCCGCGGCGTTCTTCCCCGCGGGCACGGCCACCGACGCGGACGTCGTCGTGCAGCTGGCCGAGCACGAGTACGAGCCCCAACCGGCGTCGCTGCGCGTGCTGTCCCGTCCGGGTGACCACGCGGCCGCGCGGACCGTCGCCGACGCGCTGCTGGCGACCGCCCGGCGGGACAAGGGGTTCTACCGCGGCCGGGTCCTGCACGCCGACGCGCACCTTCCCCTGAAGCTGAAACCCACGGCGCTGGGCCCCGGTGGTCGCGAGGACCTCGTGCTGCCCGCGCACGTGTGGACGGAGATCGACGCCAACGTCGCCGCGTTGACCTCGCGCGCGGACCTGTTGCGCAGCATGGGTCTCGGCACCAACCGCGGGGTGCTGCTGGCCGGGCCGCCCGGGGTCGGCAAGAGCGCCCTGAGCCGCGTCGTGGCCCGGGAGCTCGCGGGGGAGTTCACCGTCATCATCGTCGACGCCGCCGCGGCCTCCAGCGTCCTGCGCCAGGTGTACCGGGAGACGACCGACCTCGGTCCGTGCGTCGTCGTCCTCGAGGACGTCGACCTCTACCTCGGCGACCGCAAGGCGGGTGCGCGGGGGACGGCGCTGGCCGACTTCCTCGCCGTCCTCGACGGCACCGAGGAGTACCGCGACGTGCTGACGCTGGCCAGCACGAACGACCCGTCCGCCCTCGACGCCGCCGCCACCCGCTCGGCCCGGTTCGACGCCGTGGTCCACCTCGTGGCGCCGGACCGCGAGGAGTGCGAGGCGATCCTGCGCCGGTTGTTCGGGGCGTTCGGCGAGGAGGGGGCCGTCGACTGCGCCGCGGTCGCCGCCCACCTGCCGCCGGGGGTGACGGGCGCGGACCTGCGCGAGATCGTGCGCCGCACCGTCCTCGGCCACGGCGAGGACCTCGGCACCGAGGCCGTGCTGCAGGTGGTGCGGGACGGTCGCTGGCAACCGGCCCCGCTGACGGGGAACTACCTCTGAGGGACGGGCCTCACGGGTCAAGTTCCGTCGCCCCGTCGAGCAGTTCCCGGGCGACGTCGGCGTGGCCGGCGTGCCGCGCCGACTCCTGCAGGAGGTGGAACGCGATCCACGCCAGGGTGGGGCGGGTCCCGGTGCCGCCGTGGTCGCGCGCCGCGGTGGTGGCCGGGTCGTGGGACCGCAGCACCCGCAGGGAGTTCTCGTGCTCGGTGCGGTGGAACGAGGACACGCCGGCCACCGTGTCCTCCGGTCGGGGGACCCACTCCTGCTCGGCGGTCCCCGGCCAGGAGAAGTCGACGTCCTCACCCGAGAACACGTGCCGGACCCAGAACCGGCGCACGCACGCCGAGTGCTGCACGAGGCCGAGCAGCGACCAGCCGGAGGGGACGGCGGGTGTGCGGACCTGGGCGTCGCTCAGGCCCTCCAGGCGCCGTAGCAGCACGGTCGCGTACCAGTCGAGGTACCCGGCGCACAGCGCGGTGGGGTCGGACGACAGCGGCGACGGTTCCCCCGCGAACGGCACGTCAGCCCCGGTTCCCGGTCACCGCAGGAACTCCTCGACGGCCAGCACCCCGCCCGCCTCCTCGAACTCGGCCCGCACCGCGGCGAGCAGCTCGGGGTCGGCCAGGACGTCCAGCGCCGTGAGCGCCAGACCGACGGCCCCGTCGAGCACCCCGCGGTCGCCGGTCGCCGACCCGGCGGCCGCCGCGAACTCCGCCGTGTGCAGCGACAGGTCGGGGGAGGAGATCGCGAGCATCGGGTGGATGGCCGGGACGCGGACGCTGACGTTGCCGAGGTCGGTGGACCCCGACAACGTCTCGGGCACGACCCCCGGGGGCAGCGCAGTGCGGCCGCGACGGCTCTGGTGCGTCGTCCAGCGCGCCGCGAGCTCCCGGTTCGCGCGGATGGGCAGGTAGGCCGGTTGCCGGTCCCACTCGAGCTCGACCCCGGTGCCGGTCATCGCCGCGGCGGCCCGCAGGACGAGTTCCACCCGTGAGCACAGGTCGGCGAGCGTGGCCGGTTCGGCCGAGCGGACGTAGTACTCCGAACTCGCCGTCGCGGGCACCACGTTGGGCCGCTGCCCGCCGTCGACGACGATCCCGTGGACGCGGTCGCCGGGGGTGATGTGCTGGCGCAGCATCGCGATCCCGGTGTAGCCGGCGACGACGGCGTCGAGGGCGTTGCGCCCCATGAACGGCTGGGCCGAGGCGTGCGCGGCGACCCCGTGGTAGGTGGCCCGCACCTGCCGGCGGCCCAGGAACGGCTGGACGGCGACGTCGTAGGAGAACGGGTGGAGCATGACGACGGCGTCGATCCCCTCGAGGGCGCCGTCGCGGGCCATGAGTTCCTTGCCGCCGCCGCCCTCCTCGGCCGGGGTTCCCAGGAGCACGACCGTGCCGCTCACCGCACCGGACCGCAGCGCGCTCACGAGGCCGAGGAACGCGCCGACGGCCGTGGCGCAGATGACGTTGTGCCCGCAGCCGTGGCCGATGCCGGGCAGCGCGTCGTACTCGGCGAGCACCGCGACGGTCGGGCCCTCTCCGGTGCTCACGCTCGCGCGCAGCGCCGTCTCCAGCCCGTGCACCCCGACCTCGGCCTCGACGTCGTGGCGGGCCAGCAGGTCCGCCAGGGCTCGGACGGAGTCGTGCTCGGCGAAACCCTCCTCGGGGTGCGCGTGCAGGGCGTGGCTCAGCGCCAGCAGGTCGTCCCTGAACCCCTCCACGGCGGCCTCGGTGGCGGCGAGCACCCCCTCGGGCGCCCCGGCGTGGGTGCTGCGCAAGGGGTCGGCGGTCGCGGCGGCCCGGTCGATCGCGGCCCGCACCCCGTCGAGGTACGTGCCGTCCGGGGGCGTCGGGCGCGTGGGGTCGTGCCGGTCCGGGGAGTCTCGCTGCGCGTCGGCCATGCGCAGCAGGCCTACCGCGTCGGACCCTCGGCTGTCGACCACGACCCCCCGCGTCAGCTCGTGGCGGGCGGGCCGCTCACGGCCGCGACGGGCTTGTCGAGCGCGGTGCCCGAGCCGTCACGGCGTCCCTGGGGCCCCGGCAGCGCCACGGCGCTGCCCGTCGAGGTCGCGGCCTCGGCCGGTCCCCGCCCGGCCCACGCGAGCAGCAGCGTGTCCTCGCCGCGCGCGAACCGGTGGCAGCGGACCCCGCCCGTGGCGCGGCCCTTGGACGGGTACTCCGACAGCGGGGTGACCTTGGCCGACCCGACCTGCGAGGCCCCGCCGGCCGCGTCCCCGGCGACGGTGACGACCACCGCGTCGGCGGCGTCGGGGTCGACCGCCGTCATCGCGACCACCCGCGCACCGGGGGCCAGCTTGACGCCCGCCATCCCTGCGGCCCCGCGGCCCTGCGGGCGCACGAGGGCGGCGGAGAACCGCAGCAGCTGCGCGTCCGTCGTGACGAACACGAGGTCCTCGCTCCCGGTGGCCAGGGCCGTGGCGGCCACGACCTCGTCCTTCTGCCGGGCCGTGAGGTCCTTCAGCGCGATGACCTCGACCTCCGGGCGGTTGCCGAGGGGTTCGGGCACGACGCGCTTGACGACGCCCGAGGCCGTCGCCAGCGCGAACCCCGGGTCGTCGGGGTCCTCGACGCCCGCCACGGGCAGCGGCACGATCGTCAGCGCCCGTTCGCCCTTGCCGAGCGTCACGAACTCCTTGACGCTCGTCCCGCCGGACAGGTTCGGCCGCCCCGCGACCGGCGGCAGCGTCGGCAGTTCCAGCACCGAGACCTTGACGAGCCGGCCCGCCGAGGTGAGGACGCCCACGTCGCCGCGGGCGGTGGCCGGGGCTGCGGCGGTGACGAGGTCGTGCCGGGCGCGCCGGCCCTCGGTGCCCAGGGGCTCGGCCGAACTCGTGCGGGCCAGCAGCCCCGTCGAGCTCAGCAGCACCCAGCACGGGTCGTCCTCGATCTCCAGCTGCGCCGCGGCCGCCGCGCCCGTCGCCGGCCCCGAGGACGTCAGCAGCACGGTGCGGCGCGGGGTGCCGTGGTCGGCGGCGACCTGCCCGAGCTCGTCGCTGACGAGGGTCCGCAGCCGCTGCTCGTCGTCGAGGATCGCCTGCAGTTCGGCGATCGTCGCCTGCAGTTCGGCCTGCTCGCGCTCGAGCTCGATGCGGGAGAACCGCGTCAGGCGGCGCAGCTGCATGTCGAGGATGTAGCGGCCCTGGGTCTCGGACAGGGAGAACCGCTCGACCAGGCGGGCCAGCGCGGCGTTCGCGTCGTCGGAGGACCGCACGATCGCGATGACCTCGTCGATGTCGATGATGGCCAGCAGCAGGCCGTCGACGAGGTGCAGGCGGTCCTGCGCCTTGCCGAGGCGGAACTGCGTGCGCCGGCGGACGACGTCGACGCGGTGCCCGACGAACACCTCGAGGAGTTCCTTCAGCCCCAGCGTCCGCGGCTGCCCCTCGACGAGGGCCACGTTGTTGATGCCGAACGTCTCCTCCATCGGCGTCAGCCGGTAGAGCTGTTCCAGCACGGCCTCGGGGTTGAACCCGTTCTTGACCTCGATGACCAGGCGCATGCCGTTGCGGCGGTCGGACAGGTCCGTGACGTCCGCGATGCCCTGCAGGCGCTTGTTCTTGACGTTGTCGGCGATCTTCTCGACGAGGCGTTCGGGGCCGACGCCGTAGGGGAGTTCGGTGACGACCAGACCCTGCCGGCGCCCGATCTTCTCGACCTTCACGCTGGCCCGGGTGCGGAACGTGCCCCGGCCGGCGGCGTACGCGTCGCGGATGCCCTCCAGGCCGACGACGCGCCCACCGGTGGGGAAGTCCGGACCGGGCACGAACCGCATGAGCGCCGGCAGGTCCGCGTCGGGGTGCTTGATGAGGTGGCGGGCCGCGTTCACGACCTCGACGAGGTTGTGCGGCGGCATGTTCGTCGCCATCCCGACGGCGATGCCGCTGGCCCCGTTGACGAGCAGGTTCGGGAACGCCGCGGGCAGGACCCCGGGTTCCTTCAGGCGGTCGTCGTAGTTCGGGACGAAGTCGACGACGTCCTCGTCCAGGCCCGTGGTCATGAGCAGCGCGGCGGGCGCCATCCGGGCCTCGGTGTACCGCTGCGCGGCCGGACCGGCGTCGAGGGAACCGAAGTTGCCGTGCCCGTCGATGAGGGGCAGCCGCATGGTGAAGGCCTGCGCCTGGCGGACGAGGGCGTCGTAGATCGCGACGTCACCGTGCGGGTGGAGCTTGCCCATCACCTCCCCGACGACGCGGGCGGACTTCACGTGCGCCCGGGCGGGGATCAACCCCATGTCCTGCATCATGTAGAGGATGCGGCGCTGGACCGGCTTGAGGCCGTCGCGCGCGTCGGGCAGGGCCCGGGAGTAGATGACCGAGTACGCGTACTCGAGGAACGCGCCCTGCATCTCCTGCTCGACGTCGATGTCGACGATCCGTTCGGGGACGTCGGTCGGCGGAGGTCCGGATCTGCTGGGCACGGGGGCATTCTGCCGCGCCCGGGGCCCTCACCGGCTCCAGGGCACGCCGAACCGCCCGTCGTGCACCGCGTCCGCCACCGTCCGCCGGTGCCGCCGGGACGGTCGAGAGGCCTCCCCGGGCGCCGGGTGCCCCAGCGTGAGCGCCGCGACGACGCGCCGGTCGGCCGGCACCGCGAAGACCGCGCGGACCGCCGCGTGCGCCGCCGACGGGACGCCGAACAGGCACGCCCCCAGGCCCTCGTCGACGGCCGCGAGCAGGACCAGCAGACCGGACATGCCGGTGTCGACGTCGGGCCAGGCCACCTCCCAGGTCGCGGCGTCGCGGTCCGGGCCCGGCTTGTCGGCCGCCGCGTACCGCCGGGCGTAGGCGCCGGGGTCGGCCAGCAGCAGCACGACGACGGGGGCCGTGCGCATGCCGGTCAGCCACGGGTCCGGCGCCGCGCCGGCGTCCCGGGTCCCCGCGGTCGTGCTCCAGAAGAGCTCCCGGTCGGCCGGCGAGCGCAGCACCAGCAGGTCCCGGCCCTGGCTGTTGCCGGCGCTGGGCGCGCGCAGCCCCGCGGCCACGACCCGGCCGAGGACGTCGTCGGCCACGGGCCGCCCGTCGTAGCGGCGGACCATGCGCCGCGCCCGCAGGACCTCGGAGTACTCCACGGGCCCATCCTCGTAGGATCGGGACCATGCCGCTGCCGCCCGTGGGCTACCCGACCCGGTGGGAGGCCGACGTCGCCCTGCGCGACGGGGGGACGGCGCACGTGCGGCCCATCCGGCCCGATGACGCCGACGCGGTCGCGGCCTTCCACGACCGGCAGTCCGACGAGTCGCGCTACTTCCGCTTCTTCGCCCCCATGCCCCGGCTCTCGCGGCGCGACCTGGCCCGCTTCACCCAGGTCGACCACGTCGACCGCGTCGCGCTCGTGGCGACCGTGGGGGAGGACATCGTCGGCATCGCGCGCTTCGACGCCGCGCCCGTGCGCCCCGGCCGGCCCCGCTCGGCCGAGGTCGCCTTCAACATCTCCGACGCCCACCAGGGCCGCGGGCTGGGGTCCGTGCTGCTCGAGCACCTCGCCGCCGCCGCCCGCGAACGCGGCATCCGCCGCTTCACCGCCGACGTCCTGCCGACGAACGCCAAGATGATCGGCGTCTTCCGCGAGGCCGGTTTCGAGGTCCGCCAGGGGTTCTCCGACGGGGTCCTCGACGTCTCCTTCGACATCGACCCGACCGAACGCTCCGTCGACGTCATGCAGGCCCGCGAGCAGCGTGCCGAGGCCCGCAGCCTGACGGCCCTGCTGACCCCGCGGTCGGTCGTCGTCGTGGGCGCCCGGCGCACCGTCGGCACCGTCGGGCACCGGTTGCTCGCCGACCTGCTGGCGGGGGACTTCGCCGGCACCGTCCACGCCGTGAACGCCGCCGGCGCAGGAGAGGAACTCCTCGGGGTCCGCCTGCACGCCACCGTCGCCGACATCGGCGAACCCGTCGACCTCGCCGTGGTCGCCGTCGCCCCCGCGACCGTCCTGGAAGCCGTGACCGACTGCGCCGCAGCCGGTGTGCGGGGTCTCGTGGTCGTCTCCAGCGGTTTCGCCGAGACCGGCCCCGAGGGTGCGGAGCTGCAGCGCGAACTCGTCCGCATCGCCCGCGCCAACGGCATGCGCGTCATCGGCCCGAACTCCTTCGGCGTCGTGAACACCGCCGCCGACGTCCGCCTGAACGCCTCGCTCGCCCAGGAGGTGCCCCCGCCGGGGCGGTTCGGGTTGTTCAGTCAGTCCGGGGCCCTGGCCGTCACCGTCCTGAGCTCGGCCCACCGCCGCGGGCTGGGGATCTCCACCTTCGTCTCGGCCGGCAACCGCGCGGACGTCTCGGGCAACGACCTCATGCAGTTCTGGCACGACGACGAGGCCACCGCCGCCGTCGGCCTCTACCTCGAGAGCGTCGGGAACCCCCGCAAGTTCAGCCGCGTCGCCCGCCGCCTGGCCCGGCGCAAACCCGTCATCGTCGTCAAGTCCGGCGCCTCCGGTTTCGGCGTCCCGCCCGGGCACACCGTCCGGCGCTCGCAGGTGCCGTTCGAGGTCGTCGACAGCATGCTGCGTCAGGCCGGCGTCATCCGCGTCGAGAACGTCCACCAGCTCTTCGACGTGGCCCAGGTGACCGTCGAGCAGCCGCTGCCCGAGGGCGCCCGCATCGCCATCGTCGGTAACTCCGACGCCCTGGGGACCCTCGCCGCCGACGCCTGCGTCAGCTGGGGCCTGCAGGTCGTCCACGGGCCGTCCTCGGTGCACCCCGAGGCCCCCGTCGAGGAGTTCACCGCCGCCCTGCGCGACGCGTTCGCCGACCCCGAGGTCGACGCCGTCGTGGCGAGCTGGGTGCCGCCCACCGCGACGGTGGACGCCGCGGTGGCCACGGCGGTCGCCCGCACGGCGGCCGAGGGCGGCAAGACGTGCGTGACGTGCTTCCTCGGGACCCGTTCGGTGTCCGCGGCCCGCGTGGGTTCGGGGGACCCGGGCGACGACTGCCCCTCGGTCCCGAGCTTCCCGACCCCGGAGGACGCGGTCCGCGCCCTGGCCTCCGTGGTCCGGTACGCGCAGTGGCGGCGCAAGGAGCGCGGCCATCCCGTCGCGCCCGAGGGCGTCGACCTGCCGCGGGCGCGCGCCGTGGTCGCCCGGGTCCTGGCCGCCCACCCCGACGGAGCGCTGCTGGACCGCGACGCCCGGACCGAGCTGCTCACCGCCGTCGGCGTCCCCCTGCTGCCGCGCGCCGAGGTCGCGGCCGGGGAGGACGCCGCGGAGGAGGCCGTGCGCGCCGCGGAGCGCTTCGGCTGGCCCGTCGCGCTCAAGACCGTGGGGGAGGCCCTGGCGGGCCGGCAGGACCTGCGGGGTGTCCGCCTCGGACTGTCCAGCGCCGACGCGCTGCGCGCCGCGGTGGGGGAGATGCGGGCCGTCTTCGGCTCGGAGGTGAAGGCCCTGGCCGTGCAGCCCATGGCCCCGCTCGGCGTCCCCTGCCTCGTCCGCAGCACCGAGGACCCCCTGTTCGGGCCCGTGCTCGCCTTCGGTGTCGAGGGTGACCCCCTCGACCTCATGGGCGACGTCGCCTACCGCATCCCGCCGCTGACCGACGTCGACGTCGCCGACCTGGTCCGCTCCGTCAAGGCCGCCCCGAAGCTGTTCGGGCACCGTGGGTCCCCGCGCCTGGACGTGCCGGCCCTCGAGGACGTCGTCGCCCGCGTGGCCGTGCTCGCCGACGCGCTGCCCGAGCTCGCCGAGCTGCGGTTGAGCCCCGTCCTCGTCGCCGAGCAGGGCCTGACGTGCCTGGACGCCGTCGTCCGCGTCGCGCCCCCGCAGGGCCGCGCCGACCCCGACCGCCGGACGCTGCCGACCTGAGCCCACCTGAGCACGGGGGGTGCAGCAGGTGCGGGATGATGGCCGGATGCGCGACCGCACCGACACCCGTGCCGGCTCCGACCTCCCGGTCGCCCTGCTCCAGGACCTCGCCCGCGCCGGGTACTACCCCGAGCTCGTGGCCGACTGCCTGCGCACGGCCGTGGCCGGCGAGCCCGTCCACGCGCACCTGGTGCACCCCGAGACCACCTTCGACGCCAACGAGGTCCGCCGGCACGTCACCGTGCTCGTCACCACCCCCGGCCGCCTCGTCGTGGCCCACGCCGACGACCACGGCCCGGACGACACCTCCGGTGAGCCGTACGCCGTCTGTTCGACGGAGTCGGTCGCCCTCTCCCGCGTTCACTCCGTCGTCGTCTCCCAGGTGGTCTCCCGGCCCGCTGACCACCGGCCGGGCTCCACACCCGCCGAGGTGAGCCTGACCCTCGGGTGGGGTGCGCTGCACCGCGTCGACCTCGAACCGGCGTCCTGCCCCGACCCCGGCTGCGAGGCCGACCACGGCTACACCGGGTCGGTGACCGGTGACGACCTCACCGTCCGCATCGCCAGCGCCGCCGAGGGGGCCGACGCGGTCACCGCGGCCCTCGACTTCGCCCGGGCCCTGTCCGCCGTGGCCGGTCGCTGACCTCCCCGTGGTCCCCGCGCCCCTCCCCGTTCCCGCCTACGGCCGCGACACCCTCGCCGACCTGCTGCCCGCCGTCGGGCGCGCGCTCGGCGTCGCCGACTTCGCCGACGCTTCGCCGCACGTCGTCCTGCCTGCGGCGCAACGGGTGTGCTTCGTCCTCGTCGACGGGATGGGGGAGCTGCTCCTGGCGGCGCGGTCCGGTCACACCGGCACGATGCGGCGCTGGCGCTCCGACGGGCTCCACCGCGTCCTGACCGCGGGGTTCCCCACGACGACGGCGACGAGCATGGGCCTGCTCGGCACCGGGCTTCCGCCCGGCGGCCACGGCCTCGTCGGGTACGAGGTGCTCGACCCCGACCGCGACCGCCTGCTCAACGAGCTGCAGTGGGACACCGCCGTCGACCCCCGGCGCTGGCAGCCGCACACGACGCTGTTCCAGCGCGTCGCCGCTGCGGGCGTGGACGTCGTGCGCGTCGCCCCGCCGCACTTCGACGGGTCCGGGCTGACCGAGGCGGCCCTGCGCGGCGGCCGGTTCGTGGGGACGCCCGAACGGCTCGAGGCGCGGGTGGACGCCGCCGTCACGGCCGTCCGCTCGGCCCCGCACCAGCTCACCTACCTCTACTGGGGCCGCCTGGACCACACCGGCCACGGCGCCGGCGTCGACTCCGGGGAGTGGACCGCCGAGCTCGAACGCGTCGACGAGGCCCTCGGCACCCTCGCCCGCCGCCTCCCGCGCGGCACCCTCCTCGTCGTCACCGCCGACCACGGGATGGTCGACGTGCCCGCCGCGCAGCGCGTCGACGTCGCGCGAGAACCCGACCTGCTCGCCGGGGTCCGGCACCTCGGGGGCGAACCCCGCACCGTCCAGCTCTACACCGGACCCGGTGCGGCGCAGGAGGTCGCTCGGACCTGGCGGCAGCGCTTCGGTGCGAGCGCGGAGGTCCTGCTGAGGTCCGAGGCCGTCGCCGCCGGCTGGTTCGGCCCGGTCGAGGACCGCGTCTCCGGCCGCATCGGCGACGTCCTCGCCGTCATGCGCGACGACCTCGCCGTCGTGAACTCGCGGACGATGCGCCCCGAGACGCTGCGCCTCGTCGGGCAGCACGGGGCGCTCTCGGACGCCGAACGCCTCGTCCCGCTCTTCACCGTCCCCTGCTGAGGTTCCCGTGCGCACCCCGCTCCACCAGCCGCCCCTCCCCCCGTTCCCGGACTCCGCACGCAGCGCCCCGGGGATGCGGACGTTGCCCGCCGACCACGACCCCGTCCACGGCACCGCCCGCCTCGGCGTCGAGTACGCCCGCCGCGACGGCCGCTCCCTCCTCCTGCACCTGCTCGTCCCACCGGGGGAGCGCACGTCGCTGCCGCTCGTCGTGCACGTCCAGGGGTCGGCGTGGTTCGAGCAGGAGCTCGGCCTGAACCTGCCGGCGCTCGCGGGCTTCGCCGCCCGCGGGTACGCCGTCGCGACCGTCGCGTACCGCCCGTCGACGCTCGCTCCGTTCCCGGCCCAGGTGCTCGACGTGCGCGCCGCGGTCCGCTTCCTGCACCGGCACGCCGAGGAGTTCGGGGTCGACCCCGCGCGGACGGCCCTGTGGGGCGACTCCTCCGGCGGTCACACGGTCGTGCTCGCGGCCCTCACCGACGGCGACCCCGTGTTCGCCCACCCCGACGAGGACGAGGGCACCCTCGGCGTGCGGGCCGTCGTGGACTTCTACGGCCCGACCGACATCGCCGCCATGAGCGCCGAGCCGTCGGCGATGGACCACGACGCGCCCGACTCCCCGGAGGGCCTGCTCATCGGGGGGCACCGGGTCAGCGAGCGCCCCGACCTCGTGGCGCCGACCGTCGCCGCGTCGCACGTGCGACCCGGGCGGGACGTGCCGCCGTTCCTCGTCGTCCACGGCAGCCGGGACCGGCTCGTGCCGTTCGGCCAGAGCGTCCTGCTCACCGAGGCGTTGCAGGCGGCGGGGCAGCGCGTCGACCTCGTGCGCCTCGACGGCGCCGACCACGGCGGGCCGCCGTTCTGGTCCCCGGCCGTCCTCGACCTCGTCGACGGCTTCCTGCGCGAGCACCTGGCGTGAGCGCGACCCGCCGGCAGGCCCGCGTCGCCGTCCTCGTCCTGTTCGTCGTGGCGGGGGCCGTCACGGGCGGTTGGGCGGGGCGCATCCCGACGGTCAAGGCCGACCTGGGGCTCGGGGACGCGCAGTGGGGCCTCGTCGTCCTCGCGCAGCCGGTGGGCACGCTGCTGGCGCTGCTCGTGCTGACCCGGGTCATCGGCCGCACGGGTCCGCGCGTCCTGGCCCTGGCCGGCGCGGTCCTGCTGCTCGTCGTGGCGCCGTGCGCGGCGGCTTCGCCCACCCCGGCCGTCCTCGTCGTCACCCTGGCGCTGCAGGGGGCCGCCGTCGGGCTGCTCTTCGGGCCGATGAACGCCCTCGCCGTCGTCGTCGAGCGGCGCTACGGGCGCAGCACGATGTCCTCCTTCCACGCCGGGTTCAGCGCCGGGCAGCTCGGCGGCGGGCTCGCCGGCGTCGCGGCCGGCGCCTGGGGCGTCGACCCGTGGGCGCAGGTGCTGGCGTGCAACGTCGTCCTCGCCGTCGCGCTGCTGGCCACCCGGCGCGCCGTCCCGCGCGGGGACACCGACCCCGTGCGTCCCGCGCGGGACCGGGCAGGGCGGCGCGAGCGGCCGACGCGCCAGGTCGTCCTCCTGGCGGTCCTCGCCCTGCTGGGCGCCATCACCGAGGGTTCGGCCGTGCAGTGGAGCGCGCAGTTCTCCGTCTCGCTCGGGGCGAGCGTCGCGGTCGGGTCGCTGACCCTGGTCTGCTACTCCCTGGCCATCGCCGCCATGCGCACGGTCGGGGACCGGGTCGTCGACCGGCTCGGCCGCGTCCGCTTCGTGCAGGTGTCCGGGGCGACGACGGCCGCGGGCGTCCTGCTGGCGGTCCTGTCCGGCACCGTGCCCGCCGCGCTCGTCGGCTTCGCCCTCGTCGGGGTCGGCTGCGCGTGCGTGTTCCCCACCGTCATGGGGCTGGCGGGCAACCAGCCCGACGTCTCCGCGGGCCGCGCGGTGACGTTCGTGAACCTCGGGGAGTGGCCCGCGTTCTTCGTCGGGCCACCCCTCGTCGGCGCGCTGGCCGAGGTCACCTCGCTGCGCGCGGCGCTCGGTCTGCTCGTCGCGACGTCGCTGGTCGTCGCGGTGCTGGCGCGCTGGATCCGCGTGCCCGCGGTGGACGACCCGGCGCCCGTCAGTCCTTCTTCGTCCCGAACATGATGTCGTCCCAGCTCGGGACGCTGGGGCGCTTGGCCGCGGCCGATCCGCGGCGTGCGGACCGGTTGCGGCGGCGCGGTTCCGCCGGGGTCTCCCGAGGGGCCGGTGCCGGTCCGTCGGCGGCGGCTGCGGGATCCGGCTCGACCGCAGGTTCCTCGGCGGGCTGGGCGACGGGCTCCACGGCCGGCTCGGCGGCGGGAACGTCCGCCTCGGCCTGCTGCGCGGCCTCCTGCCCGTCCTCCTCCGAGGGTTCCGGTGCCGGCAGCACCGTCCGGTCGACGACGTCCTCAGGGGAGGAGTCGGCCGGGTGCGCGGGGGGCGGGTCGTTCACCAGCGCGTCCACCCGCGGCGCCGCCGACGAGGGCGACGACGAGGACGAGGACGAGGGGGGCGGCTGGTCGCGCGACGGCGTGGCCGGGCCCTGCTCGGGTCGGACCCCGCGGGCGGAGTCGAGCGCCTCGAGGAGGTCGTCCGTCGTGTCCTGACCGGCCAGGTTCGCGCGCACGCCGCCGTCGGCCTCGACGTCGTAGACGCGTTCGGAGCCGGTCCCCGACCCCGACCGCGGACCGTCACCGGCCACCGACACCAGGCGCCGGGCCGGCAGCGGACCGGGTTCGGCCGGTTCCTCCTCCGAGAGCCAGCGCGCCTCGTCGTCGTGGGCGCACAGCACGCGCGCCACCGGGTCGAAGCCCCAGCGGGCGACGCGTCCGCGTCCACCGGCGACGAACTCGCACTGGACGACCCAGCCGCCGTCCTCGGTGCGCCAGGCGTCCCAGCGGGCGCCCTCGGGGTCGACGGCCCGGGCGGAGAGCCGGGCGACCACGACGTCGTCGAGCGTCCCGGCGACACCGGACCGGCCGTACGGCGTGCGCCGGGCCAGCCCGGTCACGTGGGCGCGCTCGGCGAGGACGGGGCCCTCGTACCGGCGGACGTGCTCGACGCTGAGCCCGCCGGCGGCGGCGACCTCCTCGGCCGTCTCACCCGCGCGGATGCGCGCCTGGATGTCACGGGGGCGCAGTTGCGCCTCCATCTGGATCTGCAGCTGGCCCAGCCGGGCCCGGTCGCGGCGCACGGCGGCGCGCAGCGCCTCGTCCACCCGCAGCCGGAAACGGCTGCCGTCGGTGCCGACGAGCACGACGTGCTCTCCGTCGTCGTGGACCCCGACGAGCCTCAGGTCCTGCATGTGGGGCGCCCTCCAGGAAGCGTGGTGCGGGCCATCATCGCGGATGCACTCTGCCACCTCCGGCGCCGCCCCGTGCGGACGGCGGGAGAGGACGAGCCGCGGAGGGTGGCCCCGGGGGCGGAGGAGGGCTGCGGGAGTGGATGATGGCGCGGTGAGCGACGTGAAGCCGTACGACGCCGTCCTGCTGCAGTCCTTCGGCGGGCCGGAGGGTCCCGACGACGTGATGCCGTTCCTCGAGAACGTCACCCGCGGTCGGGGCATCCCCCGCGAGCGCCTCGAGGACGTGGCCCAGCACTACCTGCACTTCGGCGGCAGGAGCCCCATCAACGACCAGAACAAGGAGCTGCTGGCGGCGCTGCGGGCGGAGTTCGACGCCCGCGGTCTGGGCGACCTTCCCCTGCTGTGGGGCAACCGGAACTGGGAGCCGTACGTCACCGACGTGCTGCGCGCGGCGCACGAGGACGGCGCCCGCAAGGTGCTGACGGTCTTCACCAGCGCCTACTCCTCGTACTCCAGCTGCCGGCAGTACCGCGAGGACCTCGGCAAGGCCCTCGGGGCCCTCGCCGAGGAGGGTCGCAGCCTCGAGGTCGACAAGATCCGGCACTACTTCAACCACCCGGCCTTCGTCGACGTCAACGCCGCGGCCGTCGCCGACGCGGTGGGGCGGCTGCCCGAGGACGCCCGCGCCGGTGCCCGTGTGGTCTTCGTCACCCACAGCATCCCCGACGCCATGAACGACGTCTCGGGCCCGCCCGCCGCCGGGGGTGGCGCCTACGTCCGCCAGCACCTCGACGTGGCCGGCGAGGTCGCCCGCCGCGCCTCCGAGCGCCTCGGTCGCGAGCTGGCCTGGGACCTCGCCTACTGCTCGCGCAGCGGCCCGCCCAGCCAGCCCTGGCTCGAGCCGGACGTCAACGACCACCTGCGCGCCCTGCACGCGGGCGGTGTCCCCGGCGTAGTGGTGGCGCCCATCGGCTTCGTGAGCGACCACATGGAGGTCAAGTTCGACCTCGACACCGAGGCCGCAGAGACGGCCGAGGAGATCGGGTTGCCGTTCGCCCGGGCCGCGACCGTCGGTGCCACGTCGCAGTTCGTCGCCGGGCTCGTCGACCTCGTCGAGGAACGGGCCGCCCAGGCCCGCGGTGAGGAGCCGGAGCGCCCGGTGGCCGGTGGGCTGCCGCCGTCGCACACGGTGTGCCCCGTGGACTGCTGCCGGAACCTGCGCGCGGCCGTGCCGGCCGCGACGGGTGAGGACTGGCGCGCGCCCGTCCCGGCCGGGTCCTGAGCCGTGGACCAGCCCGCGACCGCCGAGCTGCGGCGGCTGGCCGTCGAGGTCGCCACCGCGGCCGGTGAGCTGATCTCGGCCGGTCGTCCCGACCGCGTCGAGGTGGCCGCGACGAAGTCGAGCCCGACCGACGTCGTCACCGCCATGGACACCGCCTCCGAGCAGTTGCTGCGCCAGCGGCTGCGGGCCGCCCGACCGCAGGACGGGCTGCTGGGCGAGGAGGAGGGCTACGAGGCGGGCAGCAGCGGGACCACCTGGGTGGTCGACCCCATCGACGGGACGGTCAACTACCTGTACGGGCTGCGGTCCTACGCCGTGAGCGTCGCCGTGGTCTCCCACGACCCGGCCGGCCCGCCGGACCCGCGGACGTGGACCGTGCTCGCCGCGGCGGTCGTCGACCCCTCGGCGGGGGAGACGTGGTCGGCGGCGGCCGGCGGGGGCGCGACGCTGACCGACGCGCGCGGGGTGCACCCGCTGCACGCCGGTGACGGCCCGGCCCTGGGGCAGGCGCTGGTCGCCACGGGCTTCGGCTACGACGCCGCCCGCCGAGCCGAGCAGGCCGCCGTCGTGGCGCGGCTGCTGCCGCAGGTGCGTGACCTGCGCCGCATCGGGACGGCGTCCCTGGACCTGTGCGCCGTGGCCGCGGGCCGTGTCGACGCCTACTACGAGCTCGGCCTCAACGCCTGGGACTTCGCGGGCGGCTGGCTCGTCGCCCGGGAGGCCGGGGCGCTCGTCACGGACTTCGCCGGCGGTCCGGCCGGTTCGCACGGCCTCGTCGCGGCGGGCCCGGGCCTGCACCCCGTCCTGCGCGAGACCCTCGGTCTGGGCTGAGCCCCGGGGACCACGACGCGGAAGAGCCCGACTCCCCACGGGGGGTCGGGCTCTTCGGGTCGGTCCGGGGGACCGGGAAGGATCAGGCGGGCGCGCACTCCGCGCCGGCGCGGACGTCGCTGCGGACGTCGACGACGGTGCGGCCGGGCTGGCTGGCCAGGTAGGCGACGGTGTCGGGCAGCGCCACGTCGTGCGCGGCGGCGAGGTCCACCAGGGCCTCGAGGTCGTCCAGCAGAGCCTGGGCGAGGTCGTCGTCACCGGAGGCGGCGGCGGAGTCGATGGTCGCGCGGGTGCGCTGGACGCGGTCGGACAGCTCGGCCACGAAGGTGGGCGAGGTCTCTACGGACGTGCTGGGTTCGTGCACGGGCACGGCACCTCCCTGCGGGGCGTCGGGAGCTCCTCTCGGCCGTGCACTCCGCCCCGGGCGCGGGGCGCGGGACGGACGACCGGATCGGCGGGGACGTGAGCACAGTACGGCTCGGGGGCCGCACGTCCAACTCCCAGGGTGTCCCGGCTGTGGACAGCCCCCCGAACGGCGGTACCGGCGATCGGTGCTCCCAAAGCCGTTGCCGGAGCGCGGAAGTGACGCACGTGACACCTGGTTTCCGGACGTTGACCCGTTCGGGTGGTCCCGGCCTTGAGGGCTTGCGGCGCGACACGCGACCCGCCCCCGTTCGAGTCCGGGCCGCGGGTAGGTCATGATGCGTGCTCGCTCGCGCTCAGCGCGGGGGGACGCAGGGGGCGGGGAGGGACTGGTCCCGGGCATGGATCGGGCGGTCGGGGCGTTGTCCCCGCCGCACCGGGGACCCGGTGCCGGCACGACGCGCGGGAACCGGCGGAAGAAGCAGGAAGACCAGCACGTCCTGCACGACGAGGACGACGGACGCCGAGAAGGCATGGAGTGTGAGGCGAGGTCATGGCGACCGACTACGACGCACCGCGCAAGAACGACGACGAGCTGAACGAGGACTCCATCGAGGAGCTCAAGGCGCGTCGCACCGACAAGAGCTCGGGCGCCGTCGACGAGGACGAGACGGAGGCGGCCGAGGGCTTCGAGCTGCCCGGGGCCGACCTGTCCAACGAGGAGCTGTCGGTGCGGGTCCTCCCGCGCCAGCAGGACGAGTTCACGTGCACGAGCTGCTTCCTCGTGGTGCACCGCAGCCAGCTGCACGACTCCGGCGACGGCCGGATCATCTGCAACGACTGCGCCGCCTGATCCCGGCGGCCAGGCGCTGCGGGCGCCGGGTCGACACCACCCAGTAGGGGGTGGGGTCGGCCGGGTCGTCCAGGTGGATCCGCACGGCGGGTCCGATCCAGGACCGGATCGCGAGGTGGGCCCGGGCGTCGAGCCCGGGCCCCAGCGCGGCCCGGCGCTCCCCGCGGGCGATGACGTCCACCCCGGAGACCACGGACAACGGCAACGTCGCCC
Organism: Kineococcus sp. DHX-1; assembly: GCF_042473625.1. Taxonomy (GTDB): domain Bacteria; phylum Actinomycetota; class Actinomycetes; order Actinomycetales; family Kineococcaceae; genus Kineococcus. Next base: position 2,408,135 of record NZ_CP170445.1, on the reverse strand, counting down.
GTCCGACCCGGAACTCCGTCTCGGTGAGCCGCGTGGTCCACGACAGGCTCAGCAGCACCCCGACGGCCAGCACGGCCCCCACGACCGCGCCCACGATGGCGCCCTGCGTCCCCCAGATCGGCAGCGCGACGAGCGCTCCGCCGACGACGGCGGGCAGCCAGGACAACCACGACGTGACCGCCGGCCACCACGTCTCGCGGCCGTCCCAGGCCGTGTCGCCGCTCGCGGGTCGCTCGGACGGCTGCGGGGACGGGGAGGGGCTGGTCGCGCTCGACACGAGCCCAGGGTCGCACGCGGGTGCGGCTCGGTTGACCGGGACGTTGACCGGGACGTGGACCGGGACGTGGACCGGGGCGGGACCGCACGGCCCGTGACGGGTAGGGTCGAGCCCCGTGACCGACGCGTTCCCGCAGGCCGAGGCGGTTCCGGCACCCCTGCCGGTGCCCGTCCTCCTGGCCGCCCCCGAGGCCCTGCCGACGTACGCCCACCCCGGCGACGCCGGCGCCGACCTCACGACGCGCGTCGACGTCGTCGTCGGGCCGGGGGAGCGCGTGACGGTGCCGACCGGGGTCTCGCTCGCGCTGCCCGACGGGCACGTCGCCTTCGTCGTCCCGCGCTCGGGCCTGGCCGCCAAGCGCGGGCTGACCGTCCTGAACTCCCCGGGCACGGTCGACGCCGGGTACCGGGGTGAGGTGCGCGTCACCCTGCTCAACACCGACCTGCGCGACGCCGTCGAGCTGCGGGCGGGTGACCGCGTGGCGCAGGTGGTCGTCCAGCGCGTCGAGCGTGTGCAGTTCCTGCCCGTCCGGGCGCTGCCGGTCTCCGCCCGCGGCGAGGGCGGCCACGGCTCGACGGGCGGCAGCGACGCCCTGGTGAGCGAGGCCCTGGTGAACGCCGTCCCCTTCCCCACCACCACCACTCCCGAGGAGCGACCGTGAGCCTGTTCCGCCGCCGCAAGGTCGCCGAGACCACCCCGAGCGACCCCGCGGCCGACGCGTCGACCGTCGCGGACGACACGGCGTCGGTGACCACCGCCGAGTCGGGTGCCGAACCCGCCACGGCGTCGTCGGGGGTCGTCGACGACCCGGAGGCCCGTGCGGCCGCCGAGGCGGACGCGCCGCCGACGACGCGGCCCGCCCCGGAGGCCTTCGACCGTTCCGCGGGCCCGTTCGACGTCTCCGAGGTCGACGAGGCGGACGAGCGGCTGGCCCTCGGCGGTCTGCGTCTGGTCGGCCGCGAGGGCATGGAGCTGCGCTTCGAGGTCGAGGAGGGCTCCGGCCGCGTCATCGCGGTGACCGTCGGGCTGAACGGGTCCACCGTGCAGCTGCAGGCGTTCGCCGCGCCGCGCTCGAGCGGGGTCTGGGACGAGATCCGCGCCGAGATCGCCGAGGCGGTCGTGCAGCAGGGCGGGGCGGCCGACGAGCAGGACGGCCCGCTCGGCCGGGAGCTGCTGTGCCGCCTGCCGGTGCGCACCGAGGACGGCCGCACGGCGCACCAGCCGGCGCGGTTCGCCGGCGTCGACGGTCCGCGCTGGTTCCTGCGCGCCGTGTTCAGCGGGCCCGCTGCGCACGACGCGGCCGCGGCCGCGGAGCTGGAGGGGGTCGTGCGCGAGACCGTCGTCGTCCGCGGCGAGGAGGCCATGGCGCCCCGTGAGCTCATCGCGCTGGCGCTGCCGGAGCAGCCCGCCCCCGCCGAGGACCCGGCGGAGGAGGGCCCGGCCCGCGACGACCTCAACCCGTTCGAGCGCGGTCCCGAGATCACCGAGGTCCGCTGACCGCAGCGGCGCCTCGTCACTCCGCGGAACCTCCAGGGACCTCTCGGAACACCGCCCCGGGGAGTGACGTTGGACCCTGCAGGCGACCGGGAGGGCCTACTGTGAGTGCCGTGTCGAAGTCCTCAGTGCTGGGCGCGCCCCTGTGGCGCCGTGCTCTGGCGCGGTTCACCGCGTCGAACTCCGACCTCGCCGCCGAGGAGGCCCAGGAGGACGCGGTCCGCAACGGTGGGACCCCGTGCGGCCAGGTGCCCGACCGCACCCGTGCGTGCGTCTGCGGGACGCTGCGCTCGGTGACCCTGCGCCCCCGTGGGGGCGTCCCCGCCCTCGAGGCCGAGCTGTTCGACGGGTCCGGCTCCATCCAGCTCGTCTGGCTGGGGCGCCGGCGCATCGCCGGGGTCGAGCCCGGGCGCCGGGTCAAGGCCAAGGGGCTCGTCGCCTGCGACGACGGCCAGCGGGTGATCTTCAACCCGGTCTACGAGCTCGTGTGCGCCGAGAAGGCAGAGGCGTAGTGGCGGACGCCGCCGGGTCCACGCCGTCCACCGCGCCCGGGGGGCCGCAGACGGTCGAGGAGCTCGTGCGCCTGCGCCTGTCGACGGCGCTGGGGGGGTGGCGCGGGCTCTTGGACTCCGCCGTCGCCCCGCTCGCGTTCCTCATCGCCTGGCTCGCCACGAGCGACCTGTGGGTCTCGGTGGGCGCCTCGCTGGCGGTCATGCTCGTCGCGCTCGTCGTGCGCATCGCCCGCCGCGAGACGGTCCAGTTCGCGCTCGGCAGCATCCTCGTGACGGCGGTCGCCGCGTTCGTGGCATCCCGCACCGGCCGCGCGCAGGACGTCTTCCTTCCCGGCATCCTGCTCAACCTCGCCCTGGCCGTGGCCTTCGCCGTGTCGATGCTCACGCGCTGGCCCGTCGTGGGGTTCCTCGTCGGGGCCGTCACCGAGGAGCCGACCGCGTGGCGTCGCGACCGCGGGATCGTCGCCCTGTGCCAGAAGCTGACGGCCCTCCTGCTGGCGGGGTACGTCCTGCGCGTGGCGGTGCAGCTGCCGCTCTACCTGAGCGACAACACGACCGGGCTGGCCGTCGCCAAGCTCGCCCTCGGCTGGCCCTTGCTGCTGCTCGGCCTGGCGATCGCCGGCGCGATGCTCCTGAAGGGACGCACGCCGCTCCAGGTGCGGTGAGGCTCACCTACCTGGGCCTGTTACCTTCTGCGCGTGGGGAAGAAGAAGAAGGACCTCTGGCCGAAGTCCAAGTGCTGCGAGTCCAAGGACAAGTGCCGGCGGTGCCCGTTGCGGATGCTCAAGGAGGGCACCATGCCCGAGGGGTGGACCGTGAAGCGCCGCCGACTGGTCAAGGTCGACTGACGCCGCTCACCCGGCCGTGCGGGTGGCGAGGACGTCGGTGACGACGTGCCCCAGCGCGAGGCCGCGCCGCTCGAAGCGCGTCTGCGGGCGCCACGCGGGCCGCGACCGGTCGGCCGAGACCTCGAACCGCGGGTCGGCTCCGATGACCTCGACCATCTGCTCGGCGTAGGGCTCCCAGTCGGTGGCGCAGTGCAGCGTGCCGCCCGGGGCGAGCCGGTCGGCCACGAGCGCGACGAAGTCCGGCTGCACGAGCCGGCGCTTGTGGTGGCGCGCCTTGGGCCACGGGTCGGGGAAGTACACGCGCACCCCGGCCAGCGCCCCGGCGGCGATGCGCGCGTCGAGCAGTTCGCGCCCGTCGCCCTCGAGGAGCCGGACGTTCTCCACGCCGTGCTCGACGAGACCCTGCAGCAGCGCGCCGACGCCCGGGGTGTGGACCTCGGCCGCGACGACGTTCGTGCCCGGATCGGCCTGGGCCATCGCGAGCGTCGCGTCGCCCATCCCGGACCCGATCTCGAGCACGACCGGGTGGTCGTCTCCGAACAGGTGGTGCAGGTCCAGCCGCCCCGGACCCGCCGGGACCGCGTAGCGCGGCAGGTGCGTGGCGAGCGCCTCCGTGCGCTCGACCCCCATCCGCCCCCGGCGCAGCTTGTAGGACTGCAGGGCCGTGCCGGCGGGGACGGGGGAGGCGCTCACCGCCCCATTCTCGGGCACGGGCGGGGGTGGCTCAGTCGTCGCCGAGGGCGTCGAGGAGGCGTTCGAG